>JAFUEX010000011.1 GCA_017470165.1 Alphaproteobacteria bacterium
AATCCCGTTTGAAGAGCGGGTGGCATTGATGAAAGCGATAAAAGGGCCGGATATCGTGATACCGCAAAAATCGCTGGACCATAGCGACAAAGTGAAAAAACTCAACTTTGATATATTTGTGGTGGGCGACGATTGGGCCGGTAAATACGACTATCTCAAAGAACAAGGGGTTACAGTGGTGTATTTCCCCTATGGCGACGGCATCAGCTCCTCGTCATTGAAAAAACGCATCTACGAAAATTATAAAAAATTGCAAGAAAAAGTCGACAACCACTTCCCCGCCGACACCATCATCACCCCAGCCAACCAAGGTAATCAGCAATGAAGATTCAAGAGTGGATATTTTCTTCGCGTAAAGATGTCAAAAAATGGTTTGTTCAATACCGTATTTTCGGTTTTAAGCTCAATGTATACGAGAGCAAACGTCGAATCAAGGCGCTTGAGGAGGAAGTAGCTTGCTTGCGCAATGTACTCTCCGCAGCGGTTGATTTGCACAAACTCCATCCGGCCACCGGCGCTGAGCGGAAAAAACAGTTGCAGTGCTTAGATGTTTTTCAAACTGTAATTAAAGTTATTGAACGCCATCATTTGTCCTATTTTATCAGTTTCGGCAGTTTGCTGGGAGCAGTCAGACATAAAGGATTTATCCCTTGGGATGACGACATTGACATCACAATGCTGCGCGAGGATTATCTGAAACTTATCCCCTTGCTGAAAGCAGAGTTTGCCGGCAGTGATTACGTAGTCAGAGAGGCTTGGGATAATCATTATCAAATTAGAATTTGCCGCAAAACCAATGTCAAAATCGGAATGGATATATTCCCGATGGATAAATATTCCCAATCGGACATCAGCAAACAAGAAAAGAAGTTGCTAAATTTGTCACTTCGTAACGGAATGGATAAATTGAAGCATTATGAACACATTGGCGAGATGGATGTAATTAGGGAGCATATTAAGGACATAACTGATAATATTATCGGTACCGGCAATTCGGATATTGACCGTCCGGCGCTTTTTTACGCTATTGATTATCCGCATAATCACGATAATTTAGTGTTTGATTATGACGATATTTTTCCTCTGCAAAATGTCGAGTTTGAAGGAATTAAAGTAAAAGCTCCGCATAATATGGACCGTTATTTGAAAACCCTTTACGGCGAGTATGATAAATTGCCGGCAAAAGCATCTTACGAATAATTGGATGGAGGTTATAATGATGTTTAATAAAGTAAAAATTTCAATAGTTCCATCTGATCAGAAATATGAAAAAGTAAAGTTAGTTCAACCCAATATAATTTATAATCGTTTTGATATAAAATATAACGGTGATTTTGAACTTCTGAGAGTTGAATATGAAAAAGCGGTTCAATATATAGCCATCCATATACATAGTGATAAGAAGTGTTATATTGGAATATATATGACAGATTTGCAACAATGTGTTTTTGATGCGATAATATCATTTATCAAACGAAAATATGGTAAAAAAATTAATAAAATCCATAATATCAGATGGGGTTCGCCATATGGGAAGTATATGGAGAATTTTGAAAAAGAGCGTAAAAACAAAGAGTTAGCTACCCCCCCCCAACGCCTAACATTAGGATGGATAAATTTGAGCAATAAAATCAGATATTATCTGTGGCGCAAATTTTCATCCCTGCTATCAAAAATTTCAATTTTTAACGGAGAAAATTCGCAAGTCGTCACTTCTCTCAAATCCCAAAGCAACAGCTGCTATGCTGAATTGCTGAACTGTTTTGTTCTCCACAGGCCTCCGGATGAGGCAATGCGTGAGTTAAGTAGGGCGCTTATGTTGTGGCCGCATTGCCGGCAAAAGCTGTTTGGGAATAAATTGGGAGAGATGAAATGACAAAAATTAATGTTGGTGTGATAGGTTGCGGAGTTATCGGCGGGGCTTTAATTGATTGGATTGAGAACCATAACCGCCAAGCTTGCTGCGTTTTGCGGGTTGATCCCGCCAAGGGATATAATGATGATATCTCCAAGGCAGATGTTATTTTTGTCAGTATTCATATCCCGACAGAAGAAGATTTGCGCCAAGATTTAACGGTTTTAGAGCAGATTATCCAAGGCTGCCCCGATGTGCCGATTTATGTTCGGACGACACTTAAACCCGGAACTTGTGATATGTTATCTGAAAAATATAACAAACAAGTCAACTTTATGCCGGAATTTTTAACCGAGCGTACCGCTGTAGCCGATTTTAATTCGCAGCCGATGGTTTTTACCGCCAATGAAGAACTGTTGAAGGCGATTTTTGTCGGCAAAGAATATATATGTATGACTTCTTTGGAGGCCGAGGTTACCAAATATGCGCATAATGTTTTTGGCGCGCTCAAGGTCACTTATTTTAACGGCATTTATGAATATTGTTCAAAACTTGGTATTAATTACGACAATGTGCACAAGGGATGCCTGCTCAGCGGTTATATCAATGATACCCACACTTTTGTCCCCGGTCCGGACGGCAGGTTCGGTTATGGCGGCAAGTGTTTTCCCAAGGATGTAAATGCCTTTGTCGGATGTTTGGCCGGCACCGAGCTTTATAAGTTGATGCAAAATGTTCCTCAGATTAATGAAGTTTATCGAAACCGCAAGTCATAAGGAGTTTTTTAGAAAATGTCGGCTCTCAAAGTTTCTGTCATACTTCCCATATACAATGTCGAACAATATCTGCCAAGAGCGTTGAACAGCCTTCTGTCGCAGACATTTAAGGATATGGAAATTATCTGCGTAAACGATTGTTCACCGGATGGTTGTTTGGCAATTATTGAAAAGTTTTGCCAAACCGACCGGCGCATTCGGCTGATTAATTTGCCTGCCAATCACGGGCAGGGCTATTGCCGCAATCTTGCCATTGAACAGGCACAGGGCGATTATATTATGTTTTTGGACCCCGACGATTGGTTGGAGGATAATGCAATAGAAGTTGCCTATAATCAGATTTGGCACAATCAAAACGACTTTGTGATGTTTGGGTTCAATAGTTGTTATGAAGACACCGGCGAGGTGGTTGAGCAAACCTATTGGTTGCAACCCTTTGCTCAATGCTTAAATGAGCCGAACATCAAGTTGTCATCACTTAAGACCAACTATATGCAAAATGCCTATTCGGTTTGCCGTATATATTCGCGCAGTTTCCTAAATCGCTATAATATTCGTTATTCGGATGACCGTATTGACCAAGACAATATTTTTGTGGTCAATGCATTTATATCTGCCGACAATATTTCGCTCATACCGCAGGCATTGTATAATTATCGTATTCACAAGCGGTCAACCTCGTTTAATACCAAACTGTGGCAAGGTATGATTGATGCGCGCCGCAAGTCGTATTGTCTGCTGCAATACCGGCAGGTAAATGCATCATATATGCGGATGTTTTTGCAGTATTTAATTCCCGCCTTGTGCTATTGGATGAAAAGATTTTCTGCTGCCGATGCTGCGATTGCTGAAGATTTGTATAATTATGTGCGCCGGTTTTTCCAACAAATAGCCGTTGAGCAGCCGAAACATTATTTGCGGAATGTCGAGAATTATGCCGAGTTTTGTCACATAATAAGATATCCTTACGGCTGGATAAAAATGCAAGCAAAATTGCTGGCAGTACTGCGGTGGTTGTTTGAGGTGCGCAACATCAAAAGCGGCAATGTAAAACATAAACTTATTACAATATTAGGTTTCAGGTTTGAGATTAATCATATAAGCCTGTCTAAGAATCCCACTGGGGGGGGGTACTGGAGAGAAAACACAACTAATTGGTGTATTAAACTCACCCTTTGGTCTGCCCGATTGCTCTTTGGTTATCGTAGATTATTGATAGGGGAATACTGCAATGTCAAAAGTATTCCCGATTGATATTGTTTATATGTGGGTGGACGGCGCCGACCCCAAGTTTGCCGAACAGAAGGCACTTTGGCAAAAAAAGCTGGGAGTGATGCCCAATAATGATAATCACATCAGCCGCTATATCGACAATCAGGAGTTGAGATATTCCTTGCGGTCTGTTGCAACTTATGCGCCGTGGATAAACAAAATTTATATTGTTACCAATGGGCAGGTGCCAAGTTGGCTTGATACGACACATCCCAAAATCCGCATTGTTACGCACGCCAAGATTATGCCCGCCGATAGTTTGCCGACTTTCAACTCGAGAGCCATAGAATCTTGTATTGCCGATATTCCGGAATTATCCGAGCATTTTTTGCTGGCTAATGATGATTGTTTTATCTCAACACCGGTGGAGCCGAAATTTTTCTTTGACCGCAAGGGCAGGGCGATAGTGCGTTTTTTAAAGGCCAAATTCACTGCGGAAAAATTATCCCGCAGCTTGTATCAGCGCTCTATTGCTTACACCCTCAATCTTATATCGCAGCGCTACCAAAAAGTCGGCGATTGGCAGCCTCATCACAATATTGATGCCTATCGTAAAAGTTGTTATTTGGATTGTATCAATGATTTTAAGGACGAGTTTGCCGCTTTGCGCCGTCAAAAATTTCGCAGTCTGTCGGTACAACGAATTATATTTGCCTTGTATGCCTATGTCAAAAATAAAGCGATTATGCGCATAGTTAATCATTCTTCTTACAGTTTGTTTCACGCAGATTCGCTTTATATTGACATTTCGTCAATTGCAGTAATGGCCCAGCAGATTTTTGCCAAAACGCCGCATTTGTTATGCATTAATGACGAACCTTATGTCAAGGATGCCCAACGTGATGATTATAAAACACTTTTAGGTGTTATGTTTCCCAATGCTCAGCCTTGGGAAAAGTTGCCTCCCACACCGGTGGATGATGAGCAGCTCCGCAAAATTGTAACAGAATTGCAAAAAACACGTCAAGCAGTACGCAAGGCCAAAATATATCGCTTCATTCATTGGTTTTTTTCGGTTAAAAATTATCGCCACAATCGCAAAAAACACAAAGTGCTGACTATATTGGGCATCAGATTGTCACGCCGGATTGAATGAATTATTCTCGCTTTCGCTCTTTCTTTCCGCTCATCTTACCCGCGTCTGTTCTTAAAGCGGGGTTACATCAGGTTTTTGGGGCGGGTGAAGCTCGGCATTTGCACTTCTCCGTCCTTGGCCTCGCTTTGCGCCGGCGCCGAGATAGATATATTGCCCACTTTAATTCCTTGTTTTTGCGCGCCGATGGCCACATAAGCCCCCGAGTTGTCATTTGGGCGATAGTAATATTTCTCCACCGCCGGCACCACCTCATCAATCCCCAAATACAGATATCCGCCCTGCGGCTGAATTTGACTGATGCGCTGCAATATCATATCTTGATGTTCGGGGGCAAAATAGCGCAGCACATTGCGGCAAAACACCACCTCAAACTTGGATGACACAATCGCCTCATCCAGCATATTATAGCGGCGGAAGTCGATTTTTTTGCGCAAATCTTCGCGCGCCACCCATTGCTCGTCGCGGTTTTCAAAATATTGCAAAATATCGCGGGCGTTCAGTCCGGTTTGTATCTCAAAATTGCTATAGCTCCCGCGCTGCGCCTTGTTCAGTGCCACTGCCGACATATCCGAAGCCATAATGTTTATCTGCCAGTTGGCAAATTCTTTTTTCAGCTTATCAAACACCATCGCGATGGAATAAGCCTCTTGGCCGGTTGAGCAGCCCATACTCCACACATCAAGCTGCTTGCGGGCACGGCACTTATCCTTCAGTTTGGGTAGAGCAATGCGGGCAAATCCGTCAAACACTGCGGCATCGCGGAAAAAACTGGTGTCCGAAAAAGCCAAAGCCTCCACCACTTGCTCAATCAACTGCCGCTTGCCGATTTTGAGCTCTGCCACCAAATCTTCCACCGAATTGTAATTTTTGCCGCGCATAAAATTAGAGATTTTTTTCTCAATGATAAAATATTGCTCTTCATTGAATTGCCAACCGGCGTTTTGTCGCAGTAGTTCCAGCAAAAAGTTAAAGTCTTTCTTAAGCATTTTCAACTTCCTTTCGGCGCAGCATTGCCAGTTTCAGCTTCGATTCGATAATATCCTCATCAAACGGCCGCATAATAAAGTCATCAGCCTTGGCCTCCAGCGCTTGCTCAATAATAGCGGTATCTTTGGTATAAGCACAAAACATAAAAATCGGCTGTTTGATTTTCTTGTCGGCTCTTATTTTATAAAGAATATCCACTCCGTCATACAGCGGCAGCTCCCAGTCGCTGATAATCAAATCCGGCTGAATACTCATATATTGCTGCAGCAGTTCGTCGCCGTTTTCGGCCTCAATAGCCCGATAGCCCAAATTCTCCACAATCTTGGACAGCAGCATCCGCATAATTTTGGAATCATCAGCAATAATACAATCCATTTCTTTCCTACCTTGCCATCAGCCTGTATGAGGTTGCGTCTTCATCCATCCGCACATTGTCGGCGCCCTTGAGTTCCAGCAAAAATTTCAGCGGCGCCAAATTAGCCTCTTCGCCGGCATCCCGTCCCTCAAGCACCGCCAGCAGTTTGTTAAACTTGTCGGCAGATATCTTGGCGCTCTTGTCGGTTTCGGCCGCCAAAATTCCGCCTTGGCTCAGCAGTCTGATTTTTCCGCCCCGCACCAGCACATCAGCCATAATCATCGCCATAATCATCGCGCTGCGTACATCATCACCGGTTTGCCAGCCAAACTCCGCCACAATGGGAAAATCTTTGTTGCCAAGGCTCAAAAGATAGTCGCGCGTGCATTTTTCGGCCATATTTAAGTCTTGCAGATTGCTGTTGTCCAGTCCGAATGCCATCCGAAAGAACTTCATCCTTGCTGCCAAAGCGCTTGAGCTGGTCTTCAATATCGCTTTGATATCATCCATAAAATCCATATCGCCTTCTTCCAGCAGCTCCGAGGCATTGCAGGCTGCACCGATGCTGCCCATAATATCGTGGCTGATACGCGTGCAAATCAATTCGGCAGTAATATTTCTCATCAATCTTCAACCTCTTGTGTGTCTTAAAAATTGTAAAAATCGCTTTGGATAAATTTCTGATCCTCGCGCGACATCTTGGTGTAATCCATCTCCAAAAACATTGCGTCTTTCAGCTTCAGATAACCGGTGGAAGCCTGCATAAAAGGTTTGCTGCTGCCCAGTCCCCAAGTTACCATCTCTTTGTTGTCGGGCGGGCCGTATTTGCGGTTAATCCGCCGCCAAAAGTCATAAATTTTCAGGTTGCGGATATAAGTTGCCTTGGGTGAATTTCCGGTAATGCCGGCAATCGTCGAGCGATATTCAATCATATATACCCGATTGTCGGTAAAATTACTGGTAAAATAAACCTCCATCTGCTCTTTGGTGTCAAATTTGGCATATTTCAGATATTGGATGTACTCAAAACCCTCTTTTTTGGCTTTTTGCACCACACAGGCCTGATTACGCTCATAGCCGACAATTCCGGTTGCTCGACAACTCTCCTCGTTGCGCCATTTGATAAAATTGGGTATCTGAAAGCGGGCATTAATCCGCTTAAACCCGCGGTTGCGCATCACATCTTCCACCTGCTGCACACTCATCTTCAGCATAACTCCGGCAATGTCAAATACCGCAGCATTCGAGCGGCCGTTTTTCGACTTTTTGCGATAAGAGCTCATCATCTTTTCTAAACTGACATTGCTCCCCTCGTCATAATCGCCGTCATCGGCCGCGTCTTCATCTTCGTCAATATCGTCATCATCGCCGTCTTTTGGCTCGTCGTCTCCTTTGCCCATTAGTTTGGCCGGTGACAACTCGGTCAATTTTTCAATCCACGTTCCCTCAATAATGCTGCCTTTCTTTTCCAGATTGCTTTTTTTGAGCTTTTCGGTCAGTGTCTCGGACGAAGCAGGCCGCGGCTGAGCCGAAGTATCGGGCTGAATTTTCGCTTGCGGCGCCCCTTCGGGCAGCGTCATCTTAATTTCCGGCCGCATCGGAATAAAGATTTTTTCTTGTGGCTCATTATCTGCCTGAGGTGTTGCCTTCGGTTCAGATACCGGAGAGGTTTTTGTATCTGCTTGATTAGCAGTGGTATCATCTGAGCTTGAGCTGTCGTTTGGGATATTGGGCATATCGTCAAAATCTTGTGCGCCGTCAAAGCTGAACCCCAATGCTTCAGCATCGGCCGTCTCAGCCTCGTCGGCCACATCCCACAAAGCATCGTCCGTCTCGCCATCTTCGCTGGCATAAGCCGGAACCCCCAAGGCCAACAGCAATATAATCAACCACTTCAGCACGTTACGCAATCTTATCTAATCTCAAAAGTTATAACTTCAGGCGGTATTCTACAAATTTTTATTCGGCTTGGCAAACATAATAGCAGACTTATGAACGAAGTTTTTGTTTACATTTTAAATAAAACTGCTATAACACCCCTCAAAAGCGGCAATAATATTGAAAGTTGATAATGGAAGAACAAAAGGTTTATGTTATCGGCGCCGGATTGGCCGGCGGGGAGGCAGCTTGGACTTTGGCTTCTCGCGGTATTCGGGTGGTTATTTGCGAGATGCGCCCGTCAAAATTGACACCGGCGCACAAAACCGGCTTATCAGCCGAGCTGGTGTGCTCCAATTCTTTGCGTTCAGATGACAATACCAATTCGGCGATAGGGCTGCTGCATCAGGAAATGCGGCAGTGCTCGTCGTTGATAATGGAGGCGGCCGATAGTTGCCGCGTTCCGGCCGGCGGGGCTTTGGCGGTTGATAGAGAGCGTTTTGCCGCCTATGTCGATGCCAAACTCCACTCTCATCCGTTGATTGAATTTGAATATGGTGAAATAACCGGATTGCCCGCCCTTGAGCATCCAACGATTATTGCCACCGGCCCTTTAACTTCTCCAGCCTTAATTGCTGCGATTTTAGCCGAAATCGGCGACCAAAGCCTCAATTTTTTTGATGCCATCGCTCCGGTGGTTTACAAAGACAGTATTGATATGTCGGTTTGTTGGTATCAGTCGCGTTATGACAAAGGCGACAAGTTTGATTATATCAACTGCCCTTTAAGCAAAGAGCAGTATTATGCTTTTGTCGATGCATTGCTGTCCGCCGAAAAGGTAGAATTTCACGATTTTGAAAAGGCAAGCTATTTTGACGGCTGTCTGCCCATCGAAGTTATGGCCGAGCGTGGCGTCGACACGCTGCTCTATGGTCCAATGAAGCCGGTAGGGCTTACCAATCCGCATACCCCGCAGAGCAAACCTTATGCAGTGGTGCAGTTGCGGCAGGACAACCGCGAGGACACTTTGCGCAACATTGTCGGCTTCCAAACCAAGATGAAATACGGCGAGCAGGAGCGGGTATTCCGCACCATCCCCGGATTGGAAAAGGCCGAATTTGCTCGTTTGGGCTGTATTCACAAAAATACTTTTATCAAATCGCCGCAGGTGTTGGACGATTATCTGCGGCTCAAAACCAAGCCGCATTTGTCATTTGCCGGTCAAATTACCGGCTGTGAGGGCTATTGTGAGAGTGCGGCAGTCGGCCTGCTGGCAGGTTGGTTTACCGCCTGCCGTCTTGCCGGAAACTCCGCTGCACTGCCGCCCGCCACCACGGCGTTGGGTGCGGTTTATGCCCACTTGCGCGATACCACCAATGCTGATTATCAACCGATGAATGTCAATTTCGGTTCGTTTGCGCCACTTGAGGATGCCGTTTCGCCGCACGGCAAAAGGATTCATCTCAAAGGCACCTTGCGCAAACAGGCTTATTGCCACCGCGCTGCCGAAGACATTAAACCATGGTTGGAGCTGTTCAGGCGATAAAAATATTGGCAAAATTATATTTTCCTTAACCTTTTGCCGCTAAAATAAACCATAATGCTGCAATTTTATAACGGAACCCGATGAGCAAGATAGTAAAAAAACTGGTCAAAAATTCGAATCACGCGCTGTTTGTGGGGCTGCATTTGCTCTCTGCCCGTAAGCGTCACGCCATGTATTCAATATATGCTTACGGCAAGCATCTGGACGACATTGCCTCATCTTCGGCGTCGCTGCCCCAAAAACTGGAGCTGTTTGATGAGTGGCGCACGGAAATCGGCAATATTTTTGACCGCGCCCGTCCTACATCTGACGTCGGCAGCACTATGTGGAAAAATTTGCGGGATTTTCATCTCAATCGCGACGATTTTTTGTTGGCCTTGGATAGCAAAAAAAGTGAGCTGCTGCGGCATATTGTTGCGCCGAAGTGGGCGGAATATTATGCCTTTTGCGATGCTCAATGTGCTTCGTTTTTGCGCTCGGCTTTGCGGATTTTGGGGTGCAGCGACCCTCAGATTGCCGCCGATTTAGCTCGTTCGTTGGGGATTGCTTTGCAAACCACCATTGTCCTGCGCGACCTCAAAGATGCGGCTATGGAAGGCAGTTTGTATATTCCTGCCGATTGCCTGCAGCAGGCCGGAGTGAGCTTAACCTCGCCGCTTGAGGCTTTGAGTGACAATAATTTGGCCGTTGCGCGCGGACAGTTGGCCAAAGTTGCCGCCGAAAATTATGACCATGCTTTAGCGATTATTGCCGGCCTGCCGCGCAAATTGGCCGCGCGTCTCAAGAGTTTTGTTTATATTTATCAATATTGCTTCAAGGTGATGGAAAATCGCGGTTGGGAGGTAATAACTCCAAAGCCCTGCGCTGATGGTTTTACTAAACTGCGGCTGGCTTGCAAGGCTTATTTGGGGAAATAGTCCGATGTCGGAAGTCAATTCCACTTGTCATATCATCGGAGCTGGTCTTTCCGGTTTGATGTGTGCTTTTTTTCTGCGCCGTCAAGGAAATACCCACCATATCGTGCTTTATGATGACAGCTCGTCTTGCGGTGGGCAGGTTGCCACTTTTTATCATCAGCCTTGGGGAATCCGCATAGACAACGCCCCGCACATAATTGTCTCTTCCAACGAGATTATGCGGGAGTTTGTCCACGATGATGAGTGGGAAAAGAATGTCTTGTTTGTCGATTCGCTCAATCAAAGCCTCAGTACCCGAATTGACGAGCATCAGGTCTGCCTGTTGCGCAAAATTTGCAATTCCGATCTTAGCGAGGTTTCTGAGGCGTTGCGGCGCAAGCTCACCGATTTTGTGTTCCCGAGCCGGCGTTATCAGCCTAAATTTTATACTAGCTCGCAAAATCTCGACACCCGCATTATCAATATGTTGCGTTGCTACGGTGATGTAATTAATCACAATTGCCGCCTTACGTCTGTCGATGAGATTGACGGGCGCGTCTCCAAGCTCAATTTCGGCCGCCGCAGTGTCAAATTGGCGGCAAATGATATGGTTATTTTGGCTTTGGATAATGCTCAAACTGCCAAAATTTTGCGCCGCACTCCGCTGGAAAAAACTTCGTTTATCACCGTGTCTTATTATACTTCACAGCGGATTTTCGTGCCGCATAACACATCTTTTGTCGGTATTGAGGATGGTGCGGCCGATTGGCTGGTTATCACCCCTAATGTGGTGACGGCGTTTGTCTTCGGTAAGGCAAAAAGTTTTTCCACCTCCGACAAATTGGCCTTGCACATCTGGGATGAAATATGCCGCATCCGCGGGGTAAACAGCGCATTTGTGCCGGCTTATAAGGTTGACAAACACACTGGTATTGAACTCAGCGATGTCAACAACGAGCGTCGCCCGAAAGATGCCCGCACTCAATACCAAAACCTGTTTATCTGCGGCGACTGGACTATGCGGGATTATCCCTGTTGTATGGAAGCGGCTGCCTTGTCGGCAGTGCGCGCCGTCGAAACCTTGCTCAAATCAACCAAACAAAGGAAAATCAAATGAATACGCAAATTTCAACTCTTGCCAACGGTCTTACCGTCATTACTCAAGAGCGTCCTCAGTTGGAAACCGTGTCGCTGGGGATATGGGTAAAAACCGGCTCGGCTTGTGAGACCAAAAGCAATAACGGTATCTCGCATTTTTTGGAGCATATGTCGTTCAAGGGTACTAAGGCGCGCACTGCCCTGCAAATAACCGAAGAAATTGAGGATGTCGGCGGTCAGTCCAATGCCTATACCTCGCGCGAGTGCACGGCCTATTATGCCAAAATGATGAAAGAAGATGCCGAATTGGCCGCTGATGTGCTTATCGATTCGGTCAAAAATTCGGTTTTTCCGCAAGAGGAGCTGGTCAAAGAGCGAGACGTTGTGGTGCAGGAGATAAAACAAACCATCGACACGCCGGACGATATTGTGTTTGACTATTTTCAGGAGCAGGCTTTTCCTAATCAGGCATTGGGGCGCTCGATTTTAGGCCCCATCGAGCAGGTAAAATCTTTCGGCCGCGAGGATTTGTTCAACTATATCAATACCAACTACGCCGCCGAAAATATGGTGCTGTGTGCGGTCGGCAATATCAAGCACGACGATTTTGTCAATATTACGGCGCCGCGTATTTCCGATTATAAATCCAAGGTCTCGTTTCAGGCCGATGCCCAAAGTTATCAAGGCGGTTTTTTTGCTCAAAAGCGCGATATCGAGCAAACTCACGTGATTGTCGGTTTCAACAGCTGTTCTTATCAGGACAAAATGCATTGTGCCGTGGTTATGTTGTCCACCATTTTGGGCGGCGGGATGTCCTCGCGTCTGTTTCAGGAGATTCGCGAAAAGCGCGGTTTGGTTTACACGGTTTACAGTTTCAACTCGATGTTCAGTCAAACCGGCCTGTTTGGCATTTATGCCGGCACCGAGGCCAAAGATTTGCCGCAGCTTTTGCCGGTGGTGGTCGACGAGATTAAAAAAATCTGCAATGATTTAGTCTCTCAAAAAGAGTTTGAACGCGCCAAAACGCAAATTAAAGCCGGATTGAAAATGGGGTTGGAGAGCTCGTCTTCCACCGCTGAGGTTTTGGCTCGCCAATATTTAATGTACGGTCGCACTTATACCATTCCTGAGCTGATTGCCAAATATGATGCGCTCACTTTAGAGGATGTGCGCCAAGCCGCGCAAAAGATTTTTGCCTCATCGCCGACCTATACCTTGCTCGGAGCCTATGACAAATATATGGAGTACGACCAATTGCAAAAAGCGCTGGCATAAACCAAAAATTAAAGATTTTGCCGTTAAAATAACAGCAATTGCAAGATTGTTGTTATTTTTTTAATCAAAGGACTGCCAAATGTCGCGAGCGGAAGATATTTTTCAAAAACTGGTGTATTTCGGTGAGGATGCTTTGGACGAGTTTATTCTCAACCGCCAGAGCGAAGAGCTGTTTATCGATTTTAAACAGGCAGCCTCTGACGGCAAAAATTATAATACCTTGCACAAAGACGACCGCCGCAATTTGGCTAAAGCCATCTCCGGATTCGGTAATTCCGAAGGAGGAGTGGTTATTTGGGGTGTTGAGTGTTCGCGTGATTGTGAGATAGGCGATGTTGCCAAGGCCAAGGTTAAAGTGAAAAATGTGCATCGCTTTTTAAGCTGGTTGGAAAATTCCATTTCCGGCTGCACCATTCCCAGCCACAACAAAGTGCGCAACCACATAATCAGCGTGGACGAAAACGGCGATGGTTTTTGCGCCACCTATATCCCCAAATGCGATGTTGCCCCTTTGATGACCGCCTCCAATTCGGCGATTTATATCCGTTCGGGCTCCAACAATGTGCCGGCTCCTTATGCGGTTATCTCAGGGATGTTCGGCCGCACGCCGCAGCCCAATATCGAACTGAAGGTCGCCGACAAAAAAATCTCTGCACTCACCAATCAGGATGAGGATATCCTTTATCCCAACAGCATTGACAATCCGCCCGAGCAATATGTTAAGGTCAGCTTTGAGCTGCAGGGCGAAAATTATTCTAATGTGATAGCCCGCGAGCTGTTTTTATCGGCCAACATTATTTCTGACGGCGGCGAATATAACAAAGTTCGGTTTGCCAACTATAATCAAATGGAGGCCATTTCCGGCATCGAAGGACAGCTCAATATTATCACCCGTCCGGAGCTCAGGTTGCCGCCGCGCGGCACGATTCGTTTTTGCTCGTGCGAGATTATCCTTTCTCCCTATGTCGAAAGCGATTTTCAGCTCGAGGGCGTGGTTGGCGCCAACTCGGCTATGCCGAAAAATTTTCGCATTTATATTCCCAAAAACCGTTTGCGCTCGTTTGTGGCCAAAGTTATCCGCGGTGACGAGGATTATAATCTGATTTGCAGTGAATTTTTTAACGACTTTTTCCGAGGAGAGTTTTAGATGCCGGAAGTTGAAATGTTTACCGACGGAGCTTGTTTGGGCAACCCAGGCCCCGGCGGGTGGGGAGTAGTGCTGCGTTGCAAGGGGATAGAAAAAGAGCTTTCCGGCGCCAATTCGCTCACCACCAACAATCGGATGGAGCTGACTGCGGTGATTGAGGGCCTAAAGGCGCTCAAATCTCCCTGTCAGGTAACCATCTGCACCGACAGCCGCTATTGCCTCGACGGGGTTACCAAATGGCTGCCCAATTGGCAAAAAAACAATTGGCGCACCGCCAACAAAAAAACTCCCGTCAAAAATATCGACCTCTGGCAGCAGCTCGAGTCGCTGTTGCGAATCCATAAAATCAGTTGGGTTTGGGTCAAAGGGCATAATGGACATCCCGAAAACGAGCGTGTCGACGAGTTGGCGCGAAACCAAGCAAAATCAATACTTAGCGGTAAATAACAAAATTTTACTTGATTTAGACAAAAAAATATGTTATGGTTCACCTAGTTTCAACAACTTGTGTGATTCTAATGGTAAAACAACGAATACCCGCATTTTCGGGAACAGGTCAAATCCTTCAAACTGATTTGTCTCATAATAACGACAGTATTTTTGAGACTAAGGAGGAGTTTATTGCTCATTTAATCCGCAGCGGCGAAATTGCTAAAGATACCCATCATTATCAAAATGATGGGTTTATTTATCTCCAAGGAAGTCTCAAGATTGATAAACGGGTTAAAGCAGGTCTCAATTGGAATGATGTGATAGTAACCTCATCGGTGGTAGAAAACGGGCAGATTAGCCGTTATCAATATTTGCCGCTCACTCGCAAAGGGGTCAAAACCGAACTTAAGCCAGCCACCTTAGAGGAATATATGAACCACAATAATTATGGCGCCGCAACCGCCAACGGCGGCTGGAGTGTCAAAATTCTGCGTATTCCCGAGGCGGCAGTGCATATTGATTTTTCCAAAGTCAGGGCGCAAACTACCCTGTTTTATGGCCAAAGCATTGCTCTGTCCAAGCTGCCCTATTCGCAAAATACTTTAGGCCTCAATCCCTATAGTTTGGGTATCGATTGCCCCAATCCTTATGAAGTAGCCAAGGAAAAAGGCTGCGGCAAAGAGATTTTGGATGTGCTCAAGCCCAAGAAAAATATTTTCTCCTTTTTTCCGCTCAGCGGATTTATCGGTTTCGGCTCCAAGCGCGATGGATAAATAAAAAAATAGTGCTTGCTTTTGGACAAAAAAAGGAGTATAACAGAGACATAAATTTATTATTGCCAAATTATAAAAACACAAAAGATATGGAAACAACACGGAAAAACACAAACCAAAATCAATATTATTTTGGTTTGGCTAAAGAATTAAAAGGCTCAGTTTTATTGATAGCCTTGTTGGTTTTATTTGTGCTGGGGTGTCACTTTTTCGTGCCGCCAGCATGGGGATTTGTACCGCTAATCATAGCACTTCTTGCAAGCAGTGCGTGGGTGGTTTATAAATTCTTTCTTTAATTAATTTCTTGTTGTCACCTCCGTCATTTAAGACGGAGGTTTTCCTTTTTTTTGGGGGGAATTAGCTGACAATAGAGCAGGGCAGGGGCAAAAAAACTCCGCGGTTGCAAGTGCAGTCGCGGAGTAATCGTAAATGTAAGAACCTAACCGGAAATTACTTTACAGCCTTTTTCAACAAAGCACCGGCTCTGAACTTAGGAGCTTTCGAAGCGGCGATTTTGATGGTCTTGCCGGTAGCAGGATTGCGGCCGTTGCGAGCAGCGCGCTTAGCAACCGAGTAAGAACCAAAACCGGTAATTTGAACGGTCTCGCCCTTTTTCAGAGCTTTGGTAATGGTAGCAATCTCAGCAGTCAAAACTTTAGCAACTTCAGCTTTGGAAACGCCGGCAGCTTTAGCAACTGCATCAACATATTCGGTTTTGTTCATTTCAATTTTCCTTTCATGGTTATTTTAAGTAAGGTCTCTTAAGTTTAACCTCAAGCCCAATTTTCAATAATTAAAACGCAAAAGTCAAATAAAATATGGAGAAACACACATTTTTATGCACAGGTTTCCTTGAATTTGCTGCTTTTTAGGGGCGGCAGACTGCCAATTTGCCGTAAAATCGGGTGATTCCTTGCGAGTCTTGGTCATCCGATTCTCTATTTTCGCACCATTCTGCACTTTAAATTTGCCCGAGTCTTATTATATGGTGCTCATCAACATTTTTTATTGAAAGGATAAACCGATGTGGACATTTCTCAAATATCTGTTTTATTTAATCATTTTGCTGGCTCTGTTTTATATCGGCAAGTCGTTTTATGACAGCTATGCCGCGCCTGCGGTCAGCGAAACAGTGGTCATCGGCGCCGAATAATCCGCCGACCTTAAAAAAACTAAGCTATACCAACTCATCAATATCGGTAATCGGCTCGTTTTTTTCGTAAAAATGCTTCAGATAACTGCGCCCGATGCGCTCAACATCCTCGTCACGCACTATGGTTTGATTGTTGTTGTAAACGTCGATTTTTTGATTGCTGGGCGCGGTTATATCATCTTGGCTTTCGATAATGCCGGACATCGTCAGTGCATCAAAGCTGGTCGCCAGACCGCCCTCGCTCATAAAACGTCCGCGTGATTGCTGTTTGCTGTTGGCGCTGCCGTCTTCCCCGCCTCCACCGGCGGTATCATCGCGCACCAAAACATTGTTGTTGGTGTCCACATTTTCCACCAACTGCGATCTCGAATTGCGGGGCTGCACACTGCCTGCGGCAACGCTCCCCACCTTGCGTGTAAAACTGACAACCATATAAGCTCTCCTGAAAATGGTTTCCTCTTTTCGATTATACTCTCGAAAAGCCTTCAACTATATTATAGCACGACCCAAAACAAAAAGCCATAGCTTTTTTCACCATTGGGAAATTTCAATACATAATAATTAATTGCAGCCTTTATCAGTCTTGCTGCGAATCCTTTTTACCGGTTTGCTCGGTCTTATCGGCCTTAGCTTCTTTTTTCGGCTCTGAGGCAGATGCAGCTTGGCTTTTTTCTTGCAGGCGTTTCAAATTTTCTTGCAGGAAGTCTGCGGCCTTAGTGCCCCAATTTTGCAGCATCTCAACCTTGATAACGCCGAAAATCATCAGCAAAACAAAAATAATCACAAGCCATATCAACATTTTTTTATCCTCTGTAGTTGGTGTAAAACCTCAGTTGCATCATATTTTTCGCAATAGACTGCCGTATCAGAAATTAATTTAGCATATCTCTCAGCGTCATCAACAACCGTTTCAGCCTCATTATGCAATATTTGTTTGGCTTTGTCCAGTCGTTCTCGCGCCGCATCGGATAACTTTGGACAACTCATCGCCATCTCGCGCATTTCCTCAATATCCGCCATACAATAGCACACGCAATCACACCCAGCCTTAAGCGCGGCTTGCGCCTTTTGAAGCGCACTTCCTTTCAGCGCGTGCATATCTATGGCATCCGAAATCAAAAATCCCGTAAATCCGATGTCTTGACGAATAATTTGTTCGATTCCTTTGGCACTCAGGGTTAGCGGACATTCAGGGTCGATAGCGGTCAACACAATATGTGCGGTCATTCCCATCGGTGCGTTGCGGCAGCGTCTAAAAGGGAGAAACTCGGGTTCCAGCTCAGCCCTTGGCGCCTCAATCACCGGTAGCCCCAAATGCGGGTCGCATTGAGCCAGTCCATGCCCCGGAAGGTGTTTGATACAAGGAATGACCCCTGTTTTTTTATATTCCTCAATGCTCAGTTTGCCCAAAGTTGCCACTGTCGCGGGGGTAGCACTGAAACATCGGCCTTTTAAGGCATCGGTGGTGTTTGCGTGCTCCACATCCAAAACCGGTGCAAAATTGACCGTAATTCCCAAATCCCGCAAATCGCGACCTATCAGTCCGGCGTGCAATTTGGCCGCTTCTTTCGCTTCCTTTGGGGGAAGGGAGCCTATTTGCTTTTGTGCGGCATAAGCCCTTGTCAGCGGCTCTTTTAGCCGTCTTACGCGCCCGCCTTCCTGATCAACCGCAATCAAGGTATCATCGCCTGATGTGTTTTTAATCTCGGCTATCAGATGTTTTACTTGCTCGCGGCTTTCGATGTTGCGGGCAAACAAAGTTATCCCTGCTGGTCGGGTTTGATTAAAAAGCCGCTTTTCTTCATCGCTGAGACTATACCCCCGACAAGATAAAAAAGCTGCCGTTTGTATGCTCTCCATAAGCTCTCCTTATCGATTTTTATATAATACAGCTTGCCACATAGGCTGCAATTGTTTTCAATCCGTCGGCCAGCGGATTAAAATGTATGCCGCAGGCCTGCATAAATGCCGGAATAATAAACACTATGGACACCACAGCAATCAACCCGTATTTTTCCCATTGCAAATAGCGGCGAATATAAGGATTTTTATCCCACAACAGCAAAACTTTTGCCCCGTCCAACGGCGGAACCGGCAGCAGATTGAATAGCGCCAATATCAAATTAACAAACACCATATACAGCAAAAATTTACCCAAAATCCCCATCACCAAATTATGCGGCACCCACTGCCAGAGCTGCAACAATAACGCCGCGGCTATCGCCAGGATTACATTTGCCGCACTGCCAGCCAAAGCGGTCAGGATAATGTTGCGCCGTGACTTCAATTTAGCATAATTCACCGGCACCGGCTCTGCCCAGCCGAATACAAAACCGGTCTTGGCCAAAAACAATACCAGCGGCAGCACCAATGTGCCGAACCAATTTATGTGCCGCCATGGTTTGATCGTCAGCCGACCGGCTTTTTTGGCGGTGTCATCACCCAATTTGCAGGCGACAAAACCATGCGCCACCTCGTGAGCAACAATCGAGATTACAATTGCAACAACAGAGATTAGCGCATTTATTATCATTTTTTCTTCACCAAGCAAGTTCCACCGGCATTTTTAATGCTGTTGCACAGCTTATCGGCCTCGCCGCGGTCAACAAATGCACCGGCCTTCAGGCGATAGAAAACCCCTTTGGCTCCCAAGTCGGCCGCCTCAGTCTCATAAGGCAATTTGGTAAGTGCTGGATATTTAGCCTTCATTCCCGCCCAACCCTTGGCAATGGCTGCCTCGTTGGGGGTTGACATCAGTTGCAACTGCCAAACTCCGTTCGGAATATTCTCGGCTGTTTTAGTTGCTTGAGGAGCAGTCGGCAGAGGTTTGCTCTCACTGACCGCCTCAGCCTTTTTAACCTCAATTATTTCTTTGACGGGTTTTTCTTCCGCAATTTGAATTTCTTCTTTTAAGACCGGTTTTTTAATCTCATCAGCCGGAGGCAGTAAGACTGCCGCATCTTCCTTCAAGGCCTCGGTCTGCGCGGCAACTTCTTCTTGGGCTGCGATAATTTTTTGCGCCTCTTGCGCCACATCTTCGCCGGCTTGCGCTTGCTCTTCAAGCACCAAGGCTTCCGGCTCCTCCGGCGGCGGCAACAGGCTCTCTACCTTTTGCTTGTCTTCGGCTTTTTCGACAATATCATACACGGTTTTATCCTGATTCAGAATTTCCATTCCGCCGGGGTCGGCCGGTTGCATCTTAACCGCAGTTTGCGCCCGCCGCACTACCGGAATTTCCACATTGGGATTTTGATTATAATCCGCAGAAAAAATAAACCAGCTCACCGCGCCGGCCAAGCCGATTCCCAAAATCGTGCTGATGAAAATCTGCTGCGAGCGATTAATCTGGTTGCGGCGCTCGTCAATATTATCCAGCGGTTGCGAGTTCAGCCTTTGGCGGAACTCATCCAAAAACTCACCCGAGTTGTTCAAATCATCATCTTGGAAATCATCTAACATATTTTCTGTCACTCCTTAAGTGCTGATTTATGCAATATGCTCAATTTATACAACAAAAAACTTTATAATCCCTTAACAAAACTCAAAAACGATAGCTTACATTGAACAACTTTTGGTGCTCTTCGCAGGCAAAAGCATCGGTCATATCGGCAATATAGCTGCAAATTATATCGGCTTTTGCTTTGTCGCTCATATTTTTATCCATCATCCGTCGCTGTTTGTCGGGCAATAGTCGCTCATCGTTCATAAAGGCTGCAAACAACTCCTCAACAATGCATTGTGATTTTCGGTCCATCCGCGCGATATTGCTGTGATTATAAAAATGCTCGCACAAAAATTCGTGCAATTTTTTGATGTGCCGGTGCATCAACGGCGAAAAATCTGCCACAAAACATTTTGCCTGGCGCACATCATCCAAACTGTTAATGTTGAGTTTGTGCAGATTTTTCTTGGTTTCATCCAAAATATCATACACCATCTCACCGATAAGCGAACGGGTGATGGCATAAATGCGCAGCTCGTCTGAGGCATAAGGATTTTCATAGTCAAATTTGGCAATAATATCGTCAACAAAATCCAGTTCGCGCAGTTGATTTATGCTGAAAAATCCGGCACGGAAACCATCGTCAATATCGTGGTTATTATAAGCAATATCATCGCTCAAAGAGGCAATTTGCGCTTCCATTGACGGAAGTTTTTTTAAATCCAGCGGAAATTTTTTGTTAAACGCCTTCAGCCATTCATCGGCTATTTTTTTAATCGCTCCGTTGTGTTTGATGGTGCCCTCCAAGGTCTCCCATGTGAGGTTCAGCCCCTTAAAATTCGGGTAATGCGTCTCGGTTTCACACATAATCTTCAACGAGTGGATGTTGTGGTCAAATCCGCCGAAGTTTTTCATTGCTTTGTTGAGCCCGCGCTCACCGGCATGGCCGAAAGGTGCGTGTCCGATATCGTGCGCCAAAGCCAGCGCCTCGGACAGCTCTTCATTAAGTTTCAGGCTTTTGCATATTGTGCGGGCAATCTGCGCCACCTCAATTGAGTGGGTTAGTCTGGTGCGATAACTTTTTCCCTCGTGGTAAGCAAAAACCTGTGTTTTTCCCTCCAATCGGCGAAAAGCTCCAGAGTGGATTATGCGGTCGCGGTCACGCTGAAATTCCGACCGATTGACATTGTCATAATCTTTGAACATCCGACCGCGGGAATTTTCTGCCGTTACGGCATATTTTGCAAGGCTCATTTTTTTCTCTTTTCATCTCGGAAAAAATACTATATTAATACATCTATCACGTGCAACCTTAAAATAGAGTTAATGAGCTGTTATGAAAATATCCACTTACAATGTCAATTCCGTCAACGCCCGTTTGGATAATCTCAGCGGCTATCTGCGCACTGAAAATCCTGATATTATGCTGTTGCAGGAGATAAAAACCGAGTTTAATTCTTTTCCGTTTTTTGAGCTGCAGTCTTTGGGGTATGATGTCAAAATTTTGGGGCAAAAAAGCTATAATGGGGTGGCAATTTTATCGCGGGCCAAAATCCGCATCACACAAGAAAATCTGCCCGATTTTGCCGATGATGCCGCACGCTATTTGGAAGGCGATATTACCATCGGCTCGCAAGATTGGCGGGTAGCCTCGGTTTATCTGCCCAACGGTAACCCTCCTTATAATGCACCGGATGATGATAGCCGTTTTGCCTATAAACTGCGCTGGATGGAGGCCTTTTACCGCCGCGCCGCCACGCTTTTGGAGTTGCAAAAACCGGTGATTTTGGGAGGTGATTTCAACATTATTTTTACCGACAACGATGTTTACGCCCCTCAGTTGTTCAAAGATAATGCCTTGTGCCGCACTCCGGCTCGTCAAAGGTTGCGCGCCTTTTTGCACAGCGGCTGGTTCGATGCTTTTCGCTGTCTTCATCCGCAAGATGCCGGCTACACTTTTTGGGATTATTCCGGCGCCGCGCTGCAAAATGATTTGGGTATGCGTATCGATTATTTGATGTGCAACGCTTATGCTTTTGATCTCATCAGGCAAATAGATGTTAACCCAGCGCCGCGTCACGCCGACAAACCCTCCGACCACACGGTTTTGCAAATGACGCTGGCTGATAAATAACCGCAAGGAACAGCAAAAATGAAATGGATTGTCGCATTGTGCTTGTTGATTTTCCCTTGTTCGGCCTATGCCTCTGCCGCCGGAGACTGGACGGAAGTTTATCGTGCTTTGCGTGATTCTTACATCAGCGAGGTTAAGGTTTCGGCTTTGAGTGTGGCTGCGCTTCGTGGAATATCTCAGGTTGACCCTTATTTGCGTCTTGGTGATGATGACACCCGATTGTCTTTGTATTATCGCGGCAAGGTGGTCAAGGTCAAAAACAAGCCCAAAGAGTTGGAATCTCCCGAGCAATGGGGCGAGATAACCGCGCAAATTCTTGAGGCCGCGCGTCAGGCCTCGGCCACAGCGGATGAAAAAGATTTTTTGCTGGATGAGGCTTTGGCCCGTTCTATGACAAAATTGCTGGACAAAGACTCAAAGTATTATGCCGGTTATGATGAGGCAGAGGGGCTGGAGCATCGCAATCATCGCACTTTTGCGGCGCGGA
Source organism: Alphaproteobacteria bacterium (assembly GCA_017470165.1). Lineage (GTDB taxonomy): Bacteria > Pseudomonadota > Alphaproteobacteria > RF32 > CAG-239 > CAZU01. The sequence goes on from JAFUEX010000011.1 coordinate 22,603, forward strand.
TGCGAAGAGATGATTTGTATGTTCGCATTATAGCCTTTAACAAACAGACCTATCATAATTTGACTGAGGCCTTGAAGGAATATGCCGCCGCTCGCAAATTGATTCTTGATTTGCGAGGTTGTGCCGGCGGACAAGCCTCATCGGCCATTCAGACGGCAGATTTGTTCTTAAATGAGGGAATTATTGCCTCTTCCGTCGGTCGCGAGCATTGGAAACAAACTTATTATACGGCCGATGCCGCCGAGGTTTGGACCGGTAAAGATATCGAAATTTGGGTAGATGGTCAAACTGCCTCAGCCGCCGAAATTTTGACCGCCGCCCTCAAAGAGCAGGGCAGGGCCGTCGTTAAAGGCGAAAAGACATTTGGCAAGGGCACCTTGCAAAAACTCATTCCCTTGCCTTCCGGCGGAGTGTTGGCCCTCACTTCCGGTGTGGTGCAAACTCCCTCCGGCGGGGTGTTCAACGCTCAAGGTATTACACCGGATTTTCCCCTTGATGAAGAAGACTTGGCCGAGGATTAAGCGCTTGGCTTGCTGTTTTCCACCAAAAAAGCCATAGAATTAGTATTTCGTAACCTGTGTTGGCAAACATACCGCAAAATCCGGACGTTCGAGGCTCAAAAAAATACCCGCCGTTTAAGGTAGGTATTTTTCATTGGTCGTCTTCACTCGACATTATTAGAATGTTTTCAGACGATGATATAATAGCTATAGAAGAAGTTAAGCAGACATTTAATATTAAAAAAGAACTGTAAAAATTTATATATAAAATTTAGGTATTAATTTTTAGGATATTGTTTTTTAACTCAATTCTACAATTTTTCGTTGAGCTTCGGTGTCGTAAGCAATATAGCATTGAGTCGTTGATAAAGATGAATGACCGGCAAGAAGTCTAACGTCGTTAAGTGTACCGCCGACAAGGCTTATATGCTTTGCTGCATTTGTAATAAAAGTCCGCCGACCGCTATGTGAAGAACAGCCGTTAAAACCAATTGTTTTATAAAGATTATAGAAAAAATTGACAATAACCTGCGGTGTCGTATGTTCGCCTCGTTCGGTCGTAATAATCGGCTTATCTAGGCTGAAATATTCGCTTTTTTGTTGTTTTGCTAATAACTCCGATAACAACAACTTTAAGTCTTTATGTAATGGTATAATACGCCCCGAATATTTGCCTTTGCTCGCGTTGTTGCTTAAATTAATGACATTAGCAATTTTGCCGTCTGAATTGCAGACCATAGACCAAACTAGCTTTGAAATCTCTTTAGCCCTTAGTCCGGCTTTAAAACTTAAAAGAAATATAATTTTATTGCGTAACGGGTAGCGTGTCGTTTCTAAATGCGCCAGAGTTAAATTTTGCTGTTTGTCGCTTAAGATTTTTGCTTGCTTACCTATCGACATTTTGACCTCCAAACTTATTATAAATATCTGATTTTACAAATAAATTATAATGAGTTCGTACACAAGATCAAGAACAGAATTTCTCAAGCCATTGAAAAATAAGAACTTATTATAAAATATAAGTTCTATAATGAGTCGATTCTGTCATAAAAAATTATAGAACTTTATAAAGATTCATTATATTTTAAATTTAATCGTTTATTATTTGCAAAACATTTTTAAGGGAATCGCACAATGACAGAGTCTAATATTGTTATATACCAAGCCCCTAGCGGAAAAACACAAATAGACGTGCAACTGCAAAATGATACAATTTGGCTTTCGCAAAGAGCAATGGCTGATTTATTTGAATGTACGGCAGACAATATTTCTTTGCACCTTAGAAATATCTATAAAGACCAAGAATTAGATAAAGATTCAACTACCGAGGATTTCTCGGTAGTTCAAATTGAGGGTACGCGAGAGGTTAAAAGAAAGCAGACTCTTTATAATTTAGATGCCATTATTGCTGTCGGCTATCGTATTAATTCTAAGAAAGCAACCCAATTTCGTATCTGGGCGACAGGGATATTAAAGCAATATTTGGTTGAGGGTTTTGCCGTTAATGAAAAACGCTTAAACGAGAAACAGGCGCAAATTAATAAATTGCAAAATGCGATTAACTTATTGTCGCGCAGTATTAAAAATTATGCTAAAAATGTTAATGAAGCCGAGGTTTTAACTAATATTATGGCAGATTTTGCACAAGGACTTAATCTGCTTGACGATTATGATAATAAAACGCTTGATACAAAAGGAAGAACAAATAAATCAGCCGTTATTATCGGCAGAGAAGAATTTTTAAGCGTTATTGATAAAATGAAACCCGAATTTGGCTCTGATGTTTTTGCTAACCCAAAAGACGATAGTTTTGATAGCTCCATAAATCAGATTTATCAGACTTTCGGCGGTGCTGATTGTTACCCGACAATTGAGGAAAAAGCGGCAATGTTGCTTTATTTCTTAGTCAAAAATCATAGTTTTACCGACGGCAATAAGCGTATTGGTGCGGCTTGTTTCTTATATTTCTTGAATAAAAACGGTATTTTATATCAAGATGGCGCGCAAATTATAGATAATGCGGCTTTATTTGCCCTAACGGTTTTAATTGCTGAAAGCAAGCCGGAAGAAAAAGACACGATGAAACAAGTCATTATTAGTGTCTTAAACAAAGGTCAGTAATTTAATCAATTTTTTGTTTAGTTTATATCTAACCTCTTAAATTTTCTAAAATAGTTATAGAAAATTAAGGATTGCTGTTGTATGCTCATTTCAGCTCCAAAAGAGCGGGGACTTTACAATCCCTCACAACACGGTCTGGTAATTTTAGAGAAGACAGACCGAAAACAAAAACACTTCTCCCAGTGCTATGACTGGGAGATGATGTCATGTCCAAGCGTAAGCTAAAAGCATTATGCTGTTGTTGTGCAGTTGTAAACTCCCAGTCGCCCTTTTGTGGCGACTGTAATTTTTTTATAAATAACAACTCCGACAGATTCTGTCAGTGATGTATTTTATAAGAAAAAATGTTAATAACTTTTTGGAGATTTATAATGGCAACAAAATGTAGATACTGCGGTAGTGCAAATTATGGAAAGAGCTGTGTTAAAAGCCCAACAAAAACTCACGAACATATAGAAGACGAGAAAAGATGTGAATTTTGTGGCGCTACTAATTATGGTAAAAGTTGTGTACATAGCCCGACAAAAGCTCACCGACACGGCCACGGAGGCAATAAATGTATATGGTGCGGCTCAACAGCTACGGGAAAATCATGTCACTACAGCCCAACCGGCTATCACGAGAAATAATATATTTAACAAGGAGAAATGCAATGCTTACAAATAAAGATTTTTACAAATATACCAAAGAATATGCCTTAAAGAAATTAACGGCAGGGTATCAGGCAGAAAAAGGTTTAACACCGAGTACGGCACGCGAACAAGCAGAGAAACGCTTGGCTCTGTTGATAAAGCCTGTTGAAAGTTGCGATGTCAATAGTCCGAAAGCAACCATATCGGCAATTTATCGCCGTTTACTGGTTAGCTGTCAAAACCGTACAATGATGCCTAATGTTATCAAATTTGATGCCAATCGCACTGTTTTTGAAAAATTGTTAGAAAATTTTGAGCCAACAAAAGTTTTAGCAAAATATAAAAATGCTGATGAGGTATATAAAGTTTTTGAAAGCACATTTAATATTAACAAAGACCGTAATAGCTTATGGGTATTGTTTTCTAAGTCGGTAATTGACGGTGCTAAATTTATGAGTAAATATAAAGATGTTAAAGCATTTAGGCAAGAAATAGACAATATCGCTCAGCATTCCCCTAGTGTTTTAGCTGTTCCTCGTTTTGTTTGTGAAGAAATTAGAGGCTTAGGCGAAATTTTAGCTTGCGATTTTATTAAAGAGATCGGCTATATTGAGTATGCCAAACCCGATGTTCACATTGAATATATTATCAAAAAACTTTGCAAAAATGAAGATATGGCTGCCAAAGAAATTTTGAACAAAGTCCAAGAAATTGCTCAAGATTCAGGTGTCAGCACATTTGAGGTTGATAAAATCTTATGGTTAATTGCTTCGGGTAAGTATTATGACATTTATCAAGTTGAGCCGACAATAGTGGTTAAAAGCGAACACGCAGGGCAAAATTTGCGTGATGAGTTTTTAGCTAGCTTACCAAAATAGATTTGAGGAAACTATATTATGCAAAATAAAACAATTGAACAATTATGTAACGAAATTTATAATCAATATAAACAAGCTATGGAGCTTATCAAAGAATGCAAACAACAGCTTGAAAAGAAAGAAACGGAAAAGAATAAATAATTTATTTGTATCCGTCATATTTTGACATAGTTAGGTATTAGATATTATTATAAAGGAGCTGATGTATTTTCTCCTACCTCTGTTAATTGAGGTTACCTTACAAATATATATCAGCTCCGCCTCTAAATCAATTTTGAAAGGTTTAAAAATGGAAGTTTACGGCAAAATGCTTGATTTATTTGACTTAGTAATGGAATTGCAAGTTCATGGCGAGGGCATTTCTTTACAAGAGATACAAGACAAATATAATATTTCACGCCGAACTGCCGAACGTATGATGAGAGCCTTAAAATCTTATTTTCCACATATTGAAGAAGTTGATACAGGCGAAAAAACCAAGCGTTGGCACTTGCCACAACACAGCCTTAAAGGATTAATCTCTTTTGCTCCCGAAGAATTGGCGGTATTTAAAAATGCCATAGATTTGTTAAAACAATACAGCACGGCTGATAATGTTAAAACAATGGAATCTGTAGAGCTTAAAATCCGCAATTTACTTAAACCGGAATATCGCAATCGTATAACCGTTGACGCCGAAGAACTAATGTTAACCGAGGGATTGGTTTGTTACCCAGGTCCGAAAATAGCCATTGCTCCAGAAATTTTAAGCACAATCAGAAAAGCTATTTTAAGCTGTCATCAAATAAAAATGAAATATCGCTATAAAAATAAAACAGATATTTCAGAAACAACGCTAATTCCGTATGGCTTTTTATATGGACAGCGCGACCATTTTTTAGTGGCTCGTCATACCGATAAACACGATGACGGCAAACCACGGACTTATTCTCTGCCTAATATTTTAGGTGTAGAGATTTTGCCAGCCACTTTTAATATAGATGGCTTTTCATTAAGCGAATATGCCGCCGAATCTTTTGGTTCATGGCACGAAAAACCTGTTGATGTAGAGTGGCTATTTAGCAAAAATGTTGCTGATGAAGTCAAATATTTTGTTTTTCACCCCAAGCAAGAAATGATTGAAAATGCTGACGGCAGTATAACGGTTAAATTTCGTGCCGGTGGTATAAAAGAAATGGACTGGTTTCTTTATACTTGGGGCAATGAAGTCAAGGTTATTAAACCGAATAAAGAATAAATATTTTATAAGGATAAAAATGCTATATACTGGATTTAGAGAAATAGACGATAATTTAGGCGGTATCGAAAACGGCGAGTTGGTGGTTATTGCCACTGATTTGTTGGGAGAATATGTGCAGAATTACATTTTATATAACTTGGCAAATCAGATAGATGGACACAATCGTCAAAACATTAAAAATTATGATAAAAAAATAAACGCGTTTATAGATTATAAAGATGTTGAGTTTGAACATCCGATTGAAAAAATTGTCGTTTTAGGGATAAATGATTTAGAGTTTAACGCTTTGTCCGGCTTTCCATGTGGTACATTTCAGCCGGAACGATTTAACTTGTTTCAGAAAAAAATGATATTATTTAAGAATTTACCGATTGAACAAAATATTTACTATCTTTATCAGCGGTCGGCTAAATCTTTAATCGAAGATATAACATCTATTTATGAAGATATAAAAACACAAATATCTGCTATATGCGTTTTCGGGTGGCGTCAAAAACTCCCAATGCTAAAAGAAGTGGCGCAAAAACTGAATATTCCTGTATTTGTGCTGACATATATCGGGCTTAGTAAAGGTATTGAATCTAAAATACGAAAATATAAAGAGCAGTCAGCATATATTGATAAGTGGGTTATTGTAGAGAATAATTGTTGGCATGAAAATAGTGCGGATTTGCCTCATGCTACGACAACTTTTCTTTTGGCAGATGTTAAATCAGATTCTGTTACATCGGTAATTTCCGATTATTATCCATATTTGTTTAAAATATCTATACCTGATTATAAGCCCAAGTACCATCTCAAACCTAAAGAATATAACAATCAGTTTTTGATTACATTAAAAATAGATGAAAATAAAGCAACCGACTGGGAAAAATTCAAAGAGATTCTTAAGCCGTGGACAGATAAATATCAAAATATTGATGAGCCATTTATGCACGATGAACAAAATGAAGAGTTCCGACAAGAAAAAAATAAGGCATTAAACAAAGGAATATTAAATTTATTTATAAAAATTAATGAATTAAATAAGTTAAGAAATGTCTATTGTTATTCTCCGAACTTATTACTTGAATATCCCTTGCTTTCTTGTGTGTTTGGTTTTACAGATGATTATAAACCAAAGCTATTTAATAAAAAAGTAGCCAAAAATTTATCGATAAACGATATAATTATCTTTACGGACATGGAATCAAAAGAGGTAAAAAATTTATTTGCTGATGGCACAATTTCCAAAGTTCACGAGTTAAAGAGCCGAGAAAATCTGATTTTAGCAGAAATGGCACGTTATGAGCTTAACATAAATAAATATAATTTTTCAAAATATATGCACCTGCCTCGTAAGAAAATGGAGAGATTTTGGGCTTACATAGAAGTTTTTCAGCGCATAGAATTAGAAGATTTATACGAATTAATTGCGGAATATAAAAATGGCAAAGCCGATAAGCAGGAGCTAATGCTTGCTGCGGTTATCTTGCGTAAATTATTAGTTGGCAACCAAGAACAAATAACCATTACCGAAAAATCTAACGAAGAATAGACTTTTTTTTAACTTTAGTCATTATAAAATTATACAGAAAGGAGCTTTAATTATGCCGACAGCTTTAGAAGAAAAATTTGCCTCAATAAAAAAATATATACCTAAAGAATTATTAAACGTGGCGCAAAATAAGAATTTAGAAGATTATAAATACATTCTGCCGCGTATAAATGTCGGTAACTTGCCGTTTAGATTTAAGCTCAATACACGCGGTGGGTGGGTAACCCCAGACGGGTCGTGGTATTTAGAATCAACTTCTGCCGATGTAGATTGTGTTTTAAGACCACGCTTAAAAGATTCGTTTAAATTTAATAACAATCTGCGCTTACAGGCTTTTCAAGAGGGGTGGATACGAATTGACTGGAAACAACCCTCATTTGGATTACAATTTGATGTTAGTGAAAGTTCTTCAAGGCGGTTAATTATAACAGTTGACGGCTCGCAAAAAATCTCGCATAAGCTCTTTCTTGCTATACAAACAATCGCTATGCTTTATACGGTTATTCAAGCGAATAAAATTGTTTATGAACTGCGGCTTGTTACTAAATATGATAAAAACAATATTATTCATAAAGCCGAAGATTGCCGCGGTTTTGAATTTTTTAACCTAAAATTGAATAAAATCAGACGATGAATCCGTTTCTATTTCAGTATTTCTAATAAGTAATTTATTTAGTATTTCTGCGGCTAACATTAGCTCCCGTCTGCTAACATCTTTTTTATATTTCTTTAAAAGTTCGTATAAATCATTAGCTTCTATGCGTTGAAAGACTTCTATGTAAGCCCAAAACCGCTCATTTTCTTCAGCTGATAAATGTAAATATAAGTCAAAGTTGTTTTTATTAATATACTCATCATTTTGTATCATTGCATCAAAAATGCCTGCTCTATTTGATGGCAGGAAACATTCTCCCCAATCGCCTTCATAAATTTCAAAAAACAAAGATGGTTGATAATTAGAAATGATTGTATCTGATTGTTTGGTTTTGAAATTTTCTAAATAAAAGGTTGAAGTATTTCTATTAGAGGTATCTTTATATTTTTCATCCCAGCAGTTGTTCTTAACAATAACCAACTTATCAATATATGCTGACTGCTCTTTATATTTTTGTATTTTAGATTCAATACCTTTACTAAGCCCGATATATGTCAGCACTAATACAGGAATATTCATTTTTTGCGCCACTTCTTTTAGCATTGGGATTTTTTGACGCCAACCAAAAACGCATATAGCCGATATTTGCGTTTTAATATCTTTATAAGTATGTGTAATATCTTTGATTAAAGATTTAGCTGAACGCTGATACAGATAGGAAATACTTTGTTCTATAGGCAACTCTTTAAACAGTAGCCTTTTTTTGGCAAATGAATCAAATTTGTTCGTTTCATATTCACCACGCGGAAAACCATCTAAAACGTTAAATTCTAAATTGTGCCACCCCAAAACAACAATTTTTTCAACCGATTTTTCGAAATCAACTTCTTCATAATTCAAGATACTCTCTATTTTTCTGTCATAATCTTTGATGGCTTGACGATTTTTCTCATCTATCTGCTGTGCTAAGTTATATAATATGTAGTCGTGCAGTCCTGCCGTAAAATCACTGGCAATAACCACTAACTCGCCGTTTTCAATACCGCCTAATTTATCGTCTATTTCTCTAAATCCTGTATATAACATTATTTTTGCTCCTCATAAACATTGTTCTGTCTTAATTTTTTTGATTTTATATAGCACATATGTGTAAAAATAGCATAAAGAAGTGTGTAAATATAACTGCAACGTAAGTTTTTATGTTTCATCGTTTTCAGTTTTTTTGCCACTTTATAATATTCTGGGTTAGTAATTTGCTGCTCGTACTCTTTCCACAAACGCTGACTTTTATCTATACTGGAAGTATGATAATTTCTCCACATTTTATAACCACTTTGAAAAGAACAATTAAAAATATGAGCATACAAATCAGTAAATTGCTCTAAATATAAATATTTACCACCTGTATTATCAAAAATATATTTCAAACTGTCCGGCACGTCTTTAAAACTATTTACATCATCATACGGAAAAATAATAAGTATTTCTTGCAAACTATTACATAAAGCCCAAACATCATTTTCATTTTGTTTCAAAGTGGATTCGGCTAATTTTTTAAGATTAAATCTTTCTGTACTTTGAAAATCACTAGGAATTAATGCTTCTCTTATAATGTTAAATATTTTTTCAATATGAATTAATCGACATTTTTTTGAACAGAAAACATAAATAGATGATAATGTGGAAAGATTGTTTTCGTAGCGTACATAAATTGATTTTATTTGTTTGCAAGTTTTGAGAAAGTTTAGGTCTTGATCTTGTGTTGCAATTTGAATACCATCTAGAACAGCATTTTTAATACGCTCACGAATCTGGCTAGAAAAGTTATATTTTGATGGGTCAATTCTTGAAATATCCAAACAATAGGTAAGAAATGGAAATTCAAGTACGGCATATGCTGTTTCAAAAGCAATATTATTCTGTTTTAATTGCCGCAGAAATAAAAATAATCCGGCAATTTTACGTTGTTTAATACTTTGTAGCTCATTATCAATACTATCTTTATAGCGTTTATATCTGGTTAAATGGACACATATTTTCTGCAATTGCACAAAATTACTATCGTTTTCATCTTCTTTGCACTTAATTTCCGAAACATACAAATCGTCTGTTTTCTGCCCAATGTAATTTATGGTGATTCCGTTTCCTTCTGTTATCATTTTGCTTGCCCCTTTTTATCTTTTAATATTGCCTCTAACCCTTTAGGATTATATTCTTCAATCAGTTTATATGGAAAATTTCGACCATTCGGACCGAGACGATAAAACATTTCAAATTCTTTATCGCCCATAAGTAAATACCGACAAGCATAAAGCCAAAAGTCCGTATCCGCTCCGACATTATATTTTCTGCTAACAACATCGTAAAACAACTTCTTAAACTGTAAAAAATTATGCAGCATATATTTAGGCAAAATATATCTTGTTGTATCCGGCTCTTTGTTCGGATTGAAATAATCTATATCCTCATCTATGGTTATAATCAGATTATCTTCTTTAGATGTAATTTCCCAACGATACCATTCAATCCAATGTTCAACTTCATCTTCATAATCAATGCCGCCAAACAGGTCGTGTACTGATTCTTCTAAATTTTTTGAGTAAACATCTTGAAACAGACGTATTATTCCAGTGATTCTATGGTAATCAATACCAAACCACCGCACAAATTTTTTATGAATCATCATATAAAGTAAACCATATAAAAAATCATACGCAATATAGTCATAAAATTTTTGTGCTGCCCATTGTCTGACTTTTATACGCTTTTCTCGGCGTTTAAGCCACGGTTTAATATTTCTGTACCAATTTTGCCGTTTTGTCTTGGCTTTAAGCTGTTTATTACTGATTTTATTCATTTTCATTGTCTCCATTGCTAAGCTGATAACTTGCCCATAAATCAAGTTTCCATCGGTTTAATAGCCGGACAATTTCTTTTTTATCTTTGTCCGACATATTGAGATAGCAGTCTTTTTCAACTTCGTCCTCAATAATTAAATTGTCTGGTGTATATGGCTCTGCCGTTTCATAATCAATCAGCCGCACGCTAAAAATAGACTTAAACCTATCCGCCCAATTAATATCTCTTAAAGGAGTACCTCTGTATTGCTGATTATTTAAATGTACACAAACGTGCGCGTGTGGTTGTCTGTCCAGCATTTCATTATCTTCGGTAAACAAAAGAAATTTGCCGATATTCCAGTTAAACTTCTCATCTCTTGTTCCGTGAGGTGCCGCCATAGATGTAATTTTCAACTCCCGACAGCGATAAATAAAATCTTCTGCCGGACTTAATTCTTGAAACAGCGGTAAACCATCGTGCGAATCATATTCCCTGATATGTTTCGCATACCAACAATCGGGAAACCACCGTCTTACAAATTTTCGCATAACCGAATAATTAACCCTTATCGTATGAATTAATCGCCCCAGTTCGTCAATCATATAGCAGGTATAATCTTTTGTTAGTTTTGGGAACAATGCCCGAACCTGTATTTCATCAGCATTAATATCGTCCATATCTAAAATATTTGACTTCCATGCATAAACTACATTACCATTCGTTAAAACCTTAATAAATTTTTTGGTCTTAATAAACTGCACCAGTTCCTTGCGTTTCGTAATACGCTTAATGTCATTAATATTTAACATTTTGTTTTATAACCTCTTCGTCTGACGTTTTCTTGTTCTATTTTTATAAAATTATTATATTTATCTATATCTTTGACTATATCATTAGAAGTTAAATAATCGCATAGAGCTTCTAAATAGTTAGGGAATTTTGTAATTCCGCCGTCATTAGCCAATAGCCAATCAACAATTAACTGTTTGTTTTCAGGAGTTAGAACTCTAGGGGATACTTCTCCAACAAATTCTAAATTATCAACCGTATAGTTGCTATCTGCTCTAAAATTTAGAACTGCTACTGACTTATATTCCGGATAATATGAGAATTGAATTTCGTTTACGCATTTTCTGTATTTTTTGTTACTAGTCCTGACCCCAATTCTTAAATGAGGTAAAATGTCTTTACCCCCGTCTTCGCAAATAAAAAAAGCTAATTCCCCTCTTTCCCCGCTTTTATCTGAAATACAATTTGTTTGTTTCATTATTTTATTGCTCCTTTAAGGTATAAATTTTTTACGCCAATCTAAGTTTTTCTCTTTTTGCCAAAACTTTTGTTCATTTTGCTCATGTTCTTGATTTGCCGCATATTTGCGCCAAAGGTCGTATTTATAAGTGTTTAGCATTGTGCAAATGCTGTCTTTATCAACATCAGGCATACTGCTGAAATTTTCGTATATATCTTCTGCAAACACTAAATATCCGGCACGATAAAATTCATTTTCATCTTTCTCTACATTATCGTATGTCAAAAAACGGCTAGGGTCTTTAAGTTGAATGCTGAAGATGGACTTATATTTTTGCGCCCAATATACATCTCGTAACGGCTGACCTTTATATTTACGATTCGTCAACTCCACGCATATATGAACATGGGGTTCAAGATGTGGCAATTCGTTATCTTCAATAAATAAGCTGATTTTACCATCTGTCGCGATTTTATCGGCAATCGCTGTTAAGTGATATTGGCGGTAAAGCTCTATTTTATTTAATAACGGCTCGGTATTTAGAAATAAATCTAATCCGTCAAGTTTATCATATTCGGTAATATAGTCTTTATAATAACAACTAGGAAACCAACGGCTGATAAATTTTTGCATAACGGCATAATCAATTTTAACCGAATGAATAAGCCGCCCTTTATCTATCCGATAAGCGGCAAATTTGTCGGTAATCTCACTAAAGGCGTTTCTGACTTCATCGTGGCTAGCAATATCATAATCCCAAGCATAAACATCTTCGCCATTCGTTAAAATGCGGATTAACGGATATTTTTTTATCAGTTCGATAAACCTTTCTTTATCTGCTATTTTGTAAATTTGGCTGGTATCTATCATGGCATTGTTACCGTAAAATAGTTAAATATACCGATTGAAACCATTGCGGCAGTAATGCCAACAACGATACCTGCTAACTCGCTTTTGTTCTTTTGTTGCTTTTTAAGCCAATAGCCAAAAGCAACCATTACCAGTAACGCGACACAAACAAGCGAAAATAAAACGACTTTAACCATATTTAAGCTCCTAAAATTTAACTCTATAATAACTTATAACAGCGAAAGCCGACAAAATCTGTCATACTTAATTTTAAAGTCTTTGAAAAAATAGTTCAATACCTAACTATCTGAAAAATATAAATTTTATTTAAATTCTGTTCTTGAACTTGAGCCGATTCGCAAATAAAATATAAAAAAATGAGGTACAAAAATGACAGTAGAAAAAACAAGACAGCTTAATGATAAGTTTCGGCAGACTTTTAACGGCGGTAAAGTCGTTTTTACAAGAGGTGTGGCAGATTTGCCGTTAAACGAGCAATTAGCCATTATCGGCAAAGTGCAAAATTTTAATTCATTTACCAAGAACAACGACCCTTACGGCGAACACGATTTTGGTGCATTTGATTTTGGCGGCACAACCTATTTTTGGAAAATTGATTATTACGATATTGATTACCACTGCCTAAGCCAAGACCCAAGTGACCCAACCATAACAAACCGCGTCTTAACCATTATGAGAGCTGATGAATACTAAATATCAAAAGATACTATTTCTTTTTTATAATTTTACCTTGATTTATATTAGAAAATTTTTTAATTAAAAGTAGATTATACTTAAAACTTAAGGAATATGTGATGTTAATAAATTTTAGACAAGCATTAGAATATATGGTCAAAGGACTAGAGCCTGTTTCAGAAAAAGCAGAAAAAGAACGTGCCAAAGAAGATGTTCTGACAGAAGAATATAGAACAGCTCGTGAACAACTTAGAACTATGCTAGAAAATAATTACATTCCTCTTAAAGGGATAAAAGGCAACATAAAAATTTTCGATACTTTTCCTCAAACAATTTCTAGTGAAGACTTTTATAAAAGCAGTCTTTTCTTTTTACAAATGGATGCTGTTAGAAGTACTGGAATGGTCGATTTAGCATACCAAAGTCAAGATTTATCTTATAACAAATTAACTAATCAAAATTTTATAATGGTTGATTCGGAAACTGATAACCACAATCTATACAGTGATGTTTATAAAGACTGTAATATAAATGGCAAATTATTCCGAGCCGACTATCCTAAACAAGAATTAATCTCAACAAAAGCTATGTTTTGGTGCTTAGAAAAAGATAAAGATGGCAAATCACGATATATCAAACAAGAAGAAATCGTTGAAAGAGAAGATGTTGACACCGAATTTATAAAAAATTCGGACATAGACTGGATTCGAAGTATTGTAGCTGACAATATAGATAACCCATTATTTGAGAGATTTGAACCATTTAATACACGGGGATATGCTTTTATTGTAATGGATTTTAATGATCTTAAAAAAGCTATTAAAAAATATGATATGGTTTCTAGGCAAACCTTTAAAATAGATAAAAAAGCTTTTTTTGGAGATTTAATGGATGAATTGCTGAAAAATAACGTGAATCATTGCTACTATCCCGATGCAATGCGAGCTTTTTATAATAAATGTGGTGTCGAAAAAACATCAAAGGGTAATTCGGAATCGTCTTTACGCGATGCAATGAAAATTGTTGGAGAAGACTTCTATTGCGAAGTTCCTGATAAACAAAGAGCAACAAGAACCCCTCAAAATCTAAGCAAGTATAGTGCCAATATAGAAGTGAAATACATATAGTGAAAAAACACTAAAATTTAATCCATTATATTACCACGGTATTTTCATGGTATAAAGGCTTTCTAATAAATAACGAAAAATCAAATCGTTATGGGCATAATCTATCTAAAATATAATTTTTCGGAGTATACCGCGGAAATTCGCGGATTTGTTCATTTTGAATGAATTTTCATTCTTTATTTACATGCTAGGATGAGGACATGTTAAGCGCTTAACATTTTGACTAACCCTAAGAAAAGGAAAACAAGATGTTAAATATAAACAAAGAAATATGTCCTCTTGAAATAGCCAAATCAGCACTAAATACTTGTGCGTTGGTCGATGAATTGGAGGTACAAAACGCACCGCGTGAGCAAATTGATGAGGCTGAACTTGCTGTTAAACATATTAGCGATTTAATCTCTCAATTTTACCGTATGCATGCCGATATTATGCTTAAAGCTGCTAATGATAACTTATTGTCTATGGGAGGCGATGATGATAATACAATCTAACCTCACTAGACCAGAAGAAATCACAGAACATAAAGCAATCTGCGATACAATCAGGCTTCAATTTAACTTTGAAGATTTTGAAATTTTTGAAGATAAATTCGATACTGCAGTAGATACAGTTCTAAACTTTCATGGTTATGGTACAGCGCAAAGTTTTCAAAATATGACTACAGAAGACAAGCGAAACCACTATTATAAACCAAGGTTAGCATTAAAAAGCGAGCCGAGACCAACTGGTCGGAAAATATCATTGTATCTTGATGCATCTCTGCCCAAATTACTTTATGGTAATAATTTGCAAGAAGTTTGTGACCAAGATTTTAGGCAAATTGTCTTAAGAATGCGAGATACAATGCTCGACATGGGAGTAAAAATTAGTCCCAAAACCATAGCTACCGCACATGTTTGTCGTTATCATTGTTGTAAAAATATCATTTTGCCAGACGAAATAACGACGCAATTTATAATTAACGAATGTGCCAAAATAGACCTTGGAAACCGCTTGGGCAATGGCTATACAACTTATGCTAATGGCGGTCATTGTGCCAGATTTCACGCCAACACATTTGAAGTTGCCACCTATGACAAAATAGCCGACATTAAACAAAAGGGGATTTCACCTAAAAGATGTGTTGATGAGGAATCGCACAGAGAATTTCAAGAAATTGACATAAAAAAGCTCGGAAACCTACAAGTCTTTAGGTTAGAGGTGCGGTTAAACAATGCTAAAACTATTAGGCGGAAATTTGCTGAAGCAAATATCTGTTTTGACAAAGGACAAGACATTACCTTTCGCGACGTCTTTAAAAGTTCTGTGGCACGGCAAATGAACTTATATTCGTGGAAAAAAATATGTGAAGCCGGATACCCCATTTTTTGCCTACAGGATAACAGCAAAATAATGCTTGATAGGTTGCCTAGCAGTATCAAGTTCATAAAAAAACTTGAAATACTCGGATTAACAAAGGTAATTGATGACTACGGTGTTCCCTATGTCAAAAAATTAGTTGGCAGAAACACGACATTGTCAAAATTGTTCAAATTTTTGCAAAGTTATAAGCCTGATAATCAGAAAACACTAAAAGCATTTAAATTTATTGAACAAAAAATTTCTGAGAATGATGTGATTGTTTTGCCAATAAAGGCAGAGTAGCCGAAATTTGGGCAATGCTCTGAAATTTAAAGACTTTGCCCTAATTTTTCTTGAGAAAATGTAAACTGAAATTAAAATAAGGATTTGAAACAATGTTAAATTATATTGAAAGTAAAAAAATGACACAAAACCTAAAAGCCGTGGTGTTCGCACGGGTATCAACCAGAGAACAAAAAGAAGGCTATTCAATCGATGGACAATTACACCGTATAGAGAAGTATTGTGAAAGTAAACAGATTCCGATTATTGCCACATATACGCCGGCAGAGAGTTCTACCAGAGGAGCGCGCAAAAAGTTTTTTGAAATGTTAGACTTTGTCAAAAAACAAAAAATGCCTATTGCCATCGTTTGTGATAAGGTTGACCGCTTACAAAGAAGCTTTAAGGAATACCACTTTATAATGGATTTGGTGGACAATCATAAGACACAGCTCCACTTTGTAACAGAAAATGAGGTGTTAACAAAAGATTCTAACAGCAATGAGTTTATGATGTACCACATGAGTATTGTTATAGCTGAGGGATATGTCAAATGCTTGTCGGACAATGTTAAACGTGGAATGCGAGAAATGCCGGACAAAGGCGAGTATTTTCATACTGCCCCTGTTGGATACCTAAATCAACGAACTAGTCGTCATCAAACAACGATTATTGTTGACCCGATTATGGGACCGATAGTAAGAAAGCTTTTTCGCGAATATGCTACTGGACTTTATTCGTTGGCTGATATCACTCGCATGGCAAATAACTTAGGATTTAAAACTATTCGTAACGGCATAGCCCACAAACAGACAATTATTAATATGTTAAATAACCATTTTTATTATGGCTATATGCGTTGCTATGGCAAATTATACCCTCATAATTACGAAAAATTGATAAGTAAAGAGCTTTTTGATACTTGTCAGGATCTCCTTCATGGGAGGTCTTGGCATAAAAAACGCAAGATAAATGATTTATATAGAGGGCTAATTTATTGTGAAAACTGTGGAAGATTAATTACACCTGACGTTAAACAAAAAACAAATGGTAGAGTACACCGTTATCTATTTTGCCCGCATTGTAAAGGCGCTCGCATTAATGAGAATATAGTTGACGCTAAAATTAAAGATGACTTGTGTAGGCTTAAAAAAATGCCGATAACGTGGCTTGAAAAAGTTCTGATTGTGATTCAAAAAGAAGTTAAAGAAAAGCATAAAATAGAAATAGAAGAGCAACGTTCTTTAAAAAGTCAAAAAACACAACTAGAAAGCCGTAAGGAAGTTTTGCTTGATAGACTTCTTGATAATAGTATAACAAGGGAATTATATCATAAAAAATTAAATGATATAAACATTGAATTAGAAAAAATAGATAGTCTATTAAATCACGATAATAAAACCAGTAATAAGACCATAAACAGCTTAGAAGACTTGATTTTATTGGTATCTAAGATACCTGAGATTTATGAAAGTTCGAACTCTGATGAAAAAAGGAAAGTTCTAAAATTGCTCTATTCGAACTTTTTGCTGGAAGGAAAAAATCCTTTATTTTCAATAAGAAAGCCTCTAGAGAATATCCTCTCTGGAGGCTTTCGTCAAATGTGGTCGGGACAGCTGGATTCGAACCAGTGACATCTTGCTCCCAAAGCAAGCGCTCTACCAGACTGAGCTATGTCCCGAAAACGGCAATTTACACTGCCTCGCAAATATAACCAAACTACGCCTGTTAGAGAATAAAATCAACATACACTATCTGTCTAATCCGGAATTGCGCATAAAGCAAGCATTATTTTTGTTTTTTGCCGAATGTGTTTTTAACGATGCCGCCGACGCATTGCAAGCCGGTTCGTTTTGGGGCTCATCAACAATATCCTCGCTTTTGGCAACTTGAAAATTATCATCATAAAAATAACGCCGTCTGACAAATTTTCCACTTAATATTTCCGGCAAAAAATCTCTATCCGCGGCTCGCATTTGTTCAAACGGGATATTGTCTTTGTCCAGCCAAAAGGCTTCAACTTCTCCGTCCTTGGCTTGCAAATTGCCCGAAAATTCATTCGTATAGAACACGTGCACATAAAACTCCTTGTTGGGAAATTCAATATACCCGACCGGTTGCGGATTTTTGATATCAAGTCCGGTTTCTTCTTTGGTCTCGCGAATAACGCATTGCCGCATATCTTCGTTGGGCTCTTTTTTGCCGCCGGGAAAGTTAATGCACCCCTCATTTATACCGCGCAAATTGCGCACAAACAAAAACTTTTTTGCGGCCACATCTTCAACTATCGACAAAGAGGCTTCTTTTTTCATTGTATCACCCACCCTTAAAGATTAAATCGAATTATCGTCACTCTATCAGATAATAAGATTTTTGCAAGTTTATTTTTAGCTTGACTTTTTGCACTTATTGTGTTGCTTTGACAAGCGGAAAATGAACTATAGTTTTGAGATTCGTTAAATGACTACGATAAAGATATGTTTGGGTAGTTCGTGCTTTGCCCGCGGCAATGCCGAAGTACTGTCTTTCTTGAAAAATTATATATCCGCCGAAAATAAGCATGCCAAGCTGGAGTTGGTGGGGTGCCGTTGCGGCCATTTGTGCGGCGACGGACCGAATGTATTTATCGACGGGCAAAAATATACCAAAGTAACCCCGCAGAGTTTGCAAGCAATTTTGGAGAAACTGTAATATGGATAAGCTCAGTCCGGTATATACGCTGGACAACGAGTGTCAGGATTGCTACAAATGCATCCGTCGTTGTCCGGTCAAGGCAATTAAAATTCAAGACGGGCGGGCTCGTGTGTTGCCCAATCGCTGCATAGCTTGCGGCAAATGCGTTGCACCTTGTCCGAGCTCGGCCAAAAGGGTTCGCAGCGATATTGCCGCCGTCAAAGACCTGTTGAGCCAAAACCGCAAGGTCTACATATCTTTGGCGCCAAGTTGGCGGGCGGCATTTTCTTGCGCTTTGCCTTCACTGATTGCCGCGTTGAAAAAACTGGGCTTTGCCGGCGTTAGCGAAACCGCGCTCGGGGCGCAGGAAGTCTCAATCAAAACAGCCGAACTGCTCAATCAGGCATCGGCTGGCTTGTTTATTTCTTCTGCCTGTCCGGTGATTGTGGACTATATCCATCTTTACCGACCGGAAATGAGCCGTTATATTGTACCATTAGCATCTCCGGCGCAAACTCACGCCAAATTGCTCAAGCAAACTTATGGCGAAGATATCAAAGTCGTCTTTATCGGTCCTTGTATCGCCAAAAAGGCCGAGGCCGACCACAACCCCGAGTTGCTCAGCGCCGCTTTGACTTTTGATGAAATCGATTTTTGGCTCAAAGAAGCCGAAATTGACATTACCGACGAGCAAAACGAGGCGGTTGTGCCGACCCCCGCCAATGAGGGAGCTCTCTATCCGTTGGATGGCGGGATGAACGAGACTTTGAAACTGGTCGGGCTCAAAGATGATGTGCAGCTGACACAAGTCTCATCATTGCATTTGTTTTTTGCCACTTTGGACAGTGTGGAGGCCGAAAAACTTACCTCACCGTTGTTTATCGAGGCGCTGGCTTGTGCCGGAGGCTGTATCAACGGGCCGTGTATGTCAGGCAAAAATGCCTTGTTTAATGATGTGGCCGATATTATGAAAAATGTGTCTTATCGTCAGAATATCCCGCATAAGCCGCAAGTGGTGGCGCCCTTGGTGTTTAAGCGTCCGGCGGTAGCCAAGCCGACATATACCGTAGCCGAAATCAGCGAGGCTCTAAAGCGCATCGGTAAATATACCCCCGAGGATGAGATTAACTGCGCCGGTTGCGGTTATCAAACCTGCCGTGGTTTGGCGCGCGCACTGCTTTCGGGAGATGCCGAGCCTTCAATGTGTGTGTCCTATATGCGGGCATTGGCCAACAAAAAAGTATCTGCCATGCTGAAAAGTATGCCGGCCTCGATGTTTATGTTGGACAAGGATTTACGTATTTTGGAAGCCAACGAGGCTTTTATCAAAGAATTTACCGGTGATATGTGCGATGACTTTTTGCGCGATGCCTCGTTGCTGAGCTCGCACCCTATTTCGCATTTTCTCCCGTGGGGCAATATGTTTGGCAAGGTGCTCACTTCCGGAGTTGAGGTGCACAAAGATAGTTACAAATTTGCCGGAAAATATTATGACGTACATATTTTCCCCATTGAAAAAGGGGAGAGTGTGGGAGCCATCATCAGCGATTTGAGTATTGCCCGCGGCAACCACGAGTTTGTTGCCAAGCAGGCCAAAGAGGTCATCAATAAAAATATTGCCACCGTGCAAAAGATAGCCATGTTGTTGGGCGAGCATATGGTGGAGACCGAGTCGATTTTGAGTGCAATTGCCGATGATTACGGTGCGCCTGAGGAAGAGGAAGGCAAATAATGTTTATCGATGTCGGCTGCTATCAACTAAAAAAGGCCAAGCAGAACGCTTATGGAGACTATTTTCTCTCCAAGCGCGATGCTCACGGCCGCACCATTGCCGTATTGTCGGATGGTTTGGGCAGCGGAATCAAGGCCAATATTCTCTCTTGTATGACCGCCACTATGCTGGTGCGTTTTTTGGAAAAAGAAGTGCCGATAAAAGAAGCTGCGGAAATTATTATGAACTCGCTGCCGGTTTGTCAGGTGCGGCAAATCAGCTATGCCACTTTTTCAGCGGTGGAGGCCGATGAACAGGGTAATATCCGCATTGTGGAAGAGGGCAACCCTTCTTTTGTGTGGATGCACGGTGATACTCCGCAAAAGGCTGATTATACCGAGATAGTTTCCCGCTCGTTTCCCAATCGTCGGATGAAAGTTTATCAATTTCAGGTTGAACAAGGCGACCGGTTGATATTTTGCTCTGACGGCGTAACTCAGGCCGGTATGGGTGAGAAGGACTACCCGTTGGGTTTTGAGCGCGAGGGGCTTCTTAGTTTTTTGCAGTCGACTATTGCTGCCGAGCGGGATATTTCAAGCTCGCAGTTGGCACGTTTGGTGGTTGACAAGGCGCTGTTTTGCGAATATCAGCATAAATCACAAGATGATATCTCATCGGCGGTGCTGACTTTTCGTCAACCGCGCAAGGCATTGGTGTTTACCGGTCCGCCTTATGAAAAACACAAAGACCGCGAATATGCTTGGCAGTTGGTAACTTTTGCCGGCAAGCGGGCAATCTGCGGGGGCACCACGGCCAATATTGTCTCGCGTGAGCTCAAGCGCGAGATAACCACTCCGGTAACCACGGCAATGGGAGCGCTGCCGCCGTTGTCGTATATGGAAGATGTCGATTTGATAACCGAGGGGATTCTTACCCTGACCAAAGCGCAGGAATATCTGGAAGAAGGGCGCCTGAACGAGGCAGATGCCGCCGGAAGTTTGGTTGAGTTTTTGCTCTCGTCGGATATTATCGAGTTTATGGTGGGAGCGATGATTAATCAGGCGCATTATGACCCCGCTCTACCTATAGAGATAGAGATCCGCCGCACGGTTATCAAGAATATCAAGCGCGTTTTGGAAGAGAAATATTTTAAACAAGTCAATATTCATTATGTATAGGAGAACTTATAAGAATGAAGCCGATTAAAATCGAGATATGTTTGGGTACGACCTGCTTTGTTATGGGCGGGGAGACACTGCAGAATATGGGAGATATGCTCAAGAAAAAATACGGAGCCAAGATAGAGGTCGAGGCCGTGCGTTGTTTGGAGGTTTGCTCGTCGGACAATTTTTCCAAGGCGCCCTACGCCAGAGTGGATGGTGAGGTTATCGGCGAGGCCTCTTTAGAGAAAGTTCAAGCAGTTATAGAGAAGAAGTTAAACCATGAGTGATGATGTTATTGCAACCAAAAAACTCAAGCGCGAGATATTGGTGCGCTTGATAAGGGCTTTTATGTCGGATAATTTTGCCGAAAATGTACGGCTCATACCTTATGCTATGCGTCCCAAAGGCAGCGAAGTGCCTTTTCGTTGCTGTATATATAAAGAGCGCGCCATCTTGCGCTCGCGGACAATTGCCGGTTTGGGTTTTGCGATGGAAGATGACGACGAGGCAACTTTGCTGTCGGATTTTGCCATCAAAGCCTTGGAGCGGAAAACTCCTGAGCCCGAGCCTCTGACCGTGCTGCAAAATGCTTGTCAGGGTTGTCCTTCATCACGGGTGTTTGTCACCGAATTGTGTCAAAACTGCGTGGCCAAACCTTGTATGAATGCTTGTCGGTTTGAGGCGATTTCGCAGGTCAAAGGGCGCTCGATGATTGATGCTGACAAATGCAAAAAATGCGGGTTGTGTATGGCGGCTTGTCCTTATCACGCCATTGTCAAAACCATTGTCCCCTGCGAGGAGGCTTGTCCGGTCGGAGCCATTGCCAAGGGTGAGGATGGTGCAGCCTATATTGATAAAGACAAATGCATATCTTGCGGCAAATGCGTGTCGGCTTGTCCGTTTGGGGCGCCGCACGCCAAGAGTCAGGTGATTGATGTTTTGGCGCAAATAAAAAGCGGCAAAAAAGTTATCGCGATGTTTGCTCCGGCATTGATAGGCCATCTGCCTTGTACGGCGGCACAAATGCGCGATGCTTTCAAAAAAATCGGCTTTTATGACGCCTATGAGGTGGCACAAGGAGCTGATGTCACCGCCACCACCGAGGCCAAAGATTTTGCCGAGCGCCTCAATGAGGGGGCTGAGTTTATGACCACTTCGTGCTGCGCGGCGTATAATGAGTTTGTCAAAAAACACTTGCCCGAGATTAAGCCTTATGTTTCCGATGCCAAAACTCCGTTGTATTATACTGCGGAGATTGTCAAGAAAGAGCATCCCGATGCGGTTAGCGTGTTTATAAGCCCGTGTTTTGCCAAGCGCAAAGAGGTGTTGGACAATCAAAATGTTAACTATGTGCTCAATTTTGAGGAGCTGGGGGCGATTTTGATTGCCTTGGGGATAGAGGTTGACACTTGCCAAGAGCAAGACTTTGTCTATCACTCGTCGAAAGAGGCGCGCGAGTTTCCGCTCTCCGGTGGAGTGGCGCGGTCGGTGCAGGCGGCTTGGCGCGGCAGTCCAGATGCTATACGCCCCTGTGTTATCAACGGGCTGAACAAAGCAACCGTCAAAGAGCTCAAGTCTTATGCCAAGACCGGCAAATGCGCCGGCGGCAATTTGGTCGAGGTAATGTGCTGCGAAGGCGGATGCATCGCAGGCAATGCCGGTCTGAACACCATCAAAATGGCCTTGAAAAAGGTGAGTGATTATGCCGCAAACGGCGACTCGCTCAAAGACCGTTAGACTAAAAAAAGTCAATCAAGGCCAAAATAACGCCTTGCAGAGCGGCTTACACCGGCCGCTCTTTTTTTTGACCTGCGTGAAAAAATCTGCTTGACTGAATCGACAAAATCTGCTATACCCACCGCATAAACTTAGCAATTCACAAATTATTAACTGAAAAATTTTAATTCATTATGATGGTAGTACAAATAGTAATTTTGGCGCTGGTTTTGGTGTGCGCCATATCGCAAATCAAACTTATGAGATTTGCGGAGGATTATAATGTTGCGGGATTTGAAGCTCGCAACATGAGTGATGAACAACTTGAAAGAGAAATCGCAAGGTTGCGCAATGCGCCCTATACATCCGAGAGCGGAATCAAGTTGGAAAGAATGATCGCCGAAAAAATGACGCGCGAGAGTTTGCGTGAGTACGGCGATAGAAAAGTTATAACTATCTAACCATAAAGCCCCGTTATGTTACATAAAAGCATAACAGGGCTTTTTTGTTGAGGTGATAAGCCTAATTTGTGTATTAAATAAAATATTAATTGTTTATTCATATTTTGTGATGTATGCTCTCCATTGTTATAGCAAGTGTATGCTATAAGGTAAAATGTTACAATTTTTACAAATAAGGAGACTTTTTTATGAAATTTAGAACTTTGTTGTTGGCCTCGGCTGCCGTTTTGGTTGCTGCTCCGGCTTTCGCTGCTGAAGATATCACAGCCGCTTTCTTTACACCTGCTAAAGGACATATTTTGTCGGATACCACTTTGGTTGGCGGTCGTTTCAAAACTGATAACGGCGAGAACGAGGGTGTTGACAAAAACCTGCGTGCTATGGAAGAGGTAACTTTCGGCGTAACCGACAACTTCGCAGTTTTCGGCGGAATTGCCAACTACTTTGATGTTGACGGCGAGTACAACAACGACCACAACTTCGCCTATGAGTTGGGTGCCAAATACAATATGACCTATGGCAAGGTTTTGGGTCAGGTAGCTGTTGCTTATCAGACTTGGGATCCGCGTTCGTTCTTCGGTAAATCCGGCGAAGGTATTGACTATGAGACCAATCGTTGGCAGAAGGCGGTTGAGGGCACCGTTAAATTGGGTTATGTTTTGGACTGCGGTTTGACTCCTTACACCACTTTCTCGGCTTTGGGTTCGTTTGACCACGACCATGATCAAGGTTATTCATGGTTTGCCGGTGCTCACAAGATGTTAGACAAAGTTGCCTTGGATGGCGGCTTCCGTTATGACTTCGGCAACGGTGAGTACAATGGCGAGGCTTGGTATGTTCAAGCTGAAGCTGACTACTTCGTAAAAGACAATATGACAGTTGGCGTATTCGGCGACTACTATCTGGGCGGCGCTGGTCGCAAGGATGTTGAATATGGCTATACTCTTGGCTTGAATGCTAAAGTATTGTTCTAATATTCTGTCGGCTTAAAATTTAGGCCGGTTAAAGGAAAGCGCTTGAGGTTATCGCCTTGAGCGCTTTTTTTAAGGCCTTTTTTTTAGATGACAAAAAATGCGGTAATATCTCTTGTGCAAAAAACTAAAGCCTTGCTTGTGATTATGTTTGAGGCGTTATACAATCCGGCTATAGTTTACAATTGTATCCTGATGATTAAGAGGAGAGATGGGGCACTAAATGAAAAAGATGTTGGCTGAGTTTCTGCTGGTTTTGGCAGCTTGGACAGCGTGGAGCAATGCGGCACACGCTTCCGAGTATGGCGACTTGTACAACGTCAAATGGTGTCCTTGCAACCCTGACGAGCAGTATAATTCTCAAGGTTCGGTGGTTTTGGGGCGTACAATTATGTGCCCGTGCGATTCTATGTATGATGGTTACGGCCGCTCGTTTGAAAAAGATATGCGTTCGGCGCAAGAAAAAGTGGAGCGTGCAGTGGACAAGGCGCGGGCATACAAATATTATGTAGGTGTCGAGTACAACAAGTCGCAGGTTGAGACCAACAAGAAAACCATTAATTTCAACGATCCGGTGTTCTCGCCGGTTAACGGTATTAATGTTCCCTCCAGCCAAATGGTTGACCATCAGGACAATATCGGTGTGGTTTTGGGTTTCCGCCCGCACAAAAATTTTGGATTTGAGGCTTTTTACAACCGCTCTTATTCCAAAAACGAGGTCACTCAGTATGACAATGTTTCTATCAGCGCCACCGATTATCACCTGATTAACACTTATATCACCAAGTATCAGGCATTCGGTGTCGATTTGGTGGGCTATCTGCCGGTGACGCAGTTTTTTGATTTTGTCGCGATGGTGGGAATAGGCAAATACAAATTTGACAATCAGGCGCGGTTTGAAGCTCGCTATTTGGAAGGCGGCACCAACTCGGCGGTTTACAACACGCATTATTCGTTTGATGAGGATGAGTGGGGCTATCGCGTGGGCGGCGGCGTACAGTTTAATATTATGAATGGCGTAGCCTTGCGGCTGATGTATAAATATATCAATATCGACTCGAATACTATTCACTATTTGCAAGAGTATTCGGCCAGTTTGCGGTTCTTGTTCTAGGGGGAGGATAGTACGGCGCGATGAATAAAAAAGTTTGGTTGAGCGGCTTGTTGGTTGGTGCGTGGAGCTTTGCAGCTCAGGCGCAGAACTATTACTATGCTCAGCCGGCTCCCGCCTCCACGGGCAGACCGTATTATCAGGATAATGCTCCGCAGGTATCAACCTCTCAGCCATCCGGAGCATATTATAACCCGTCGTCGGCCGCGCAGTGGAATGCTCAGTACACCACCCCGCGTGCCGGATATGTGCCGCCGCAGTATTCGACCTCCAACTACAAATACAACCAGCCCAACCAAACGGTGCAGAAGTCGATTTTTGACAATCGCATTACGGTCGGTGTTGATTATGTAGCAGGTTTTGCCTCGTATGAAGATACGCGTTTCAGTGTGGCATCGCCTTTGACCGGCGGTGATGATTATGTGGCCGGCACCCGCGATTTTGACCGTATGACCAACGGATTGTCGGTAAATATGGGCTGGCGGGTGTTCAAAAACTTTGGCATTGAGGCTTTTTATACCAAATCGCTGGACCAGAAAAAAGTATCGCGCACCGAGAGCTACAGCCACTATCCGGAATTTGCCCGCGCGGAATATACCATTTATTATAAGGGCTACGGACTGGATTTGCTAGGCTATTATCCGGTTAATGATTTTATAGAAGTGTTGGCTTCTATCGGTGTGGGCAAATATGATGCCGAGGCCAAGGTGAAGGTGGTGGCATATGAAGACAGCTCGCACAACAGTTTGCGCGATAACTCCCGCACTTTCTCCGACTCGGTGATGGCCTATCGGGTGGGCGGCGGATTGCAAATGTGGCTGTCGCGGCATATCGCTTTGCGGCTGATGGGGCGCTGGACTTCGATGAGCGGTGATTTTATGCGTTATATCACGGAGATAAACGCCGGTATTCGCTATCATTTTTAAGGTGTAGGGGCAGGGGATTATGAAGCCGGATTACACCCTTTATAACGAAGATACTTTTGCGGTGATGGGCCGCCTGCCGGATGAGAGTTTTGATATGATTTTTGCCGACCCGCCGTATATGATATCTTCGGTGGGCACCAGTTGTCAAAACGGCAAGTTGGTGGCGATTAACAAAGGGAAATGGGACAATCATCAAAGTGTGGAGGCAAATTTTGAGTTTCATAAGCGCTGGCTCAAAGAGTGTCAGCGGTTGCTCAAAAAAGACGGAAGTTTGTGGGTTTCCGGAACTTATCACAGTATTCACCCCTGCGGTTATGCCATGCAGCAATTGGGGATTCATATCCTCAATGAGATAGTTTGGTTCAAGCCCAATGCCAGTCCCAATTTGAGTTGCAAATATTTTACCGCCAGCCACGAGAGCCTGATATGGGCGCGCAAATCAGCCAAGGCAAAGCACTATTTTGACTACGAGGCGATGAAGAACGGCGATTTTCCCAAAGACACCCTCAAAAAGCCGCATCATCAAATGCGCACGGTGTGGGTTATTCCCTCGGTGCCGATGAACGAAAAACGCTTTGGGCGGCATCCTACGCAAAAACCTCTGGCTTTGTTGGAAAGGATTATTTTGGCCTCCACTCCCAAAGGTGCGGTGGTTTTTGACCCGTTTATGGGCTCCGGCACGACCGGCGTGGCGGCGCTGAGACTGGGCCGGAGGTTTGTCGGGGTGGACAGCGAGAAACAATATTGCGAGCTGGCTCGTCGCCGATTGAATGAGGTGGATAATATTTTGCTCTAGCCTCAAACGCACAAGTGCACCGTCGTCCCGCCCCCCCCCTTTTTTTTTCTTCCCTTACTGTCACCACTTTTTCACCTTTTATGTCACCCCTTTTTCTGTGACGGAAGTCACAGGAAAATCAGGGGTCTCATGACCACAAGGACACTACGACCAAAAGACCGCTTATTCGCCGTTTTATAAACGGCTCAGCGATGACACAAAAAAAGGATAAGCGACCTTTTTTACCAAAAAAACGCTTCCATATGCAAAATTATTGTTGACATAGTGCAAAAAAAATGTATACTCCCCCTCAATATTTGGAATTATAACCCTAATTTGTAGAGTATGAAAAATGGCTAAAGCAGTTAAAGTTAAAGTTAAATTGGAAAGCACGGCCGGTACCGGTACGTTTTATTTAGCAGAAAAAAATCCGAGAACTCATCCGGAAAAGTTGACTTTGAAGAAGTATGACAAAAAGTCGAAGAAGCATGAAGAGTTCGTCGAGAAGAAATTGAAGTAATTTTTGCTCAGTTTTCTTCAGAAATGTTAGATAAAAACCGGCTGTTGTTTTCAGGCCGGTTTTTTTTAATTCCGATATAAGCGTCGATTCATATCAGGCTGTATCCGCGGAAATCTCATCGAAGTTTTGTAAACACAAGAGGCGGATAAACGCTGGTGTTCGGCGCTTTTTTTGTATCTGCAATGCTCACCCGCCCAACCAAATTTCATATTTTGATAAAGCTCAACACCGGTATTTATTTTGCATTTTACCCGTTATGTTACACGTCATTATCAGCGGATTTAACCGCACTTTCCGCAGGTTCTTTCAAGAGTTCGGCCTTGGCATATTCATTTTTCAGATGGCCGATTTCCACTTCGGTATAACGCTGGGTGGTAGACAGTGACGAGTGCCCGAGCAGCTCTTGAATTGCCCGCAAATCAACTCCGTCCGCCAGCAGATGGGTCGCAAAAGAATGGCGCATCGCGTGCGGGGTTAGGGTATCGGGCAGGCCGGTGGCGGTGCGTATGGCCTCCAGTCTGCGTTGCACGATTCGCGCCAGCAGCCGCATCCCGCGTGAGCCCACAAACAGCGCCTCACCGTTTTTTTGCTTAAACGGGCAGGCCTCCTCATATTTGGCGATTTTTTCTTTGACAATATCCATCACTGGAACAATCCTTTCTTTGCCACCCTTGCCGCGGATAACGATAAAATTATTATCGGTGATATCTCCTTTGTTCAGCCCCAAAGCCTCGGATATCCGCAGCCCGCAGCCATACAGCAGTGTTATTACCGCCTCATCGCGCAGGTCTATCCAGTCTTTTTTGCTGCCCTTAATATTTTCCAAAACTTTGCCGGCGTCATCTTGACTCAAGGCTTTGGGAAGGATTTTATCCCTTTTGGGAGAGGATATAATCAAAATTACTGTATTGTTAATCAGTTCTTTTTTAACCAGATATTTGAAAAAACTCCGCAAGGCCGACATCTCGCGAGCCATTGAGCTTTTGCATAATTTTTCCAGACTGCGCTGCCGCAAAAAAGCGCGAAAAGTCATAATTTTGATGTTTTGCAAATCGCTCATCTCAATGTCGCGCTTGAGTTTGGCGCTCCAATGGTGAAGAAATATCTGCAAATCTCGGGCATAAGCCAGCTGTGTATGTTCGGAAAAATTTTTTACCTTTCCGATTAACACCAGCCAGTCATCAATCTGCGCTCTCACCTCGGCGCTTGCTCTAAAATCAAATTGCTCTTCCATAGCCGTAGATTATAGCCGCAAATATTTAACAAAATATTGATAAAAAACAATTTTTGATTACAATCGGCTCATAAAACCAGATTATCAACTCTTAAAATTATTAGCTTATGAAACAAGAAATCTTGCAACATCTGACAATTATGCAAAACATTAAACGGGAGGTGTGCAATCAGCTTTCATTTTAGGTTCGCGATCAACGAGCTTGCAATGCGATGAGCGAGTTTGACCATTCGCTTGTTGACCCCGCAGTGGAATACAATGTCGGCCATATGGAGTTTTCTCCCGAACTTATGGTGCCGCTGATTAAACGCAATAGTGATTTGGAGTTTGCTTACCTGTTGTATTGCTGTGATGTTGCGCTGAGAAATATGGATGCGCTATTACTGGACATGGAAATCGAGAGCATCAAACTCTCACCAACAGCTTTTCCGGTTCCATTGCAAAAAGCCCTGCTGACCAGAGGCAAGCAAGAGGAGATTAAACAATACATCACCCATTTTGTCTTCTCAATCGAAACCGAGGCAGAGTTTTGGTTTGCTTGGCCCGAGCTGCAAACTTTGTATATCAACTTGCATCAATTGTACGACAGTCGTTGCCTTTATGATTTGTGCAACACTATGGAGACTTGTGATTGGATGTATTATGTCGACTAACACGGTCTGACCCCCGAAATGTTCTGCCAGATATTGGAGCTGCACGGGATCGACGGCAAGGTCAAGCGCTATCTTGCGGAGCATCTTTTGCCGGATGGGACACTCACTTATTGGTTGGGTCAAAAAGTGCCGAGCTTGACAGACACTTATAAGCTGCTTGATGCTTGCAGGTTGCAGCTGTCGGCTCAAGATGAGGCTACCATCATTGAAGTGTGTCAAGATGCCGTATTCCGACAGGCTGAAAGCTCCGCTGCACAGCTGAGCCCAAATTGCATTGGTAAGACGTTTATTTGCTTCAGGCAGATGTAACATCGTAAGATATGGCGTTGATGTCGGTGTTTTCGACACCGAATCATTGGAATATATGCTAAGTCCAGAGTTTTTGCACCACCCCGAAGGTAAAGAGGTGCTGGAGATTTGTATGAAGTATCTTCGCCGTCCATTGCCAAAGGAGTTGATGCTTAGCCTCCAAGAGGTATTATAAAGCAATAATTGAGATTGTTTGTTCCATTTTCTGCTCTCTGTCGTGTAAAACGGCAGGGGGCTTTTTTTGTGCGTAAATCATAAAGATATTTGAGAAAAGCGCAACCGTTTGTTATGTTGAAACATCACAACCAAGGAGAACTTAATGATTGTCAAGGTGCTGTTGCCGCTGCCGTTTAACGAGCCGTTTGATTATCAAACCGCCGAGCCGGTTGTGCGCGGAGCAATTGTCAAAGTGCCTTTCGGCCGCGAGATTTACGGCGGTTGCGTTTGGGAGGTTGGAGCAACCACCTCTTTGCCGCCGGCCAAACTGAAAAACATTATTGAGGTGATGCCTTATCCGCCGCTTAAGGCCTCAATGCTGAAGTTTATCCGATTTGTTGCTGATTATAATATGGCGCCTTTGGGGTTGGTGCTCAAAATGGTGTTGAGCGTTAAGCAGGTTTTCGGTGATGCCAAAATGCTCCGGCTTTATGAGCTTTCCGGCCGCAGTCTGAGTGAGGCAGGACTGAAAAATTCGGCAGCCCGCTGGCGGGTGCTGGAGTTTTTGCGCCAAGGAGCTTTTGCCCGCACTGAGATTGCTTTGGGAGCCGGTGTGTCGGATTCGGTGATTAAAACTATGATTGAAAGCGGCGTTTTGCGCGAGGTTTTATTGGAGCCGCAGAAGCATTTTTCCGCTCCCAAATGCGGGTTTCATAAAGTGCAGCTCAACCATGAGCAACAGCAGGCTGCCGATTTTTTGTGTGCCAAAACCGGCAGCGGATTTTCGGTAACATTGCTCAACGGGGTCACCGGTTCCGGCAAAACCGAAGTTTATTTCGAGGCAGTGGAAAAAGCCTTTGCGGCAGGTCATCAGGTGTTGATTTTGGTGCCGGAAATAGGCCTGACTTCTCAGTGGTTGGGACGGTTTGAGCGGCGTTTCGGGATAAGGCCTTGCGAGTGGCATTCCGCACTCACCCCCAAAGAGCGAGCGGATAATTGGAAAGCGGTTATAAATAACGAGACCCAAATTATTATCGGTGCGCGCTCGGCATTGTTTTTGCCCTTTGCCGATTTGGGGCTGATTGTGGTGGATGAAAGCCACGATTCGTCTTTCAAACAAGAGGATGTTGTTAATTATCAGGGGCGCGATATGGCAGTGGTGCGCGCCAAGTTTGAACAGCTGCACATTATCTTGTCGACGGCAACTCCTGATTTGGAAACCGTCTGCAATGTCGCATCGGGCAAATATGACGAGGTCAAGCTGCGCTCACGTTATGCCGCGGCACAATTGCCGGAGATTAAAATCATTGACTTAAAAAAAGACAAGCCTGTCAAGGGTAGTTGGGGGATATCGTGGTTGTCGCCCACTATTTGTAACAAATTGCAGGCCAATCTTAATTCCGGCGGAGAGAGTGTTTTGTTTCTGAACCGGCGCGGCTATGCTCCTTTGATGATATGCCGCGACTGCGGGTTCAAAATCTCGTGTCCCAACTGCAGCGCTTGGCTTACCGAGCACCTGAAAGCGCAAAAATTGGTCTGCCATCACTGCGGCTATACGACAGCAATCCCCGATTGTTGCCCTGATTGCCGCTCTCCTGACGGACTGACTGCCTGCGGTCCCGGAGTTGAGCGTATTGCCGAAGAGGTGAAATATCGTTTTCCGCTTGCACGGGTGCGGTTGTTGTCTTCCGATTTTGTCACCAATTTCAATGAGGTGCGTTCGGTGATTAAAGAAATGGAAGAAGGAAAAATCGACATCCTTATCGGTACTCAGATTTTGGCCAAAGGGCATCATTTTCCCGCTCTGACTTTCGTGGGGATTGTTGATGCGGACTTAGGTTTGATGGGCAGCGATTTACGTGCTTCGGAGCGCACTTATCAGTTGTTGTCGCAAGTAGCCGGCAGGGCAGGGCGTGGCGCTCTCAAAGGTGAGGTGTGTGTCCAAACCCTTCATCCGGAATCCGCGGTGCTGCAAGCACTGGTCAGCGGCAATAGCGAAGAGTTTTATGAGCTGGAAAAGAAAATGCGCGAGATAACCAAAATGCCGCCTTTCGGACGGTTGGCCGCGGTGATTGTGTCATCCTCCCGACAAGATGATGCGCAAAAATGCGCTTTTGCTTTGGGTAAGGTGGCATTCAACACGGCTGAGATAACCACTTTGGGACCGGCGCCGGCACCGATTTTTATGCTGCGCGGCAAATATCGCTATCGCTTGTTGCTCAAAACCGCCAAAAATATCAAAATCCAAGATGTAGCGCGGCGCTGGCTGCAGCGGGTTGAGTTGCCGCCTTCGGTGCGTTTGGAGGTAGATATCGACCCTTATTCATTTTATTGATGAAGTTTTTAAATCTTGTTAATAAAAAATAAACTGGTTGTTATGTAAATTATCTTGCGTTATCTAATATAATGTCGTTGTTTTTTTAGAGTTGGAACATTGAAAAAAAATTCAAAAGAAAAGATTGCCCGCGTTTATTCTTCGGCGCTGTATGCCGTAGCCAAAGACGCGAAAGTCGTTGAAAAGGTGCGCAAAGATTTAAGTGCTTTGCAGGAAGTTTTGTCGGCAGATGAGAGTTTGCCTGCACAAATGTCATCTCCGTTGTTGACCGCAGCTGAGATAAACACGTTGTTAGGTGAACTGGAGACGAGGCTGGGTCTTTGCAAGGAGACTGTCAATTTTTTGCAGGTGCTGGTCTCAAGCAGTAAACTGCGCAATTTGGGCATGGTGGCGGACGATTTTTCTCGTTTATATTATCAGGACAATAACATTGCCGAGGTAGTGGTGGAAACTGTAAAAGCGCTTTCGCCGGCGCAGGATAAAAAACTGCGCTCCGCTTTGGTTAAGCGGTTTGGTCGGCAGGTGGAGCTTGATTATCAAATTACCCCGTCGATTTTGGGAGGTATGCGGATCCTCTGCGGGTCCGAGCTGTTGGATGCCAGTCTTAACAGCAAGTTGAACAATTTGGAAAATCTAATGAAAGGTAAGTAATATGTCTGTGTCTGCAGTTGAGATATCCTCGATTATTAAGGACAAAATTGCCGGTTTTGAGACCAAGATGGACGTCGCACAGGTCGGTAAAGTGCTCTCGGTCGGCGACGGTGTGGCTCGGGTCTACGGATTGGATGAAGTTCAGGCCGGTGAGTTGGTCGAGTTTTCAAGTGGTGTCAAAGGTATGGCAATGAACTTGGAAGAAGACAATGTCGGCGTGGTTATCTTTGGTGAGGATAAAGCGATTAAAGAGGGCGATTTGGTTAAGCGCACCAATTCCATCGTGAGTGTTCCGGTTGGCAAAGAGCTGCTGGGCAGAGTGGTCGATGCTTTGGGGTCGCCGATTGACGGCTTGGGTCCCATCAAGGCTAAAGAAACTGGTCGTTCCGATATTAAAGCCCCTGGCATTATTGCTCGTAAATCGGTGCATGAGCCGGTGCAGACCGGAATTAAAATTGTCGATTCGTTGATTCCTATCGGCCGCGGTCAACGTGAGCTGATTATCGGCGACCGTCAAACCGGCAAGACCGCGATTATTGTTGATACCATTATTAATCAAAAGAAGATTAATGATGCTGCCAAGTCGGACAAAGATAAGCTGTTTTGTGTTTATGTCGCGGTAGGTCAAAAGCGCTCGACAGTGGCACAGGTGGTCAAAACCTTAAAAGACTACGGCGCTTTGGACTATACCATCGTGGTGGCGGCTACGGCCTCGGATTCGGCGCCGATGCAGTATATCGCCCCTTATTCCGGTTGTACGATGGGAGAATATTTCCGTGACAACGGTATGCACGCGGTAATTTTTTATGATGATTTATCCAAGCAGGCTACGGCCTATCGCCAGATGAGCCTGCTGATTCGCCGTCCGCCCGGACGTGAAGCCTATCCCGGCGATGTGTTCTATCTGCACTCACGTTTGCTGGAACGTGCTGCCAAGATGAGTGATGAGCTTGGCGCCGGTTCTCTGACGGCACTTCCGGTTATCGAAACTCAGGCCGGTGATGTTTCGGCTTATATTCCGACTAATGTTATTTCGATTACCGATGGGCAGATTTTCTTGGAAACTTCGTTATTTTATCAGGGCGTGCGGCCGGCGGTCAATGTAGGTATTTCGGTCTCCCGTGTGGGATCGGCAGCTCAAATTAAGGCAATGAAACAGGTTTCCGGTTCGATGAAACTTGATTTGGCGCAATATCGCGAGATGGCAGCCTTTGCTCAGTTTGCCTCCGATTTGGATCAGTCTACCAAAAACTTGTTGGAGCGTGGCGCTCGCCTGACCGAGATGCTGAAACAGCCGCAGTACAAACCGATGGCGGTTGAAGACGAGGTGTTGGCTATTTTTGCCGGTGTTAAAGGTTTCTTAGATAAACTTCCGTTGAACAAGGTGCACGAGTTTGAAGAGCGGGCCCTGCAATCGGTTCACTCCTCGCATCCGGAGTTTATCAAAGAGATTGCTCAAGAGAAAAAGATTTCTCCCGAGTTGGAAGCCAAGTTGCTCAAATTCTACGAGAAATTCAGTGCGGATTTTCTCAAATCAACAGCAAAGGCGGCATAAAATATGGCAGGTTTGAAAGAACTCAGAACGCGGATATCCTCGATTGCCTCCACCCAAAAAATCACTTCGGCGATGAAAATGGTGGCGGCGGCGCGGTTGAAACGCTCCACTGATATACTTAATCGCTCGCGGGCTTACAGTGCCGATTTGCACACTATTATCGGCCGTATCATCAAGGATATGCAGGCCGAGGAAAAAGAAAAGCACATTGCTTATGCTTGGCCGCAGGTGATGCAAAAGCCTTTGCGCGATGAGGTTTATCAGTTGGTGATTTTCTCTTCGGATAAGGGGTTGTGCGGCAGCTATAATGCCAATGTCTTAAAAGAGAGCTTGCGGCGGATTAATGAGTTGCTTTCCTTGGGTAAAAAGGTCAAAGTGCTTAGTTTGGGACGCAAGGCCGGAGAGGCGCTGCGTCGCCGTTGCGAATGCGTGGAAATCGAGGTTGTGGATGGTTTTGCCGCCAAAGGCCCCGATTATGACGAAACCTCGCGTTTGGTGGAGCGCCTGTTGGCCGGTCTGGGGCAGGATTTTGATATCTGTGAGGTGGTTTATACCGACTTTCGCTCGGCTATTAATCGGGTGGTGAGCGTGGAGCGCTTTTTGCCGCTGGAAATCAATTTAGCAGACGATGATGAGCGGTTTACTCCTTTGGCTGGTAAAGCCTTTTATGCCTACGAGGGAGGCAAGCTGGCGGTTTTGCAGAATATTATGCCGCTGTTTATCCAAAGCACAATGTTCCAAAAGTTGGTCAATTCTCAGACCTCCGAGCATGGTGCGCGGATGACTTCGATGGACAATGCCACCCGCAACGCCAAGGATATGATAGCAAAACTGACATTGAAATACAATCGTTTGCGGCAAGGCGCCATTACTACCGAGCTGATTGAAATCATCTCCGGCGCGGAAGCCTTGTGATAAGAAAAAAGAGAATTAACAGGAGAAAATAAATATGGTCAAAGCAAAAGCTACAAAAAAAAGTTCCGGTGATTTCGGCAAGATATCGCAGGTTACCGGTGCCGTAGTTGACGTCAAGTTTGAGAATGTTGACGAGCTGCCGGCGATTTTAACCTCTCTTACTTGTGATAACAACGGGCGCAAATTGGTGTTAGAAGTTGCGCAGCACTTGGGCGAAAATGTGGTGCGTTGTATCGCTATGGATGCCACCGATGGTCTTACCCGCGGGCAAGAGGTTGTCAACACTCATCAACCCATTGAGGTGCCGGTCGGACCCGAGATGCTGGGACGCATTATCAATGTTATCGGCGAGCCGGTGGACGGGCGCGGCGATGTCAGGGCCAAGCATTATTATCCCATTCATCGTGAAGCTCCGGCTTTTGTTGACCAGTCAACCGATACCGAGGTTTTGACCACCGGTATTAAGGTTATCGATTTGCTCGAGCCATATGCCAAAGGCGGTAAAATCGGCTTGTTCGGCGGTGCCGGCGTCGGCAAAACCGTTCTGATTATGGAGCTTATTAACAACATTGCCAAAGGGCATGGAGGCTATTCGGTGTTTGCCGGTGTGGGTGAACGTACTCGTGAGGGTAACGACCTTTATAACGAAATGATAGAATCCGGCGTTATCGACCTTAAGGGTGATAAATCAAAAACCGTGCTGGTTTACGGCCAAATGAACGAGCCCCCCGGAGCCAGAGCCCGCGTAGCCTTGACCGGATTGACGCAAGCGGAATATTTCCGTGATGAGGCACACCAGGATGTATTGTTCTTCGTTGACAATATTTTCCGTTTCACGCAGGCCGGTTCCGAAGTTTCGGCTTTGTTGGGGCGTATTCCTTCTGCCGTGGGCTATCAGCCGACTTTGGGTACGGATATGGGCGCCATGCAAGAGCGCATTACCTCCACTAAAAACGGCTCAATTACTTCGGTGCAGGCTGTGTATGTTCCGGCCGATGACCTGACCGATCCGGCGCCGGCCACCACCTTTGCTCACCTTGATGCTACTACGGTGTTGTCGCGTTCTATTGCCGAGCTGGGTATTTATCCGGCTGTGGACCCCTTGGATTCCACCAGCCGTATTTTGGACCCTTCGGTAGTGGGTGAAGAGCATTATAAAGTTGCTCGCGGTGTTCAAGAGGTTTTGCAAAAATATAAATCCCTGCAGGATATTATTGCGATTTTGGGTATGGATGAATTGTCCGATGACGACCGTTTGACGGTTTCGCGCGCTCGCAAAATCCAAAAATTCCTCTCCCAGCCTTTCCATGTAGCGGAAGTATTTACCGGCACCCCCGGCGTGTTTGTTAAGTTGGAAGACACCATCAAAGGCTTCAAGGGCATATTGGAAGGCAAATATGATGATATTCCCGAGCAGGCTTTTTATATGGTAGGCACCATTGAAGACGCCCTGAAGAAGGCTGAATCTCTCAAAGCCGCCTAAGTATCGTAAATAAGGAGATATTTGATTTATGTCAAACAAAATTAAGTTGCAGCTTGAGCTTATGAGTGAAGGCGTTACGGAGCTGGAGGCCGATGGAGTGGTTATTCCGGCAGTGGCCGGTGATATCACCATCCTTTCTGAGCGTGCTCCCAGTGTATTTGCCACCGATTTTGGGGTGGTCAAACTGCTGGATAGCAATATGCAAGTCAAAGACAGTTGGTATGTTTCCGCCGGTGTTGCTGATGCTGCACAAGGTGTAGTCAAATTGCTGGTCGGCCGCGCTGTCAAAACCTCGGATATTACCAAAGACGAGGCCGCAAAGCTAGCAGCAAGCGATGTTTTCTATCGGATGATAGAAGATAAGCTGGCCGGCAAGACCGAAAGCTATATCTAAAGTTTTGTTGGCTCAAAAAAAAGGACTGTTTTCTAAGCGCGAGTGTTTTTTTCAAACTCGCGTTTTTTTGTGTAAATTATGATGTTGCCGGATGATAAATATCACTGTTGCCGGTGTCAAGAGTTTTAGCCTTGTTATGCTTTGGTATATAAGTCGGGGTAAAGAACATCCCAGTCGATGTCTGATTTAACCACTTTAGCCGGATTACCGGCAATAATACATCTTTCTTGCGCAACACTCTTGGTCACTACCGAGCCGGCGCCGACAATGCAGCCTTTGGCCAAGCTCACTCCCTTGAGAATGATGCTGTTTACTCGCCATACATTGAGGCGAGCTATGCTTTTGAAATCATAATCAGGGTTTTCGAAGCCCTGCAGCCTCCAAAATAATTTGTTTGCACCATATCTTTGTCGGCTCACTTAAAAAATTATAATACATTTATTCATAAGTCAATTAACTTTTTCACTTGTATAAAACCACAAAATCATTATCTTTAAGATTAAACGACAACATTTTTCATCAAGGAGAAAAACTTATGTATTTGGAAGCCGGATTGCTCACCCGCCGCTCGGTTCGGAAATTTGTCAAAAATCATGTCATTAGTGATGATAATATCCGCGATTTGCTCAAAATCGCCATGTATGCTCCCTCGGGGTGCAACAAACAGCCTTGGGAGTTTATCGTGGTAAACGACCGCTCCTTGTGCGATAAAATTTCTGACATTCATCCCTATGCCAAGTTTTTGCGCGATGCCTCGCTGGCAGTGGTAGTGTGCGGCAACGAACAACAAGAATGCGCCAAAGGCCATTGGATTACCGATACTTCTGCCGCAATTGAAAATTTGCTGCTGGCTTGTCATGGCTTGGGGCTCGGCGCTTGTTGGTGCGGAATTTATCCCGATGCGGCGCTGATGAAAACTTTTTCTTCCATGCTCAATCTGCCCGATTATATCAAGCCCAATGCTTTGGTGGTTATCGGCTATCCCTTGCAAATGCCATCCTCGGTGCAAGACCGTTTCCGCGAAGACAAAATCCACTATAATCAGTGGTAGGTTCAAAAACAAAATTGCAGCGGCGGTTGTGATTTTTTCCGCCGTTTTTTTTATAAAATAACTTGCATTTGCCGTATTTTTTACCTATGTAAAAGATAAGTTTAATTTTTTTTAGTGTATGGTGAAACTAATGACCACAATTCTCTGCATCCGTAAGGACAATGCGGTTGTTATGGCCGGCGACGGACAGGCAACCTTGGGCGAGGCTGTTATTTTTAAGTCGCATTCCTTAAAAGTGCGGCGTATCGGCAATGGTAACATTATTGCCGGATTTGCCGGTGCGGCCGCCGATGGTATTACTTTAATCGAGCGTTTGGAAGCCAAATTGGAAAAACATTCCAACCAACTGAAACGCGCCGCAGTAGAGCTGGCCAAAGACTGGCGGATGGACAAATATCTGCGTCAGCTGCAGGCATTTATGATTGTGGCAGACAAAGATGCTTCTTTGGTGATTTCCGGCACCGGCGAGGTGATGGAGCCCGACGACGGCATAATCGGTATCGGTTCGGGCGGCAATTATGCCATGGCCGCCGCCAAAGCACTTTATGATATCAGCGGGCTCTCTTTGGAAGATATCGCCGCCAAAGCAATGAAAATCGCCGGTGATATCGATGTTTATACCAATCACAACGTAATTATTGAAAGCATTAAAAATGACTAATTTTTCTCCGCGGGAAATTGTTTCCGAATTAGATAAGTACATCATCGGTCAAGACAAAGCCAAAAAAGCTGTGGCGGTAGCGCTGCGCAACCGTTGGCGCAGGATGCAATTGCCCGACAAACTCAAAGAAGAAATCGTGCCGAAAAACATTTTGATGATAGGCCCCACCGGTGTCGGCAAGACCGAAATATCCCGCCGCTTGGCCAAACTGGCCAAAGCTCCCTTTATCAAGGTGGAGGCTACCAAATTTACCGAGATAGGCTATGTCGGCCGCGATGTCGAAAGCATCATCCGCGATTTGACCGAAATTGCCGTGCACCAAAGCCGTAAGACCATGCGCAAAAGTGTCTGCGCCAAAGCCGAAAGCGCAGCCGATAAACGCATTATCGAGGCATTGGTCGGCGACAAATCCGGTGATGATACCAAGGCCAAGTTTTTGGAAATGTTGCGGGCTCATCAGTTAGACGAGCGCGAGGTCGAAATCTCATTGCTGGATAATTCCCCAAATCAAATGTCATCCATCGACATCCCCGGTATGCCCGGAGCCTCTATGGGAATGATAAGTTTGGGCGATTTGCTCGGTTCCTCGCAGCAAAAATACAAAATCCGCAAACTCAAGGTCGCTGAGGCCTATAAGTTGCTGGTGGATGAAGAATGCGATAAATTGCTGGATGATGAGGCGGTAATTGATACCGCGATTAAGTCGGTGGAAAACGACGGCATAGTATTTATTGATGAGATTGACAAGATTACCGGCAAGTCGGAAGGGCATCGCGGCGATATCTCGCGGGAAGGAGTGCAGCGTGACTTATTGCCTTTGATTGAGGGTACTACGGTCACCACCAAATACGGTTCGGTCAAAACCGATCATATTTTATTTATTTGCTCAGGTGCTTTTCATCTTTCCAAACCGTCGGATATGTTGCCCGAACTGCAAGGCCGGCTGCCTATCCGTGTTGAGCTCAACGCTCTTAATCACAACGATTTTGTCAGAATATTGACCGAGCCTGAAGCTAACCTTATTGAGCAATATACCGCCCTGTTGGGAACGGAGAATTTTACACTGAAATTTGAGCCAGCTGCGATTGAAAAAATTGCCGATATTGCGGTGGCAATCAACGAAAATGTCGAAAATATCGGCGCGCGCCGTCTGCACACCGTGCTGGAAATTTTGTTGGAGGATGTCAGTTTTTATGCCTCTGACAAAAGCGGTGAGAGTTTAACGGTTACGGCGGCTATGGTCGATGAAAAATTGAGTAAATTCACCGCTTCGGCCGACTTGTCGAAATTTATTCTCTAGTTTGGCGTGATGATTGACGAGCTGGGGGTTTATTTTCATTGGCCTTACTGCCGAAGCAAATGCCCTTATTGTGATTTTTTCTCGCGGGTGGCCGAAAATGTCAACCAAGACGAAATCATTGCCGGCTATTTGCAGCAATTGACCCGTGCGGCGCAGACTTTGGGCAGACGGTGTATCAAGTCGGTGTTTTTCGGCGGCGGCACGCCATCGCTCATTTCTCCGGATAATATCAAACGCCTGCTGGATAAAATCAACGATTTGTGGTCAATTCAAGATGATGTGGAAATCACGCTCGAAGCCAATCCCAACAGCTATTATCCGCAGATGTTTGCCAATCTTGCGGCCGCCGGAATTAATCGTTTGTCTCTGGGGGTGCAGTCGTTGGATGATGCCGAGCTTAGGTTTTTGGGGCGCACTCATAGTGCCGCTCAGGCTTTGGCTGCAATAGCCGAGATAAAAGATTGTTTTGCCAATCATTCCATCGACCTGATTTATGCACTGCCTAAGCAAAATATCGCCACTTGGTCTGAGATGTTGGAGCAAATTATCGCCTTAGGGCTTCGCCACATCTCGCTTTATCAACTTACAATAGAAGAGGGGACGGTCTTTGCGGCCAAAAAAATCCGCCCGTTGGCTGAAGAAAAAGCTGTTGCTTTGTATCGCCGAACCGAGCGCTTGTTGTCCGCTGCCGGCTATGCCAAATACGAGGTGTCAAATTATGCATCGGCCGGCTATGCTTGTGTGCACAATCAAATTTATTGGCAAGGCGGCGATTATTTGGGAATTGGCCCCTCGGCACACGGCAGATTGCAAATAGATGGCAAAATTTATGCCCAAACCGATGGTTTCGCATTGGAGGAATTATCCCCTCAAGAACGCGCTATCGAGCTGATAATTATGGGACTGCGTTTGGTCTCGGGGATTAACCGCACTGCTTTTAGACAAGGTTGCGGATTGCAATTGGACGAATTTATCAATCAGGATTTTTGCCGTCAAATGCAGCAAAAAGGCCTGTTGAGCGATGATGGAACTGCTTTGTGCGCTACACCGGATGGTTTTTTGCTGTTGGACTATCTTATATCGGGGTTGGTGCCTTAGTCGGCCACGCCGTAGCTTCCGGCTGTCAGCAGCATCAACAACACCAAGAAAAACAACATTGAGGCACCGGCCTTAAATGAAGTGTCAGACTTTTCATACTTGCCGCCCAGCAAATAAACGAACACTGGTGCGCTTAACAGCAAAGTCACCACATAAGCCGGATTGGGCGCCAGTCTGAGCGCAATGGTTTTGGCGGCTATCAATGCCAGCGAGAATCCCACAATGTAAACGCCGGTTTTCATCACCTGCCGGTTAAATATCAAAGCCCCGATTTTGGTGATATTTTCGGTTTTTATCAGCCATATCAGGTTGTAAACTCCGGATATAAAAGTCGACACACTCATATAATAAACAATATTCACCCACACTCCATCGCGCATAACGGCAATTTCTTTGGTGGCGGCACTCATCCCCGCCAGCGCCAATGTAGCCGGAAGCATATACCAAAAAGCGCGTCGGGTAATTTTGGCGCGCATCATATACCAATAACATACGCAAAATCCGCCCAAACATAGCAGCAAAGTCACAAAAACTTCGGCATTTTGCACCAATTGCCCGAATTTTTGCGGCGTTAATCCCCACCAAATTATCAGAGTAAAAATCACACTCAATACCAAAATACGCGCTGTAGTATTGGCACCGAATTTTGCTGCGGCAAAAAATATATGCGAATCATAAACCCCTATAAGCAGGCCTTGGATTATCAGCAGCCCCCAGCTGCGCCATCCCTCCGGCGGCGGCACCATCAGCCAAGCACCGGCAAATATCGCGGCAATACCAAATCCGCGCCACACTCCTAGCACATAGCCGTTGAACTTGTGTTTTTGGTTGACGATGGTATATAGGGCCGTAAAAAATCCGTAAATCAGCCCGTTGATAATCCATAGCATAAGTCGAAATATCCTTACTTGTCGGTTGTCAGCTCTGAAATATAATTCTGATACTGCAGATTTATAGGTCAAGCGGCATTAAATTATCGTTGCAAGGTATTATTTTACCTCTAGAGGTATTATAATACCTTATTATACTTTATCTAAGCTGCTTTTTTTCGAGTCGGATTAAGGGCTATTTTGTTAAATAATTGCAGTAAATCAATGCGTTATTGTGAATAAATTTTTGTTTGGTAATTAAGCTGAAAATATGTTATAATGGACTTGTAGTGTTAATAGAAGCACCACAGAGTAATGTGAAACTTTATTTTAATGGGAGAAAAGCCATGTCTACTATAACATTAACCGCTAGTATGCGTTCCAACCTCGCTGCTTTGAAAACCATCCAAGGTCAGATGGACACCACTCAAGGCAGATTGTCTACCGGCAAAAAGGTGAATTCCGCCATTGACAATGCTTCCAGTTTTTATCAATCCCGTGCTTTGACTAACCGCGCGTCGGATTTGGATTCTCTGTTAGACTCTATGGGGCAGGGGATTCAAACCATCCAAGCGGCCAACGAAGGTATTGAAGCCATCACTTCCTATATTGAACAA
Source organism: Alphaproteobacteria bacterium (assembly GCA_017470165.1). Lineage (GTDB taxonomy): Bacteria > Pseudomonadota > Alphaproteobacteria > RF32 > CAG-239 > CAZU01. The sequence goes on from JAFUEX010000011.1 coordinate 65,802, forward strand.
GCCAAATCAGTTGCCAATTCCGCCTTTGCGTTGGATGCCGGCGCTACTGATTATGCCACTCAGCTTGCCAACTACAAAGACCAGTTCAACGCGATAGTCGGTGAAATCGGAACTTTGGCGCAAGATGCATCTTATCAAGGTGTAAACTTGTTGAAGGGCGGCAAGTTGACGGTTATGTTCAACGAGACCCGTACTCACAAATTGGATGTTCAGGGTGATGATGTCGTTGCCAAAATGGCTGCCGCCGGCATTGGTTTTGGTGCTGCATCTTGGACTGACGCCACCGGCGTTGAGGCCAGCTTGACCGCCATTACCAAAGCGGTTGACTACCTGCGTGATTATTCTTCGGTTTTGGGTAATAATTTCTCGATTATCGAAACCAGACAGAACTTCACCGAGGCGTTGATTGACGTGCTGGAGACCGGTTCGGATAACTTGGTACTGGCCGATATGAACGAAGAGAGT
>JAFUEX010000012.1 GCA_017470165.1 Alphaproteobacteria bacterium
TATAAAGATCCGTTTGAGGCTTACCAGTCTTTAAGTGGCGAGATTGAGGCACGGAATACCCAAGCCAGAATGAATATGAGCGAGGAGGAGCGCCAAGCCACACCGCCAGAGCAGACACAAGATATTAAAAACGCTGATGCTATTGTGATATGGAACGATGGAACGGTTATGGCTTATGATCCGAATAATGCAAATATTTATTATCAATCAGCATTTGCAGCCTCGCGCGTTGACTATGATGAGCCATCTCTTGAAGCAATCGGCTCCGGCGAGGGTAACCAAGCACATGGTTGGGGGTTATATTATGCTTTATATAGAAAAGTGGCAGAGAGATATAGGCAATCATTTACCGGCTCTGCCGTTAAGGAATTATATAAAGGCAAAGAGGTTGTTGATTGGTATAATGAGGACAATATTACTTTTGAGGCTCTAAGAAAAATTATTGATAATAATATGGATAAAGAGGCGGCAATACTTTATCAAGAAATGATTGTTGATAAATCTTCTGACGAATCAGCCGTTTATTATGATGAGGATATTTTAGCAGAGCAAAAAGCTATATTACAAAAAATAGAGGAAATAAATGTTGATGATATTGTTATTGAAAAACCAACAGGGCAAGTCCACGAGGTTGATTTACCGGAAAATCCGTATTTGTTGGACGAACAAAAGCTGCTTGGTGAGCAAAGTCCGTTTGTGAGAAAAGCGTTAAAGCAAGTAGCAAAAGAGGTTGGGGTTAAATGGGATAGTCGCTACGACAATGGTAAATACATTTATGATAATATCGCAAATGTTTTAGGTTCTCCAAAAGCTGCCTCGCAAATGCTTGAAAAATATGGTATTAAAGGTATAACCTATGATGGCAGGCAAGATGGACGTTGTTTTGTTATTTTTGATCCAAAGGATGTTAAAGTTATTCAGAAGTTTTATCAAGGGGATGAGACAAACAAAAAAGTCCCGCCGCGGGGTGCGTATTCGGATAGGATGATTTATTTGTTTGAAAATGCTGATGCCTCAACCATAGTTCACGAGTTGGGGCATTGGTTTTTGGATGATTTGGTTAAGTATGGCAAGTCAGACAAAGCAAAAGAACAACTGCAAGCGATTTACGATTATCTCGGGGTTAAAGATGGGGTTATAAGCCGAGAACAGCATGAATATTTTGCCGACAGTTTTGAGGTTTACCTGAAAGAAGGTGTGTCACCAAACTCGACATTAAAAGATGTATTCAATAAATTTAAGGATTGGTTAAAAAGTCTGTGGCGCGAGGTTAAACGCTTGGAGGGAATTAAACTGACCGATGAGATGAGGAAAACCTTTGATGATATGCTCGGGGGCAAAGGTTTGGATTTTGCTATGCAGTTAAGCGGCCAAAAGATGGCGGAAAATGCCAGATCCGGATATATCTCACACACAACCGCTAACTTGGCGGTGGATTTGTTAAAACAAGGCAAAATGTCAAGAGCGGATATGGATAGCATATTGGAGCGTTTGCGTGACGGTAGTTTGGCACGTTCGGATGTTTATCAAGAATTAAAAAAATTTGAAAACAATCCTATTAAGCACAATGAACAGCTTAATCCTTTTGACACGGTGAAATACCGCGAGGCCTTGTTGAAAGACAATGTAAACAAGGCGAAAGTGATGGAAAAGATTGACCGGTTGCTGAAATGGGCAAGCCCAAGAGAAGTAAACGGGCGTATTGTCGGACGGTTTCCCAATAAAAAAATGAATGACTTTTTTATCGAAGTAAATCGATTAATGAGTTTGGAAAAAGATGAGGCAAAAAAACGCATTGCCGAAAACAAAGGATTGATAACGGCTATTTTGCAATCATCCGCCTTGGATATGAACGAAAGGACTTCAATTTTGGGTATGAAAATCAGCGACACCGATGGACCGGAGCTGATGAATGCGTTAGCTTTGGAAAACCGGATATTATCGGTGGTGGATAAAAGTATTAGTGTTGATAACGCGGTAAAGCTATATAATGATTTGTCAGACAGTTATAATGCGGGAAGATTAACCGCTAATGTGACCGGTGATTTGAAAAAAGAGCGCAAAAATCGGATGATTACCGATGCTATGCGTACTATTGTCGGCGTTGGCAAACAAAGCACTAAAATAGAAAGAAGCCGTTTAAGAAAGTTTTTTAATCGGTTCGGTGCAAGTCAAATGAGTTGGGGTGGATTGATGGATATATTGTCGATGAATGATACATCTTCTAAGACCGGAAAATCGGCGTTGTCTCAAATGATGGATGTATTTGAAGAAGAGCAAAGGCAGGCGCAAGGGATATACGATGACGGCGAGAAGTTCAGTCGATTTTTTGAAAAGAAATTGGGGGCTTCCGGTAATAGCACGATAGCAGTAAGCAAATATATTAACAGCGCATTGGATGAAAAAACAACATTGCAATGGGACGGGTATAAAAAGACCTTTACCAAAGATGAGTTGATTGACATCTATATGAAAGCCAAAGATAAAGAAACGCGCGAGATTATGCTAAAAGACACAATCAACGGCTATAATGAGAACTTTTTGAAAATTGTTGAACAGGAGTTGACCGCCGATGACCGCGCCTTTGTGCAAGCTTTATTTGATTTTTATGATGATAACTGGAAAAAAATCAACGCTTTTTATGAAGAAAAATACGGGGTAAGTTTACCCAAGAGTGATTATTATTCACCGCGTAGTATGATGCGCGAGGGAATAAATGTCAGTGACGGGGGTATAGCTTATGCAGCATCAGGTTTTACTAAGGCCCGTAAAGCAAAAATCGGAGCAAGCGTGGATATTAAAGGGGCTTTTAAAGTTTGGAATAATTATGTCACCAATACCAATAGGTGGTTGGCATTTTCAGATAAACTGGTGGATATTAACTCGGTGTTTGGCAATTTGGAGGTTAAGAATGCAATATCGGCTATATTCGGGGAAAATATGAATAAACGCATCCAAGGCGAAGTTGAACGCATGGCCGGAGCTGGTGGGGATAAATTCTCGGCATTTTTCTCAAACAAACTTTTAACCAAAATCAGAGCTAATTATGCCAAATCGGTTTTGTCCTTAAAACCGGCATTGATGATTAAACAATTAACTTCTTTTCCGGCATATTGGGAACATATGTCAGCGGCGGATTTTGTAACCGGACTGGCTGATTTTATAACTCATCCGAAACAGGCAATAGAAATTTTGGGCAATACAACTTTGATGAATACCAGAGGTACGGATATTATCCGCGACTTTGCCGAAATATCCAAGATGGATATATTGAAAGGCAAAAAAGGAATTAAATGGTCGGATGCTATGATGCTGAATATTAAGCTCGGTGACAGAGGTGCAATTTATATGGGCGGTTGGGCTTTGTATAAGGCTGAACTCAAGAAGAATTTAGCGCAAGGAATGGATGAGGAAACCGCAAAAGCGAAAGCCTTGGAGAAGTTTGAGCGGATTACCGATGAAACGCAGCAATCAGGACGATTGAGCCAACAAAGTTATTGGCAGAGCAATCCGGCATTGAGAATGTTTACAATGTTTCAAAGCTCACAAAACCAATATTTGCGCAAAGAAATCGGAGCGGTGCGCGGAATGTTGACCGGCAGGATGGACAAAAAGCAGGCGTTAAAAACATTATTTATTTTTCATGTGTTATTGCCTTGTTTGTTCCAGTTCGCATCCGATGGGTTTGATTGGGATAAGGAGGCACAACTAAGAGCCGCGGTGTTGGGGTCATTAAACGGTATATTTATCCTAAGCAATTTGCTCGAAAAACTATACGATGCAACAATTAACCGCGCTGTGTTTGATAAAAAACCGCAATATGGGGCTGGAAGATTGGCGGTGCGAGAAATTATCCCGTATTGGGCTTCAGCTGAGGATTTAGCTAAAGAATTGGAAAAGATAGCTGAAGGCGATGTTGATTTAACCGACATGGCAGAGGCATTTGAAGCCTTTAGCAAGGTTGCCAAACCCGTGGGAGAATTAAGCGGCGTACCGTTAAAATATCCGCTCGATGTAATCAAAAACTTTGGTAATTATGCTGAGGAAGGCGAATACGGCAAAGAAGCGTTGCTGTATTTAGGATGGTCGCCGTATGCGTTACGCGATAAAGATGAATAAACTAAAGGGCGGGGTGCTATCCTCCCGCCCTTTGTTTTTTGTGCTTTAGTGGTGCATTGCCAGATAATATTTTTTGGCTTTGCAATCGGGAGCATCCTTATCGTCAAGGAAGTCAACCGCCAGTTCGGTATAAACTTTGTCGTCAAAGCCTTGTTGGTAGTAATCCGAATACATCATATTCAAGACATAATACCAATCGGAGGTTTGAAAGTTGTATTTTAAGCCGGCGAGAATTTGGGCGGTGGTCGCATAATCCCAATGCGTACCGGCAGAACCGTCTTTGTTTTGCATTTGAGAAGTGGCATATTCTGCCGTTTCTTTAGTAAAATGCGGGTTAAGCAATAGGTCAACATGAAGCAAAAACTTTGTGACCAATTCGGGATGAACTTCGCGGACATCCTCGACAAAACAATCAATTTTAGCGGTTAATTCGCGCATATCATTGATAGAATTGTAAGAGCTGACATATTTATTTATCAATTCGTGAAAAGTCATTTGAGGAATCCTTTATTTCTGAAGATATGTCGGCTAAGCCTAAACCGTTGTTGGTATCAAAAGGGCTTGCCGGTTTAAAATTTTTGACATCAATAAGTAATTTCATCATACTGTCAAAATACTTGGCTTGTACATCTTCTTTGCCGATTTTGGCAACTGTTTCAAAAGCTACTGACAAGGTTTCAATCTCAGTCGCTGAAGCGTTATTAAGCAGCGATGATATTCTGGTTAAAAATTTTTCTTTTACTTCTGATTCTGTATTTGTTTCTAACATTGCCATTATTCATTATCCTCCGTGTTTGTGGTGGCTGTTGTTGCACCTGCTTGGGTTACGCAAGGCACATTTATTAAAGTTACATGAGAAGCACTGCCAACGGTTATATATCTGCCGAAGTAGGGCTTTCTTGTCGTTACTTTGTCCGATTTTACCGGATAGCCCCATTCATCAACAATCGGCGTTGCCGTTCCGTTTAATGTTACGGTCAGGGATACTGGAGCACCGGTAATTATATTAGACGGATTGATGGTAAAGCATAATCTGAAACTATCAAAGTTGCCGATATTGTTCGGGTTGGTTACAGTTAATAAGCCGGTTGTGCTGATAGCAGTTGTTTTGTGCATATTTGAGCAACAATTACAATTCATTTTTCTAACTCCTAAAAATCAGGCGGGACAGGTTGCCCGCCTTTATCCTTAACCATTGCATCCGCAGTTGCAGAAGGGGGATGTACCCGCATTATAGGTCCATCCTGACGGGTAGCGCACAATGTTAGAGGTAGCTTGCGCCAATTCTAACTGATTGATGCGATTCTGCATCTGAGAAAGCCTATCTTGCGTAAACAAGTCGCGTGTCTTCTGTCCTTCAGCCGCAATACTGGCCTGCAAAGCAGCGGTATTCATAGCGGCATCATAACGAGACTGTGCAATATTGGCGTTAGTTCCGGCATTCTGTTCCGTCAACAACAGTTTGGTGTCGCAGCAACACTGATTTTGATTAGCCAAAGCGTTGGCCTGCGAGACTTGAACAGCGGCAATATCGCGTGTAATTTCGTTATATTTGTCACCAATAAAACCAATCATATTTTGAAAAGATTGGTTGGTGGTTGCGATACCTTGAGCTGTGCCATTGGCAATCTGCGCCAAAATCTCTCTTTGGTTAGCCATTGAGTTTTGATTATCAAAACCGCGCTGAACCTCGTTTGAGGTGGCTAAGTTCTCATAACCGATAGCGTTGTTAAAACCGCCTCGGTTACCAAACCAATTGCCGCCGCCCAAGATGCCGCCTAAAAGAATGCCCCCTAAAAAACCGCCAATACCGCCAAGGGCACCGGCTCCTGCACCGGTCATTCCTCCACGACCGCCGTTAGCCATCATTAATGCGCCGACATCGGCAGCACTTAAATCAGTCATTTTGTTTTCTCCTTAAATAAAAGTTAAAATTATCACTGCGTTAAAGCAGGAAAATCAACCCATTAAAGGGGATTTTGTCCGTTGAAGAAATTTGTTTACAACTTCTTCGGGAATGTTCTTGGCATGAATATCATAACCGTTGGATTCTAAGATATTCAGCATAATCTCTATTTGCTCTGCCTGTGATTTGCCGAAAAGCATATTATTAAGGCGCTGTACCAATGGATGATTGTCAAATTCGCCGTTTAGGTAGCGTTCAAAGAAACTAGCTTGCTGTTGCGGAGTTTGTTGTTGTGTCTGCATTTGGTATGTCCTTTATTAAAACTTTTTCAATTGCCGATAGGCGGTCAGAAATTATTTGTAATTCGCTTTTTTCCTGCGATTCTGCCGTCCGTTTATAAGTTTCGACTTCAGCAATGCCTTTGTCGTCCATTTTGCGGATGTAAACTTCCTTATCCGCTTGATTGATACCGATATACATCATATCTGCTAACAAATTAAACCCTGCTAAATCATTTGGAGATTTAACGGCATAGCACATTACTTGGGGTTCTGATTTTCTAGAGACTGTTTGTAAAGTCTGCGGCTGTACTCCTGATTGTGGTGCAGACTGCGACGAAGGCTGTTGTCCACCCCAAGGGGAGGGCATATATTGATTAAAAGGAAAATTAGGTTGTCCATACATCGTTTACCTCGCTTTCAAGATAAACGATAGCAAGGTTTTAAGCTAATGTCTTGCCAAGTTTAAGATAAAAAAGAGTCTGAAATACGCCTAGAAATTGCCATCTTTGGGGCGATAGAGCGCAATATGCGAGCGACGGAACATCTCTAAAGCCTCTTTGAGTTTGCGAACAAAAGTTCGATATTGAATATTGATGTTGTATTTCTCAGCCAGATAATCGATACCGCGGAAACCCTCTTTGCGTTCTACACAGGCGGTAAGCAAAACCTCTTTATAAGGTGATGGAATTTTGTATTTCTCAATGAAATCTATTGCTTGCAGCGGTGGTAACTCTTTCAAATATAATTTAGTGGCGCGGTTTTCGATATTCATGATTTTTTGACCTTGATTCTGACCGGACGGGGCGATTTGACGGCAATTTTGCGAGAGGATGCGTTGGTTTTGATTGTGACCTTGCGGGCTGAGCCTTTGTAAGATTGCCGGATCGATGCCATTTATTTTATCCTTTATGCTGCTCAATTACGCTATCATAACTGTCATTGTTTTCGGCGTGAATAGTAACTTGCATTTCTCGGGTGGCAAGATAAATATTACAAGCGACAGATACGCACAACAAAGCAGTAAGTAAAATAGCAACCCATTTATATGGTTTAGCGGCATTGTGACTTAATTCGATAAGTTTTTCCAAATCCATTTGATGTGTTCCTCAAAAAAATCAGTTATCTGCACATAAGATTAAAATGCTATTTGTGACAAAACAAGGTGTTGCCCAGTTATCCACAAGTTTTTTGTGTCGCACGATGTCGCAAAAATTAACTTTTATAAAAAAATGAAAAAAAGTTTGTGTAAGGGTGTAAGTTTATAAGTTGCACAAAACTTGCACAAAATATAAAATTATACAAAATAAAATAAATATTATCAAATATATAGTTTATGTAATGCAGCAGATTGTGATTCTTCTACTCATAACTTTCAACTTCACTCAATAGGTAACCGTATGGACGACCTCAACGCCAAGCGCGGATTAGCTAGATATTTTGTTAATTCAAAATAAGCCTATCATGGTAATCGCAAGCCCACGCCGCGCGGGTAGATTGATTGTCGGTTTGTCCGGTAGCTCCCATGTAGGCAAAATAATCCTGTGGGTTAAATTCAACAATTCCGGCATTATAGCGCAATTCTTTTAAGGCGGTGTATGTGCGGGCAATCATCGCTTGGTGGACTGAGTTTGGCAAATTTTCAAAGCCGTGCGCAAATTTCTTATAACAACTATCCGGATAGATGATTAAGGTAATTTCCAACTCATTAGGCTTAAATTGTTGCGCTTGCTTCAAGGCTTGGTCTATTGCCCAGTTGATTTTTTCCGCCAAAGCGGTTATTTTATCACAAGCAAGCTCAGACACCCAACTATCACCTTTTTCCCAGCGCTGAATTGTGCGGATATTTTGCACACAGTGAAACTCTGCCGCTTGGGCTTGGGTAAAGCCTAATAATTGCCGGAGGATTTTATACTCGGCGGCGGTTAAGTAGCCTTTTTTAGACATTAAAATCCTCCTTTACAGCTAAGCCGCGCAAACAATCGACGGCCGAGTAATATATTTGCTCTCTTTTTGTCAGTTTGTCAAAATTGGGGAAACCTTTGTTATGATCCCATTTCTGGCAGTCTAGGCAATGTTTTATGTGTTTTTTTATATCTGAAAAAGAAACTTTTTCCCCGGCAAGCAACATTTTTTCCGCTCTAAATTCATAATTATCTACATTGTAGCAAAGATTATGAATAGTGTCATCGATAGATATTAATTTGTTATAAATTTGCAACAAGTTTGTCATTTTCATTCCCCTTTAGAATTTTAAGGATTGCCCCTTTGGCTTCCTTTTATAATTTCATTGTATGTCATATTTTACGACAGGTCAAGAAGTTTTTATAAAAAATGAAAAAAAGTTTGTGTAAGGGTGTAAATTTATAAGTTGCACAAAACTTGCACAAAATATAAAATTATACAAAATAAAATAAATATTATCAAATATATAGTTTATGTAATGCAGCAGATTGCTAATCTGTCATCGGGATACCGATGCAGAGGTTCGAATCCTCTACGCTCCGCCAGTTGAAAAACACTCCTTGATGGAGTGTTTTTTTATATGCGGAGCAAGAGGACTATCACTTTGGAATGTAAGCTCATATACGGACAATTTACATTGTCCTAATTCGCTAACATTTTCCAAAGATGTTACAGACAAAAACAACCGGAGCAACGGTTGTTTTTTGCTTAGCCATCTACGCTCCGCCAGTTGAAAAACACTCCTTTATGGAGTGTTTTTTATATGCGGAGCAAGAGGACTATCACTTTTTTTGTCACTGTTTTTCCTCTTTTTATTTTCAGCACTATCACCTCTTTTTTCTGCGGTGCATACCGCAGAAAAAATAGAGGGCTCGTCGTCAAAGGGAACAATAGTCACGAGACCGCTTATTCGCTCGTTCCTCGCTCAACGGTAACATAAAAAAGAAAGGCAGCTCAACGGTGACATTACAGCGCTATAGGGGAGGGGGTAGGATTCAATAAAAGCATCAAGCACAAAAAATCCCTTAAGCCTTTGGCAAAAGGGATTTGTTTTTTTTGGTAGGCGCTGAGAGGTTCGAACTCCCGACCCTCTCGGTGTAAACGAGATGCTCTTCCAGCTGAGCTAAGCGCCCGTTGCAATCAACAAGAGGATTTATACACTCATCATTTTTAATAATCAAGTATTTTTTTTATTTTTTTGCATTTTTTTATTTGAGACCTTTCAAACGCCCGATTTGCGCGGCCCGCGGCTTGATGCACTCTTTTGCATAACATACGTTTTGCAGCTCATTGCCTGTAAAATACAGTTCGATTACTCCTTCACCGATACCCATTTTGACGCTTTGTCTCCAGTCATCAAAGTGCTGAGTTCGACTTGAGTCAATCACTCGGAGTCGGAGCATATTTTCAGTTCGGGCAAGCTCGTCGGTTATTATCGCAATATGTCCCCAGCGATGCTGCGGTGATCTGTTTACCAACGCCAGCAAATCCCCAGCCTGCAAGCGCTGCTGCCAATTAACCACATCCCAAGATGAGGAGCCGGTTTTAGATAATTCGCAAAAGAAATCATAAAAATCAAATGAATATAGCCGTTCAATCCGATATTTTTTGACATCGCGCACTTGATTGATATAAGCATATATCTCCGCTAATGCTCTTGGGTGCGCTTGTTGCAGCCAATATTCGGCCAAAGCCGAACAGTCGGCCTCCAAAATTCCGCGCGCTTCGTCTATCAGAGTTTGGTGCGAATAGGCGGTTTTGATGTTGCCTTGTTTTATCTCATTCAGCAGTTGACGCAAATAAAGCATAGTTTTTTCCCTTGGGATAATGACAAAGGCGAAGGTAACTTATAATAAGTCATCTCCGCCTTTTGTATCATTGCAGATTATAGTTCAGCTTAGTTTACGGAATCCTGCAAAGCCTTGCCTGCCTTAAATTTAGCCTGTTTGCGGGCAGGAATTTTGATGGCAGCGCCGGTGCGCGGGTTGCGGCCGGTAGTAGCCGATCTTTTGGCAACCGAGAAAGTCCCGAAACCAACCAAGCGAACATCGTCGCCTTTTTTCAAAGAATAAGTAACCGAATTCAAGAAAGCATCCAAAGCCTTGGCGCAGTCGGTCTTGGTCAAACCGGTTGAATTAGCAATGCTGGAAATCAATTCATTTTTATTCACGGTAATAACTCCTATGCAAAATAAAGTTATAAACTAAACGCGATGTCTGCGGTATGCAATGCCCCGCGGTCATCTACAGCCTTGATTTGAGCATCAAAAAATAACTCTGTCAAACAAAATGCCAAGGTTATCAACGCTTTTGCACAGGTGGATGCATTTTTTTGTTTTTATTTAAGGAAAAACCCCGCTTGAAAAGAGCGGGGCGGATAAAAAACTGGTGCCGCTTGCGTGACTCGAACACGCGACCAACTGATTACGAATCAGCTACTCTACCAACTGAGCTAAAGCGGCGCTCAACGCGAATATGTTTAGTATATATTTTTTTATTTGGCAAGTGATTTTATGCAATTGCTGAAATCTTTGCCGCGTTCTTCAAAATTTTTATAGGCATTATAACTGGGAGCTGCCGGTGATAATATGACTGTCCCGCCCGCGGGTGTTGCGGCAATGGCGCAGGCAACAGCTTGGTGCATATCGGCGGCGGCGCTTGTTTTGAGGCCGGCGGCTTCGGCCGGAGGAATAATTCGCGCACCGGTATCCGGCACAACTACCAGTTGCAGCCTTTCTTTCAGGCCGGCCAGCTCATCAATCAGCGAGGTATAATCTTGTCCGCGGTCAAAACCACCGACAATCAAGGTGAGGGGTTGACCTTTATCTAAGGCGCGGACGGCAGCGGCGGCGGTTTCCGGCGTGGTGGAGATGCTGTCGTCGACAAACTCTATCCCGCCGAACTTGCCTAAATTCTGCAGTCGATGCGCCAAGGGAGTGAACGAGGCAAAGGGTAGGGCATATTTACTCAACGGTTCGCCCATAATTTTTAACACACTCAGCACGGCGCAGGCGTTGATGCAGTTGTGCTCGCCGGCAAGATTGAGCTTGCTCATAGCAAAAAGCTCGTGCGCTCCATCATAAAAGCAGCCGTTTTCCAAGTGAATGGTGTCAGCAGTGTTAAAATATTCCCCCTTGAGCTCGCCGGTTAATTCAGAGGTGCGCTTATCTTGCGCATTAAGCAGTTTTATCTCGGCTTTTGCTATCATATTGAGTTTGTCGGCATAATATCTTGCGTGAGTTTGGTGCCATTGCAAATGTTCTGGATACAAATTCAGCAAGACCCCGATATCTGCACCATAAGCCAAATCAGCACATTGATAACTCGACATCTCGGCAATTACCCAATCGGCAGAAGTGTCAGCCAATTCCACCAGCGGACGACCAATGTTGCCGGCCAATTCCACCTTTTTGCCAAAATATTGCAAGCTGTGCGCCAACAGCGAGGCTGTAGTGCTTTTGCCTTTGGTGCCGGTTATGGCAACCACTTTGGTGGAGGGGGTTTTGTTGGCAAAAAACAAATTACTGGATGAGGTAAAGCGCACGCCTTCAGCTTTTGCCTTGGCAATTTCGCTGCGATACAGGCTCACTCCGGGGGACTTTATTATCACCGCGCATTGCGATATATTGGCCAGATTATCTTCGCTTATTTCCATAATATTCGCGTTGGGACAGTGCTGCTTAAGGGCTGTTTTGGCGGCAAGACCTTCTTTGCCCATTCCCCATATTCCGACAGTGCGATTATTCAAATCTTGCCAGTACATCGCCAAATTCCTTGGGGATTAAATGTTTTTTGTTGGGAATGAACAGTTTTTTAGCTGACTGCGGCGGAATTTTGCCGGACAGTGCTTTGATAACACAATCATTTTGCCACTCGGGCTTTTGGCTCAAGCTGTAAAAAGCAAACCGACACTCTCCTTTGGTGCCGACACACTCAAACGGCTTGTGTCCTTTTAGTCCCAACAGCTCTTTATAGCCTTCGATTTGGGTTGCGTCATCCAGCGGATTTTTCCCGATGATTTCAATCAGCTTTTGTTTTTCCATAAACAAAGCCAGCACCAAAAACACAAAACGGCATTTGTCGCAGTTGCCGCACCAATGGTCCAAACGAGCGGTTTTGTCCAGCTTAAAGGCTTTGTTGCAACTGGTAAATACATCAAAATAATCCGCACATTTTTCGCAGAATAATTTGGCAATATGCACCTCACTCAACGGACGCAGCAGAGAAAAATAGCGAAATTCCGGAGTTATGGTTCGGGTGAGGGCATAAAAATCACGCTCAAACTCGGCTGATTTGCTGTATTGATGGTTGATGGTGATGCCGGCCAGTTCAAAATTACCCTCGGAGGCCGAGCGCTCACAAGACATCATCACATATTTTTTGTTATAAACAATCGCGGCAATCCACATTACAAAAGCCAAAATACCGGTAACCGGCACATGGCCGTTATAAACATTGCCCGAGGCATTGAGCTCGGCCAAATTGGGCGAGATGCGGCGTTTGATAATATAAGATGTGCCGCCGGTTATGTCCATTACGTTTTGTATCGGAGCAGCATCACCGCAGGCAATTGTGGAGGATTCAATCCCCATTTCTTGCGCCAGTTTGATGGTAACGCACGAGTCCTTGCCGCCACCCACCGGTATCAGCGCTTCGTCTGCCATATAAGGAAATTCTGCTTTGCGCGGAGGAACATCAGTATAAGGAAAATTAATCCGCGAGAAAAAGTTGAGCCGGTTGCGCGCAGCAAATTCCCCCAATCCGTTGATATAAAATTTGTTGAAAAATGCGGCTTCCGCCTCGTTGATGGTGAACTCGCTCAGCGCCAAAAAATAGGGCAATACGGTTTTGTAATAACTCACTCCTGCGGCAATATGCAGATAGTTGAGTGCATATTTCAGAGTCGCTTTTTGTTGCTCGCTCAGATAAAACGGGGCATTGGGAAACTCATATTCTTCCGTGAAATGATATTTGTCATCGATATCATATTCCAGCCTGATAATTCCGGTATCAAGGGCGAATCTTGCCTTGCTGAAATACATTACTGCTGCCATTTCTATCTCCTTTATTTTTTTTAAGACTGAGCCTGATGAACCACAATTTGACTAAACGGAATTTCGATATTGTTTTCAATAAATTTTTCATTAATCATAAAGCGGATATCACTGGGCGTTGTCCATCCTTTCCAAATGTCGTTAACATAAAAACGCACTTCAAAATCCAACGAACTGCTGCCAAAATCCTTGAACAATACGTAAGGTGCCGGCTTTTTGACCACTTTGGGATGATTGAGTGCGCAATCCAATAAAATTTGCTCAACCTTTTTGACATCACTGCCATAAGCAACCCCGACTTTTACCGAGTAGCGAGCCCAGTTGTTTTGATGGGTGAGGTTAGTCACCGCATTGGATAAAACCTTGGAGTTGGGGATAATCAGACTGGAGCGGGTAAAAGTTTCAATTTCGGTGGAGCGAATGTTGATTTGCTTAATTTGGCCTTCTTCGCCGTTGATAATTACCCAATCTCCAACCTTAATCGGGCGTTCGAACAGCATAATGATGCCCGAAACAAAGTTGTTGACAATATCTTGCAGACCCAAACCGATACCAACCGACAGAGCGCCGGCAATCAGTGCGATGTTGCTCAAATTACCTCCCATAATGGCAATAGCCAAAAGTCCGGAAAGTACATAGCCGATATAGGCAAACCCCGAAGCTAGCGAGTGTTTGGTGCCGGCATCAATCGAAGTGCGCTCCAATATTTTGAACTCGATTCTGTCTTGCAAAAAGCGGATAATCCACAAGCAGATTACAAAAGCCAAAATTCCCCAAAATATTGAGACCAGTGAAATTTTTACCCCGCCGACAGTAAAACCGTAAACGGCCTTGTAAGCAATACTTTGCAATACGTCGGTCGGCATTCCCCACAATATCAGCAAAAGAGCCATAAATCCGAGAGTTATCAGCGGCTCGATGGCAAATCCGAACCAAAAATCAACTTTGCGCAGAAAAATTCTCCGCATATGAAAGTTTTTGACCCACAACCCCATAAACAACAACCGGCGGCCGACGTCATAAATAAAGCGCCGCAAAATAGTGTAAACAAATAAGGCGGCCAATGACAATAATGTGCGGTTTACCACGAAAAATGCCAGTTGGGCATAGCCCAAAAAGGCCAAACTGATGACACAAAAGACAAACAGCATTACAACAACACCAATTCTTGAGGCGCGGTTTTTGGCAGATGTTGCGGCTTCGGCGGCGTTTTTAGTATTTTTGGCAGATTCGTCGGAATCACTCATAAAATAGATATAAGTCAGCCACACCATACAAATTGCTCGAAGCGAGGCTGAAAGCGCCATCAGATAGCTTAACAGCTCCAATGAATAATGTTGCAGCATTACAATCGCCATCAAGATGGAGAACAGACCTACGGTATAGATGGTGAAATTAATTGCCTTAAACAAGCGTTTGGCTTTTTCGGTTGACATATTAATCAGGCGCCATTTTTCATTATAAGGGGTGAGGATAACCCGAGCAAAGGCGCGTCCCATGGTTACAAACAGCGCATAAGAAAGCGAGGTTTGTAGCACCAGTTTGAAAAAGGCGTTATTCCAAAATACAATCAGACTCAGGTGATACCAGCAATAGATAATAATCGCTGTAGGTATAATGCCATAGGCACACCACACCGCAACCGAGGCGGCAATTTTGCGCCCCAAACGCAGGTTGTCAATGTCGCTGCGATAGCCCCAATGAGTTATGACAAAGCGCCGCATATAATATCCCAGTGCGGTAATCAGGGCCAAGAGAGCTAAAAATTTGCCGATGGCTGCTCCGGCGCCTTGTTCGCCACTCTCTTTATATTCCAAATATGCCGCATAAGGCGATTTGGCAATATCGGCTAGCAAAACCATCAGTTCGCTGTTGGCTTTCCATAATACAGCGGGATTAATAAAACGCAAATCCAGTTTCAACAGATTACCCCACAACCTTTGGTTGCGGATGTCAAAAATGCGTAAGTTTATTTCTTCTATCTTGGCTGATAAAACATCAATCTCGGACAAGCGGGTTTTCTCGGTGGTCAGTTCCTGATTAAATTCGTGACGTTGCTGAGCAATAACCTTGGCCTCGGGGGATTCGCCTGAGCTTTCTCCCAATGCTTCGATGCGTTTTTCAATCAGCTTTATCTCGCCGTTGATGCTCTCGCGAGAGGAAGAAAGCGAGGTAAGCGTGGCGTTAAGATAGGATATTTTGGCAACCAATGCCTTGACGTCGGGCTTTTCCGCCTTGGTCATTGCTTCAATCTCTTTTAGGCTTTTGGATATCTCTTTATAGCTCAGGTTATATCCCAAATCATCGATGTGATTGGTTTGCGCTTGCGCAGTAAAACTCAACAACAGCGCCGCAGTCAGCCAAATTCCGAGTTTGTGTATCATTCTCATTGTCTAAACCTTCCAACTTTTTAATATTGCGGCAATATCCGCAGCCGCGTTCAGGTTAATATCTCCGGAAACCCAAAAACCAAGACCGTTGTCTACCGTAGTGTCACTGCGGACTCGGCTGATGAAAATATCCGTTTCGCCCTGAGCATCGGTAAGGGTGGCATAGCCGCCGTCTTTTTGTTGGTCGTTAAGACGGATGCCGCGGGCATTGGCAAACTCTCCCATAGCTGCATCAATATCAGCATCAGCGTCCAATTCCGCATTGATAAACATTCCGGCTCCGATAAACACCGGCACTATTGCACAGTTGGCGTGAACTTTAATCTCGCTGCCGAGCCCGCGTTTAATCTGCGAGTTGAGCATCCATTCAAACTCCGTCTCCTCACCGATAAAACTTCCGGCCTGAGGGATGACATTGAATGCCAAAGTTTTGGGAAAAATCCTTTTGTCTTGCGGCACATCGTTCATCAAAATCCGCCTTGTGTGATTATACAGTTCGTTCATTCCCTCCTCGCCGGCCATATCCGCGCCGATATAAGCACTGAGGCGGATGGTTTTGATGCGGTATTTTTTTAAGACGTTTAAGGCGCGCAAGGCCGCGGCAGCCAAAGGATGCGGGTAATTAATCAAAGGGGCGGACTTCAAAACTTCGGCTCCGCTGACAACCAGCGGGGCAAAGGCAAAATCGGCTGCTTCGGTGGCATTGATAACCCGAGCTTTACCCTTGAGCGCTTGAGGAATATAATCTTTGGCCAAAACCTCATCAGCAACAAACACCACAGACGCAAAAGAATCCCAATCGGCTTGAGCAACGTTCGCATAACGGAGGGTGTCATCGCCAAAACTCAGTTCATCGTTGCCGCCGGCAGCTTTAAGCAAGGTTATGTCGTCCTTTTTTACGCCTCTTAAGTGCAAAAATTCCAAAAGGTGCGATATTATTGCATTACGCGCTCCGACAATTGCCAGTTTTGCCATCGGTTTTATCATTTCCTTTTTTTGTGTTAAACTTGAGCTCAAAATTACACGCAATTACTGTTCATCTCAATAAAATATCACTCTCTATTAACAAGTTTCTTGACATATTGCCTAAAATGGCGTTATTTTAGCTCCGCAAAACAAATTAACCGTAAATTTATAAGGAACAGAGCAATGACTGCACGCACATTACAAGGTTTTATGGAACTTTTGCCGCAAGAACAATTGGTGTTCAACCATATTAAATCGGTCATTGCTCATACTTATGAATTGTTTGGTTTTGTGCCGTTGGATACTCCAGTGCTGGAGCTGGCGGAGGTGTTGTTGTCAAAGTCCGGCGGTGAGACCGAAAAACAAATTTATGAGTTCAAAAAAGGCGATACGGATTTGGCAATGCGGTTTGATTTGACCGTGCCTTTGGCGAAGTATGTGGCTTTGTACAACAATGATTTGACCTTTCCGTTCAAGCGTTATCAAATCGGCAAAGTTTATCGCGGCGAACGTCCGCAAAAAGGGCGCTTCAGAGAGTTTTATCAGTGTGATATCGATGTTATTGACCGCGATGAGCTGAATATTGTGTATGATGCGGAGCTTTTGGCGGTTATTTATACCATATTTTCGCGTCTTGAGCTGCCGGCTTTCAAGATTTATATCAACAATCGGCGCTTGCTGAGCGGCTATTTGGCCTCTTTGAATATTGCCGACAAAACCGTTGAGGTGCTGAGACTGGTTGATAAGATTAAAAAACTGCCGCATGAGGTGTTTTTGGCAGAGCTGCGTGATTTGCAATTGTCGGAAGAGCAAAATAATGCACTGTTGGATTTTATCAAGATTCAGGGCGATAATGCGACGATTTTGGCTAAACTCGGTGCTTTGGCTCAAGACAATGCCGAATATACTACCGGATTGGCCGAGTTGAAAACAGTGGTTGACAATGCACTGGCTTTGGGCGTTCCGGCGCAAAATATACAAATTGATTTGAGCATTACTCGCGGGCTGGATTATTATACCGGCACGGTTTACGAGACATTTTTTGATGATTATCCGCAGTTTGGCTCGGTTTGTTCCGGCGGACGTTATGACAATCTCTCCTCGGTATTCGGCGGGCAGAAATTCCCCGGAGTGGGGATTTCCATCGGGCTTACCCGCTTGTTTGACCAGTTGCGAGCGCATAATTTGTTGTCGTTCCCCAAACTGACGCCTAACAAAGCATTGATTATCACTCAGGGAGAAGAGTTTACGGCTGCTGCGGTTAAGCTGGCGCAAGCACTCAGGGAGGCGGATATTGCCACCGATATTATGTATCGCAGCTGCAAATTCAAAAAGAAGATGGAATATGCCAATAAAATCGGCATTCCTTACTTGATTATCATCGGCGAGGATGAGGCGGCGACCGGTGAGTTTACACTCAAAGATATGTCAAGCGGCGAGCAAAGCAGGGTAGGGCAAGCGGCTCTGATTGCCAAACTACGGGGATGAAAAACGCAAATAAACCACCCCGAAGTTCAACCGGCGGGCATTGGTCTATAGATTGACAACCGGTCGACAGGGCAGAACGACAGGGCAGAATAACATAAGTAAATAATTTTAGTTGCTTTTTGACCGAATAGGGAATAAAAGTAAGTGGTTTGAGTTTTTTTACATCATGAGGTTGAACAGATGAACGAATATCGCACCCACACCTGCGGGGATTTGAGAAAGCAGGATGCCGGCAAAACGGTGAAATTAGCCGGTTGGTTACATCGCAAACGTAATTTGGGAAATTTGTGTTTTGTGGATTTGCGCGACCATTACGGCATAACCCAGTGTGTGTTTGATAAGAGTTCGCCGTTGTTTGCCAAGGTGGAGAATACTCGGGTCGAATCGGTGGTGGGAATCGAAGGTCAGGTTGTGGTGCGCGAAAGCGTAAACCCCAATATGCCGACCGGTGATGTGGAAATTAAGGCTTCTTCGTGGGAGGTTTATTCCGAAGCTGAAGTTTTGCCGTTTCAGATTGCCATAGAAGATGATGCGCCGGAGGATATTCGGCTGAAATATCGTTTTTTAGATTTGCGCAAAGAGCGAATTCACAACAATATTATGCTACGCTCCAGGGTTATTCAAAGAGCGCGCGAGTTGATGAGAGAGCAGGGGTTTGTTGAGTATCAAACTCCGATTTTGACCGCTTCGTCGCCGGAAGGTGCGCGCGATTTTTTGGTGCCGTCGCGGCTTAATCCGGGGAAATTTTATGCCCTGCCGCAAGCGCCGCAGCAATTTAAGCAATTGCTGATGGTTTCGGGATTTGACAAATATTTTCAGGTTGCACCGTGTTTTCGTGATGAAGATACGCGAGCCGACCGCAGTCCGGGGGAATTTTATCAGCTTGATATGGAGATGAGTTTTGCCTCTCAGGAAGATGTTTTTGCTGTTGTGGAGTATAATTTGGGCACTATTTTCCGAGAGTTTGCCAATGGTAAGACGGTGGATGCGGCGCCGTTTGTGCGTATTCCTTTCCTTGAGGCTATGGCAAAATATGGGTCGGACAAGCCTGATTTGCGCAATCCGTTGGTGTTTGCCGATGCAACAGCGATATTCGGCAACAGCGGTTTTGGCGTGTATGATAATCTGGTAAAAGAAGACAAAAAGGTCAAAGCGCTGGTGCTGAGAGGATGCGGAGAAAAACCGCGCTCGTTTTTTGATAAATTGGATGCTTATGCCAAAGAAGAAGGAATGGGCGGTGCAGCTTATGTGGCGTTGGCCTCAGGCGGGGCTAAGGGAATTGCCCGAATGCTGAGCGAAGATAAGCTGACGGAGCTTAAGGCCGCCTTAGATTTGCAAGATGGCGATGCCGTGGTTATGATAATCGGCAAAGGGGTGAAATTCGACAAGTTTTCCGGTCGGCTGCGCAACAAAATCGGCGAAGAACTGGGGTTGGTCGACAAAAACGCATTTAAGATGTGCTGGGTGGTTGATTTTCCGTTTTATGAGGAAAATGAAGAGACCGGTGAAATTGAATTTTCACATAATCCTTTTTCGATGCCGCAAGGCGGAATGGATGATTTACTTAGAAAAAATCCGCTGGATATTTTGGCTTATCAATACGACTTTGTGTGCAACGGGGTCGAGCTTTTGTCGGGTGCTGTGCGTAATCATCGGCCGGATATTATGTACAAGGCTTTTGAGATTGCCGGATATCCCAATGAGGTGGTGGATACCAAGTTCGGCGGTATGATTAATGCATTTAAGTTTGGGGCACCGCCGCACGCCGGTTCGGCTTATGGAATTGACCGCTTGGTTATGTTGCTGTTGGACGAGCCGATTATTCGCGATGTGATTTTATTCCCGCTGAACGGCAAAGCGCAAGATTTGATGATGCAAGCGCCGAATTATCCGACGGCTAAGCAATTGCAAGAACTGCATATTAAAGTTGATATGGAAAATCAGGACAAATGAAGCGGTTTAGTCGACGAAAAGAAGACTTTGTGTGCGAGCACTGCGGTGCGGAAGTAAGCGGAAGCGGGTATACGAACCATTGTCCGAAATGTCTTTATTCCAAGCACGTTGATGTTATGCCGGGGGACCGCGCCGAGGAGTGTCACGGGATGATGCGCCCGATAGGAATCGAGATGACGCGCGATGGCTATATAATTGAACATCAGTGCGAAAAGTGCGGTGTCGTAAAACGCAACAAAGCCAATGAGAATGACAATTTTGAAGAGTTGCTGCATTTGGCACGCTCGCAGGTTGATAAGCTGAAAAAGTGCTAACATCCGAAAACTCCGCCGGAAATTTCAACCGACGGAATTTTTTTAATTCAAACGAACAATGGAAAGTAAATTATTTCTTGGCCGCTTTAGCTGAGGTGCGACGTTTGGTTTTCTTTTCGCCGGCAAGGTTGATTTTTTTGCGGCTGGAACGCTCCTGCTTGGTTTTGGGAATGGTAACGCTCAAAACACCGTTGGCGTAATCGGCACTGGCGGCAGCATATTCTAAATCCCACGGCAGGGGAATGGTGCGGCTGAATGAACCGTAAGATATTTCCGAAAAACATCCTTCATTGGAGGCAGAAGTGTTTTCGTGACGTCTTTCGCCGCTGATGGTGAGATAACCGTTGGAAGATATTTCCAAATCGATGTCGCTTTCGGACAAACCGGGGAGTTCGGCCGTCACAACAACATCGGCCGCATTGTCCGCCACTTCGATTTTGGGAGATATAACCGTCAGAGCATCATTTTGGTGCAGGCCGAACAAATGAAACAAATTGCTCATAAAATGAGGAGCGGTTTTAACAGCAGACTTGCTGCCGGAGGATAATTGGGTATTCATAATCAGACTAACTCCTTACAAAATTGAAATAACCAGAGATAGAGATAATCGCCGGAGGCAGAATTTCAAGGAGGAGGAAACTAATCCAAATTGATACCTTTTTGCTTGCAACGGTTGAGCCATTGCAGTTTGGCATATTTTTGCATATCGGTAATGGTGTCGGTTTCATCCACAATCTCTTTACCGATAATGGTTTCGATGATGTCTTCAAGGGTGATGATACCCACCCAGTTGCCCAGTTGATCAACCACCAAAGACATATGGTTGTGGTCTTCCAGCATTGCCGAAAGTACATCTTGCAATTTGGCTTCGGGAGAAAAAGAGCGCATATCACAGGAAAATTTTTTCACTTTGTCGTCATCTTTGGCCTTAAAGGAGCTTGATTTGTGGATATAGCCCTTAAAAATCTGCTTGGCCTCATCAATAATAGGAAAGCGCGAAAAAGGCGCGGTCGTGAGGAATTTGTCAAATTCTTTAATCGTCATATCCGGCTTGACGGTGCGCACAACCGTACGCGGGGTCATCACATCTTCGATATTTATTTGCTTGAGGTTAATAGTGTTGACCAAAATGCGATATTCAACATCATCAATCACCCTTGCGGCTTGTCCCATTCGGGATAAGGCTTTGATTTCCTCGCGGGTGTTGGAGCAATCGACCGCAGCATTAAAACGCTTGGTAATAAGGTTGGACAGCCAAATAAACGGCCGCATTATCACAGTAAGAAAAGACAAAGCCGGAACTAACAGCGGAATTAGGCGTTTCCAATATCTGGCGCCGATGGATTTGGGCAAAATTTCCGAGAAGGTGAGAATGGCAAAAGTCATAATACCGCTGGCAATGCCGATATATTCCTGTCCGAAAATTTGCGACACTTCCGCACCGACTCCGGTGGCGCCGACCGTGTTGGCAATGGTGTTAAGTGACAAAATTGCCGCCAGCGGCTCGTTGATGTGTTCTTTCATATCCGAAAGTTTGGCAAACAATTTGGGCTTTTGGTCTTCCAGTTGGGATATATAGCTCGGCACTATGGACAACAATGATGCCTCTAATACCGAACAAATAAACGATATGATAACAGCAGTAGCGGCAAATAAAATCAAATAAAACATATTCTCTTGAACCGGAGTTGTTAATGATAAAAAGGTCTATAACAAATTTTTAGGCAAAAATAAAGCATTATTTTTACGGCTATGGAGTAGTTTTAATAAAATACGGAATTACATTTTGCCATCATAAACTGCCTTGAAAGGTAAAAACAGGAGAAATTGAAGTGAATAACGATAAAAATGCCAGTGTTTACAACATCAATAAAGAATATCGCATAGTTAATTTGAAGGGAAATAAGTGCTCGTTGTTTTTTAAGAACAAGCAAAATATGCTGTTGGCAACTTTGGAGGGCTGCGGGCAGGTGTTGACCAATATTCTGACCAGCTCCGAGCGTGATTTGAGTGAGATTGAAAAGGGATATTTATTGTCGTTTATTCGCGCCAAAAAATATTCCATCGCCAAAGAAGTGGCCGAGTTTTTGAGTGTGTCAATCATTCAATACGAAGACGGGCGGGAAGAATATTTGTCCGAAAAAATGCTCAAAAAACGGATTGCCTCCGGCATCAATTTTGCCAAAGTTTTTGTGGGCAAACTAAAGAGCGCGCATCTGATTATTCCGGCCGAAACCCGTAATTGCAGTTATAACTTGAGCAAGGCGGAAGTAGGAGTATTGACGCTGGAAGAAGGTAACAGTATCAATATTGATTTACGGGATAATGAATTTGTCGAAAGATTGGTGATAAAAGACAAGTTTTCCGGAACTTTGAGTTTGGCGCGCACTAATCTTGAGAGTGTGGCAATCGGCAACAACTGTCGCTGCAATTTGATGATGAGTGATTCGAAAAAATGTGTCAATTTGCAAATCGGCGATGTTTTGAGCGGCAACATAAACATTATTAACAGTTGTTTATATGCGCTTAATATCGGTTATTATGCTTATGCCGATATTATGCTGTCAAACAATACGGTGAAAAAAGAAATCGCAATCGGTGATGCGTTTCGCGGCGGTATTTATGCGATTAATCAGGCAACCGATTGGTTTAAAATCGGCAATGATTGCAAAGGGTGGGTTAAACTGAATAATCAAAATATTATCTCCGGAGTAAGAAACTTGCTGGCGGATAATGATTTTGCCGGAAATATTAACTTATCAGGAGACGGCAGTGTGCGCAACATTAATATCGGCGAAAGATTGATGGGCAAGATTGATGCTACTTATGCCGGAGGACTGGAAAGAGTGGTGATTGGCAAATATTTTAACGGGACGGTGGATTTGAGCGGGGCAAAAGTGCGGCAGGTTTTTGCCGATTACGGAGCCAGCGGGGTGGTCAATTTGCAAAACTGCCGGCAGATTGATTTTTTGCAGGCTACGGTGGATAATGATTTGCAGATTACCGGCGAGATAAAATCAGTGGATGCATTGTCGGGAGACGGCAAGATAATGTATTATTTTCGCGATAGAGACAATGATGCAGTAAAAGTGCCGCTATTAAAGCGTTGGTACCAAAATTGGCATAATAAATATCGTCTGTAAAATGTTACAATTTTGTTACAAATGGCTTGTGTTTTACCGAAAAATATGGTATATTTAACTTATAAACAGACAGATAAGGAGAAGGCCGATGAAAACAGCTAATAAAAAAGGGCTAAACTTCCTTGAGGCGATTGATAGGCCGCATCTGAGGAAGGATGAGTTGTTTGCGGCGTTGTTTACAGCCTGCGGCAGCGGAGATAATGTGAATGCCAACCATGTGTTTTTTCAAGATGTAATTGTTAAATTTAATGCTCAAAAGGCAAGGGGGATGATATTACGCAACTCAGAATTGGCAACCCCCAGTCATTATGTTGATGTGGCATTGGGCAAATATTTGGAGATGGGTTTGCCGATTAAGCAATTCAACGCTGATTTACAAGAGGCAAAACTGCAGCGTGAGGCGATGCTCGGAGCAATTGCCAAAAAAAAAGCCGTGAGCTTTGAGCGGCTGAATTGACCGATGATTTGATTGCGGTCAAAAATAAAAAAATTCCGTCGTTTTCTCTCCTTTACGACGGAATTTTTTTCTTAGACCATCGGAGAGGCATAAAACACCTGACCTTCAACAGCTTGCCCGTCCTCATAGCGCAGGGTTAGTTTTTCGCTTTTAACCAGTGTAAGTGAATTTGCTTCAAGTAATTGTTTAACATATTTCGGATTATGTAAAAAACGACCGGAGGGACGGATTTGCCAGCAATTGATATCATTAGAGGCCTCAATGGTGAAGATAAGCGAGCTGTTGCGACAAAGGCTGATAAACTCCGACAAATCGCCAAGATAACAAATAACATCAGCGGCAATAATCCAATCAAAAGACTTTTGCGTCGATTTCAGATAGTTAAGAATATCTGACTTTATCAATTGCTGATAGATGTTTTTTTGCCGCGCCAATTC
Organism: Alphaproteobacteria bacterium; assembly: GCA_017470165.1. Lineage (GTDB taxonomy): Bacteria > Pseudomonadota > Alphaproteobacteria > RF32 > CAG-239 > CAZU01. The sequence goes on from JAFUEX010000012.1 coordinate 24,470, forward strand.
AAGCATTTTGGTCGACAAATCCACTCCTATGATTTGATTTTTGCTATTTTTAACAGCTTGCCCAGCCAACCCCGAACCACAGCCCAAATCCAACACACTCCCTTGCAGAGGTCCTGCAATTCTTCCCACAGCCAACGGAGCTGAATAAGCCAAATTCTGCATAACCAATTCGTAATTATCAGCAAAAGCGTCAAACAACTTCTCATTAAAAAGATGATTATCTTCAATATTTTCTCCTTTGAGAGTGGTGTTAATGTGACGAGCAAACAAGTTGTCGGGATAAGATTTGAGCCAATTGGCAGCAATTTTTTGTGCTAAAGCGAGGTCTTCACGGGAGAGAAGTACCAAAGTTTCGACAATCTGCACCGAGATATAATCCGGTTCTCGGGCCTGATGCAAGGCATTAAAAAAGAGTCCGAGTGCTTCGGTGTAATCGTGCTGCTCGCGAAGAATAAGGCCAAGATTGTAAGATGCTTTGTCCGACTTAGGATCAAGCAAAATAGCGGCGCGATACTCTTCCAAAGCCTCGGGCAGACGATGTTGGCGGTAAAGCATTTCGGCGTAATTGTGATGAACAGCAAAAACATTGCCATCCAGTTCAATCAGGCGTTTATAGCGCGGTTCGGCTTGGGAAAAATCATCGTTGCGGCTGAAAATATCGGCGGCGGCCAATTTGGCATTATAATGAAGCGGATCGGCGGCCTCGGCTTGCAAAAAATAATCTAATGCCGAAGAGGGGTTATTAAGCTTTGTTGAGGCAAGACCGGCCAGATAATTGAGGTCAGCATCTTGCGGAGTAAGGGCAAGACCAGATAATGCACTGTTTAGAGCCGATGAATAGTCTTGGGTTTGATGATAAACATCCGCGAGGTAGAACCATACAAGAGGTTCTTGGGGAAATTTTCGGCTCAAGGATGTTAAGTCGGTAATGGTTTGCACAGGGTAGAAGTTGGCATTGCTATAAGCTATATTGGCCGCAGGGGCAGGGTAGTTCGGGTCCAGTTTGAGAGCTTGCTGCCAGTGAAAATGCGCTTGGGTGAGGTCGCCTGCGGCCTGATAGACGGCACCTAGCTCATTGTGAGCCTCTTTAAGAGACGGAACGAGCTCCAATGCTTTGCGATAATGGATGATAGCATCGGCAAAATGCTGCAGCCTTTGAGCGGAGAAGGCCAAATTGTAGTGATATTCCGCTTTAGCGGCGTCCAAACGCAAAGCGGCGGCAAAATAAGAGCAAGCCGGCTCGTGCAAACCTTGAGCCTGTGCCACCAAACCCAAAAGATTGAGCACCGCGTGGTTGTCGGGAAAAGTCTGTATAATCCGGCGTAAGGCTTGTTCGGCTTCAGCAAACCGTCCTTGGTCATACAACAAAGCCGCCGAAGATAACAACTGATTGTAAGACATTTTTTCACCCATAGATTAAAGTTTATTTTCGGCTTATAGCAAAAATATCTGCAAAAATCCAGCAAATAATGCAAAAAGTGCTTGCTTTTTACAAACTAATGGTGTAGGAAAGGAGTACTTCCGAGAAAGTAGATGCCGGTTTGGGGCATCTCGTTTGGCGTTGCGCTATAGGGGCGGGGTTGTGCCTTGAGAGCGGCGGCAAAACTATCGGGACAATAATGTATAACTAAAACAAAAGGTGATTTTAATATGAAAAGCATTGTTTCTGCAAAGAAAAAGAAAGAACGTCAATATGGCGTGATTTGGGGCAACCCCAACAGCTCGGTTGCCAAGAGAGAATATGCTCCCGGCCAACATGGTCAGCGTCGCAAGAAGCCGACTGATTATGGTGAGCAATTGTCTGCCAAGCAAAAGTTGAAGACTTATTACGGCAACGTTTCGGAAAAGCAGTTCCACAAATATTATGTTGAGGCTATTCGTCGTTCGGGCGATGCGGCCGAGAACTTGGTCGGTATTTTGGAATCGCGTTTGGACAACATTGTTTACAAAGCAAAGTTTGTGCCGACTATTTTTGCGGCGCGTCAGTTTGTAAACCATGGACATATTTTGGTTAACGGCAAAAGAGTAAACATTCCCTCTTATATGCTTAAGGCCGGTGATGTGATTGAGGTAAAAGCTAAGTCTAAGCAATTGCCGATAGTTATCAGTGCGCTGGAGTCGAGTGCTCACGAGGTTCCGGCTTATGTTGAGCTGGATGCAAAAAAGGTTTCGGCCAAATACGGTTTTGTGCCGAAATTTGAAGATGTGCCTTATGCTTCGGTTATGCAACCCAATTTGGTTATTGAGTTCTACTCGAGATAGTAATCGACCGGCAATGGAAAAAATCCTCAGAAGTTGTGCAAACTCTGAGGATTTTTGTTTTATATTGTCATAATATCGTTTATCTTGGGGCAGAGATGTATTTTTTTTTTGTAACATAAGGTTGGAAAACAATGGGCGATATACGAGTTGATGACGGAGATTTGCGAAAACAATCGGCAAAAAACCTGCAAAGAAGAAATCAGATGAAGAAAAAACGCGGATTTTGGCGATTTTGTTTTGATTTGATAATCAAGTCTTTGTTGTTGACATTGTTGCTGGCGACCGATTTTGCCTTGTTTGCCAATGCCGGAAATTACAGCATTTTTACTACATTGGGATCGATTAATATTGAGGCGGTGCTGATTTTTGCGGGAATCGGCGCATTGAGTTTAGCAATAATGCTGTTATCAATGATATTGTTGCCGTTGGATAATGTGGTATTGGCGGCGGCATTCGGCGCGATGGGAGTTGCTCTGATTAATCAGTTTGCCACTTTTGATAAAAATTCATTGTTGTTGATTTTGTTCGGCGAAGGTTTGAGCGATGATGTGAATGTATTATTGTACAAATATTCGGCTTTGATTATCGGCGGGGTATTGTTCCTGATATTTTATGTATTGTTTAAGGTTCTCTCGAAGAAGCTGATGTTGGGGCTGACTTTGGTAATGGCCGGACTATGCGGCTGGGCATTGAGTGTGTCGTATTTTGATTCGGGGCGGCCGATATTCCGCAAGGTAAGTGACCGTCCTTTGAGTATTAATAATGAGACAGAAGGGCAAAATTTGGTATTTTTGGCCTTTAACCGTATGACTTCGCCAAATAATTTGGCCGATTTGCAGACATCTCAAGCAGCGATAAATGCAGAAAAGGCCTTTAACAATGCATTGGGTTTTTATGCCGACAACAAATTTAAGCTCTATCCCAATGCGGTGATTGACCGGAATCGAAGCGCCGCGGAGAATTTGTTTGCAATGTATAATCCGGAAAACCCCGATAGTGCCGGAAATAGCGCCGTGGTTGCGAAGGATAGTTATTTCGATTTGAGCCGGCTGCATTCGGAGGTGGCTTATTTGAGCAAAAGCTCGCTGATGGCCGGACTGAAAAAACAAGGGTTTGATATTAATGTTTATCAGGTGAGCGATATCGGTATATGTCATTTGAGCGAGGTAGGCAATTGTGTGGAGAAGGTGGCTTATCCGCTGGCTTTTCCTTCCGACAGGGTTACCTTAAAAGACAGGGTGATAGTCTTGGCCGCGCAATGGGTAGTGTCTATGGGGGTTGTTGATTCAGTCAATCCTTTGCTGGGGGTTATTCGCTATGTAGCGGATGTTAAACCCTACAATTTTGAGGCTACCGAGGTTGATGTGATTAACTCTTTGAATATGCTGGATATGATTACGACTGATATCTCGCGCAAAGGGGGTAAGCAGGCTTATTTTGCCGTAGTGGATTTTCCATCGGAGACTTTTTTGTATGACGAGCACTGCGATATGAAGATTTTTGAGCAGTGGAACAGCAGCAAAACAGCCTATGTCTCGCTGACGACACGGCAAAATTCTTATTTGGAGCAAAGCAGTTGTCTGTATGGCTATTTGCAAAAGTTTATCAAACAACTGGATAGTATTGATGAAGGGAATACTACGTTGATTATTGCCGGTATCAGCAATCCGACCGAGCTGATAAGTATGGCAAAGAGTGATAATTTATATCAAACCATCAAACCTCAGCTGAGCGGGTTGGCAATTCGCTCGCCGAAGTCAAAGATCTTTGCTGCGGATTATTCGGTGTGCACGACAGCGCAATTGCTGGATGCATATTTTAACAATCGCAAGGGATGTCGTGAGTTTGCCTTTGTCAAGGAGAGCGATAAGAAAATTAATGCGGCTAAGGCAGAAGCGGCTCAAGCCAAATTCAGCGATGATATAATAAGCAAAGCCAAAGCCGCTTTTAAGACTTGGTTTTCCGGTTGGGCTCACGCTAACGGTTATAAAGAGTCAATCGGCCGACCGGTGGAGATAAAGGCTGCATCGGCTGTAATGCCGGAGGATGAGGCAACCGCCGCAGCACCGGCGGCAGAAGAGATAGTTGAGGATGCGAGGATGCCTCAGTCAGCAGAAATGCCGCAAGTAAATCAATCTGAGGCTGAGGAGGTGTTGAACGCACCGGAGACTGAGGCGGCTGATGACGAGCCGGTTTTGGTTGATGCCGCAGGCGAGGTTATACCGGAAACGTTGTTTGACAACGGGTTGGACCCGAAGTTTAAGGTTGAGGAAGTAAAAGAGGTAATTAAGGAAGAGGCTGCGGCTTCGGCGATAAACGATATGCCAGCAATGGTGGAGGAACTGCCGGAAATTCCGAGTAATTTGGAAAATATGGCCGCCGCCGCATCTGGTTCGGCCGAGGCGGGGGAGGCTCCGGCTGCTGAGCCGAAAACAGTTGACAATGATGATGATACAGCGCCGACGATTTTGGTACCTCTTACCACGACAACCCCCGAGCCGGAGGTCGATAATCCTAAGCAGGGATATGATTTAAACGCGGCGATTTTGGAGGCTAAACGCAAGGCACAGATGAGCGCGCAAGAATTGGCATCGGAAAAGGCTGAGCAAGTGGCAAAACAACAAGCGGAGGCTCTGCAGAACATCGGTGATAAAGCTGAGAGGGTTAACGAGACTGTCAAGCAGCAAACTCAGTCATTGAACGAAGCCAAGGCGGCAGCCGCAGCAGCCAAAAAAGCAGCTGAGGACAAAGCTGCAGCCGAAGCCGAGAAACAAAAGGAAGAGTTGAAGAAGATTTTGGTAGCGCCGCAAACCAACGGACAAAAACTGTCCCCCGAAGAGTTGAAGAAGCAATATCATAAGATGTTGTCCGAAGGATATAATAAGTAATAACAATCGATTAAGAGATTAAGTTGAAGTTGTTTGGCGGAAATTTACAACGCAAATGGCAACGGTTTGATAAAAACCGCCGCGCTAAGTATTCGCTGATAATTTTGGGGGTAATTCTGCTGTTGAGTTTGTTAGCGGAAGTTATTGCCAACGACAAACCGTTACTTTTGAGCTATCAGGGAAAAATCTATCTGCCTTGGCTGGTGGAATATCAAGAAACCGAGTTTGGCGGCGATTTTCCGACGGCGGCGGATTATAAAGACCCGTATATTGCCGAAAATATTAATAATAACGGATGGATGGTGTTTCCGGTTATTCCTTTCTCGTTTAACAGTGTGGACTATGATATTGATAAACCTACGCCTTCGGCACCGGATAACAGACATTGGCTGGGAACAGATGATGAGGGAAGGGATGTGCTGGCCAGAATTTTATACGGGTTGCGACTATCGATATTTTTTGCATTTTTGCTGACGTTGCTGTCATCAGCTATTGGGATTATGGTGGGAGCAGTGCAGGGATATTGGGGCGGCAAAACCGACATAATCATCCAAAGATTGTTGGAAATATGGGATTCCCTGCCTCAGTTGTTTATATTGATTATTGTGGCCAGTATTTTTGAGCCTGATTTTTGGACATTGTTGGTAATTATGCTGTTTTTCAGTTGGACATCATTGACCGGTGTGGTGCGTGCGGAGTTTTTGCGAGTGCGGAATTTTGAATTTGTAAAAGCGGCCAAAGTGTTGGGAGCAGGGGATTTGCGGATAGTGTTCCGACATATTCTGCCCAATGCGTTGGTATCATCAATAACCTTTATCCCGTTTATTATGTCGGAGGCGATTGTGGCGCTGACCGCGTTGGATTTTTTGGGCTTAGGTTTGGGGCATGAATATCCGTCGTTGGGTGATTTGGTGCGGCAGGGAAAGGATAACCTGCAGTCGCCGTGGATAGGTATATCCATATTTACGGTGTTGGCAGCTGTGCTGAGTATGCTGATTTTTGTCGGCGAAGGGGTGCGCGATGCTTTTGATACACGGAGAAAAAGCTGATGGCTTTGTTAGAAATCAGAAAACTTACCATCGGTTTCAGACATGAAGATGGCGGCAAGTACAGCGTGGTTAAAAATGTTAATCTGGAGCTGAACCGCGGCGAGGTGCTGGGAATTGTCGGAGAATCCGGCTCGGGGAAATCGTTGACCGCTTTGTCGATTGTGGGGTTGCTGCCTTATCCCAAGGCTTATCACGGTAAGGAGAGCTCAATTAAGTTTTCCGGGGTGGAACTGTTGGATAATCGCAGCCTCAATGAAATACGCGGACAAAAGATTGGGTTTGTGTTTCAAGAGCCGATGTCCAGTCTTAATCCGTTGCACAAAATCGGCGACCAGATTGCCGAAAATCTGTTGGTTCATCAAAAAATGAGCAAAAAAGCCTCTTTAAGCGAGGCAATTAACCTATTGAAATTAACCGGAATTAAAGATGCTGAACATAAAATTAATGCTTATCCGCACGAGCTTTCCGGCGGGCAGCGGCAGCGGGTGGTGATTGCGATGGCGGTAGCCAATCGACCGGATATTTTAATATTGGATGAGCCGACAACCGCGTTGGATGTAACGATTGCCGCGCAGATATTGGAGTTGTTGAAGAAACTCAAGCGGCAGATGAATATGTCATTTATATTTATCAGTCATGACTTGAATATTATTCGCCGGATTTGCGATAGAGTGGCGGTGATGCGCAACGGCAAGATAATAGAGCAGGGGAAAGTTGAAGATATTTTCGAACATCCCGAGAATAGTTATACCAAAAGTTTGATTTATTCATCTAATTTATTGAAAAAAAACAATAATATTAAATCAGGTTTTGTCTTAACCGCTCGCGGACTGAAGGTGAAATTTCCCTTAAAAAAAAGTTTTTGGGGAAGAGTTACCGAATATTTTTATGCTGTGGATGGGGTTTCTTTTAAGTTAAAGAAAGGCAAGACGCTGGGGGTAGTAGGTGAATCCGGTTCAGGGAAAACCACTTTGGCACATACTTTGATGCAACTGGTTGATTTTGATGGAAAAATTGCTATTGAAGGAAAAGATATTCGGCAGATGACACGATTGGAGTTGGCTAAAAAAGTGCAAATCGTATTCCAAGATCCATTCAACTCGCTTAATCCGCGGATGACTGCGGGCGAAATTATCGGTGAGGGGTTGAAAATTCATCATAAAAATATGGCCTCGGATGAACAAAAAAACATAGTCGGGCGTTTGTTGAAAGAAGTTGGATTGAAAGATGATGCCTTTGATAAATATCCTCACGAGTTTTCGGGAGGACAAAGGCAGAGAATTGCCATTGCTCGGGCTTTGGCGGTTGAGCCGGATATTTTGATATTGGATGAGCCGACAACCGCGTTGGATGTAACAATTGCTGCGCAAATTATAAAATTATTGCAGAAAATTCAAAGAGAAAGAGAGCTTTCTTATTTGTTTATATCTCATGATATGCGAGCGGTCAGGGCTTTGGCTGACGATATCGCGGTGATGAAGGACGGAAAAATCGTGGAGATGAACAATGCGCAGCAACTATTTAAAAAACCGCAACATAGTTACACAAAATATTTGATTGAAGCCAGCGCTGACAAAAAATCTAGTCATCAAGCCACGAAACGAGTTGGTTGAATGACATTGCCAAATCTTCGGGATGGGTAGTTGTCGGACAAAGCGAAAAAATAGTGTAACTATCGGCAATTTTATCTTGCAAAAACTGAGCAAAATCAACATTTCCTTCACCTAAAACAACATATCTCTTAAGCTCGGCATCATAATCCGAAAGATGAAAATAATGACAAGTGTTGATAATATCTTGTAATTCCTGAGGGGTAAAATCATCTTCAGAAGCGATGATTTTTCCCGTATTAAGCAAAGGATGAATATTGGAAAAATTATAATTTTCAAATAGTTGGTGAATTTTATTAATGTTGGATATTGTGCAGTTTGCATTAATATTGAGTTGGAGACCGATACCGCGCTCCAAAGCCATTTGGCTATATTTATCCAAATCATCACCCAGTGCGCTAATTTCCAAATGTGAGCTTTGCAGATAAGAATAAATGCTGATATTCTGAGCGCCGAGAATATCGGCAACATCCATCAGTTTGATGAAATAGTCTTCTTGTGAATCAACAACTTGCCCCATAATGGAAAAGTTTTTCTCACCTTGAGGCCAATACAAGAACGGGGAATTTATCTGAGAGACCAAAACACCGGCCTGAGCTATCTTATGCGAAATTGCCGCAAGCTCGGAAGCTGTAAAATCAATGATGTTTTTGCCGTCAAGCGTGCGGAGTTCGATATAGCGGAATTGGTTTTTGCGCGCAAAACTAAGTGCATCATCTATAGAGGCGGAATATTCGTCATTAATAAAACTGATGTCCATTATATTTATGTCCCGATGTTGAAGAAATATGATGCCGATTATTATGCTAATTTGTTATGAAAATCAAGCAAAATATTTTATCGATATTTAAGTTTTTTGTTTTCCTTGAGTCAACATAATATGCATTATGCGACATTTTTGATATGGGGTGATGTAACCCACCCTCTAACGATATTTAAAAAACGTCACCTTGAACTATCCTCTAAGCAAGTTTGGACAGTTCATAATGGTGGCGGATTTTTTTTATTTAAATCAATATAAATGTTTTTTTAGTTGCGCCCGTACTTTTCTCTAAACAGCTGCAAGTTAGGTAGATGCTTGTTGAAATTGGTATCCTGCTGAGGAATATACAGTCCGCGGTTTTGGGTGAATTTGATAAATTTTCCGCGCTGTTCGGCCACTTCGCTTTTCTGATAATCCGGAGCCTTGCGTTCTTGCATACTCTGCTCAACATTATCCCACAAGGTGTCTATATAAGCCAAAGTGGTTTTATAAATATAACTTTCGCGACACTTATTAAGTGCAGCCTTGATACCGGCGCCGGTGGGATTGGCGGTGTGTTCGGTATCATAAAATTCTTTAAATTTGCGATTGACCACCCTTACCCTATCGGCATTGCCGGCTTCGTACATTTGCGCCACCACCTCGGGCAGGAGCTCATAAGCCTTATCATGATGCGTTACCGTGACCGGAAAACCATCTTTCCCTGCCCTAATTTGAGCCTCGCGACGGTAATACATTGAGACCATACTTAAGACTTCCGGCACACCGATAACCACACACTCAATCTTATATCCGTGTTCTTTGGCGCGCATAATGGTGCCCATTTTATAATCATTGGGGCTGGAGAGGATGGTGTCGACTTGGATGTTATAGCCGTTTTTCATACAATCATCGACCAAACGTTCTCGTGCCCAAGACATATCCGGCTTGGAGATAAACAGATATTCTTCGGGGTTGTCGCGCCACAGCTGAGTAGCATAAGGCAGAGTTTCCCTTATCTCATCGCCGCTGAAGCGGGCGGGATGAGTGTCGGCCTCTTGAGCTAATATTTTGGCGGTAGTGGTTTTTCCGGCGCCGGACTGAGCGGTAATCAGAGTGAAAGTCGGATGCTTGCTCGGTTTGATGCCGTCAAGAAAGTTGGTTACCACTGTCGTGTTGTACCAATCTTCACGCTCCTGTTCGGTTAAGGGATAGGTTATCGGGCTAGGATTTGCGGTCATAGTGTTTGTGCTCCATTTGTTTTAATAAAGGGGTATAAAGTTTTTCGACTTTGTTGAGCAGCTGCGGGTGCTCCAAATGCTTCATATCTTCTTTGATTGCTCGCATTTTGGCCAAACATTCTTGCTTGGGTGCTAAATTCTGCAACATTTCAATCGAATATTCGCGATAGAGTGATAACATCACAAAATAGGCGTGTTCCAGCTCAATGTCGTGGTCTTCCTCTTTAATCATCGCGGCTATATCATCTCGATAATCTGCCATTGGTCATTATCCTTGCGCAAGTGCAAAATTGCACCGTTTTTAACATCTTGAGACGGAGTGTTCAAAGCCCCCATAATCTGCGTTATGGCGATACCATGCGAAGATATGGCAATGGTTTTATATTTATTATCATTAGCCCAACGGTTCAAGCCGGCCCAAATGCGTTGTCTTACCTGACGCTGGGTTTCGCCTTGGGGATAGCACACGTCAAACCCCTCCCCTTCGTGGGGCGAATGCAGTTTTTCAAATATCTCGCGGTAACGGTTTAATATCTCGGTATAGTGCATTCCTTCAACCACCCCGACATTAACCTCAATAAAATCATTGTCGGTAACCAGCGGGACTTTGAGCGACTGGTTGGCCAAGGTTGCGGTTTGTACGGCACGCTGCAGCGGCGAAGTGGCAATGAGCTCGACCCCCTTGTCTTGCAATTTTTGCCCGATGGACAAGGCCTGCTCTTCTCCCAGCGGGGTAAGCACCGAATCATTGGTTTGCCCTTGGGTGCGGCCGGCCAGATTGTAAGTGCTCTGTCCGTGACGAAAAACATAAAAGTCTTTAGTCATACAGCTCCTCCTTAAAATAACGACGAATGGTGCGCTGCAACAGCTTGCCGACATGGCCGAATTCCGGCACGATAACCAATGTGGATTTATTGAGTGAGCGGTGCAAATCATAAGCACCTTTGAACGGACAAACCATATCCAAGCGGTTGTGAATTATCAAGACGGGGATATCTTTGAGCTTTCTAGAAGCATCCAAAATATTGTTACTGCCGAGAAAAAATTTGTGGGCAGCATAATGCATATAAATACGATTGCCGGCCAATTGTTCGGGGCTTATCTCACTAAAAGAGGCAAACTTCGGGGTTAAACTGCAACAAATGCGCTCGAACCAACCGTAATGATTCACAGCGTCCAATTGCTTGGATTGCTCATCTGATTGAATAAGGCGGTTGTAATAGCCGGTGATATCATCTTGAGAGGCATGGTTCATCTGCTCGATAAACTCCGGATAAAAATAAGCAGCGTCGTCAAGCTCCCAGCGGCGCGCCTCGTCATTGGCCAAAAATATTTGTGACAGCAGTAGTTTTTCCACGCGCTCGGGGTGCTTTTGCGCCCAAAGCAAGGCCAAAGTTGAGCCCCACGATGCTCCTTGGAGCACGATTTTGCCATTTATTTTAAGATGCTCCAGCAAACGGGAGATATCTTCCAACAGGTCGGAAGTGGTGTTATTGTCAGTTTTGCCCAAAGGCAGAGACTGGCCGCAGCCGCGTTGGTCAAACATAATCACCCGATAGCGCCGGAGGTTGGCCAACTTAGCCTTTGGAGCGCGGTGTGAGCCGCCGGGGCCGCCGTGGAGCATCAGTAAAGGTTTGCCTTGAGGGTTGCCGAACTCGGTATAATAGACCAAATGACCGTCAGCCTCGGGCAAGTATCCGCTGTTAAAGGGCTTGGAAACAAATAAATTGCGCCAAAACATCAATTATCTCCTAATGAGGGTGAAACAACCTTATGCGGGCGACAACCGCAATAAGTCTGATTGTACAAATTCAGTTCTTTAATCAAACGCATACGCGCCTCTTGCCGACCGCCTTTGCGTGCCTCGATTTCCAGATAAGGCAGTCCGGCGCGCTCAGCCTCCTGATGTGCAATGCGATTTACTTGAGCCAAATCTTTATAGCGCGAGACACCAAGCACACTGGCAACCGCATCATAACCGTTAGCAGCAGCGTATTCAAAAGCACGTCTTAAGCGCAGGCCAAAACAAATTGAGCAACGTTCGCCGCGCTCCGGCAAGTCTTCCAAACCGGCAACCGCCTCACACCAACGATGGTTGTCATATTCAAGTTCGATAAACGGCACCCCAAACAGACGACAAACTCTACGGTTTTCTTCACATCTTTTTTGATATTCAGCCTGCGGGCGGATGTTGGGATTGTAAAACAAAACGGCAAAATCCGCAGCGGATTTTGCAAGCTCCTTTATAACCGCGCAGGAGCAAGGCGCACAACAAGACAGCAATAAAAAGCGCATTTTGGTTGATTCCTGATTACTTTGGTAGTATAGATGTTTCTTGAAGACGGAGCAATTTATATTTGAAAGTTATCAAATGCGAAAATACAAAAATATTGTGATATTGACCGGTGCCGGCATTTCGGCAGAATCCGGACTGAGCACCTTTCGGGCGGAAAACGGCTTATGGAACAATCATCGGGTGGAAGATGTGGCAACCTATGAGGCGTTTATACGTAATCCGGAATATGTGCACGCATTTTATAACGAGATGAAACCGGAACTATACCGCGCTAAACCCAACAGTGCGCATCTGGCCTTAAGCCGCCTGCAACAAGAATATGACACCGCAAAAGTTGATATCATCACACAAAATATCGACACTTTGCACGAGAAAGCGGGCAGTCGGAATATTTATCACATTCATGGAGTGATAAATCAAGCGGTGTGTCTTAATTGCTATCGGATAATGGAAAGCTGGGGCGATGTGGATACACAGACAATTTGCCCGCATTGTCAGATAAGCGGGATGATGAAACCGAATATTGTGTTTTTCGGCGAGGATTTGTTGGAGATGGACAAGGTGGATGGCATCTTGCGCCGGTGCGATTTGTTTCTGTCGGTGGGAACATCCGGCGTAGTGTTTCCGGCCGCGGCATTTGTGCAAACTGCTAAATATTACGGAGCCGAAACGGTGGAATTTAATTTGGAAACCACTTCAAACAATTTTTATTTTGACCACCATATCCAAGGAAAAGCCGGCACCACCCTCCCCGCCTTTGTTGATGAGTTGTTGCAAAATTGATGATAACGGCTTTTTTAACACCTTAGGATGGTGCGGCAAAGCAGCACCTTAGCGCGATTTGGTATATGCTTTTATTATTTCTTTAACTATTTTCACTATCCAGTTGAAAAGACGTCTTTTTTGTGCTTTGGTTAAAGTGCTCCAAGCATCAGAAAACCAGCTTTTTTTTCTCACGTTTGTACTTACCGACTTTTCGTCTTTCGGGTGAGTATCAGCAGGGGGGAGTTCATTGCTGACCGCGGGCATTGGTTTGATTTTGCAGCGATACGGCGAAAGCATTGCTGCAATGTTTTCATCAGAGATATAAGCACCATGTGCGCGTTTGAGGTTGCCGTCGGAGGCTAAAAACAAACAATCGCCGCGGCCAATCAAATTTTCGGCTCCGACTGTATCCAAAATGGTGCGAGAATCCGTGCCGGAAGCGGTTTTGTAGGCCAATCGAGAGGGAAAATTAGCCTTGAGCACGCCGGTTACCACATCAACCGACGGCCTTTGGGTGGCCATAATCAGATGGATGCCGGCCGCCCTCGCCTTTTGAGCCAGCCGCTGCACATAGCTTGCAATGTTTTTATCCGATGACATAAGGTCGGCAAACTCATCAATAACACACACGATATAAGGCATAACCTCAGATGCTTTGGCGTTGTATTCATCGATGTTTTTGACCAAATTGTCTTGCATTACGGAAAAACGGTGTTCCATCTCATCAACCAGATTTTTCAGCGCCGCCACCGCCAAACCATTGTCGCTGATTACCGGATAAAGCAGATATTTTTGGTCGTTATAGATAGTAAACTCAATGCGCTTGGGGTCAATCATCACCAATTTAAGCTCTGAGGGTGTTTTGCGAGCAATCAGCGAGAGAACAAAGGTATTGAGCCCGACCGATTTGCCGGAACCGGTAGTGCCGGCTACCAGCAGATGCGGCATTTTGGCCAAATCGGCAAATAAAGGCTTACCGGTAATATCGGCTCCTAAACATATCGGCAACTCGCCCTTGGCCGAACGAAAATCGGCAGTGTCTAAAATCTGCTTAAAATCGACGGTTGCAAACTCGGTGTTGGGTATCTCAAAGCCTAAATCAGTGCTGTTTTCGATTGCCTCAACTCGCAAGGATTTTTGCTTGAGTTCACGGGCAATATCTTCCAGATGCGCAGTAATGTTTTTCAGCTTGGTGCCGGCTTTGGGAACAAACACGATTTGAGTTACCAAGGGACCGCGATTGATGCCGCGCTCAGTGCCGAAGATGCCATAATGGCTCAAAACTTCTTCCAGTTCAGTCATAAACAAATGTCCTTAAATATATATTGCACAACAAAATATTTGACTTTACTTTTAACAATTTGAAAGATAAAAACAAGTGAAAAAATGCAATTAATCAGAGGGATTGATGATAAAAAACTTAACCAAAGGCTCTCCGCTTAAACTGATTGTGATGTTTGCCATGCCGATTTTAATCGGCAACTTGTTTCAGCAATTGTTTCATATTTCGGATATTTTGATTGTGGGGCGATTGCTGGGGGTTAAGTCGTTGGCGGCGGTCGGTTCGTCGGCTCCGCTGATATTTATGTTTTTGATGGTGGCGTTCGGGTTTACTTCGGGGCTGACCATTATCACGGCACAACGCTTTGGTGCGCATGATGAAAAAGGCATCAAATCGTCGGTTTTTCATTCATTAACAGCGGCAGGTGTGCTGAGTTTGACGGTCAGCACGTTTTTTATCGCCTGTCTGAGGTATTTGCTCAGATATATGAACATCCCCGAAGAAATTATGGATCAGGCTTATAGCTTTACGCTGATTTTGGGGCTGGCGATGACGCCGGTGATATTATACAACCTGCTATCAGGGTTTATTCGGGCGCTGGGGGATGCCAAAACTCCGCTGTATTTTTTGATTTTTTGCTCGTTGATTAACATCGCTCTGAATTTTGTATTTATCTACTATTGCGGGTTGGGCGTGGCCGGTTCGGCCTTGGGGTCGTGCTGCTCGATGTTGCTGACGGTAGCCGCCTGTGTGTGGATTATTGCTAAAAGATTTCCGCTGTTAAAAATCAGTTTGGCCGATTGCCGTTATAATCACAAATTTATGCTGGAACATCTGAAAGTGGCAGCTCCGATGGCAGTGCAATTTTCGATTTTGGCGCTGAGTATGATGATTATCCAGAGTGTGTGTAATTCTTTCGGCACGGAGGTGATTGCCGGATTTACCGCGGCGCTACGCATTGAGCAGATATCTACCCAGCCGGTGTTTGCCATTGGTGTGGCCTTTGCCACCTATGCAGCACAAAACTATGGTGCCGCCCTGATAAAGCGTATCAGGCAAGGGGTTAGACAGTGCTTGGCGGCCTGTTTGGTGCTGAGTGTACTCATATCGTTGGGAGTGCGTTTTTTCGGCACCCATTTGGTGGGAGCGTTTATTGAAGGAGGAGATGAAGGGATTATCACCATAGGGCAGCAATATCTGATGATAAGCTCGTATTTTTATTTCTTTTTGGCGTGTATTTTTATCACCCGCAACGCGCTGCAAGGGATGGGGCGTCCTTCGATTCCGCTGGCCTCAGGAGTATTTGAGTTGATAATCAGGGCGTTTGCTGCGGTTTATTTGGCCAATATCATCGGCTATTACGGCATATTTTGGGCCGGACCAATTGCTTGGGTCGGCGGCGCATTGGTAACCTCTTTGGGATATTGGTGGACCATTACTCACCTGAACAACGGTGATATGCGCGGAATTTTTGCTCGCAAAAAGGCGCTGCAAAAAGCCGGTTGTTGATTACCGATACAAAAGTACGAAAAAAAATCCCCCGCCGTGGTTCAACCCAAACGAGGGATTTTGTTTGTTTGCTTCAGGTTAAAAAGAATATCTTAAACCTGCAGTTACTTCAGCCGCATGGTTGAGGTCGGAAGCGCCGATATAAGCATAGCGACCGACAATACGGGCAGAAACCTGCTGAGTGATGTTATACATGGCGCCGCCGCCGATACGCCAACCGATGTGGTTGTTGGTATCGTTGACATCACCGTTGAAGCCTTTGTAGTAATAATCGGCAACACCGATGGTGCCCAACAGCTCGTATTTACCCTCACACCCCAAAGGCAAATAGCCGTACATATCCAAACCGTAAGCATTGACACGGGTTTTGATTTTGCCCTCGACGGTGTCTTTGGTGCGGCCGAAACTCCACTGTCCGAACACCTCGCCACCGACATTGTCAACGCGGGTACCAAAGTTTACCAAACCGGAATGATAGGATTTTTTGGCATCATGCAGGCTGCCTTTGAAGTCAAAATCATCAAAAGCATAATCTGCACCGACATAAACTTTGGCATTTTGCGACATATGGTCAGCTTTGTTGGAAAACCAGTTGGCCGCTTGGGCTTGGGTGGTCATCAAAGCGCAGGCAACACCTGCAAGTAATAATGTCTTTTTCATATTATTTAAAACTCCATTTATAAATAGGTTTCTTGTTATAACTAATAGTCCTATTTAAACCGAGCTTTTATTCGGTTTGCAAAATTTAGATAATTCGCATAAATAAATTTTAAAGGGGGTGAGGAAAATATTTTTTTATTTCAAGCGCAACTGCTTATATATTTTCCTTTTAATACCGGTTATGCCAAAATAATCAAGGAAATGTTTAATCCATCAGGCGTCTTTTTCATAAAATATTAAATAGTGCAATGTTATGCTAAACTATGGATTAATTTTTTATATAAAGGATGAAAAGCACTATGTTCTGCGCACCGCAAAAAAACTGCAGTCTCTGCCCGCGTTTGGTGGAGTTTCGGCAAAACAACATCCGTAAATTTCCCGCCTATTACAATGCGCCGGTGCCCTCGTTCGGCGATATTTCGGCAAGGTTGCTGGTGGTGGGATTGGCTCCGGGGCTGAACGGAGCCAATCAAACCGGACGGCCTTTTACCAATGACTATGCCGGAGATATTTTATATCCGGCGCTGAAAAAATGCGGATTGGCCAAGGGTAAATATGCCAAACGCGCCGATGACGGCTTTGAACTGCAAGATGTCCGCATAACCAATGCCGTGCGCTGTG
This sequence comes from Alphaproteobacteria bacterium, assembly GCA_017470165.1. GTDB lineage: Bacteria > Pseudomonadota > Alphaproteobacteria > RF32 > CAG-239 > CAZU01. The sequence continues at coordinate 41,395 of JAFUEX010000012.1, forward strand.
TGCCGCCGCTAAACAAAGTTACCGGTGATGAGGTAAAAACCTGCGGCGAATTTTTGGTGCAAGAGATTGCCGCCATGCCTAATCTTAAAGTTATCCTAACCTTAGGCAGCGTGGCGCATAATGCCGTGTTGGGGGCATTGGGCTACAAAAAATCGGGTTTTAAGTTTGCCCATGGAGCCAAGCACCTGCTGTTTAAGCACAATATTTATATGATAAACTCTTATCACACTTCGCGCTATAACATCAACACCGGAGTTTTAAGCGAGGAAATGTTTGCCGAGGCGTTGAACCGCGCGGTCGCCCTGCTCTAATAAGATATTCCGGCAAACCCCATAAATGCCATCGACAACAAGGCAGCGGTTATCAGAACTATCGGTGTGCCTTGCATCAGCTTAGGTATCGGAGTGCGCTCCAAGCGCTCGCGGATACCGGCAAAGATAACTATCGCTAATGTAAAGCCCAAAGCAGCAGCCAAACAATAACAAATGCCGGCAATCAGTGAAAAATTCTTTTGAATGGTGAGGATGGCAATGCCCAGCACCGCACAGTTGGTGGTAATCAGCGGTAAAAAAATCCCTAGTGCCTGATAGAGCGCCGGTGAGCTTTTTTTCAAAATTATCTCTACCATCTGTACCAAGGAGGCAATAACCAAAATAAAGGCCACGGTAGTCATAAACTGCAAACCAAGCGGCTGCAAAAAGGTATAATACAGCAAAAACGTTACAACAGTGGACAAGGTCATAACAAAAGTTACCGCCATTCCCATACCCAAGGCCGTGGATATCTTCTTGGAAACGCCCAAAAACGGACATATTCCTAAAAACTGTGACAATATAATGTTGTTGACAAAAATGCCGGTTATAAAAATCATCAGATAGGACATTTATTTCTCCCCTTTCAACCGGTTGACAACCGCAATAATTCCACCCAAGGCCAAAAATGCTCCCGGCGGCATAATAAACAACAATATAGGCGAAGCATTTTCCGACAAAAATGACCAGCCAAACAGCGAACCGTTGCCCAGCATCTCGCGCAGACTGCCCAGCAAGGTGAGTGCCAAAGTAAAGCCCAGCCCCATACCGATAGCATCCAGCAACGACTGGAAGACACTATGTTTGGAGGCAAAGGCTTCGGCCCGTCCGAGAATAATGCAATTTACCACAATTAAGGGAATATAAATTCCCAAGGCATCGTACATTAAAGGCGCATAGGCCTGCATCAACATTTCCAATATTGTGACAAACGAAGCGATAATCACAATAAACGAGGGGATACGCACAATATCGGGAATAAAAGACTTAACGGCGGCTATTGCTATATTGGAAAGCATCAGCACCAAAAGAGTGGCCAATCCCATCCCCAAACCATTGCCGGCCGAAGTGGTAACTCCCAAGGTGGGACACATCCCCAGCAACATCACCAAAACCGGATTTTCGCGGATAATGCCGCGAGTGAGGTTTTCCATTGATTTATTTGTCATCATCACCTCTTGAATTAAAATTGTGGAACGCAGCAAAGGCTCTCTCTATGGCTCTGAGCACAGCGCGCGAACTGATGGTGGCTGCGGTGACAGCATCTACATCACCGCCGTCTTGCCGCACTTTGAGAATTTGTTTTTGCGGGTGAAAACCGTTTAACTGCGATTTGAACCGCGGCTCGTCGGTCTTGGAACCCAAACCGGGGGTTTCGTTAGACGATATAATTTTGAAAGTTTTGATAGAGCCATCGACATTAAATCCGGTCATCAAATCAATCCGCCCGCCGAATCCGGTGTTGGTATAGCTTTTGATGGCAACTGCATTCAGTTTACCATCCAAACGTGCCGGATACATCTCAAATTTTTGCTTTTTATCGGGAGTGGTGATAAGCTGCTTTTCGGCATAAGGGTCGTTATCAAACTCGCCGGCCACCTCAGAAATTGCCGCCAAGATTTTGGCATTTTGCGCCGCAGCTATCGGTTTAAGGGTGGAATAATGAACAAAGCCCAGCATCATTGCCATTATGGCCGAGATTCCTCCTAATACCGCCACCGGTTTGATAATTGTTCGGTTCATCATTTTTTCTCCCCGTAAAAACGTTGAACGGCATAACGGTCAATCAACGGCACAAGCGCGTTCATAATCAATATAGCAAAAGACACTCCCTCAGGATAAGCACTGAAGGCGCGGATAACTACCGTTAAAACCCCGCATCCGACGGCAAAAATCAGCTGTCCTTTAATCGTCATCGGCGAGGTGGTATAGTCGGTAGCCATAAAAATTGCCCCCAACAGCAATCCGCCGGACAAAAGATGCGGTAAGGGCAAAAAGCGCTCATTGCCGGTGAATACATACAATATTCCGACCAACGCCACTACCGTTGAGATATAAACCACTGGAATGTGCCAAGTTATAACCTTGCGAAAAATCAGCCAGCCGCCGCCCAGCAACAATGCCAAAGCCGAAATCTCGCCGATACAGCCGCCGGTGTTGCCGATAAACATATCAAACAGGTTGGGCAAATCATCAAGAGTGTACATTTGCTGAGCCCCATCCGAAACCTTACCGAAAGTTTTGAGCATTCGCAAGGTTGTGGCACCGGTTCTGCCATCCGGAGCAAACAAACTCCCCCAATGCGGAAGCGGCCAATTGGTCATCTGTACCGGAAATGAAATGAACAAAAACACCCTGCCCGCCAAGGCCGGATTGAATATATTGCAGCCCAAACCGCCAAAACACATCTTGGTGATGACAATCGCGACAAATGCGCCGATTAAAATCATCCAGCAAGGCATACTCGACGGCAGATTATAAGCCAGCAGCAAGCCGGTTATAACCGCAGAATAATCACCGGTCGTGTTGGGAATTTTGAACCAATAGCGACAGACGAGATATTCAAACATTACACAAGCTGCAACTGAAGTGAGGATGACCGTCAGCGCCTCAATACCGAAAAACGCCACGGCCGCCAAAGCAGCCGGCAATAGCGCGATGACAACATCGCGCATCAACGAACGAGTGTCGCGCGGGGTTTGAAGGTGCGGTGAAGTGGATATTTTTAACATAAGGTTTATTTCTTTCGTAGTTCTTGTTTGGCTAATTTGCAATAATCCAATAACGGCAAATGCGCCGGACAGGTATAAGCGCAGCAGCCGCACTCAATGCATTCGGCAGCGTGCAACCGCCGCAGCTCATCAATTCCGCCGTCATAAAGCATAGCATCTTTGATGACATAGGGGCGCAAACCTGCCGGACAAACGCGGGCGCACTGGGCACAACGAATGCAGGAAGTTGACGGTTGTTTACAAAACTGAGCACCGGAAAGCAGCAACACTCCTGATGTTAGTTTGGTGACCGGTGCATTGATATTGGTGATGGGTGTGCCCATCATCGGTCCGCCTAAGATAATTTTATCAAGCCCTGCAACATCGCTCAAGGTTTTGTCGATGAGATAGGACACCGGCGTACCCACCCGCACCAAATAGTTGGAGGGATTGGCGCAGGCATTACCAGAAACGGTTACCACCCTCTCAAATAAAGGCTTGTTTTTCAACACCGCCTCATATACCGCATTGACCGTACCGACATTTTGCACCACGCAACCGGTGTCAATCGGCAATTTGCCGGAGGGAACTTCGCGGCCGGTAATAGCGCGGATGAGCTGTTTTTCTCCGCCTTGCGGATATTTGGTTTGACAAACACGGACATTCACCCCGACATAAAGTTTGCTCAAACGCTGCAGTTCGGCAATGGCCGCCGGTTTGTTCTCATCAATGGCAATAATGGCATTTTGAATTCCCAAAGCTCGATTGAGCAGACGCGCACCAACGATTATTTGCTCGGCTTTTTCCACCATCAGGCGGTCATCCGCCGTCAAAAACGGCTCGCACTCAATCCCGTTAACAATCAATATCTCAGCTTTTTTACCCTCGGGAACCGAAGTTTTAATCGGGGTGGGAAAACCGGCACCGCCCATACCCACAATACCGCTTTCACGGATTTTTTGGACAATCTCCTGCGGTGAGAGGTTAATCTCCCGAACAATTGCGGTTGAGCGGTCAATGGATTTTTCCCAATCATCTCCCTCAACCTTGATGGTTATCATTGTTTCTTCATAACCGGCAGCATTAGGAGTGGTTTCCATCTTGATGATTTCGCCGGATACCGAAGAGTGCACATCCGAAGAAACCACCCCGTCAAAATCAGCCAGCAGCGTGCCGACTTTTACCTTGTCGCCCTTGGCAACAATAATTTTGGAGGGGGCTCCGATGTGTTGTTTAACGGGAATTGTTACAAATTCCGGCAGACCGGCCTCAATAATCGCCGAAGCTGAGGTGAGTTTATATTTGTTGACGTGAATCCCCCCCATCGGAAAAGTATATTTCTTAAGCATCGGCCTTCTCCTTATAAACTATAGCACCGGTGGGACAGGTATCTCTAAGCTCGGCCCCGCAAGCATCTGCGTCGACTTCCGGCGGAATGGTCGAGAGATTATTCTCTACCACAACCTTGGGATTGAGACGAAAACATTTGGCGCAGCCGATGCAGGCATTGCGGCAATTTTTGCGAGCAATTGCTCCTTTTTGTATATTGCGGCAAGCGGTATAAACCAAAGCGCCTTTAGGGCTTAAGGGACGCAGCTCGAACAAAGCGCGCGGACAGGCCTTAACACAGGCGCCGCAAGCTGTACACAGCTTGGTATTTACCACCGGCAACATTGTTGCTTTGTCAAAAGAAAGCGCACCGAATTTGCACATTTTAACACAATCGCCCAAATGTAAACACCCTTGAGGACATCCGCTGGAACCGATGGAAATCTGACCGGCAATACGGCAGGATGAAACCGCGTCATAGCTGACTTTGGACGGGGCAGCAGCACAATCGCCCTGACAGCGCAGTACCGCCACTTTGCGAGCTCCGCCGCCAAAATTAAAACCTTTGCGGACAGCAATTTTGCTCATTACCGCATTGCCGCCTACCGGACACAACAAACCGGAAAACTCCTCCTCATCGGCTTTGGCACAGGCACGGGCAAAATCCGCACATCCGGCAAAACCGCACCCCCCGCAGTTGGCTTGCGGCAAAAGTTGGGCAATGTCATCGGCCAAAACATCCGGTTCTACCTTAAATTTTTGCGAAACCAAATACAAAACAACCGCAGAGATAAGCGCAACTCCGCCCAAGATTCCCACATTTGTCAACAAGGCATATATCATATCGTTCACATTTTCTTTATATCATATTCAACACTACAACCCAAAATATCTCGGCAAGATGATATTACATAATAGCAGAGAATCAAGACAATTATTCCACATATACCACTGATGTAATCGGCAAAACCGAGCAAATGCATCAATATCACGGCCGCCAACATTGCTGCCAGTGGTATAAGATAGCCTATCAGGGCCGCTTTGAGAAGAGAGGCATCGCTGAGCGAAACTTTTAGGCGACTGCCGATGGCAAAAGCTGCCGAATCGTCAACCGGTAATTTCATCTCGCGCAGGGAGGCTTTGTCAGGATGACAATGGCGGCGCAAATCGCAAGACTGACAGGCCTCACAAGAGGTATTATCAACTTGGATATTCAAGTATCCGTCTTGGTTATTGATAACGATTCCGGTTATGGTTTGCACTTCAAATTTCCTTAAAAGAACTGTCTTAAAACATATCGGCAGCGGCGGCTGAGATATGCTGCTGATAATTCAAATCATAGATAATGACTTTTAATTTGTGACGCTCAGCAAATTTAAGCCCCTTTTCTACTCCCATGGCTACAATAGCGGTAGCGTAAGCATCGGCCATCATACAAGAATCGTGAAAAACGCTGGCCGAAAGCACATCGGTTTCAACCGGATAGCCGGTTTGTGACGAGATGGTGTGACCATAAGTTTTACCGTTGAGATTATAAAAATTGCGGTAGTTGCCGGAGGTGGCAACCGCCATATTACTGAGCGAAAGCACCAAAATATTTTCCCCTGATGCGGGAGACGGCTTGTTAATGCCGATTGTCCAAGGCTCGCCGGAAGATGTGCGATAACCTTTGGTTTTGATTTCGCCGCCGATTTCCACAATATAGTCGTGATACCCCTCTTCATCAAGCAATTGGGCAACTGCATCCACACCATATCCCTTGGCAATGGCTGACAGGTTGAGTAATAAAGATGAATTTGTCTTGGCAACATATTGATAATCTTGCGAAAACTTTAACTTATTAAATCCGCTGGACTGCAACGCGGTTTTTATCTGCTTGGTTGAAGGAGCAAGAGGCTCGGATGCACCAAACCCCCATAATTCTATCAGGCGTCCCAAAGACGGATCAAATGCCCCGTTGGTTTGGTAATAGACCAAGTCAGCCGCTTTGAGCACATGGCGCATAATCGGTGATAATGCTATCTTTTTGCCGGCTTTGGCACGGTTGAGCTCCGAGATTTCGCTTTGCGTCTCAAATACAGATTGTGAATTGTTTATTTCTTGAAGTTTTTGTTCAATTTCGGCTTTTAAGTTACTGTTTTTATTATCGGTTCTTATTTTGATATTGTAGTAAGTTCCAAAGATTTCGCCTTTGATTATTTTGTAATGCGGAGAATAAGAATAGATAAATATCCCCACCAAAACCACAATTAACAGTATTGAAATATATTGAAAAAATCGCATATTAACCTTGCATAAATATCTTTTAGCTTTTTACAAAAAACAAAAGTTGTTTTATAGTCATTGGCGGATGTTGTCAACAAAAAGAAGGAAGATTTCGGCTTATGTTAAAAGAAATATATCACAAATATACGGAAACAGCGCAAAAAATCAGAGAATCCGATTTTTGCAAAAATGCGCAGTGTTTCCAAAATCTGCTCATGACAAAAGTTAATGCCTTGGGTAAATATTTGGCCAAAAACAATGTCAGCGCCATTTCGGTTAGTATTTTCGGGTTTATTATCGGGCTTATGGCAATTAATTTTTTGGCTATGAATATGTATTTTGAGGCCTTGGTGTGCATTCTGATTAATCGTTTCTGCGATATTTTGGATGGTGCGGTTGCCAAATTTGAGGGCGAAAGCGAATTTGGCAAATTTATTGATGCTACATTGGATTTTATTTTTTACGGCGGAGTAATTTTCGGGTTTGCCTTGGCGGATATTCAGGAAAATGCCACAGCCGCGTGCTTTTTGCTGTTTGCCTTTATGTCGTCTGCCACCACGATGCTGGCGTTCGGAGTGGTGGATAAAAACGCCAAAGAGTTGAAGAAATCACCATTTTATTTGGGTGGTTTGGCGCAAGGGTTCGAGACATTGTGTGCATTGGTATTGCTGTGTGTGATGCCGTTTATTTTCAAGATGATTGCCATATTGCTGGGCTGCTGGTGCATTTTGAAGGTGCTGATTATTATTTCGGGAGCTTATTGGAAGTTTAACATCGCCGGCAAAGGCAAAAAATAATGCGATACAAAGGGGTGCTGCTGGCAGCTTGGCTGATGCTGACCGCAAACAATGCGGCACAGGCTCAGGTGCAACTTACCGCGGAGGCGGGATATAACGACAGCGGACGACTGGAGGTGCTGCTGGAGTTTGATATTGCCCGCGGCTGGCATATTTTTGCCCCGTTAGAACAAGAGTTCGGACAGCCGCTCAAAGTAGATTGGCAGCAACCGGCCAATGCGGTTGAGGTAAGTTTCAGCCGCCCTGTGACCTATAGTTCGGAAATGTTTTCGTATATGGGTTATGCAGGAAAGGCTTATTGGAAGACCACACTGGAGGTTGAAGACGAGACACCGCAGGCTATAGTCAGCTGGCAGGCTTGCGCCGGTGATGAGTGCGTGCCACAAAGCAATATTTTGACCATTGACAAGCAAAACATTAACCGCAAGCGTTTTGAAGAAAAGCTACAAGCGGCCGAACGAACCTTTGTGACCGAACAAAACGAGAATGACTTTGATTGGCTGGCAGCATTGGTTGGAGCTTTAATCGGTGGAATTATCCTCAATTTGATGCCTTGCGTGTTGCCGGTACTGGGCTTCAAACTGATTACCTTGGCCAAAACTCCGGCCGCTCATCGCCGCAGCGAGGCGGTGGTTTACACACTGGGTGTTTTGGCCTCAATGTTGGTTTTGGCATTGATTTTGTTGGTGTTGCGGCAAGCCAATCCGCATTTGGGATGGGGCTTTCAGATGCAGTCGCCGCTGTTTATTGCCGCGATGCTGGTTTTGTTTGTGGTGCTTACCCTTGTATTGTTTGAAAAAATCCATATCAGCGGCAGTTGGTTGAATAAGTTGAATAACATTCATTTTACCGATTATCGAGCAGAGGCTTTCGGATCTGGTGTTTTGTCGGTACTGGTTGCCTCACCTTGCACGGCTCCGTTTATGGGTACGGCCGTCGGTTATGCGTTGTTTGCCCCTACCCTGAATTATATGGCGGTGTTTTGCTGTTTGGGGCTGGGATATGCCGCACCGTTTGCGCTATTGGCCTTGTTTCCCAAAGCGGTAAGCAGAATTTTGCCCAAACCGGGGAAATGGATGAACATATTTAAGGCGATATTGGGAATACCTTTGGTGTGCACAATTGTATGGCTGGCTTGGGTTTTGCTGGCGCAAACCGGAGTTTTAATCAACCAACGGCATTTGCAATGGGAGGAGTACAGCTTGGACAAGGTGGAGGCGGCTTTGCAGGTAAACCGTCCGGTATTGATAGATTTTACCGCTGATTGGTGCATCACTTGTTTGGTAAACAAAAAAACGGCACTGCAATCAAATACTATGGCGCAAATAGCTCAAGAAAAAAACATTTTGCTGTTGAAAGCGGATATAACAACCAAAAACTCAAAAGCCGCCGCAGGTTTAGGCCGCTATGGAAGAGCTAGTGTGCCGCTTTATGTGTATTATGACGGAAAATCAGAAGATTATGTCATATTACCGCAGATTTTAACTCCGCAGATTTTGCAGGAATATATCCGTTAATCACTTAATGTTAAAAAGACGTAATATTTAATAAGCGCGGTTGACATCTGCAGCGCTTGGCGATAATTTCAAGCCTGATTTTAACTTATATTTTACAGGTGAACAGTATTGATGAGAAGAGTTGTGATTACGGGTATGGGCGCTTTAACCCCGTTCGGTTTGGGCGTTGATTTGACATGGAAATCTTTGTTGGATGGCAAAAGCGGCATCACAAACATCAGCAAGTTTGATGCCGCCGATTATAGTGCGCAGATTGCCGGCGAGATAATAATGGGCAAAGAAGCGCCGTTGTTTGATCCGGATACTGTTATGGAGCCTAAAGACCAACGGCGGGTGGATGATTTTATATTGTACGGGCTGGGCGCTGCCAACGAGGCAATTAGGGATGCAGCTTGGATGCCCGAAGACGAGCAGGAAAAATGCCGCACCGGTGTGGCTGTCGGTTCGGGTATCGGCGGATTGAAGACGATTTATGCCACTTCGCAGCTTTTGGCAACCTCAGGACCGAAACGCATCAATCCGTTTTTTATCCCCTCAAGCATTATCAATATGGCCTCGGGGCACGTGTCGATGAAATACGGCTTTAAGGGACCCAATTTGTCCAATGTTACGGCCTGTGCTACCGGAGCTCATGCAGTTATTCACGGTTATCAGGCAATTGTGCTGGGCGATGCCGATGTAATGATTAGCGGCGGGGCGGAATCGGCGATTTATCCACTGGCTGTGGGCGGTTTTATGCAAGCAAGAGCATTGTCACACAGCTATAATGATCGGCCGCAAGAGGCCTCACGTCCGTGGGATAAGGGGCACGACGGATTTGTAATGAGCGAAGGCGCCGGTGTGTTGGTGCTGGAAGAATATGAACACGCCATCAAACGCGGAGCTAAAATTTATGCTGAAGTGGTGGGATACGGCTGCAGCGGCGATGCTTATCACATTACCTCGCCGGCACCGGATGGCAACGGCGCCAAAAGAGCTATGAGCGAGGCCTTGAAAAAGGCGGGAATGCGTCCGGAAGAGATTGATTATATCAATGCGCACGGCACCTCGACAATGGTGGGCGATGCGATGGAGGCCAAAGCGGTCAGAGAATTGTTCGGCAAAGCGGATAATTTGAAAATGTCATCGACCAAATCGGCATTGGGACATATGCTGGGAGCAGCCGGTGCCGTTGAGACGATTGTTTGTGCCAAAGCTATTGAGAGTGGAATAGTGCCGCCGACTTTGAACCTGCACGACCCGATTGACGAGGCCGAGGGGCTTGATTTGGTGCCCAATAAAGCGGTAAGCCACACGGTTAAGGCGGCGATGACCAATTCGTTTGGTTTCGGCGGAACCAACGCGTCGATTATCTTGCGCAAAATATAAGCAATATTTGTAAGGTATGTTAAAGAAATGTTGATGAAGACACAAGCACTGGTTTTTCCGGGGCAAGGCTCGCAAAAAATCGGTATGGGCAGAGATTTGTATGACAATTTTGCCGTGGCCAAGGAGGTGTTTGCCGAAGTTGATGATGCTTTGGGCTGCAAACTGACTGACATTATGTTTGATGGTCAGCAAGAGGAATTAAACCTCACCAACAATGCTCAACCGGCTATTTTGGCAGTGTCGATGGCTTATTTTGAGGTGTTTAAGTCTACCGGATTGATTGATGAGCAGAATATTAAATTTGCAGCGGGGCATTCGCTGGGTGAATATTCGGCATTGTGTGCAGCCGGAGCTTTGAGCTTGGCTGAGGCAGCGCGGTTGTTAAAGCTGCGGGGCGAATATATGATGTCTGCCTGCCGAAAAGAAAAAGGTGCGATGGCGGCAATTATCGGCTGGGATTTGGCAAAAGTGCGGGTGTTGGCCGAGGCTTTGGGATGCTATGTGGCTAATTCGAATTCGCCGGCGCAAATTGTGATATCCGGCAGTGAGGAAAATATTACCCGTGCTGTTGAACAGGCTGCGGCCGAAGGGGCAAAACGCGCCATAAGGCTTAGTGTGTCGGGGGCTTTTCATTCGCCTTTGATGCAAAGCGCGGCAGAGGCGATGGGCAAGGTTTTGCCAAAAGCAAAAATAGCCGAGCCGAAGTTTAAGGTTATCAGCAATGTTACCGCCAAAGAATATGCGGATACAAACGAGATAAAACACTTGCTGGAAGAACAAATTACAAGTACGGTAAAGTGGCAGGAGAGCGTTGGCTATATGAAGGAGTGTAATGTTGATGAGTTTGTCGAGGTGGGTTTTGGCAATGTGTTGAGCGGTTTGATAAAAAAGACTGTGCCGGATGCAGCCGTGCTGACCTCGAATGATTTGCTTAACCAATTATAATAAAAGGAGTTGAAATAATGATAAAAAAGATAATTTGCGCAGCTTTGGCTGTATCAATGATGAGCGCTTGTGCTGCTGATCCTTACACCGGCGAATCGAAGGTGGCCAAAACCACTTGGGGCACCGGTATCGGTACTGCAGTCGGAGCAGGAATCGGCGCTTTGGCCGGCGGCAAAAAAGGTGCGCTTATCGGCGCGGGAGTCGGCGCCTTGGCCGGAGCCGGTGCCGGCGGATATATGGATTATCAGGCCAGCAAACTGCGGCAAGAGCTGGTGGGCACTGGAGTGCAGGTACGCGAAGAAAACGGGCAGATTTATTTGATTATGCCGGGTAATATTACTTTTGACACCAACGAGGCTTATATCAAACAATCGTTCCAGCCGGTTGTGACCTCGATTGCCAAAGTGCTTACCGAATATGACAAGACCTTGGTGATGGTCAACGGCTATACCGACAACACCGGCAGTGATGCGATTAATAATCCTTTGTCGGTAAAACGTGCCAACGCCGTGGCTGACTTTTTGCGGGTTAAAGGGGTGGCAGCTACACGGCTGCGTGCCAACGGCTATGGCTCGGCTAATCCGATTGCCTCCAATGCCACCGAGTCCGGAAGAGAGCAAAACCGACGGGTAGAGATTGTGTTGGTTAATATGCAATAGCTTGATTTGAGGCTGATTTTCGGCCGATAAAAATGTATTTACAGTCCCTGCCCTGAGGTGCGGGGACTGTTTTTTTGAATTTATTTATTTTTTACACTTGACACATTTGACAAAATCGGTTATATTTGGCAACGTAATTTAATTAAATATTTTTATAATTATGGAAAAAAGAAAAATTAATATCTCATTGGATGAGATGAAGAAATTGCGTCAAAATCAGGTTAGTTTAGAAGATTCTTTGAATTTTTTGAAGAAAAAAGGGTTAAGTAACGAGGAGATGGTAAAAGGCTGGAATGAGGCCTATGAGACGAAATGTCTGGGCATTCAGCGCAATCAGTTTCCTGGAGAGAATCTCTCTCCTAGAGAGGCGTTCAGGTTCTTGTTCAAGAGTGTGGACGCCCACACTATGAAAGCCAAATATCCAGAGTTTCTGGATTTTATTCAAAATCAGGAATGACGCAAAAAAGAAAAAGCCGTTGGTTATGCAATAAACCGGCGGCTTTTCGCGTTTCAGATACCCAAATCTTTGGGCCAAGGCAGTTTATTAAGACGGAAAAACTGCATTATCTCACTCCAATACAGTCGTTCGTTATAATGCATACGCCCGTCGGCCAAGCATATTTTGAGCAAGGTTTTCAGCAAATTATTAACATCGGCCGTCGATTTGCCGGCCAGCTTGCTGAGCGAATCATAAAATTCCACTTGCGAGATACTTAAGGAACACAGATATTTGTTGATATAATGCAAGCTGACATTATCAAACAAGTTGAGCCGGTATTGGATATATTCGTCAATAACTCCGATTTTGAGCTTTTGACTGTCATCATCACTGCAAGCCATAAACAGCATCAGCACAATATCATCATACAGCGGCTGCAACAGCTCGCCGTTTTTGCGCTTTTGCTGGCGAATTGAGGCGGTTTCGTCAGTATGGGAGCCGACAGCATCTTCGCCCAGCAGCGCATAAAAATCGCGGATAAATTCAACAGGGGTGTCATAAACCTTGTCACGGCTTAAATCGCGGATGGTTTGAATATAATGCTGCTCAAAAATAAATGTCTTTTCCAAACGATAGATATAAATACTGAAAAAATACACTCCCCCTTTTTGCACAATACTGCGGACAGCGGCGGTTTCGGTATAAATGCGGCCGGAATTGACCAAATCTATGTTCAGATTATAAAATTTGTCCGTGGTTTGCGGCATAAAATCAGCCCTTAAAAAACATTATTGTCGAAAATATACTATAAATAAAAAATGATAAAAAATTGTTAACTGCGGGATTGATTTTAGATTTTGAATATGTTAACATCATCGATGTAGAGATGAATTATTAACTTAAAACAATATATATTATGTACACAATCAGATTAGGGGATGTTTATGAAGTTTTCGGCGCTTCAAAACTTGATACCCGCAGAATTTGTAACTTATGTTTGCGTTCTGTATCGCCGGTCGCCTTAGAGTATGATAAGACTTATGGATTTTGCGTCAACTTTTTGGGAATCTCCGGAGAAGATTTGATGGGCTATTTAGACCTGAACGAAGGTCGCAAAAATGTCTATCAATATTTGAGCAATGGGGTTGTGCTTGATGAGGATTTGCGTTTTCTTAAGGCCAAATTGACCGAAATGCGAGTGGCTCGTTTTGAATACAAAAGTGTGCCTTGGTTGAAATTGTCCAAGAAACTGCGTGCTCGTAAAAAGTTAAGCAAACTTGCCAATGTGCCGATAGATGCTCAATATGTCTTTGATATGACGTATTATTATTTTACCCGCACTTTGGGATTGTCTAAAGATGATGCAAGGAAAAACATAATACATTGCATCAATAGCTAGAGAGGCGGACTAACTACCTGACCGAAAAAACTGTTTATCAGTTTTTTCGGTTTTATTTTTGGCAAATTTTGACATTTTGGAGTTGATTTTGAAGAAAAAATATGGTATAAAACTCGCATAAGCTAAATTATTAATAATAAAAAATATATTATGATGAGCATGGTAGACATACGCAGTGCTTACAGGTGTCTGAGCACTCGGGAGAAAGCCAGCCAAAATTATGACCGGTTGATTGATTGGGTAGTTTTGAGCTTGGCACGGGTTAGAAGCGAATACCGCATCGTCTATGACCTGATAGCGATGGGAACTTCAAATCCGCAGTACCTTTTCCACTACTGCGACTTTACTATCTCCCGGCCGGAGATAGCAGAGTTGGTACACCGCCAATATGATACTGACAACAATCCGGTTTTGGTAAAATGTCAGGCAATTGATGGTTTGTATTTTTTGAAAAAACAACAAAATTTTTTCAAAGGAGTTGTTTATACACTCAGGTTAAGAAAAAGATTCAAAGAGATTCCTAACAAGGAAGACCTGCTCGAAGCCTGTGTGATACGCCTGAAAGAGGTAAAAACGAACGAGCAATTGGAAAGAGACTTAATGGCTCGCATTGAGCAATTGCAAGCGCTGACCTCACAAGAAGAAGTTTAATTTTAACCCCCGCTGTAATCGTTTACAGCGGGGATTTGTTTAGTGCAAAAGCTCGGCAATTTTGCTGATATATTGCTTGATGGTGCGCACTCTGGTTTCATAAGATGAGAAATCACCGGCTATGAGCAACCGCTGGTCGGGACGGATTTTGATGGCACCGAATGATTTGTTAATCATTGCAATCAAGCGCTCGGGATAAGCAAATGTATTGTTGTGAAAACCCAGCAATATACCCTTGGCTCCGGCGTTAATTCTATCAATACCGCACTGTTGGCAAATAATTTTTATTTCTACCACGGTTAAAAGGTTGGACACCTCAAGCGGCAGCTGACCGAAACGGTCAATCAGTTCTTCTTTCATATCATCAACCGCAGCGAAATTATCAATATCGCCGATGCGTTTATAAAGCCCCAAACGCAGTCCCAAATCCCCGACGTAGCTTTCGGGAATAAGGATGGGAATACCGATGGCAATTTGCGGCGCCCAATCATCTTTGGGAGCGGCAGCGGTATGCGAATTTTCGGCCTTGAGGCGAGCAATTTCTTCTTCCAGCATATGCTGATAAAGCGAGATGCCGACATCTTTGATATGACCGGATTGCTCTTCACCCAAAAGATTGCCCGAGCCGCGCAAATCCATATCATAGCTGGCCAAAGAAAATCCGGCGCCCAGCGAATCCAAAGATTGTAAAATTTGCAGTCTTTTTTGCGCCAAATCACGCAGACGATGGTTTTTCTGAACGGTAAAATAAGCATAACCGCGGATTTTTGAGCGGCCGATGCGCCCTTTGAGCTGATAAAGCTGTGCCAATCCGAACATATCCGCGCGGTGAATAATCATAGTATTAACCCGCGGCATATCAATGCCGGATTCAATAATGGTAGTCGAGAGCAAAATATCACCGCTGCCGGAGGCAAAATCGCTCATTACATCTTCAAGATGCGATGGCGACATCTGCCCATGGGCCACCAAAACCTTGACATCAGGCACCATCTCGCTTAATACGCGCTCAACCTCCGGAATGTCAGCGATTTTGGGGCAAACATAAAAGGTTTGGCCGCCGCGATGTTTTTCGCGCAAAATGGCCTCTTTTATCATCACCTTGTCAAAGGGAAGCACAAACGAGCGTGCTGCCAAACGGTCGACCGGCGGGGTGGCTATCACGCTGAGTTGTTTAACTCCGGTCAAACTCAACTGCAAAGTCCGCGGTATAGGGGTTGCGGTCAAGGTCAGAACATGGACACCGTTTTTAAGAGTTTTGAGTTTTTCTTTGTGCGCCACGCCAAAATGCTGCTCTTCATCAATAATCAGCAATCCCAAATTACCAAACTCCACCTTTTGCGACAACAAAGCATGGGTTCCTATAACAACATCAACCGCGCCGGATTTGAGGCCTTGGATGACCTCGGCGCTTTCTTTAGCGGTAACCAACCGTGAGAGCATCCGAATATTAATCGGAAAACCGGCAAATCTCTGGCAAAAATTTTGATAATGTTGCCGCGCCAGCAAGGTGGTCGGTACAATAACCGCCACCTGAGCACCGGATGAAGCAACCACAAAGGCTGCCCGCATAGCCACTTCGGTTTTGCCAAAGCCGACATCTCCGCAGATAAGCCGGTCCATCGGCCTGCCCTGCTCCAAATCGGAGATAACATCAGCGATGGCATTGAGTTGGTCGTCGGTTTCGCTGTAAGGAAAACGCGCACAAAAATCACCGTATAATCCGGCAACCGGCGAAAATATTTCAGCTTTTTGCAACTGACGAGCGGCGGCTATTTTGATTAATTTTTCGGCCATATCGTGAATTTTGTTTTTTACCCGAGCCTTTTTCAGGCTCCATGCCGTGCCGCCCAGCTCATCAAGCTCGACCTGAGCATTGTCATTGCCATAGCGCGACAACACATTGATGTTTTCAACCGGCACAAACAATTTGGAGTTTTTGGCATATTCGATTTTGAGACAATCGTGCGGCGCCCCGTCCACCACCAAAGTCTCGAGTCCGACAAACCGCCCCAAGCCGTGCTCAATGTGCACCACCAATTCACCGGAAGTAAGAGTTGAAATGTCAGCGATAAAATTAGCGGAAGAATACTTTTTCTGCTTGTGACGGTCGATTTTTTCACCCAAAATATCAGCCTCGGCCACCAAACAAATCCCCTGCCCTTTGAAACCGTGCTCAAACGGTGCGGTTATCAAAGCGATGTGCTTTTTGCCGCAAACGCAAGCCTCATCCCAGCTGTCTATAGAAACCAAATCGGTGATAGCGTGCTCTTGGAGCAGCGACTTGATCCGCTCGCGACTGCCGGCCGAATAACAGGAAATTATGCGCACGGATGAGGTGTTGGCCTGCAAAAACTGCTGCAAATCCTGATAAACCTGCTGCAAAGCAATGTTTTTTATTCCGGCAAACAGGCGCATCGGCACAAATCCGTAGTCACAGACCGCATCTGAGGCCGGTAAGTTGAGCGAGGTAAAAGAGACAGAATTTTTGCGCTGCAGTAATTGTGAAAAATCTTCTTCGGACAGATACAATAACTCGGGCGCAACCGGACGATAGACCTCGCCTTCCGCCGAGGGTTTTATCTCCAAGTCCTGCAAACGTGCAGTATAATAATCGGCGATGCTTTCGGTTTTGGATTTAAGTGCATCAAGCAAATTTTCGGCAGTGATAATATGCGCTTGAGGCAAATAATCAAACAAGCTCACCAACTGATTATTATAGAAAAACGGTAGCCAATTTTCCATACCGATATATTTATGCTTTTCGGAAACAGCGGCATAAATCTCGTCATTATTGGCCTCGGCTCCGAAAGCCTCGCGATAACAACCGCGAAAAGCAGCCACTGCCTTATCATCCAGCACGACCTCGCTGACCACACGGAAACAATAACTGTCCAACACTCCGCTGGTGCGTTGGGTCATCACGTCAAAAGTGCGGATACGCTCAACCTCGTCATCAAACAAATCTATACGCAGCGGTTCTTTAGTGCCGATGGGAAAAATATCGATAATATCACCCCTGACGGCATATTCTCCCGCCTCAAACACCTGTTCGGTGCGAGTGTAGCCGTTGATGGACGCATAATGCAAAAACTCACCAAACTCCAGCTTCTGCCCGACTTTTATCTCGCGGATGGCATTAAGAAACACTTTTTTGGGGGGCAATTTTTGAAGAGCGGCGCCCAATGAGGTAACAATAATCCGACTATGTTTGACGGTTGGGCATAATGCCAGCTGCGATAAGGTTTCCACTCGCTTGGCGATAATGTCGGAATTAGGCGAGGTGCGGTCGTAGGGCACGGTGTCCCATGCCGGAAAACGCAGTACCTCAAGTGTGGGGTACATATATTCCAACAAATCGGACATAAGCGACAACTCTACCCCCGAAGAGGCAATATAAATTATGTCGCTTAAAGATGATTGGGCTAATTTACCCAGCACAAAAGCGCCGCTTTCTTTGGAAAGTGACGAAAACGTCCGGTAAGACAATTGTTCAATATTATACTGCATTATTCATTTCTTTGAGTTTACAACTGCGCAAAAGTATATATAATTTGATACTAAATGCAAGTTGTTTATTTGTTATATGGAGCCTGAAATTTATGCGTCCAGAAGTATTATATCCGCTGTTTAGCGATATCGCAAGCCTGCGCGGTGTCGGACCCAAGAGTTTGGCTTATATCCAAAACCTAGTCGGGGGAAGATATATTGCAGATTTGTTGTTTCATCTGCCAAGTGGAGTAATTGACCGCAGCTATCGCCCCAAGCTGCGCGATGCCGAAACGGGTAGAATTTGCACCGTCAAAGTACGGATTGTTGAGCATATCGCACCCAAAACTTCTAAACAACCCTATCGGGTGATTGTCGAAGATGACACCGAACAGCTGACATTGGTGTTTTTCAAAGTGTATGCCGCCTCGATTGCCAAAAATTTGCCGGTCGGCGCGCTAAAGATTGTTAGCGGCAAACTGGAGAGTTTTAACGGACAATTGCAAATGACGCATCCGGATATTATCGCCGATGAGAAAGATGAAGAAAACCGGAGCGCTTTTGAGCCGGTATATCCTCTGACCGCAGGGGTGAGCAACAAAATGATGCGCAAATATATCGAGCAAGCCTTGGCGTTGGTACCCAAACTGCCGGAGTGGGATGACGGCGAGCTGGTTAAACGGCAAGAATGGACGAGCTTTCGCGAATCGTTAATCAGAGCGCATCATCCGCAAAACCTGAATGATACCCTGCCTAAAGCCAAAGCGCGGGCAAGGCTGGCTTATGATGAGCTTCTGGCTAATCAGCTAACTTTGGCAATGCTGAGAGAGCGCAACCGCGAAGAGGGCGGAAAAATAATTGCCGGTGACGGACATTTGCGGCAAAAGGTGATGCAGGGCTTGGGATTTGAGCTGACCGATGCACAAAAAAAGGTTTTGGAGGAGATATATGCCAATCAAGCGCAGCCCCGCAAAATGCTGCGACTGCTGCAAGGCGATGTGGGTGCCGGCAAAACGATTGTGGCGGCTTTGGCAATGCTCAATGCTATAGAGGCCAAAACTCAAGCGGCTTTGATGGTTCCGACCGAGATTTTGGCTAATCAGCATTTTGAGAGCTTGAAAGAAATGTGCCGCGATTGTGAGGTAAATATCGCACTGTTGAGCGGCAAAACTAAGAGCAAAGAGCGACGCGAAATTTTGGCCGGTTTAGCAGCCGGAGAGATTGATATTAT
Source organism: Alphaproteobacteria bacterium (assembly GCA_017470165.1). Taxonomy (GTDB): domain Bacteria; phylum Pseudomonadota; class Alphaproteobacteria; order RF32; family CAG-239; genus CAZU01. The sequence continues at coordinate 60,506 of JAFUEX010000012.1, forward strand.
TGTCGGTACTCACGCCTTGTTTTCAGATGAGGTGAAATATAAAAACCTCGCTTTGGCAGTGGTGGATGAACAACATCGTTTTGGAGTACAGCAACGGCTTAAACTCTCGCAAAAAAGCCCTGATTGCGATGTGTTGGTGATGACGGCAACCCCAATTCCCCGCACACTGGTTTTGAGTGCTTACGGTGATATGGATTATTCTGTGATTAATCAACTGCCTAAAGGACGCAAGCCGGTGGATACCCGAGTGTTGCCGCTAAGCAAGCTGACAGAAGTGGTGGAAGGCCTGCAACGCCTGATTGAGCAAGGGGTGATGGCTTATTGGGTTTGTCCGCTGGTGGAGGCCAGTGAGAAGTCGGATTTGGCGGCAGCCGAGGCAAGGTTTGCCGATTTGGCTCAGATTTTCGGCGACAAAGTCGGACTGGTGCACGGCAAGATGAAAGAAAACGAAAAAAATGCGGTTATGTCCAAGTTTAAGGTCGGTGAAATCAGGTTGCTGGTGGCCACTACGGTGATTGAGGTCGGGGTTAATGTGCCTCAAGCAACCGTGATGATTATTGAGCACGCCGAGAGGTTTGGTTTGGCGCAACTGCACCAATTGCGAGGACGAGTAAAACGCGGTAATCAAGCGGCGCGTTGTTTGCTGGTTTATGGCGGCAATCTAAGTCAGACGGCCTACGAACGACTGATGATTATGAAAAAAAGCGAGGATGGGTTCGAAATTGCCGAAAAAGATTTGGAACTGCGCGGCGGCGGCGAGATTTTGGGTACTCGCCAAAGCGGTTTTGAAAATTTCAGGCTGGCGGATATGGAATATCATCGGCAACTTCTGGAGATTGCCAATAAAGATGCCAAATTGATTATAAACAAAGACCCGCATCTGCTTTCAAAGCGCGGAGGGGGCTTGCGCACCCTGCTCTATTTGTTCGAAAAAGAAAACAGTTTTCAAAATTATAAAGCCTGAATTTTTGAGCCTAGATGTCGTCCAATTTGCGAGTGAGATAATCCAGTTTTTCGGAAGAGAGTTTGCGGTTGGCAATTATCTCGGCAAAAATCGCACGAATTGCCGGAGCATATTTGCGCCGCACTTTGGCAATCGAGGCCAAATGATTGGCAGCAGCCTTAAATATTTGATCTTCTTCGGCCAAAAGCTGTGCCGAAAGCTCCAAATAAGGCGCGGTATAGGTGTTGTGCTTGATATGCGAACTGCGAAAATGAGCATCTTTTTGGATGGTGACCGCCTCGGCCTCCGAGATGTTTTCATCGCGCAGTTTGGCCTTGGGCGAGCTTAAAAACCGCCGTTTGGTCTTGGCCATAATGTTTTTTAACTTAGCGATAACCGATGTTTTTGCAACAACCATTTGTTTACCCCGTATTTGTATTAAGCTGTTTGTCGGTTAAGATAACAAATAAAATATACCTTTACAAGTAAAATATTAGCCTTGACCTTAGAGTTTGATAACTTTAAGATTAGCTTATTAAGAAAATCAGCAAACTGGAAAAAATAATGGAACTGTTTAAGAAAGAAAAACAAGGCAACTTGCGCAAGCTGACAATTTTGGGCAAGAGCTTTACTTATACCAAACGAGCCAAGATGCCGCCGCATATCAACCGCGAGCAGTTGGATGAAAAAATCGCCGCTTTTGACGGTATCGGTATTAATGCCGACAAACGTAAGCAAAAACTGATTGTGTCACTGGCATCTTTTCCGCCGAGGATGGGGGAAATTCATTATACGTTATACTCGCTGCTAAATCAGAGCCTGAAGCCTGATGAGGTGGTGCTGTGGCTGTGCACCGACGAGTTTCCCAATCGCGAAAAAGATATTCCGCAAAAGGTGCTTGATTTGCAAAAAAACGGCCTGACCATCAGATGGTCGGAGGCTTATCTGCGCTCGTATACCAAACTGGTGCCATCAATGGGGGAGTTCAGTGATGCGGTGATTGTCACTTCGGATGATGATATTTATTATCCGGCGGATTGGCTGGAACGGCTGTATAAACAGCATCTGAAGCATCCCAAAGATGTTATTTGCCATCGCTGTCACAGGGTAAAAATCAACAAGGACGGGACGGTTGCGCCTTATTCAAAATGGCCGCACAATGTTACGGCGCCCAAGCCGAGTTTTGCCAACTTTGCCACCGGTGTGGGCGGGGTGCTCTATCCGCCGCATTGTATGTACAAAGAGGTTAACAATATTGAGTTGTTTAAACAACTGGCGCCTTATGCTGATGATATTTGGTTTTGGGCGATGGAAGTTCTGGGAGGCACTAAGGTGCGCAGTTTTTGGGGAAGGATGCGTAAGCTGATACTGGTAAACCCCGAGCGTGAGATGCGTGCCGACAACGAGATGACGCTGGCCAAAATCAACATCGCACAAGACGGCAACAACAAGCAGATGCGGCAGGTGCTGGAACATTATCCGCAGATTTTGGAAAAACTGAAAAATGAATAAGCGCAAATTGATTATAGCCGTTGCGGCGGTGATGCTGGCGGCTTATGCTTCTTTTTGCGCAGCCGTGCGGCTGAAGCCCCAATGGTTTTTCTATAACCCTGATGTAACAAAAGCTGACATCAACCAGCCGCTGTCATATGGGTTAAAGCTGCAAGAGGTGTCCTACACTACCTTTGATGGTCTCAATCTGTACGGCTGGATAAAAGCGCCGCGCCGCGGACAAAAGATGATAGTTTTTTATCATGGTAACTCACACAACATCGGCAGGTTTTATAATAAGCTGAAACCTTTGGCAGATGAAGGATATGGGGTGTTTATGCCGGAGTATCGCGGTTTTGGCGGTAATGACGGCGAAATTACTCAGGCCGGCTTTGAGCAAGATGCGCTGGCGGCGGTTGATTATCTGCACCGGCTGGGATACAAAAATCGGCAGATTGTTTTGTATGGGATGTCGCTGGGGAGCTACACCTCATCTTATGCTGCGGCTAATTCTGACGGCGGCAGATTTGCCGGACTGATTTTGGAAGTGCCGTTTGATAGTTTGCTCAATGTGGTGCGACAGCGAATTTGGCCGGTGTTTCCCTTTCAGCTGCTGATAAAAGACCAATATGACAATCTGCTCAATTTGGCAAAATTGCAAATACCCTTGCTGGTGATGGCTGCCCGAAACGACACCACAGTTCCGCTGCAGCGGGCACAAGAATTGTTTGCTCAGGCCTTGGAGCCTAAGGAGTTGATAATTTATGACAACGCGGAACATTCCGAGCTGGTTGAACACTCCAACTGGCGTGATATTTTGCGCTGGCTCAAGCATCTAAAATAAATCAACCTCTTGTTATTTGAAAAAAAAACTCCGGTATGAATCCGGAGTTTTTTATGCAAAGTTCAATTTACAAGGCTGATAACTAAATTATTCACCCTTGTTCTCGCTTGAGGTGCCTTCGTTGGCAGCCTTTACCGAAGCGGTCAAATCATCGGCAATACGAGCCGAACGGCCACGCAAAGCACGCAAGAAATACAACTTGGCACGTCTTACCTTACCGATACGTGCAACCTCGATTTTTGCTACATTCGGCGAATACAGCGGGAATACTCTTTCAACACCTTCGCCAAACGAAATTTTGCGAACGGTGAAAGATGAGTTTAAGCCATCGTTTTTGCGAGCAATGCAAACGCCCTCATAAACTTGGATACGCTCTCTGTCACCCTCTTTAACTTTGGTGTGAACTTTTAAGGTATCGCCGGGTTTAAAGTTGGGAAGATTTTTGCCTTCCAACAGCTTTTCCATCTGCTCTTTTTCAATATTTTCGATAATATTCATAGTTTTACCCTTTTCAAATTATCATTTGTGTTAGCTATTACACTAAAATTTATTTAAGTTCAAGATATTTTTTCCATAAGTCAGGTCGACGTTGCTGCGTTATCTGTTGTGATTGCACCAAACGCCATTCGTCGATTTTGCGGTGATGCCCCGAAAGCAAAACCTCGGGTATCATCCTGCCGCGCCAATCAACCGGACGAGTGTATTGCGGATATTCCAAAAGGCCGCTTTCAAAACTCTCGTCTTTAATGGATTCGGCATTACCCAAAACATCGGGCAACAGCCGCACAATCGCATCAAGCATAATCATCGCTGCCTGCTCGCCTCCGGTCAGTACATAATCGCCAATCGAAATATCCAAAGCGCCATATTCTTCCAAAACCCGCTCATCAACACCCTCAAAACGCGAGCATATAATATTCAGCTCGTCTTCTGCGGCTAATTGATGAACCAACTTTTGGTTGAGCGGCACACCGCGCGGCGACATATTCAGCAATTTTCCGCCGGTGAAATTATGCTTTAAGGTCTCGCCCAAAACATCAGCGCGCATTACCATTCCGGCGCCTCCGCCCGAGGGGGTGTCATCAACCGAACCGTATTTATCAAAAGCATAATCGCGGATGTTGACAACTTTTAAGCTCCATTTTTCTTCCGCAAGAGCCTTACCGGTAAGCGATGAAGCTAAAAAACCGGGGAAAACTTCCGGGAGAATAGTGAAAACCTGCGCCCTCATCTTAAGCGTCATCTCCTTGAGGCTGATAAGTCGGCATTTCAACAATAATATAACCGTCTTTAATATTCACGACCGGAACAAAACTGCGGTTAAACGGCAGCATTTCCAAGGTACCGTCGAGCATTTTCAACTCCAAAATATCGCCGGCGCCAAAATTATAAATCGCATTTACCACTCCGATAGTCTCACCTGTGGTATTATCCGCCCGCAGGTCGATTAAATCAGCGTGATAAAACTCCTCCTCCTGCAAAGATGGAAGTTTGTCTTTGGCGACATAAAGTCCGATACCGACATAAGTCTCGGCTTGCGTGCGGTCGGTTACGCCGTCAATTTTGGCTCTGAGCAAGTCTTTTGCGTGTCCAACCACCCGAATGGTAAAGGTTTTGTCGCCTTGTTCATTGCTCAAAGCACCATAGGCCGTTAAATGTTTTTCGTCAGAACAAAAACATTTAATCTTAACCTCGCCCTTGATGCCGTGAACTCCGACAATCGCGCCCAAACAAACCTTATCTTGTGCCATTGGTCCGATACATTCCTGACAATTGGTTAAAACAACACAACTTAAGCCGAAGCACTCTCATCGGCCGAAGCGGCTGCAGCAGCTTCCGCGGCAGCTTCAGCAGCAGCCTTGGCTTTCTCTTCTTTTTCTTTGATGCGCTCTAAGGCCTTGGCTTTCAATGCCGACTTCTTGGGCTGAGCCGGAATAACCGGAGCTTTAACCAAACCCAAAGTTGACAGCAATTTTTCCAATCTTTCGGTGGGTTGAGCGCCCTGCGACAACCAATATTTTATACGCTCTTCGTTTACAACAAAACGTTGAGCATTATCTTGAGGCAGCATCGGGTTGTAGGAGCCCAATCTTTCAATAAAACGACCGTCGCGAGGAGCTCTGCTGTCGGCAGCAACTACTCTATAGAACGGACGCTTTTTGGAACCGCCGCGAGACAATCTGATACGTACTGACATTTATTTTCCTTTCGTTGTTAAAATTTTTATTATGGCAAACCCGCTTTCGGTTAAAAAGGAAATTTGCCGCCCATGCCTCCGAAGGGGGTGCCCCCGAACGGAGATTTTTTTAATACAGCAGACCCGAGCAGTTTGGAAAGACCGCCGAATCTACCCATTTGCTTCATCAAGGCCGACATTTGCTCATAAGACTTGAGCAATTTGTTGACCTCCTGAACTTCTACTCCGGCGCCGGCGGCAATTCTTTTCTTGCGCGACGCCTTGATAATGTCGGGATGTCTTCTCTCAGACAAGGTCATGGAGAGAATTATCGCCTCCTGTTTTTTAATAATTTTATCACCGCCCGCAGCCTCAACCGCGCCGGCAAACTTGTTCAATCCGGGGAGCATCCCCATAATGCCGCCCAAAGAGCCGATTTTTTGCAATTGGCGCAACTGCGCAAGCATATCTTCCAAATTGAAAGTGCCCTTCATCATCTTGGCGGCCATCTTTTCGGCATCTTCTTGGTTGATGCGGTCAATGGTTTTTTCTACCAAAGAGACAACATCGCCCTGCCCCAAGATGCGGCCGGCCAGTCGGTCGGCGTGAAACTCCTCCAAGTCATCGGTCTTTTCGCCTAAACCTAAAAATTTAATCGGAACATTGGCCACCATTTTCATCGACAAAGCGGCACCGGCGCGCGATGAGCCGTCAATACGGGTCAAAACCAGACCGGTGATGCCGATTTGCTCATTAAACTCCTTGGCTACAACACAAGCATCCTGACCAAGCATGGCATCGGCCACCAGCAAAACCTCTGTCGGATGGGCTATTTGCTTGACCTCTTTGACCTCGTCCATCAGGGCTTGGTCAATATGCAAACGACCGGCCGAATCCAAAATCACCACATCAAAACATTCGCTCTTGGCAACCTTAAGTGCTCGCTTTGTTGTATCTTGCGGGGTTTCACCCTCTATAATCGGCAATGAATGCCCGCCGATTTGTGCAGCCAGTTGCTCCAACTGCAATTTTGCGGCCGGACGATAAATATCCAAAGATGCCAACAAAACTTTTTTGCGCTGTTTAGCGGCCAAGCGCTTGGCAATTTTGGCGGCAGTGGTGGTTTTGCCGGAGCCTTGAAGCCCCACCATAAGCACCACAACCGGCGCCGGAGCATTAAGATTAAGCTGCGTATTATCTGCTCCCAAATGCCGTACAAGCTCATCGTGGACAATTTTTATCACCATCTGGCCAGGCTGAACGGAGCGGACAATCTTCTCACCTTGAGCTTGCTGTTTGACTTGAGCAATAAAGTCTTTTACCACCGGCAAAGCCACATCGGCCTCCAGCAGAGCCACTCTTATCTCGCGCAAAGCTGCATCGACATCTGCCTCGCTCAATACCCCGCGCGAGGTGATTTTATTGAATACAGCGGTCAACTTATCGCTCAAATTTTCAAACAAAACTCTTATCCTTTTTGCTCTTGCGCTTGTATATAAACAACTACACGCCAGTGTGCGAAACCTCGCTGACTGACGGCACTCCGTAGAGTGGGTTGAATTTTCAAGTGCTTTAATTAGAAAATCTGGGTGGTTTATAAAACCATTTTTCTATTCTGTCAAGAGTTTTTTGCGCCTATATAGCTTTTGATGAGAAAGGAGAATTAATGCATATAGTGATTATCGGCGGGTCAACCACGGCCATCGGCGCGGCGGCACATTTGCGCCGCAACTTGGAGAAGGCGACCATTACACTGGTTGCAAAATCACCTGATTTGGGAGAAGCCTTATGCGGCATACCGCAGTTTTTGGGAGGCCATATCGCCGCTTTGGATGATTTGCAAACTGCCTCGGCTAAATTGTTGGAAAAAACTTTTAAGCTGCGAGTGCTGCTCAACACCGAGGTGATAAAAATCGACCCGCAACGGCAGATATTGCATTATTCCGCCAATCACCGGCTGTATTATGACAAACTGTTGCTGGCTGATGAGCCCTTGCGCATAAGACCGGATATCAAAGGGATTTTGAGCGATAATATTTTTACCCTGCACAATGCATCGGCAGCGCAGCGGGTGAATGATTATTTTTGGGGACTTAATGCCAAAAGGATACTTATCTTGGGCGGTGGAATGATGGGAGTGCAAACCGCAGTTGCATTGGCACAAAACGGCGGTGAGGTAACCATTGCCGACCACGCCGGACATATCCTCAAATACGCGGATGAAGAATTTGCAAAATACGCAGAAAAAATTATGCAAAATCATAATATTAAAACAATAACTTCAACCAAAATGAAAGAATTTTCACCCCTTTATGCTATTTTTAACAACGGCAAAAAAATACCTTATGATATGGCAATTATTGCCACCGGCAGCCAACCGGATATGCGGTTGCCGATAACCACCGGCATTCTATCGGGAGAAGGCGGAGGAATAGCGGTTGACTGTTATATGCAAACCAATATCAAAAATATTTATGCTTGCGGTAATGGGGTCGAGCTGAAAAATTCCATCAGCGGACAGCCGTTTCGCATTAGCAATGCAGTCTTGGCAGCACAGTCTGCCAAAGCTGCCGCGGATAATATTTCGGGCATAACCAAAACGCTGCCAAGAGTGTTTAATAATGAGATAATTCGTATTTTTGATTATTATTTAGGGGTGTGCGGCGCCAGCGAAGAGGAGTTGCAGAATGCTGATATCGACTATCGCAAAGTGTATGTGAACTCCGAAAGAAATGAAAACTACATCGTACCGACAGAAAAATTGTGGCTGAAACTGCTGTTTTCACCCAAAGGTGAGATTTTGGGTACACAAATTTGGGGAAAAAGCGGAGTTTTTACCCGACTGAATATTGTGGCAGCCTATATGCAACATAAAGGCAGCGTGCAAGATTTGAGCGAATTTTATATCGCTTATACCCCGCAACTGGCCAAAACCAAAGATATCTTGGCTATAGCAGCGACACTGGCGGTAAAGATTAATGATAATCGTCTGAGGGTGATTAGGTGGAAGGAGTTGCAAAAACAAGATATTGTGTTGAACGTCGGTGCCAAAATCACACTAAAAGACGGCGGTTTCGAGGTTTGGCATATACCTTTCGGGCAGCTTAGGGAACACTTGAGAGCTTTGCCCAAAGACCGTATTATCGCCCTATTCTGCCGCAACGGCTATTCGGCATATTTGGCTTATTGTCTAATGAGCCAAAGCGGATTTGATAATGTCTATCTGCTAAACGATGCGTCTGAGTGGGATGAAATTGGTTAAAAATTCGGCTTGGATAATAGTTGATATCAGGCGGATACTGCAGCCGGTAAACAAAGAAAAAAGCGGGTTGTTGCCAACTCGCTTTTTTTAGCTAACGCCCGTACATACGTTTGTACATATTATAGAAGCGCAGAGCTTCTTCTTTATCGCAATCGTATGTCACGCTATCACTGATGAGCAGCGACAAAGCGCTAAGATTAGCCGGATCAAATTTATCAACCTTAGCCAATCTTATTAGCTTCGGCCAATCACGATCAATAATGGCATCGGCCTCTACACTGCTTTTGCAACGAGCGGCCAAAGAAACACATTCGCCATCGTGAAAGCCGTATTTGGCATCATATTTACGAACCAACTCTTCGGTTAGTGAATAGTCACCGTAAGATGCCCACTTCTTAAACAAGGCAGCTTCCTGAGACGGAGCTACTTTTTGCAATCTAAAATTTTCCATAATTCTTTTTTTATTTATTAATAATCAGATAACGGTTTGGTTTATACCATATTTTATGAGCTTACGCAAGACAAATTTGGTAAAAAAATCAGCCGCCGCGATATTTTTTCACAAAAAATATAAAAAAACACTTGCAAGTTGGAAAAAAGTGGGTTATTAGGTTGGGCGTTGGAAAGTTATGGTCCCATCGTCTAGCGGTCTAGGACATCGCCCTCTCACGGCGGTAACGCGAGTTCGAGTCTCGCTGGGATCACCAATACAAGCGGCGCTTAGTTTTAAGCGTCGTTTTTCTTTTTAAATCAAGCACTTAATTGAATTCGAAAGTTTATTTTTTGAAAAAGCACATTTTGGGATATTTTACGAACTTTCACGAATCATAAAGGTAATTTTAGTCAATTAAATTAATAAATTAGACAATTTTTAGGTGGTCAATTTACACGTACGTTTTTGCAATTAGATAAGTTGACATTATCCTTGGCTGTGTCAGGAAAAACGCCGGACACGCGTTCTTTCGGAGTATAATCAATTAGGCGGTATATTAAAAGTTTTAATGCACGTTGGGCGAATAATCGCCGAGTTGTTTGGCTGTTTTCAAATTATTATTCATCATTTTGCAGATTCTGCTTGCCTCTATCTTTTTTGACAATATAATATTCATTGTAATTAGGTAATTTATAAGACATTTTGCAGATGACAAAAGGTTTGTTTTTCATAGTCCTTTCTTTACGCCAAAAGATTGTTTTGTGGGTCGGATTTTACATATAAATCCTTGGGGATACTTTACACCTTGCCCGCTATCTAATAAAGTTTTGGGGAACATCTTTACGATTTCTGACGAAGACTTAGATACTTTAATAAACAATACACCAAAACTCATTTGTTTAAATAACGAGGATATAAGAAATGATGCAAAGCAATATTAAGTTAGTGCTAAGTCCTAAAGTAATTACCAGGAAGCAAGATGGTAAGTTTTATTTATACAATCGAGATACTGAAAATGTGCTTGAATTGAATAGTATTGGCATGGAAATTGTTGAAAAACTTCAAACAAAAATTTCCTCTGAGGAATTAGCCATATATTTTTCAAATAAGTATAATATTTCTGTTGATGAAGTAATTACCGATATTAAAGATTTCATAGAAGCATGTATTGATAAAAAGTTCTTGTTGCAGGTAGAAAATGAAGACTCTTGATGTTCTGGAAAAATTGATAGCCTTTGATACGGATGTTCAGAACTCTTCATTGGGTGCTGTACATTTTGTGGCAAACTATCTTTCAGACCACAAAGCAAATGTTTCACTTATTAGTAAAAACTATGGAGGACAACAGGATGCTAATCGTGAATCATTGATTGCATCGTTCGGAGAGATTGAAAAACCGGGAATTATATTTTCAGGACACTTGGATACCACAACAATAGTTGAACAAGAATATTTATGGGAGCGAGATCCTCTTAAAATGACTGTCGTTGATGGTCGTGTTTTTGGTAAAGGTTCAACAGATATGAAAGGAGCAATTTCTGTTCTTTTATCGCAAGTTGAAAAATTGAAAGTATTAGCAAAAAAATATCCTGTACATATTGTTTTGACACATGATGATGAAGAAGGAGTTTTTACAGCTATAAATCAACTGAAAGACAATAATTTTTATAATCTTTTTCCCATAAAACAAAAAGGTTGTATTGTTATGGAACCATCGGAGTTACATCCGGTAAGTGCACATCGAGGAAACAAAAGAATATCCGTAGATGTTTATGGCAAAACTGCTCATGGAAGTGTTCCCCATATGGCTGTTGATGCTGTTTATTACACATTTCAGCTTTACAAAAAAGCAAAAGAGTTGGCTAAAATTTATTTCACCGAACAAGATAATCGTTTTGAATATCCGAGAACAAGTCTAAACATAAGTAATTTTCACGCCGGTATGTCTGATTCAATGATTCCTGATAAATCTCATTTTGACTTAAGTTGTCGATATGTTCCGAATGAGAATATTGAAAAATTTTTTGAAAGATTTTATTCATCTATCAGAATTATAGAAGATGAGATGAAAGAAAAATCTCCTGAATGTTCTGTTATCATTACAAAGAGAAATCACGTTCTTCCCTTAAACACAAAACCAAACAGTGAGATTTTAAAACTTGTGCAATATTCTGCTAACAATAATAATGCAAAATCCGTAACATATGGTAGCGAAGCCGGATATTTTCAGAGCATGGGGATTGATACTGTTATTTGCGGTCCTGGTAATATAATGTACGCTCACAAACCAAACGAATTTGTTTTAATGGCTGATTTAATAAAATACGAAAGATTTTTATCAAATATGATATCTTTCAACAATTTTCACAGAAAGGAGTTTTTTAGAAATGATTAAGCTTGTTATTCCCTCTTCTAAATATAAACAAACATTTATATCAGCCGTTAAGGAAATAAAAAAACTTCAAGGTTTCATCTCTCCGTCAGTGCAACAATTTGCTGATTATGATTTAGAAAGATTGGAAGAGGATTTTGAGAATTATATTGTATTGCCGCTTATTAATACAATGAATGGAGTTAATTTGCCCGAAGGATTTGTTTCTGCAACGGAATTTTGGATTATAAAAAATGAAAAATTTGCGGGTCGCATTTGTCTGAGACATGAGTTGACTGAATTTATGGCAAAATATATAGGGCACATTGGATATATGATTGTCCCAAGTTTTCGCAAGCAAGGAATTGCCACAGCAGCTCTCACACAAGTATTGCAAAGAGCATATGAAAGATCTTTACCTGAAGTGTTGGTTATATGTGAAGATGACAATGATATTTCAAAACATATGCTAATAAAGGCAATAAATGCCTTTGGCGGACATGAAGATACACTCCAAGAGAAAAATGGAAAGAAAATGCGACGCTATTGGATTAAAACAATAGCCTAGATATAGTTTGTAATTTTCACGCTTTACATTTTAATAAGCATACTATACTTTTTCTCAAAGTATAAATTGTCGAATTATTATTTTAACATTAAATTCATAATAAATGACTTTCAGCTCGTAACTTGCGAGGTAAGCATCACCAATAAAAAAGCCCTCTTTATGAGGGCTTTTTTATTGGTGATAGTCAGAGAGCTCCGAAATCTCCAATGCCGAAAGTCATAAATATCAACTTTTTCTTAGAGCATCGTGAAGAAGTGTTGGCATTAAAAAAAGCAAGTCCAAATGATAAAGGGATTGCTTGCTGCCTAAACCTACTTTCAGCCTAAAACCACAAGGAGAAAATGCCTATTTCTCAACCAAGCTCTCAATCATATAAAGCGGAATATTAAATAATCCATAGGAAATTGCTATTATTTCAGAATGGAGTAGCAAAGGGGATGGTTTATGGCGTGCTGTTGGCGACCCTTTAAAATCTACAGTTGAAAGAAATCCTGAAGTATTTCTTGAAGAATTTGCAGCGTATAATCTAGCAAGTAAATATAATATAAACAAACTTGCCAATGTAAGAAAGAAATTGGCTTCAAAAGGTACCAATATTGAAAATCTGAAGGATCCTAACAAAGTCAAAAAGATTGAGGCTTCTATTTTGAAGAAATTTGAAAAAGGTGGCCGTTAGACGAAACTTTTTAGGGTAAGTAAAACAATAAAACAGTTGTGATTATTAATTTGGTTTGTGAGCGTAAAAGCCGTCTTCGAACGAAGACGGCTTGAAGTTTGATGGGGCGAACAAGCTGCTCATTCTGTAGCTTGTGATTTCGGCATTTTGCGCAAGGCTATTTTCAAGACATCCTTGACCTCGGAAAGAGGAATAATTTTCAATCCCTGTTTTACGTTGTCGGGAATGTCGGCCAAATCTTTTTCGTTGTCCTTGGGAATAATCACGGTTTTGATGCCGCCGCGCAAGGCTGACAGCAGTTTCTCTTTGAGGCCGCCGATGGGAAGCACCCTGCCCTGCAAAGTTATTTCTCCAGTCATGGCCACGTCTTTCTTGACCGGTATTTTAGTGAGCACCGAAACCAAAGTGGTGTACATTGCTATGCCCGCCGAAGGACCGTCTTTGGGGGTGGCTCCCTCGGGTACGTGAACGTGGATGTCGGTTTTTTCGAACACATCAGGCGAAATTCCCAATTCTGCAGAGTGAGCGCGCACCACCGAATAAGCCGTATCAATGGATTCTTTCATCACATCACCCAGTTTGCCGGTTTGTTTGACTATGCCTTTGCCAGGCATATCAACCGCCTCAATAAACAAAATATCGCCCCCGACTTCGGTCCACGCCAATCCGGTGGTTACCCCGATTTGGTCTTTTTGCTCAGCCTCACCGAAGCGGTATTTAATCACACCCAAAAAGTCGCTCAAATTAGCAGCGGTGACCTTGGTAATCGGGCAGTTTTTCTTCTGACAAAGCATCATATTTTTGACAGCCTTGCGGGCAACCGTGGTCAACTCACGCTCCAAATTGCGCACTCCTGCCTCACGGGTATAATAGCGGATGATACTGCGAATGGCCTCATCATCAATGGAAAGCTCGTCGGTTTTAACCGCATTTTCTTGAAAAATTTTGGGCAGCAGATGCTGTTTGGCAATCTCAATTTTCTCGTCTTCGGTATAACCGGAAATGCGCACAATCTCCATTCTGTCCAGCAATGGACGCGGCATATCAAGCGAATTAGCGGTTGTAACAAACATTACGTCCGACAAGTCATAGTCGACCTCCAGATAATGATCATTAAAGGCCGAGTTCTGCTCGGGGTCCAAAACCTCCAACAATGCCGATGACGGATCGCCGCGATAGTCGTTGCCCAACTTGTCAATCTCGTCGAACAAAAACAACGGATTGGTAGTTCCGGCTTTTTTCATCCCCTTGATAACCTTGCCCGGCATTGAGCCGATATAGGTGCGGCGGTGACCGCGGATTTCGGCCTCGTCACGCATACCGCCCAGCGAAGTGCGGACAAACGCACGACCGGTGGCTTTGGCTATTGATTTACCCAAAGAGGTTTTACCCACCCCCGGAGGACCGACCAAACAAAGAATCGGACCGCGCACCTTGTCAGAACGTGCTTGAACCGCTAAAAACTCAATAATTTTTTCTTTTACCTTGTCCAGTCCGTAATGGTCGGCATTCAGCACATCCAAGGCATATTGCAGGTCTTTGTTGATTTTGGAGCGCTTTTTCCAAGGAATATCAAGCAGCCAATCCAAATAATTGCGCACAACGGTTGCCTCGGCTGAATTATAGCCCATATTTTTGAGCTTTTTAACCTCAGAGAGGGCACGCTCTTTTGCTTCTTTGGACAGCTTGGTATTTTCGATACGGCTGAGATAGGTGCCGATTTCGTCTTCCTCGTCGTCGCCGAGCTCTTTTTGGATGGCTTTCATCTGCTCGTTGAGATAGTATTCTTTTTGACTCTTTTCCATCTGCTTGCGCACACGATTGCGAATCCGGTTTTCGACCTCCAAAACCGTGATTTCGGCATCCATAAACCCCAGCAGCATTTCAAAACGCTCGCTTAAGGTGCGTCCTTCCAACAGCGCCTGTTTATCGGCAATTTTGAGCGAAAGATGCGAGGCTATCGTGTCGGCCAGCTTGGTATAATCATCAATTTGGCTTACCGAAGCCATCACCTCTGGCGGAATTTTTTTGGAGAGTTTGACATATTCTTCAAACTGCGACAATACCGCGCGGATTATTGCCGGAAGCTCGGGGTTGTCATCGTGTTCATCAGGCAAAACCACAATCGAGCCTTGCAAAAACTCGCCGTTGTCCTGAATATCTTGCAGACGAACCCGCTCCAGTCCTTCGACCAAAACCTTGAGGGTGCCGTCGGGAAGTTTGAGCATTTGCAAAACTTTGCCGATAACCCCGACGGTGTAGACATCATCGGCTTCTGGCTCTTCCACCGAGGGATTTTTTTGGGTAATCAGGGCAATGTTGGTGTCGTCGTCCTCGGTTTGGCGCAAGGCGGCTATAGACTTAGCCCTCCCCACAAACAAAGGAACAATCATCTTAGGATAGATCACAATATCGCGCAACGGCAGCAAAGGATAATTATTTTTTTTCATATCAAACACCCAAAAAATTTGTCATAGAACTTATATAGGAACATCTTAATAAGTTTGCAAGATTGTCATATCAACTTTTTGTCATATTATTGCCTTCACCTCAACGAAGCAAATTTTTAATCCACAAAAAAAATCTGTGTAAGAAATTTTTTTGTGATTTTTATTGAGTTTTTTTATATGTATATTGAGGGTAATAAATTAGGATACCGGAGATAAAAATAATATGCCTATGAGCGACAAATCAAGCTATTCCAGCGAAGATATCGAGGTAAAAGTGTCGATTATGCTGGGGTCGACTAATTTGCGGGTGTACCAGTTGTTGCGACTGGGACGCGGTGCCGTGGTGGAGTTGGATCGCAACGTTAATGACGATGTGGATATTTATGCCAATAATGTGCTTATCGGACACGGCGAAGTGATTGTCACCGATGATGACAACATCGGCATCAGTGTGACCAAAACCCGTCCGTGAGTTTTCCATCAATGACAACAAAGCCTTGGTTTAAGCATAAACTGAAAAAACTGCTCAAGAGCGCTGCGGTGCTGAAGGCGGCGGCTTTTTTGATGTGTTGGTATTCAAAGCTGGCCGGAGCCACTACCCGTTGGCAGATTATTAACCCTGAGGTGATGGAATTTGCACGGCAAAATACGGCAGTTTGGGTCGGATGGCACGCAAGGACAGTGATGTTGCCGTTTTTTTGGCGGCGTTTGATAAAAAAAGAATTGTATGCTTTGACCTCGCCGCATCAGGACGGGCAGATTATTGCCAATTTTCTCAAATTGTTCGGTATTCGGACGATTAGCGGCTCGACCAATGAAAATGCCAGCAGCAGCGCATTGGAAATAACCCGCACCTTGAGCCGCGGCTATGATGTGTTTATATCGCCCGATGGTCCGAGAGGCCCCAGAATGCGGATGAAAAAGTCGCCGATTTATTTTGCCTCCAAGACGGCAAGGCCGATTATTTTTGTGACCTTCAGCACCGAGCGAGCTTGGGTGGCGGAAAAGGCTTGGGATAAAACCTTTATTGCTCAGCCGTTCGGCAAAGGAGTGTTGGCTTTCAGTGAGCCGATGTTTGTTCCGGATGATATCTCCGAAGAGGAAGTTGAAAAATATCGTCAGGAGCTGGAAGATAAGGCCAATGCGCTTAGTATGTCCTGCGATGAAAAAATGGAACGCAAGCCGATAGCTCCGGCCGCAACAGATGAAATAAAACAAAAAAAATATCAAAAGGTGTAGCACTTATGTTTATAAAAATCTACAATACTTTGGTGGCAATTTTGTATCCGCTGGTTATTCAGGGATATGTGAAAAAACGCAAAATGACCGGTAAGGAAGATGTCAGCCGGTTTAACGAGCGGATAGGTAAGCCAAAAAAAGAACGTCCGGCCGGCAAGCTGTTTTGGCTGCACGGAGCTTCGGTGGGAGAATCCGTGTCGATGCTGCCTTTGATTAATAAGATTTTGGAAACCTATGAGGATGCGCACGTGATGGTAACCACCGGCACGGTCACCTCGGCGGCAGTGATGCAAAAAAGACTGCCGGAGCGGGCTTTTCATCAATTTATTCCGATTGACAATCCGGTGTTTACCAATCGGTTTGTCAAATATTGGCAGCCGGATGCGGTGTTGTGGTTTGAATCCGAATTTTGGCCGGCGGTGCTTTCATCAATTGCCAAACGCAACATTCCTCTGATTTTGATAAACGGACGTATTTCCAACAAAACCTTTAAGCGTTGGCAGCAGTTTGATTTTATCTGCAAAGAATTACTGGATTGTTTTACGATGTGTTTGGGGCAATCGGAAGAAGATGCCTATCGATTGAGGGTTTTGGGGGCTAAGGATGCGATATGTTTGGGCAATATTAAATATGCCGGTCTGCCGTTGCCGATTGATGAAAAAGCCAAAAAAGAACTGACCAAACAAATCGGCGGACGCCGGCTGTGGCTGATAAGCTCGACCCACGATGATGAAGAAATACGTATTGCCAAAGCCCACAAAAAACTCAAAAAGAAGTATCCTGATTTGTTGCTGATTGTCGCGCCGCGTCATCCCAACCGCGGTGAAGAGATAAGCGAGCTGATAAAAAAGCTGGATTTGAAAACGGCGCTGCGCTCCAAGTCTGAAAAACTAAGCAAAGATGTGGATGTTTATATTGCCGATACCATAGGAGAAATGGGATTGTGGTACGAGTTGGCGGAGATTGTGTTTGTAGGAGGCTCGCTGGTGGCGCACGGCGGACAGAATTTTATTGAGCCATCGCGGGTGCGTGATGCGGTGATTGTCGGTCCGCATATGCACAATTTTACCGATGCGATGAGCCGTGCCCGCAAGGCAGATGCGGTTATTCAGGTGGAAGATATCGAAGAGCTGGAGCGTGTGGTATACGAGTTGTTGTCCAACAAAGCCTTGTTGGAGGCCAAGCGTTCGCTGGCTTATAATTGGGCAATGAGCGAAAACAAAGTGCTTGACGGCATAATCGATAAGATAAAGGTGTTTTTCTGATGCGGGCTCCTAATTTTTGGCAGACTAAAAATTGGCGCAGTCGATGTTTGTATCCGCTGGCTTGCATCTATGCTGCGGCGACCAAACTGCGGCTGGCGTGCCACAAGCCATTCAAGGCGGAAAAAGAGGTTATATGTATCGGTAATCTGACGGCCGGGGGCTCGGGCAAGACCCCTACAGCGGCAGCAGTGGCCGAAATCTTGCAGCAGGCCGGCAAACACCCGTTTTTTATTTCGCGCGGCTATGGCGGTCGTTTGAGTGATGTGCGGGTTGACTTAAACATTCACTCGGCGCAAGAAGTGGGGGATGAACCGTTGCTCTTGGCGCGCACGGCTCCGGTGGTGGTTAATCATCGGCGCGATAAGGCGGCACTTAAAGCCATTGCCGAAGGGGCGGATGTGCTGATTATGGATGACGGTTTTCAAAATCCTTATCTTTTCAAAGACAAATCGCTGCTGGTGGTGGATGGTGCGGCGGGTTTGGGCAATATGATGCCGATTCCTTCCGGCCCGTTGCGTGAGTTTGTCCAAGATGGGATGAAAAGAGCGCAAGGAATGGTTATTTTGGGGGAGGATAAACACAATATCGCCGCCTTGGCCAAAGGTCTGCCGATATTTTACGGGCGGGTTGAGCCGCAACGTCCGCAAATTGTCAACCGCAGCGCCGTGGCTTTTGCCGGTATCGGGCGGCCGGAGAAATTTTTTGCCTCGCTGGAAGAATGCGGTATCGAGATTGTGAGGACTTGGAATTTTCCCGATCATCATTTTTACAGCGAATATGAGCTGAATGAGATAATATCCGCGGCAGAAAAAGAAGGGGCTGAGATATTTACCACGAGCAAAGATATGGTGAAGATACCTCAAAGAATTGCAAGTAAATTCAACATACTGGAGATTAAAATTAAATGGAAAGATGAAGAAAAACTTAAGAGATTCTTACTTGAGTGAGCAAATGAGAGTGGTGTAACCCGCGCTTGATGGTAATTATATTGAGAAAAGCTGATTTTTTTCGCTTGAAAAAACAAATTATTTTATTATGATGAGAAACAATATTTTACAACAATTTTATAGGAGGCTGCTATAGCAAAAGAAAATACCAATGCGTCAGTACGCGAAGATGACGGACCGCGCATTAACGAACAGATTACATCCAAGCAAGTGCGCTTGATTGATGAGAACGGTGAGAACAAGGGAATTGTGGCACTCACCCAAGCCATTCGGCTGGCAGATGAGGCGGGGTTTGATTTGATAGAGATATCACCGCAGGCTAATCCTCCGGTTTGTAAGATATTGGACTATGGCAAGTATAAATACGAACTGCAAAAACGCAAAGCCGAAGCCAGAAAAAATCAAAAAGTGGTCGAAACCAAAGAACTGAAACTGCGACCGATGATTGAGGCTCACGACTATGAAGTGAAACTGAAACAGGCTAAGAAGTTTTTGGGCGAAGGTAACAAAGTGAAGTTTACCATGCGCTACAAGGGCAGAGAAATGAGCGCCAATAATATGGGTAAAGAAGTGTTGGAGCGCCTGCTGGAAGATTTGGAAGGCTTGTGCAAGATGGAACAAGCGCCCAAGTTGGAAGGCAAACAAATGATGATGGTTGTGGCGCCGGAAAAATAAGCGCTGTTGAACCGATTGACCTCCCCGCTGTCTTAAGGCAAGGCGCGGGGATTGTTTTACAAATAAGGGATGGGAGCACAAAAATGAAAGATGCGACAGAGCTCACTTATGATGAAGCAAAAGAAGAATTGGAACGGTTGGCGCGAGAGATTGCGCTGAGTGATAAGGCTTATTATCAAAATGACGACCCTTATTTGAGCGATGCACAATATGATGCCTTGAAACACCGCAACCTGGCAATTGAGCAGCGTTTTCCCGAGCTGATAAGGCCGGACAGCCCCTCAAAAAGAGTGGGGGCAACGGTGATGAGCGTGTTTGGCAAAGTGAAGCATAATTTTCCGATGTTGTCTTTGAGGGATGTGTTCAGCCGAGAAGAAGTGGCGGATTTTGTGCTGGGGGTCAAACGGTTTCTTAATACGTCAGAGCAGATTGAGTTTATGAGCGAGCCGAAAATTGACGGACTGTCGTTTTCGGCAAGATACGAACACGGACGTTTTGTGCAAGGTGCTACCCGCGGTGACGGGGTGGTGGGTGAAGATATTACCGAGAACCTGAAAACCATTCGGCAATTGCCGTTGGTGCTACCTTATGGAGTACCGGAGGTCTTGGAGGTGCGAGGCGAAGTTTATATGTCCAAAAAAGACTTTTTTGCCCTAAATGAAAAATGCTTGCAACAAAGGAAAAAAATCTTTGCCAATCCGCGCAACGCTGCCGCCGGTTCGCTGCGCCAGCTTGACCCGAAAATCACTGCCGAACGCAACTTGAGTATTTTTGCTTATACTTGGGGCGAGGTATCAAACCGGCCTTGGCATTCGCAAGCGGAGTTTTTTGAGTATCTGCGGCAGTGGGGGTTTCCCACCAATCCCAACAATACATTGTGTCACAATGAGGAGGATATTGCCCAAAGTTTTGCGCGGCTGATGGAACAACGCGCCGCCTTGGATTATGATATTGATGGAATGGTTTATAAGGTAAATTCTATCGAATTGCAAGAACGGCTGGGATTTTTGACCCGCACGCCGCGTTGGGCGATTGCGCATAAATTTCCGGCTGAGCAAGCGCTGACCACCATCAAAGACATTCGAATTCAGGTGGGTCGCACCGGAGCACTGACACCGGTAGCAGATTTGGAGCCGGTTAATGTGGGCGGAGTGATGGTATCACACGCAACATTGCATAATGAAGATGAGATAAAACGCAAGGATTTTCGTATCGGCGATGTGGTGGTTGTGCAGCGTGCCGGCGATGTTATTCCGCAACTGGTAGAAGTGGTGAAAGAAAAGCGTCCAAAAGGGGCGGCGGAGTTTGTTTTTCCAAGCGTATGTCCGATTTGCGGGGCTCACGCCATCCGTGAGGAGGACGAAGCGGTGCGGCGCTGTACCGGCGGGTTGAGCTGTCCGGCGCAAGCCAAAGAACGGCTGAAACACTTTGTATCGCGTGATGCGTTTGATATTGTGGGATTGGGCGATAAAATTATTGACGAGTTTTTTGATGAAGGAATTTTGCGCAACCCCGCGGATATTTTTACCTTAAAAGAGCGCAACGGCGGCGATGATTTGTTTTCCGCGCACGATGGACTGCATTTGGAAAGGCGCGAGGGATGGGGTAAAAAATCGACCGACAAATTGTTTGCCGCGATTGACGCAAGGCGCAAAATCACCCTGCCCCGCTTTATCTATGCTTTGGGCATAAGACAAACCGGCATTGCCACAGCGCGGTTGATTGCCAAACATTACGGCAGATTTGAGCATTTTATGAGCGATATGATTAACAAAGAAACTCTCAAAGTGGTAACCATTGACGGAATCGGCGCGGCGATGGCACTGGATATGGTGGAGTTTTTCGGTGAGCCGCATAATTTGGAGATTGTGCGTAAGCTGTTGGAGTTTGTTGAGGTAGAAGAATTTGTCGACACGGCCAAAACCGATTCGCAGCTTGCTGGCAAAACGGTGGTATTTACCGGAACACTCAGCAAAATAACCCGCAACGAGGCCAAGGCTTTGGCTTTGGCGGCCGGAGCCAAAGTGGCGGGCTCGGTTTCGGCCAAAACCGATTTTGTAGTGGTGGGCAGCGATGCCGGCTCAAAAGCCAAAACCGCGCAAGAGCTGGGGATTACCATTTTGAGCGAGGATGAGTTTTCGGCTATGCTGTAGGCTTTTTGTCGGCTGTTGGAGCCGAAAGAAAGAAAAACTCAAACACTTTGGCGGACACCACATTAAAGTAAACCAACAGCGGTGCGGCAAACAACATAGTGATATAATCATTGCCGCCGTAAGCAAAAATAATGCGGCGCAGCAAAAAGAGACTGCAGTCAGTCATCAGCGCGATGGTTAAAAAAACGAAATAGTTATCGCGCGTTTTTTCCCAAGCGAATTTGAGCGAGCCAGAACGTCCGATGAGAGCTGAAATCCAAGCCAGAAAAGGCCTATAGGCAATCTGCGGCGACACTAACAAAAACAATACATTGGTGATAAACAGCATAATATCGGGATTTTTGATATCGCCCTGCCAGAGCTTGGCATAAGAGGAATTAAACTCCGGCGAGATATTGATAAACAACAACAAAACCGGCAAGGCGGCAATAAAAGTTGCCACCAGCACGGTGAGCAACACGATTTTGGTGGAGGGTATCAGCGAATCGAACAGCATTCTCCAGTCTAAATAGGGACGGCGATGAAAATAATAGCGAAAAAAAACGCCCCACAAAATATAAAACACCGCCAAAAGCGGCCAAACCGCCATACTCTGCCAGCCGCGAACCAAACCTATCAAAAGGAGATAAAACACTGCCGAACTGATGAGACATACCGGCCAAAAGTCGCGGCACCAGCGCAGCGATGCGGCCAAAATCGGCCTGATGGATAATTTTTTTGCCATAGGATAATCCTTAAAAAAAAATAAGCGGCACTTATTAGTTGGTTTGTATATCACATAAGACTTAAATATTGATTAAAATCAAACTAAAATGCACTGATGCAAGCATTTTTATACAGAGCAACCGACACAGTGCAAAAAAGAACAAATCCCCCTGAAGAAGGAGGATTTGTCTTAGTATTAAAGCGAAGTTAAAAATTACTTCAACTCAACTTTGGCGCCAGCCTCTTCCAATTTCTTCTTCATTTCTTCGGCTTCGGCCTTGGCAACGCCCTCTTTAACTGTCTTGGGAGCACCGTCAACCAAATCTTTGGCCTCTTTCAAGCCCAAGCCGGTAATGGCGCGAACTTCTTTAATAACATTGATTTTGTTAGCGCCGGCTTCGGCCAAAACAACATCAAACTCGGTTTTCTCTTCACCACCGGCGGCACCGGCAGCAGGAGCACCGGCAACCGCAACGGCGGCAGCGGCAGAAACGCCCCATTTTTCTTCTAACATTTTTGCAAGATCAGCAGCTTCCATAATGGTTAAGGCTGACAACTCATCAACTAATTTGGCTAAATCGGCCATATCTTTTCTCCAATAAAATAAATTTAACTAAACAATTAAAAACTAAAATTACCCTAAGGCAGCTCAAAATTAAGCAGCCTCTTTCTCGCTGTAGGCTTTGGCACAACGAGCCAATTTGGCCGCCGGAGCCTGAACCAAACCAATGATTTTGGCACGCAGCTCGTCCATCGACGGCAGCGAAGCCAAGCGCTTGATATCATCCAACGACAAAACGCCGGTCGATGATGCGCCACCTAAAACAATGAGTTTTTCGTTGGTTTTGGCAAATTCCACACAAGCCTTGCAAGCTGAAATGGGATCGGCAGCAAACGCTATCGCAGTAGGGCCGCTCATCAAATCAGACAGCATCTCAAACTTGGTGCCTTTAAGAGCAAGACGAGTAATCCGGTTTTTAGTAACTCTAAAACTGGCACCGGCTTTTCTGATGTCATCACGCAGCTTTGATACCTCGGCCACGGTCAATCCTTTGTAGTGGGAAATTACCACTGTCTCGGACTGATTGAACATCTCTTGAAGCTCAGCCAGCAATTGTGCTTTTTCTTCACGGTTCACTTGAATGTCTCCAATAAGCGTCTTTCCCAAACGGGAAAAACTTTTTTTTAACACATATCGCCCCAAGCACGCCGACGAAAGCGGCGAAGAGCGAAAACCTAAACTGTCCTTTGGAGAAAAATTGAATTTAAGAAACAATACAATTAATCCCTATCTATGCAGGATATTAAAGCCAACAAACTCAAGGCTGCCTGCAGTCTCGGACAGGGTGAGAAGAGAAAAAATCGCCTCTCACTTCGGGTGTGATGGATAAAGCATTTTGCCACGGTTGTCAAGTATTTTTTTAACAAATGTTTTTCCGACTTAAGGTAAATAACGGAACAATGTTTTGACATCGGGGGTATTTTGTGATACAATGCGATTTATATGGGGATGTTGTGATGAAAAAAACTGCAGTGCAACAAGTTTTTTACTATCATTTTAAGACCAATTGGGTGTGGCCGGTGCTTACTCTTTTGTTGGCGGCGCTGTTAATGAATTGCCTGAGGCATTGGCCGGCTTTTATTTATTGGTGGCAGATGTGGGCACTGTTGGGGTGCTGCGTTTATTCGCTGGTGTTGTGGGGCATAAAATATTTGTTGCCACACAAAATGGCGGTGATTGACGATAAATATATCAAAATTGATCACTGTCGGCCGCTGCCGTGGCGGTTAGTAGCTTGCGCCGAGCTGAAAGAAGCACGAATTTTTGGCAGGAAACTGCCGATTATTGCCATTCGCACAAAAAAACCTATTCGCTACAGATTTAATCTGTTGCAGTTATGGTGTGACAAATCAGACTTCACCGCATTTTCGATTGCTTTGTATGCCCTCACACCTAAGGATGTTAACCGCATCACCGCACTGATTGCCGAAAAGACTATTCTGATAAGCTGACACCTAAGCTGATACCGCGGTGTGATATTAGGCATTTGGCAAAACCCCTGCCCTACATAGACGCAAGGCATATTACCACTGCATTTGCCGCCAGCAAAAATTTGGCGGTCATAATGGCATTAGTGTTTCTTAAATAAGGACTAAGCTGCATAAATAATTTGCGCTGCTGATATTTTATCCCGATTAAGCGCCGGAATATTTGCCGCACCAAATTGCCTAAACACAATACTTGCACCGGAAATGCTACAGCAAAATTGCACATTACCGCTTGGCTATACATCGACCAAGAGACATTATCAATCCCAAACTTGCGCCCCAATACAAACCAACTCATCAGCGGCACCATAATCGAGGCAATGAAAAAAGTGATGACAACACCTTTGATAAGCGGTGAGACATTGTTTGGCAACAGACGGCGGGCAATGCGTGGCGCGATGCTTCCGGCCAAAAGCAAGGCTGACGCCAATGCGCAAAACAATTCGGCAAAAAAGCTCTTCCATCCTACAAACCATAATACACCGTTCAAATGCAACAGCATATTATAACTACTCATAATCAAAACCATAAAGGTTGCCATCAAAGCGGTAAAAACCAAAGATTGCCAAAATGTTTTGGGCATAATTTTCTCCTTATACAAGTGCAAAAAAACGAGTGTCTTTCAACCGGATTTACATCGTTAAAGAACACTCGTTATCGGTGGTTAATATGCAGTATTTTATAACCGAAAGTCAAGCAGTTTATCAAAAAAAACATTATGACTTTTTCAACATAACCTCCAAAGAGGCTATTCCCAATAAGTTCAGCAACAGCACCAAAATATCGCGCACCAGCTTGGCAAGGGTCAATCTTGAAGCCGCCAATGCTTGATTTTCTTCCGCTACAATCGGCGCTGCATTATAAAATCCCGAAAATACCTGCGCCAATGTATAAGCATAATCGGCGATAATACTGGGTTCTTTTTCCAAATGCGCCCGCCAAACAACAGCATCAAGTTGCGATGCTTTCAAAGCCAGCTCGCGCTCTTGCGGCAATGTAAGTTTTATTTTGCCCAAGGTGATGTTTTTCTCGGCGGCTTTGCGCAAAATTGAGTTTATACGGGCAATCGCATATTGAATATAAGGGCCGGTCTTGCCGTCAAATTTGGCAAAATCTTCCATATCAAACACATAGCCCGAAGCGGTGTTGTTTTTCAGGTCTTGGAATTTTATCGCTCCGATGGCAATTTGCTCGACCATCCGCTCAATTTCCGCTGCGCCATAACCCTCAACTTCACCGGCTGCGGGCATCGAATCCTGCACCTTTTCTTTCGAGAGTTTGATTAAGTTTTCCAATGTCATTACGCCGCCGTCGCGAGTCTTAAACGGTTTGCCGTCGGCGCCGTTGACGGTTCCGAATCCATAGTGCGTCATCTTAACATTCGGCGCGATACCCAACATCTCGGCTGCCTTGAACACCTGCTCAAAATGCAGCGACTGGCGTTGGTCGACAAAATAGCATATTTCCTGCGCCTTAAGATTGTCCACCCGCATCTTAATCGTTGCCAAATCGGTAGTGTGATAGGTAAACCCGCCGTCAGATTTTTCCAAAATAATCGGCGGCAATTTCGGCTTTTCCGATTGGTCAAGCCGGATGATACGCGCACCGTCGTCCAGTTCGGATATCCCTTTTTCCTCAGCGATTTTGACAATTTCTTTGCAGGTCTCGTGCGCATCGCTCTCGCCCCACCACAAGTCAAAATTTACATCCAGCGCATCATAATTTTGCTTGATGGCATCAACCGAGACCTTACGCAGATGCTCCCAAGCCTTGCGATATTCCGCCACTCCGTCTTGGAGTTTAGCGGTGATGATGCGGGCTTTTTCGCGGGCGGTTTCATCTTCCTTGCAACGAGCATTAGCGCGTTTGTAAAACTCGGTTATCTGGTCAATATCATAGCTTTTGGTCTTGCTCAAATCGCCGTCGGCAGCAATAATTTCGGACAATATCATCCCCATCGGGGTACCCCAATCGCCCAAATGTACGTCACCGATAACTTTATTGCCGATAAATTTTTCTATTCGCCGTACCGCCTCTCCGATAACGCCGGCGCGCAGATGCCCGACGTGCATGGCCTTGGCCGCATTAGGCCCGCCGTAGTCCAAAACGACCGTCTGCGGAGATGATGTTTTGGTGATGCCGCAGTCTTTGTCAGTACTCATTTGTTGCAGGTTTTCGGCAATAAATTCGTTGCTGAGGTTCAAATTCAAAAACCCCGGACCATCGACCGAAACTTTGGTAAAGCAATTTTCCTGCTCCAGTTTTGCGGCAATCATAGCAGCGATTTCTCGCGGATTTTTATGCTCTTGTTTGGCCAAAGCCAAAGCCCCGTTGCACTGAAAATCCGACAAATCGGGTCTGTCGGAGGTTTTGCACTGCGCAAACTTTGCATCCAAGCCGAGCTCGTTGAAAGCCTGCGCCATTTTTTGATTGATAATTTTTTCCAAAGATGCTGTCATTTGTGGTTATTCCTTATTTTCGCAATTAAAATAATAGTGATTGGGCACCAAAAGCCGGCAAGTAAATACGGTTTCTTTTATCGGGGTGGCAGAATTGCCGGTCTTGTTTTTGACACACTCTTCCTCAGCCAGTTTTTGCACCTCGTCCCAAGAGGTATAGAGCTTGTTGTAGCAAACGGCCGGCTGAGTTTCGGTTGATTTGCCGACATATAATGCACCGTTTTCCAGCCCACCGGCCTCGCGCCTTCTGTCGATAAACGGGCCGAACTGCGAGGCGCATCCGCTCAAAACCCCCGCTAATACCATTGCATTTATAATTTTTATTTTCACTCTTGCCAACTCCTCTAAAATTCCTTATACTTACTCCAAAATTTTGATACCAATGACTATAGCAAGAAGAATTAAAAATGCAAGCAAACAAATATATCGGTGATGATGCTTTTAATAAAATGCTCGAACATTACTCCTGCATTGTGCCGCTTGAGGTGGTAAAAATGCGTTTTTGCGGCGCGATATGTTCGCCCAATTTACAGCTGCGTCCGGCCGATGTTATCTCGTCTTTTTGGGAGGAAGGCAAATCACCCAGATTGGAGACCAAAAAAGAGGCTGATTTGTTTTTCAAATTTTTTATGGGGCTGTGGGACGAGGTTTTTGCCGATGTCACAGCCAACAAAATAAAGCTGCCCGAGCTTGCCAAAGACGACATATCAGCCTATTGCACTCAACGCTATGCTCAGGTGGAGCAAGGTTTTGTCGAAGGTTTTTTCGGCGGTAAGGAGAATTTGCAAATGGCCGGATATTTGGCGCAGATTGTGGATTCGCTATCCGAACTGGCGATAGTTTATAGCAAAATCGGCACCAAAGGCGAGGCCTCTGCCGCAACGCTGGATGCAGTTATCCACACCGATAAAATGGTGGAAAAAGCCATTGCTTTTATTATCGAAAACTCGGTATTGCCACGCATTGACGAACTCAGCCGCAAAGTGAACTAGCTGTTTAACACGCAAGAATACAAAACCGCAAAAAAGTGCATAATCGTTCCCAGCAGCACAAAAAAGTGCCATATTGCATGGGTATAAGCTCGTTTTTTGTTAATATAGAACAACACCCCTAGGGTGTAGGCTGCGCCGCCCAGTGCCAAAAATACGATTCCCGCGGTCGGCAAATGTGAAAACAACTTACCCGAGGCCAAAACCACCAGCCACCCCATCGTCAAATAAAGTCCGATAGACCATTTTTTGGTTCCGGTGCACGAAAGTTTCAGCTTAAGAAATGTGCCCAGCAGCGCCAGTCCCCAAATAATTCCCAATATGCTCCAGCCTAAAACTCCGCGCATACTCACCAACATAAACGGAGTGTAGCTGCCGGCAATCAGATAATAGATTGATATGTGATCAAATTTTTTCATCTTTATGCGACGCGACTCGCTGCGTGATGCATGGTATAAGGTGGAGGCCGTATAAAGCAAAATCATCGAGCAACCGAAAATCGCCGTCGAAGTGATACTCCAAGCATCGCCGTAAATTCCGGCCAACACCACCAAAATACTCAATGCGGCAATGCCAAAGGCAATGCCTATTCCGTGAATAAGGCAGCTCAAAAACTCTTCTTTGTCCGAATAGCGCATTAAGGTTGCTGTGCTCATATGTTTGATTACTCCCTTGGTTTATGATATGTCTTGCCGCCAATGCTGACACGAGGCGGAAAAAGTGTCAAGTAGGCACTTTTATCGACCATAGTATGTTCAAAGAAACTAAAAGTATATGCAAGAAAATTAAGAAAAACCGAACTAAAGTGAAGCGGTCAGTTTGTCCCTCAGTTCGGAAAGCGAAGTTCTGATATGGGTGAGAATCTCGCGCGAAGAGGCATCAAGCTCGGTCTTTTGCGGGGATTGAGCAAAAAAATCACGCTGAATTTCCTCACCCAAAATTGCCTTCATCCCCTGTTCCTTAAACAGCTTCTGCACCCCCTCGATAGTATAGCGTTTGTCGTAGAGATAAGACTTTATCGCCTTGATAAGAGCCACATCATCCGGCCGATAATAACGCCGTCCGCCGGCGCGTTTCATCGGCTGGATTTGTTCAAACTTGCTCTCCCAAAAGCGCAGCACATGGGTTGCCACACCCAACTCATCGGCCAGCTCGGCGATGGTGCGGAAAGCTGATTTGCTCTTGTTGACCGGCATTTATCAGTCCTGCAGAGGGGTATTGATGCGACTGCGCAAACTTTGCGAAGCCTTGAACGATATAACGCGGCGCGGAGCAATATCAGCCACAACACCGGTCTTGGGGTTGCGTCCGATGCGGGCGGTTTTATCGTGCAGTGCAAAAGTGCCGAAAGATGACAGTTTCACATCATTGCCGCTGCCAAGCTCGCGGATAATTTCATTAATCACCATATCCAAAATGTCATTAGAATCCTTGCGAGACAGTCCGATTTCGGCATAGATGGCATCAGCAATGTCAGAACGAGTGATTGTGCTCATTTCAAATCCTTGTAAAATAAAATTAAAATAACAATCTTCGAGATTATGTCTACAGTATCTGATTGCAAATAGCAAGTCATAATTCACAATTTTTTTTATAAATAATAGTTTTTATCCCCACCTATTGACACCGGCGTCCTGTCATGCCAAATCAGCTTCTCCTCTTTGTGTCACGCCAAAGCGGCAACGCCGCGAGTAAGGGGTCTCCCGACAACAATGACACTATGACGATGAGACCGCTCATCGCAGCGTCGGAGCTGGACGCTATAGAGCGGTGACAGCATAATGAAAAAAGGAATGACAGAAATAAAACAACAAAAAAACAAAACAAAAAATAAAAAACAGACAACAAAAAGAAAAAAAGAAAATAACAAGCAAACAAAAATAAAACAAAAAATAAAAAAATAAACAACAAAACAGCAAGCAAAAAACATCGGGGATATTGCGGTGTTTTTTAGCCGGAAATGGGACAAAAGGCGATTTGGGGCGTTTTTGGAGTGTTTTTTGCGAATGTCTCTTGGTGATAGCCCTGCAGCAGCGGGGTCTGCCGCATAAAAAAA
>JAFUEX010000013.1 GCA_017470165.1 Alphaproteobacteria bacterium
CGGTGAGTATAATTTGGCTCCCAATGAGATGAAATCAGGGGATGATTTATACGGTACGTTTGGCGGTAAGGTAACCGTTGAAGCCGTGAGCGGTGCTGTGACTTACTTTCATATTAAAATGGAATCCTTGGGTAAAGAGGCTTGCCGGTCGTTAGCTTCGTCTGACTGGGGCGCCGATGGTTTGGTGATGATGGCAGTTAATGATGCGGGAGCAGCATCATGTACGATTACAGGCGGCATGGCAAAAACAGCCGGAACAGGCGCAGCCAGCGGTGGTACGGGAAAGTGGTGCGTAGCCGGACTGCCGGCAAAACTTACTGATGTTGCCGATGCTTGCAATAATGAAGTCAATTATATTGATTGGGTTTATTACTAAACCGGCACTATTCCTCTTACTTAAAACTCAACAGCCTCTGAAACTCTCAGAGGCTGTTTTTTAAGCCTTGAAATTAACGTATTTATGCAAAAGATACAATCCGAGCGTAGAAATTGCCGTGTATAAAGCCTGAGCCAACCACACGGGCCATAATCCGGCCTCCACCGCCCAATGCAAAAAAGCAAAATTACCGATGATGGTTACAACATAGGTGCTGAGGGCTTTGATATATTGCTCAAGCAAGTTTCCGCGCGATGAGAACACATAATAACGCATAGTAAAAATCGACAAATTGACCGCGATGGCATAAGTCAGCCACAATGCCGTTTTATAACCCCACAGCCAATTGAGCCCCAAAAATAAAAAATAAGAAACCACCGTATTGAATCCGCCCACCAGAATAAAACGTATTTTTTCCGGCAAAGAAAACCAATAACCTTCCAATTGACGATACAGCTTTATCATAAGGGAGCATAAACCTCGAACAAGCGGTTTTCAAACACTTTGTTGGCACGATACTGTTGCCGCAGATTATTGGCCTTGGTGGTGGTATTTTGCTTATGGATAATCAGCCACTCGCCGGCTTGCGGCAACGCCTGCGGTATAATCGGAAAATAAATCAGCGGAATCCGACCATAGAGGTTCAATTTTCCGACAATACTCCGGTCTAGATGGTGAGCATCAGACTTAAATATCATCAAGCGGTCATCGAAATAATAGCGAAAAGCCGTGTCAATGGTTTCTACAATCCACTGATTGAGAACTTTGGTGCCATAATTTTTTTCCATCACAAACAGCGTATTGGGGCGAACAGTGGAGGTATGCTCGGCCATAAATTCGGCTATCTCACGATAATAACCGCCGTTTTCATTTTGTTTATAGCGAATGTTCATCACCAGTGAATATGCCAGCATATATACTGCCAGCAAAGCCATCAGTGTTTTAGTGCGCAAATGCTCAAAAATATAAGCCGCCGCAAATATCGTAGAAACTAATAAATAATAGCTTTTGCCGGCTAAATGCGGTGTGGTCGGAGCCAATTTGAAAATCGCCACCACCATCAACGCCGAACATATTGCTCCCAGCAATAGCCCTTCGCGGAAAAACGGGTTGTCTTTGAACAGGGGTTGCAACACTACCCGACGTACTGCCATAATCACAGCAATAGCCAACAAACTCAGCTCAAAACGATAAGTATTGAGCTGCGAGAGAATATCCGCTTTGTTGGCCGAGAGATAAAAATTATCGCCTTCCTGCATTTTGATATAAATCACGGTATAACCCACCAATGACAGACCGATTAATGTTTCGAGCGGCATCTGTTTGATAATTTGCCACGGACGAATCAAGGTGCTGAAATTAATGACCGATTTGCCGACATTATACAGAATCGAGGTCAATAAAATGCCAAAATAGAAAGTGATGCAGGTTTCTTTGGTATACATTGCCACATTCATAAAAAAGATAAACGCAAACGCCCAGCGCAGCAAATGCGTGGTAAAATAACGGCGGGCGCAAATCAACCCCAGCATCAACACAATTATCATATCCCGTTCGGGAAAAATGATATTAGCCGACTGCAAATAAGTGGGCGCCACAATCAGCAAAGCTATCATCAGCAAACGGCGCGCCACCGGAATATAGCTGAAAAAGGCATACATTGCCCAAGCCGCCAGTATAGTTTGCAGCAAGACAAATGATTTAATCAGCAGAATGTTTTGGGTGATGGCATAAAGGGTTGAGAGATACCAAGAAGCAAAAGGTATTACCCGAATATAATCAAAGCTGGCCACCAAACCATAGCGCATTGAGCGGGTAGTATTTATCGCCATCAAATCATAATTTTCAAACAGCGAGTTCTCGCCCATATAAATGTAAATCTCACTGAAAATAATCGCAACAATAACCCCCAACAGGCTCAGCCACTGCCGCCAATCGTTATTATCAAAGACAAAATTATCGGCAGGAAAAATGTTTTGATAACCGGAAGGCGAACGCAAATATTTGCGCAGCAGAAACAACACAACCAGCAATACCGCCAGCACTATGCCCAAGTGCAACGGCCAATCTCGCGTGGTCAAAAAAGTTTTGTTAAACTCCCAAAGATTGTGCAAAATATTATCTTGAAACAACGGACGCTCAAACATTGTTCTATTTCCTTATTACATAACCAAAAATTTTAATCTCAACTTGCGCAGCATCACCTTCCAATAAGGATAGTAACTGCCCTTGATTTGCAAAAGCTCCTGCAATTCGTCTTTGATTTTGCGGTCGGCCCGCAGCATCGCCTGTTTTCTTTGCAGCGACCAATTCCCACCATAAAGCCGATATTTCAACAGCACTTGCGGGATGTTGCACAATTTCAGACCTTTAAGCATAGCCTGCCGCACCAAATCATAATCTTCGGCCGGCGAATATTCTCCGCGATAAGCAATCTCGGCATGAGCAAATCTGGCTCGACGGTACATAATGGTTGGGTGCATCAAAACATTGCCACGCCACAAATCTTGCAAATCTGGAAACAGCGGGTGGCACCACACCCATCCCAAATTGGTGAGCAAGCGGCGCCACAGGTGAGCCTGCGGCGGACAAAAAAGCTCAAAATAACTGCCTATCATATCAACATCATTATGCTTGTCCAAAAAATCGGCCTGCACCGCCAGCCGCTCGGGCAGGCATATATCATCATGGTCGAGCACTGCGATATATTCGCCCTTGGCCATAGCCGCCAGCCGGTTACGGGTGGCCGCGATGCCAAAATTATGTGCGTTGCGAACATATTTCAGACGACTATCCTTAAATTCGGCAATAATATCCGCGCTGTTATCGGTTGAGGCATCATCCAACAAAATAAGCTCAAAATCAGTATAGGTCTGAGCTAATACCGCAGATATGGTCTCGCGGATAAACGGCGCCGCATTATATACGGCAATCAGAACTGAAATTTTGGGCTCGGCAGTTGTCAACATCACTTAAAAACTTGTATACTTGAGTTTATATATCAGTATAATAAAAACGTGAATGGTAATTGTAAATATTAAAAAGCGGCCATTGCAAAACATTTCAGGGAGATTGTGATGCTTAAACTTGCCATAGTTCTGCCATGTTACAACGAAGAAGAGATTTTGTCTCAAACCATCAAACGAATGAAAAGCCTGCTTACCCAAATGATTAAAACCAAGCAGGTGGCTTCTGCCAGCAAAATTTTGCTGGTGAATGACGGCTCTTGTGATAAAACAGCCGACATAATCCGCCGGACTTGCGCTAAAGACAAGCATTTTTGCGGACTGAATCTATCGCGCAATTTCGGTCACCAAAGCGCTATCTTGGCCGGTATGAACGAGATTGAGGCGGATGTTTATGTTACAATTGATGCCGATTTGCAAGATAATCCCGAATCCATTATGGAGATGCTCGGTAAAATTTATGAAGGATACGATGTGGTTTACGGGGTGCGGACGCTGCGCAACACCGACAGTTGGTTTAAGCGCACCAGCGCAACGCTTTACTATAAATTGTTGAAAATTTTGGGAGTAAATATTGTTTACAACCACGCTGACTTTCGAATGATGACCAAACGAGCAGTTGATGCTCTCAAGCAATTTCCCGAACGCAACTTGTTTTTGCGGGCTATTGTGCCGCTGGCCGGTTTCAAGTCGGCAAAAGTTTACTATGACCGCAGCGCCCGCAGTGCCGGCGAAACCAAATATCCTTTGGTAAAAATGATGGCCTTGGCGTGGAACGGCATATCCAATTTTTCGATTATCCCGTTGCGATTTGTTACTTTTATGGGATTTGCAATTTGTTTTATCAGCTTGTTTTTTCTCGGCTTTATTATTTATCGTTGGTCGGTAAGCGGCACCATCGTCGGCTGGGCTTCACTGGTGACGATTATAACGATATTCAGCGGCGTACAACTGCTGTCATTAGGCATTATCGGCGAATATTTGGCTAAAGTATTTGTCGAAGTAAAAAAACGCCCCTTGTACATCGTCGAATCGAAAATCGGTTTTGGTGACAACTAATCAAGCCCCGCACCGGCACGAAGCACCGCCTCAGCCAGAGGAGTATGCCCGCCATCTGAGGTATGAACATAAAGCGGAGCGCGGATAAGCGGCGGGGTTTTGCAATCTTTGGTTGCGCGGATAATCACCCGTTTGGCCTGAGTTTCATCGGGCTTGGAAAACAGCGGAAAAATCTCAATTCCCCACAATCTGCCGGCCAGCGCGGATATAATATCACTCAGCGCTGCCGCACGATTTATCATATAAAAACGGCCTTGCGGTTTAAGCGCCTTGATGCAAAAATCAATCCAGCCGTGCAAATCCGCACTCTCAAAACTATGCGCCAGCGCTTTGCTGGAATTAGGCGATATCATACTTTTATCATAATACGGCGGATTGGTTACCACGTGATTGAACGAGCAGTGTGCATAGCGCTCATGCAAAACATCGATACAAGCAAAGCTCACCTCGGAAAAATTATTAGCCTCGGCGCTCAAATTAGCGGCCCTCACCAAATCGGGCTGAATATCCACTCCGGTGATTTTTACATCCTTGTCTTGCAGACGATGCGCCAAACACAAAGAAACAGCACCGGTGCCGGAGCCAACATCCAAAATGCGGTCGCCTTTTCTGACCCTGTTTACCGATGCGGCCAACCACACCGCATCAGTTGAGGCGTGATACATCCCACAAGGCTGATAAATCTTGACTTTGCGGTTCAGCAAAAAATTATGGTCATATTCTGTCATAGCACCCGCCAAGTAATTACCACCCGCGCCAGCTCACGCGCTTGAACACCTTGTGCCCTGATACTGCTGATGGAGCGGTCGCCATCCATTGTGGTGAGCACCTTAATGTCTTCGCCCAAAAATCCTTCCTTGCGAAAGTTTACCTCAATACGGCAAGGCTCGTGATGCTGCCGCCAATCGGCCGTTACAGCTTCGCTTGCCCACAAGATATAAACCGCGTTATTAATGTGCCGATTAACATCAATATCGTCGAATCTGACCCTAAAATCATAGGCTGCGGCATCATCCTGCACCTCGGGTATTTTGGGAAAATCAGTGACCAGCGCGCGTTCGGACAGCAAATAATTTTCGCCCAAACGTCCGGCAATGGGCTGCGGCCGTCTTTTATCCAAACTAATCAGCAACCACCGGCTTGAGGCCGAGACAATTGGGCTCTCAAAAGCATCATAAATACAAAAATCACGGCAAGCCGAAAATTTATCCTCGGCCGAAGGCCAAGTGACCACCCGTATATTTTCGTTTACGCGCGGCATCCGTTTTATCTCAATAACATAATCGCTGCTCACCCAAGTCATATTATGTTGCAGGCAAAATTGCATTCCGAATCCGCGCTGCGCGGCATCCACAACCGCCACTTCCTGAAGAATATTCATCAAAGTTACCGGCCGCAAATTACCTTGCGGGTCGCCCTCATAAGAGCGAATACCGTAAACCGCCGACAATTTTCTATCCTCCATGATTTTTCTCCAATTTATACTCCAAAATCTTAAATTTCTGCACCACGCGGCGCCGACTGTAGGTGCGCTTGATGCCACCCTTGCCGGCAGTCGGGCACTGCGGCACAGCGGTAAATTTTTTGTCAGTTGAAGCTACCATCCACAGGGCCGGCTGCTGCTCTATCACCGTCCAATTATCCGCGCGCAACCGATACAGCATATTGTTATGCGGCAAGGGATTAATCAGTCTGAAACCGGCTAAATGTCCCAACTCACAAAAACTGCTCAGCACAAAATCAGGGCAGTGCGTGGGAATAAACACAACCTTAGGGAAAAGCTCGCGCAAAATTTCCCAATCACCCATAAATGCATGGCCGGAGCCGCGCAACAACGGGTAATCATTCAAAGTAACGGTTTGGATTTTTAAGTTTTCGGCCTGTTTTTTGAACTGCGCAAAATGATAGCGCGCCGTGATAAAAGCTATCGAATCTTTAGGACGCACAAAATATTTGTCATCCAGCCGCCGATAAGAGCCGATGATGACAAACTCATTGCCCAACTCGGAGATATCTTCGGGTATCTGGTAAAAAACTTTAATGCGAGAGAGCGCCAAATTTTGAAAATCAATGCCGTAGCGGCGCAGGGTTTTAAGATAGTCATAAAACTCGGCATCCCCGTGAAAAACTACATTTTTACGCAGCTTTAAGGCTACTAAAAAGGCAATAATATACATCTCGACATGGGTGGGATAAACGGTTAGATAAACCTTGTGTTTGCGTGATTTTTTTATCAGGTCGATAAAGGTTTTGTAAACGTCGCGCTCCCGATACGAGATACCGTCTTGGTCGATTTCACAAAAATCGGCCACGGCATAATTAATACGTCCGGACAAAGCCTGCAAACGCTTAACATCTGTCGGCTTCTTAAAAAATGTGGTATTATCAAGTTTCATATCACCGGAGTGATAAACCGTAACTCCCCTTTTGGAGATAATAAAACCAAAAGCATCAAAACAAGTATGCGAGGCGCTGACAACCTCAATATTAAGCCCGTCAAAGGCAAACCGGTCTCCGGCCGTGATTACCACATAGCGCGGACGCAAGCGCGGCTTGATGCCATAGTAATCATACATATCATCCAGCACAATTTTGGTATAGGCGCCGCCATAAAGGGTCGGCAACTTATAACCGGCACGCAGATAATGAAAAATACCGTTAAGATGGTCCGGATGCGAATGGGTTAAAAATATACCGCGCAGCCCCAATTGCTTATCCGTTAAAATCGCACGAATATCCGGCACGGCAGCGATGGCATCTTTTACCCCCAACGCACCGAAATTATCAAATTTTCCCAAATCGACGATAATTGAATTGCGGCATAAGCGCCCGCCTCTGCGCTCGACACAAGTATACTGGTAGCAATGTCCGCTAATCTGATCAATATTATTGCCGCCCAAAGGACGCCAGTACAAACCTGTGTCAAGCATAAGGTTTAAGCCTTAAAAAAAACTATAAATTAAAGACGTTGAGCCTTTCGCAAATGGTATTCTGCCAACTTGGCCTCACGCCAAGCATTAGCCGATACCGTAAGTTTGGTCTTAAGCTCGTCTTTATTTTTAGCAAAATGTCGGCTGTTTTCAAGTTTTTTTATGCGAGCGACGGGTTTATTAACAGGTTTCGCCGTAACTCCGACCTGTACAATGTCGCGATAAACTTTGGAAAGTTTTTGCGCGTACACACTCGCCCGCTCGGGCAAACTCGAATGATAGGCCGCGGCGGCCTTATTCCAGTCGCGTCCTTTTTGAACATAAAGCTGTTTAACAAATTTGGCGCCGTATTCCATATTTTTGTAAGGATTAAACGCCTCTTCAAGGTTTTTGAAAGCATTGGGATGATACACCAAATTAATCTGCATACATCCGACATCAATACTCTTGATGCCCTCGGCCTGCATCCGCTTTACTGCGGCAATCGCCTCGCGCTTACTGTTATAAAAGTAACCTTTGCCTTCAGCATTAACCGTCCACGGCCAAGCAGTCATTTTCTGTTTGGTCTTATCCCAACGTCCGGTTTCGACGTTAGTAATTGTTTTTAGAAGATGTTTTTTAATTTGGAATTTGTCTTCATACTGCTGCGCGGCTACAGTGCACACTTCGGCATCACTGACATATTTAGGATAGTCCGAAGCCTCTACCGGCTGACTAAACATCAGCAAAAATAACAAAAACATTAAAAAATTTGATACGATAAGTCGCATCCCTCTGTTCCCCTGAATCTGCCACAAGCATCCCTTATGCAACATTTATGCCAATTTCAACTTGCTTAACGGCTTTTATCAATGTCAATCACATAGATCCAAGGTTAAGTTAAACAAACCGTTTTCCTTTATACACCAAAAGGAAAACCTTAACGCCATGCTAATAAGTATTAACGAGTCGTTAAAAATATAAGAGTGGCTTATAACATATTTATTTTTTTAAATCCAGCAAAAAATGCCCCAAGTTGGTCAAAGTCTCGCTCACATATGTACTAATGTCTTGAAAATCGGCATTTTTATCATAAGTTTTTTCGTTCATATAAAGCTGGCGATTAACCTCAAGCTGCAAGGTGTAGATTTTGCGCCGCGGCTGACAATAATTAAAGGTGATATAAGCACCGGAATAAGGCCGATTGCACTCGACACGATATTGTTGACGCTCCAATTGAGTGCGCAAATAAGCGGAAACTTCCGACGGACAACTTTCGTCAAACAAATTGCAAATACAAAAATCCAACGGCTTAGCCTCGTTCATTATGTTGCAAATCATCGAGGGCATGGAGTGACAATCAATAATATAGCAAACCCCGAATTGCCGCACGCATTTTTCAACCAACTGAGTGAGCCTATGGTGATAAACATCATAAATCTTTTTGATGCGCTCCAATGCTTCGTTATAGTCCAACAGGCCGGCATAAATGTTTTGATTGGGATAAACCACGCGATGCAACACCCCGAGCCCCACGCGGCAACGACGCGAATTGATACCGTTGCGCGGCGGTGCGTTATAAAACATTGCATCATCAAGTTCGATTTTATCGCGGTTTACATCAACAAAGGTGCGTGAAATATTCATCGAAATCAACGGCATACCCGCATCAGATGCTGGTTTTATCAATTCGGTTACATAACAATCGTGCGAGGAGCGCAAATCCGGCAGGCTTAAGGCTGAATTAGCCAAAAACTCCGGCGGAAAAACCTCTCCGGCGTGCGGTGAAGACAACACTATCGGGAATCGGGGAGTGTTAATGTTAAACTCATCAAAAATTTTCAATCCTTTGTAGTTGACCCGAAAATTCAAAATCTTATCACTCATTTGAAACAGACTCCTCAAGATGTTGTATGGCAGATTGTAACACATAATGTTTAACTATTTGCTAAAGACAATGCAAGAAAGCTCACTCATTTTGCACCGCCCCTCTCTTGTCTCCACTCCTTTTTTCTCCCCTCCAAGGAATGTCATCGCTGAGTGTCGTAAGGTACGAATAAGTGGTCTGTTGGTCGTAGTGCCTAATGGTCTTGAGACCCCTTATTTTTCAGTGACGGGTGTCGCAGAAAAAGGGGTGAC
Source organism: Alphaproteobacteria bacterium (assembly GCA_017470165.1). Classification (GTDB taxonomy): domain Bacteria; phylum Pseudomonadota; class Alphaproteobacteria; order RF32; family CAG-239; genus CAZU01. Next base: position 9,450 of record JAFUEX010000013.1, read on the forward strand.
AGCATAATGAAAAAAAACTACAGGAATGTCACCCTCGAGCGGACTTTAGTCCGCGAATAAGGCATCTCATCGTCATAAAAAACGTTTCTTTTTACGTTACTTTTGTACGCACAAACAGCCGCGGGCTGGCTAACCCTTATTTTTTTTACGTTACTTTTGTACGCCCAAAAGTAACCAAAAGGCGTCGGGCTATTCGCCGCGAGTAAGGGGTCTCCCGACAACAATGACACTATGACGATGAGACCGCTCATCGCAGCGTCGGAGCTGGACGCTATAGATCGGTGACAGCATAATGAAAAAAGGAATGACAGAAATAAAACAACAAAAA
>JAFUEX010000014.1 GCA_017470165.1 Alphaproteobacteria bacterium
AAGAAGAAGAGGAAGAAGAAGGACATGATAAAGAAAAAAGGGAGATGGGTAAAAAAACCTATCTCCCTTTCTCTTATTGCCTTATATTTTACCCTCGAAGGCATCCAGATAAATCTGCCGGATGTCTTCCATCAACGGATAGCTGGGGTTGGCTCCGGTGCACTGGTCATCAAAGGCGTTTTCGACCAACCAATCCAACTTGGCGGTGAAATCTTTTTTGCTGATACCATAGGCCTTGATGGATGAAGGAATGTCAATGTCCTTTTTCAAATCTTCTATCGCGGATATCAACGACCTAACCTTCTCATCGTCGGTTTTGCCCTTTAAGCCCAAATTATCGGCAATCTGCCCATAGCGCTTTTTTGCCTCGGGAAAACGATACTGCGAAAAAATGGTCTGTTTGTGTTTGGTCTCATCGGCATTATACTTGATAATCTGCGAAATCAACAAGGCATTGGCCACCCCGTGGGCAATATGAAACGCCGCACCCAACTTGTGCGCCATAGAATGACACAATCCCAAAAACGAATTGGCAAAGGCCATACCGGCAATGGTGGCGGCGTGGTGCATTTTCTCGCGGGCCAAAGGATCAGCGGCTCCATTATGATAAGAGCGCGGCAGATATTTGAACACCTGTTTGGCAGCTTCCAAGGCCGTAGAATTGGTGAAATTGGTGGCCATAACCGAAACATAGGCCTCAATCGCGTGGACCAAGGCATCAATGCCGCCTGCCGAGGTCAGGCCTTGGGGCATATTATCGACAAAGTTAGCATCAATAATGGCCATATCCGGCGTGAGCGCATAGTCGGCAAGGGCATATTTTACCCCGCTGTCGTCATCGGTTATAACCGCAAAAGGTGTTACCTCCGAGCCGGTGCCCGAAGTGGTGGGAATAGCTACCATCATCGATTTTTGCATCGGCGGAATCGAACATATGCGCTTGCGAATGTCCATAAACCGCAAGGCTATGTCGCTGAATTCAATCTCGGGATGCTCGTATTTGAGCTGCATAATTTTGGCCGCATCCATCGGCGAGCCGCCGCCAAAGGCTATAAACACATCCGGCTTGAAGACCTTGATGGCTCGAAGCGCCTCATTGATGGTCGAAACACAAGGGTCGGATTTCACATCAAAGAAAATCTGATACTCGATATCCATCTCTTCCAATATGTTGGAAACGGCGTTGACTGTGCCGCTGTCAAACAAAAATTTGTCGGTAACAATAAAGGCACGCTTTTTTCCGGCCAACTCACGCAAGGCCACATCCACGGCACCGCGCTTAAAATAAATTTTGGGCGGAACTCTGAACCACAACATATTCTCTCTCCTCTCGGCAACAGTTTTATAATTTAACAAATGTTTGACGCCAACGTTTTCGCTGACCGAATTGCCACCCCATGAACCGCATCCGAGGGTGAGCGACGGCTCCAGACGGAAGTTGAACAAATCGCCTATTCCGCCTTGAGATGACGGCTGGTTGACCAAAATGCGCCCTGTGGGCAACAAATTGGCGAAATAGTCTATTCGCTCTTGCGTACGCGGGTCGGTATAAAGCACCGAGGTGTGCCCCAAACCACCCAGCGACACCAACTTGAGCGCATAATCAACCGCCTCTTTATAATCCGCGGCTTTGTACAAGGTGAGAACCGGTGAAAGTTTTTCCAAAGAATAGGGATTGTCGCGGCTGATGAGTTTTTGCTCCGAGAGCAAAATCTTGGTATCCGCGGGGACTTTTAAGCCGGCCATTTCGGCAATTTTGACAGCCGGTTGCCCGACTATCAGCGGATTTACCCCTTTGGAGGTCATCAAAACGGCGGCAAGTTTTTTACTCTCGGCCGGTTTGAGCAAATAAGCCCCTTTTTGAACAAACTGAGCTCTGACCTCGTCATAAACATCCTCGACTGCTACTACCGATTGCTCTGAGGCGCAAATCATCCCGTTGTCAAAGGTTTTGGACATCAGGATATAGGACACGGCCATGGCAATATCCGCCGTTTCATCAATGATGGCAGGCGTGTTGCCGGCGCCAACTCCCAAAGCCGGTTTGCCTGAAGAATAGGCTGCTTTGACCATTCCGGGGCCACCGGTGGCCAAGATACAATCAACATCGGGGTGCGTGATGAGAAAATTAGTTTGCTCCAACGATGGCTCGTCTATCCAGCCGATAATACCTTCCGGCGCGCCGGCCTTTACCGCGGCCTCCGCGATAATCCGTGCAGCGGCAATGGTGGACTGCTTGGCGCGGGGATGCGGCGAAAAAATGATGCCGTTGCGGGTCTTGAGGCAGATGAGCGCCTTGAAGATAACGGTTGAGGTAGGGTTGGTGGTCGGGACAATACCGGCGATAACCCCTAAAGGTTCGGCCACAATCTTGGTGCCGTTGGCCGCATCGGAGCTGATAATACCGCAGGTTTTGGCATCTTTATATTTGTTATAAATATATTCGGCGGCAAAGTGATTTTTTATCACCTTGTCCTCGACCACACCCATACGTGTTTCGGACGCTGCCATTTTGGCCAAAGGAATACGCTCTTGAGCTGCTGCTGCCGCGGCGGCGTGAAAAATGGCGTTGACCTTATCTTGCGAAAAGGTTTTGAACTTGAGCTGCGCGGCTTTCACCCGCTTAATTGCAGCATCCAAATCTTGGAGAGTTTTATTGATTTCAGTCATAAATTTCCCTCATTTCAGTTGCGTTTGATAAAGTGAATTGTAAATGGAATTCGGATCGGCGATGAGGCTCTGATGAGTGCCCTGTTCGACAATGCGTCCTTGGTTGATGACCACGATTTTGTCGGCATTTTTCACGGTTGACAGTCTATGGGCAATAATAAACACCGTGCGGTCTTTCATCAGATTGTCAACCGCCTGCTGCACCACTGCCTCCGATTTGTTGTCGAGCGCCGAGGTAGCTTCGTCCAAAATGACAATCGGTGCATTTTTGATAAAGGCGCGGGCAATGGCAATACGCTGTTTTTGCCCGCCCGAGAGCAAGGCGCCCTGCTCGCCGATTTGGGTGTCCAAACCCTTATCAAGCGAGGAGATAAACTCGTCAAGGCAGGCATTTTTGACGGCGGCAGACAATTCGGCAGGAGTAGCATCCTCCTTGCCTAGCATAATGTTGTCGCGGATGGTGCCGGAAAACAAAAAATTGTCCTGAAATACAATCGCAATTTGCGCCCGCAGGCTGTCGAGGTCATAATCGCGGATGTCAACACCATCGATGGCAACCGAGCCGGAAGAAACATCATAAAAACGCGGCAAAAGATTGACAAATGTGGTTTTGCCGCCGCCGGAGTTGCCGACAAAGGCTATGGTTTGCCCCTTGTCGATTTTGAGGCTGACGTTGTCTAACACCGGTTTGCCCTCAATATAAGCAAAACTTACATCTTTGTACTCAATATCCGACTTAATCCCCTTGAGCTGTGCGGCCGAACGTTTGCCGGTAATTTCGGGCTTGCGCTCCATAAGCTCAAATACGCGCTCCATCGCGATAATTGCCGCCTGCACCGAGTTGAAATTGCTGCCGATGCCCTTAATCGGCGTGTAGAGCATTATCAGCGCGGCGATAAACGAGACAAAATTGCCGGGGGTGATGCTGTGATTGACAATCAGAATGCTGCCCCACCAGATGACCGCCGCAACCCCCAGCGACACCACAAAATGCATCATCGGCGAGACCAAGCCGGTGCGCTGCGTTTTTTTGATGCCGAGCTTGAAGCAATAGCGCTGGGTATCGGCAAATTTTTTGACCTGCCGGCGATATAAATTGTACGAAGCGATGATGCGGTTGCCCTTGAATGTTTCGTTATACTGGGTCATCAGCGAAGAGCCGGCAAACATTGACTGGGTGAGCAACGGCTTGATTTTTTTCTTAACCTTGGTCAGGGGATAGAAGGCGCCAAACAGCACGATAATGGCAACAATCGCCAACTGCCAAGAGTTGTATATCAACACGCCTATCAGCGAAAGGCTGGAAAACAGGCGACTGGTGAAAGCCTTGAGATTGGAGAGTAAGCCGGAACAGCTGGAATCGACATCCGAGCTGAAACGCATCAAAATATCGCCGGAATTGTGATTATCAAAAAAGGAGGCGCTGCAATGCAACAACTTTTTGTACATATCCAATTTGAGCCCCATTGATACTTTTTCGCCGACCCAAGCATTGAGATAGGTGGCAATATAGTTGAATGCGCTTTGCAACAAAGTAAACCCGATAATCAGAAGCGGAATATAGGCGGCGGTTTGCGCACTTTTTTCAATCATCACCACATCCATATAAGGCTTGAGCGCCCAAGCTATAACCGCATCAAAAGCCCCTATTGGCACCGATATCAGCAAAGCTATCAACGCCCTGCCCCAATAAGGCCGGATGTATTTCCACATTTTTTGATAATAATTATAAAAATCGTTTTGCTTTAATTTGGCAACCAATTTGGACATTTCACACTCTTTTCTTATTTGTATCGCGCCGATGTTAGCGCAGAGCACGAGCTATTGCAAGTTTTTTTGTGAAGATATCAGATGAGGCGCAAAACGCAACTTGAAAATAGTGTAGCGCGACCGGTGTGATTTGAGGCGCAGAGCAAAACCGGATAAGTCGCACAATTTTTTGACCACCGCCAAACCAAGCCCCAAACCGGATGAGGCGGAAGAACGGGCAAAGGCAGAAAAAATGCGGTCTTGTATATCAGGGGTTATACCGCAACCATCGTCAATTATCCATATATGCTCGGAATCGTTGCCCAAAATAATGCGGGTTTTGGCATAATGGAGAGCATTGTTGAGCAGGTTGCGGAGGATGCGGCCCAAAACACGCGGGTCGCCTTGGATATGCGCCAAGGCCGGACGACAGATAATTTTTCGCCCCGCCGCGGCTGCCAATATTTGATATTCGGCACAAACCGCGTGCAAAAATTTCGGCAAATCGATAATCTCTTTTTTCAGCGGAGTACAGCCTTGTTCAAGTTCTACAAAATAAGCCCAATCGTCAATTTGGGAGATAATTTGTCGGGTGTGTGACAAGATGGCTTCTTGAGGCGACAATTCGGCAACCGGTGAAACTGCACCATCTGATAACGATGCGGGCAAATGCTCGACCAACAAATTTACGGCTTGCAGATGGTGCTTGATATCGTGCGCCAAACCGGCTGCCGCCACCATCGCTCCACCCGAGCAATGCTGCGGCTCGATGTTTTGGATGATGCCGGCAATAGTATCGCGGCCGTTGACAAGCGTGCGGATAGCTTTGAAAACACAATGGCGGCAGGTTTGCTTATCTCCCATCAGGCGTATAACCCCCTCGACCTTACGGCGACCGGAAAGCAGTTCTTTAATCTTTTGCTTATAAAGAGAAATGTCGGCGGGGTGGATATAACGGCGCAAAATATTGCCGCGATAGGACGAGATGTTTGCCGGCAGACACAACAGGCGATACATTCCATCCGACCAATAAAAACGACGAGCGGAAACATCAAGTTGCCAATAGCCGATATCGGCAAACTCCTCGGTCAAGCGCTCTTGAAGCCGGTTCATATTTAAGCGGCGGGAAAGTCGGCGAATTTCGGTAATGTCGCGAAACACCAGCCACACCGCCGCGGCGCCGGCATAGCTGCTGACCAGATAAAAACGCCGATTATACGGCAGGTAAAAATCCAAATCCATCTGCTGATAAAAAGAAATGTCAATATTTTGACGCAGCAGACACCGCTGCGGCTCAGGCAAAGCCGCAAACAACGAGCTGCGCGCATCAAAAAGCGCAAAGGCAAGCTCGGCCTTGCGATTGCGATAAAGCACTTGACCGGATGAAGACACGGCGACAATCGCATCATCGGATTTATCAACGATAAAATCCGGCGAAACAAAACCAAGTTCGGGCATTAAACCCTCTCTTTACATTACATCAGTTTGTAGTTGAGCAAAAAATCTCTCTGCAAAGGAGATATACTGAAATACCAATCCTCATACAAAAAAGAATTGTCTTTGATATAATCACTGACTGCTGTTTTGGGTAGGGTGTCGCTCAATAATTTTATGCTGACCCAAAGCCGGTTTTTCTGCGGCTCGTACAAATTAAAATGAAACATCAGACCATAAAAAGTGGTAATGTCATAAATACGACTGACGGAAATATCGGGGTATTGCTCGTCAAAAAGCTGACGGCTCATTACGGCATCGACATCCAACGAGGATAAAATGCCGGTGAGCATATCAACATTGACCCCGACACCCAAACGGTCGCGAAACTCCTCGATTGACAAACTGCGTCCCACTACCTGACCGTCGATGTTTATCATCTCAATGGCCGAGGAGGGAATATCCACAATCGGGTGCGGCAACCACTCGGATGTCAAATAAGGAATGTCATAATCGCCGTTGACCAGCCAAATACGGCGGCTGTCCGGCGATGAGGCAAAGAAATAGCGGTTCCGCTCATCATTAATGCCAATAACAACTGCGTCAACCAGCTCCTCGCCGGCATAAGTTTGCAACAAAATACCGCTGTTTTGCTTTTCTTGAAGCGGACTGTGCAGATGAGCCTTGGCATAAAGCTCGTCGCTGTAGGGCATCGGAACGGCATAGGTGCTGGAATTGAGTGTGTCCAAAAAGCGACTGATGATCCGGAAATCGGCATAATATCCGCCATAATCAGGCAATGTCCAATAGCCGTCAGTTTGACGCAGGCGGATTGAGCCGACGTTGCTGGTAATTACAATGTTGTCGATTTTTTCGCCGGCATCATAAGTGCGGGCAAAAACCAAACGCCCCTGCAGGCGCCCTTCGGAGCGAAAACGAAGAAAAGCCAGCACCGCAACCACGGCCAAAAGTGCGGTTATGGCTATAATGAGAAGTTTTTTGGCAGTTTTGGACATTATTTTTTTCCTTTATTTAATTGTCTTTGACGCAAGCGGCGAAAACAAAAGTAACCGACAGCAACTACCCCCAAAGCCGACAAGGTCGGTATTATCATCAGCGCTATGGTGAAAAATGTCAACAGGTTATTGTAAAATTCTTCGGTCCGGTAGGTGATTTTTTGCAAAGAATATTCCAAATGGTCAATTTCTTTTTGCAAATTGTGCTGGCGTTGTTGCAGTTTGACCGGTAATTTGAGATCATCAGAGAGATGTTTGCGCCGAAGCTCGGCAATTGCAGCACGGCGGTCGGCCAAATCGCCGAGTAATTGAGTGCGGCGGGCGGCAAAATGTTTGGCGGCCATTTCGCTGATAACATCTTGCAAAGGTTGCGCCGGCGTGTTATAGGCTTTGCGCCCTACCGAGGTGAGGCTGTCGGAGGATAAATAGTCCAAAGCATTGCGGATAAACAGCATATTGTCCGAAGAATAAAACTCGCCGGAGGATGTGTAATCGCCAAGCCAAAGAGAAGAAAGCGCCATATCGCTGTCGCCCACCAACAGCAAGCGGCCGGAAGCAGCGGCTTCAGTTTTGAACAGGGGCATCTGCGAGAGATATGCCGCATCGGTAATCGGCGGCATGGTATAAAAAGGCTTAAACCTGCCCTCCAGCAAGACAGCCAACGGCATAGGCTGATTTTGATAATGCAGACTATGCTTAAGTTGGGCAAAGTCACGGTTAAACACCGATGATACCGGAGAGACCGCGCTTTGTTTGCCGGTGGTAAACAGCAAGGTGAGCGACAAATCGGGGTTCTGCGCCTGATAGGTAAAAATAGAGGAATTTTGCAACCACAAGCGATGAATGCCGCGCATTATCGGATGATTTTCCATATTTTCCGGCACAACCTCGGGATAAAATGGGTTAGGCTGCAGATGTCCTTCAAAAGTGAAATCGCGATGGTGCGTGCCGTCGGCAACCAAGACATCTTCATAATAGGTGATGCCGTGATGAGATAAAAAACCATCCATCGCGCTGCGTGACGGCTCAAAGGATGCCGCACGGTCGAACTGCGGTGAGAAAAAGGCATCCATCATCACCATAACATTGCCGCCGGAGAGCAGATATTGCTCAATGGCATAAAGCGACAGCGGTGACATATGCTGGGGATAGAACAACAAAAGGACATCAACATCTTCGGGAATGGAAGGTGCATCGGCGCGCATCGGCAGAACGCGGAAGCCGTCGTTTTTGAGCCGACGGATGAAGGGCCAATCGTTATCCAGATTGAGAATGCTGTCTTGGGAGGCGATGTTGAACTCAGGAGAAATAACCCCTAAAAGCGGCAATTTAGCAGAGTTAAGAATCGACAAACGTCGGGTCAGGTCATCTTCCATAACATCAAGCCGCTTGAGGTCAAACTCCGGTATGGTGATGCTGCGGCCAAGGCCATCGGTAATCACACTGCCCAAGATGAGCTCGCGCTCGGTGTCGGCGGTTTTGACAGTGGTTAAACCGGCTGCTTTGGCCTCGGCCTCGGATGAGGAAAACGGTGCAACCTCAATGGCATTAAACCTTAAGAGACCGTGACCGGCGGCAGCATACTCGGCAAACAAGCGGTTGAGATAATCGGCCAATGCGCCGTAGCCCGAACTGTGTTTTTTGATGTTTTGCGAAACATAGAGCCGGATATTGAGCGGCATAGTGTTGCGATTGAGAAAATCGCGTGTGGCAGCGCTCAAACTGAACCGCTTGTCCGGTGTGGTATCAAAAACCAAGCCGCTTAAGAATAATCCGCTCAGCATATTGAAAGATATTAACAACAACAAGGTGCCGCCGATAAGAATGCCAAGGTTGAGTTTGGATGAGATGCTTTTGCAAAAACGCATAAACCTACCTCCTTTTATATTCCAAAACAGCATAGGTCAAAAAGACAAATGCCGCACTCAAAGATATGAAATAAAGGCAAGCCGAAAGACTGATTTGACCGGAAACCATTGCGGTATATTGGCGCATAAAACTGAAAGACCGTGCCAATTTCATCGCTAACAGGCTGTCTTGAGAAAACAGTGATGAGACAAAGCCGAAATTGATATTGAGCAACATCGCGCAGAAAAGCACGCCCAAAATAAACGAGGCCACAAAACTATAGGAAAAAACTGCGGCAAACAATGATAGAGCACACAAAGACGCACTCATCAAAACCGCGGCAAGATAACTGAACAAAATCATTTGGTTGTTCAGGTCGGTGAGCGCGGCCAACACCGCCCAAATCAGCGCGGAAGATGCCAGCATTATGATACATACACTCCACGAGGCCAAAAACTTGGCCAGCACTACGCTGAGACGGCTTATCGGTTGGCTCAAAATTATCTCCAAAGTGCGATTGCGCGCCTCGTCGGCAAAAGAGCGCATGGTAAGCGCCGGAGTTATAATCGCCAGCACCACCGGCTGATACATAAAGAAGGTTAGCAAATCGGCTTCGGTTTTGGCATAAAAATCAGGTGAGAAAAAACACATGGCCGATAACAAAAGCATATAAGCGGCCAACAACAGATACATCAGACGAGAGGAAAAATAAAACCGAAAGTCCTTACAAAAACATATCAGAGTATCGTGCAGCATTTGTCTTATCCCAACTGTTTGATTACGGCGCAGAAGGCGTCTTCGATGTTGTTGCTTTGGAAACGGCGTTTGAAATCCGCCAAGGGCGAATCGCACACCAACTCGCCTTTGTTTATCAGCAAAACCCTTTGCGCCAAGGCTTCGACATCTTCCATAATGTGGGTGGAAAGCAAAATGGCGCAGCTGCGGCCATAGTCTTTGAGGAAGGCTCGCAGATTGATTTTTTGTTGCAAATCGAGCCCTTCGCAAGGCTCGTCCAAAATCAATACATCGGGATGTCCGATGAGCGCACCGGCAATCGCAGTGCGGCGGGAATAACCCTTGGATAAGGTTTCGCATTTTTGCATTAATACGGAATTGAGCTCAAGCGCGGCAGCAAGCATATCGCTCCGCAAAGCAAATTCGGATGATGACAGATGCTTGAGGTCGGCCATAAAGCGCAGATATTCTGCAACCGTCATTTCGGGATAGAGGCCGCCGGATTCCGGAACATAGGCAATATGCGCGGCAAAAGCCGAACGCGAATCCGCCAGATCGGTATCGCCATAACTCACTTGGCCGGAAAATGTATCATAATAGCCGATAATCGAACGCATCAGAGTGGTTTTGCCGGCGCCGTTGGGCCCTAAGAGCGCGGTAATTTCGCCGGATGGCAGGCTGAACGACAATTTATGCAAAACCTCAATACGGCCGAAAGATTTGCTCAAATCTTTTACAATCAACATAAAAAGTTTTTCTCCGATGCGTGGTTGGCAAATTATGGTTTATGATAACACAGATATTTTAAATTTTAACAATTATTTTTATTTTTCAAAATCTTTGATGACAAAAGAAATATTTTGTTTTATACAGTTAGTGTTTCTATTAAATATTCAGCAGTGGAAAATTTTGCAAGATGAAGATAATTGAGCTATACACCAAAGATGAGACCAAAAACCTGAAAATGGGATTGGCGGTTTTGGGAATAATCTTTTTGATATTTTTGATTGTGCTGTTTTCACGCAGCGAAATCGCCCCCAAAGAAGGCGGCCGATATTATGATTTGTATGCCAGATTCAACCGAACCGACGGCTTGCAGGTCGGAGATGCGGTCAGACTGTCGGGAATCGATGTGGGGCGCGTGACCGATGCCAAGCTCGATGAGGGGTTTAAGGCGGTTTTGAAAATGGAAATCAAAGAAGAAATAAAGCTGCCCGATGACAGTTCGGCGGCGATTGTGAGTTTCGGGATTATGGGCAAAAAGTATATTGAGATTGAGCCGGGAGGAGCTGAGGATATGCTGGAGGCCGGAGATGAGTTTGCCTATACTCAGGATGCGATGGTTTTGGAAGAATTGATTGAGCGTATTATCGGCATCGGAAAAGCTAAGCGCCAAGCAAAAAAAGACAACAATAAGGAGAACATTGAAAATGAGCAGGATTGATTTTTTTACTTTTAAGCGGCCGGTTGAGACCATTATGGGTGTTTTGGTTTTGGCTTTGGTGGCAGTGTTTTGCTATTTTGCCTATTCGGTATCGGATTTGCAGGTGGTTAAGGGATATAATGTGAATGCCACATTTTTGAAAGTCGGCGGGTTGAATGTCGGCTCGGATGTGCGGATTAACGGTATCAAAATCGGAACCGTGGTCAGCCAAAAGCTCGATGAGGAAGATTATACCGCCAAGGTAGTGATGAGTATTGCTTCGAATATCAAGCTGCCGAAAGACAGTGTGGCGGCGATTGTCTCCGATGGGTTGATGGGTGACAAATTTATCAAAATTGACCCCGGTCATGACAAAGAGATTTTGGCAGACGGCGATCGCTTGGTCAATACCAAGGATTTTAAGACAATTGAAGACTTGGTGAGCGAAGTAGTGTTTATGGTAACCGGCGATGAATAAAATCAGAGCTGTTGTTGCTGTTACCTTGGGGGCGGCCGTAATCGGATGGCATTACGAAGCCCAGGCCGACGATTTGGATACCAATATCGCGCGGATGCAGGCTATGGACAAGATTACGGGACAAGTTACCGAGGTGGATGTTCCGGTGGGTGGTATTGCCAATTATGGCAGTTTTTCGGTGTTGGTGCGCAAATGCGTAACCCGTTCGCCGGAAGAGACGCCGGAGAGCACGGCTTTTGTTGATGTGGTTGACAATTATGCCTCGGATAATCCGGTGAATATTTTTAAGGGGTGGATGTTTGCTTCGTCGCCGAGTTTGAGTGCGGTTGAACATCCGATTTATGATATTTGGCTGCTGAAATGCTATAACGGGAAGGTGGACAAGGCAGCTCTGCTGGATGCCGCACAGCTTGCCATGCGCGATGAGCTGCCGATGCAGCGGCAGAAACCGGTGAAGGTGAATGTGGGCGATATTGCCGATATGACCGACGCGGCATCTGATGAGACAACGACGGAAGCCGCGGCTGAAAAAGCCCTCCCTGCCAACAAAGAAGCAACGCTTGAGACCTCGGAAGATGAGATTGACTTTGCCTCGGAGGGAGAAGAAGACGACAATGCGGTTGATGAGAGCAGCGCAAATGCCGAAGAACCGAAGTTTGAGGCGGATATTGTTATCGGCTCACAAGGCGGTGAGCTGACGATAACCGAAACCAAGCCGCAAACTCCGATAAGCGAAGAAACTCCTGACGAAACAACGACGGAATAATTGCGGAAACCGCGAGATGGAAAAGGCACTAGCGCTGTACGGAGCGTTTGGTGGGGGTGGCAGGTGCGCCTTTGGCTGATTTGGCTTTATCCTTTTTCCATTCTTTGATGTATTTGGACTGTTTATCATTTCGGCCTTGGGTAGGCAAAAGCCCTAATGAGGCGATAGCACCGATACCAAGCATTTTTTCAAAAACATCCTGCGCCTTGCGATGAATTTCATCTTTGGTGGGAGTATGAGTATCTTTTTCCTCGGCGGCTGAAGAATCCGGCGAAGATGATGATTTATCTTGAGATTGTGCCTTAACCTCGGCCGAAGATGAAGAGTTATGGGAAGATGATTGCTGGGGCTGGGTTGAGGTGCGCTGGTGTTCGGCAGCATCGCCGGAGTTGTTATTATCCGTGGCAGAGTTGCCCTCGGAGATGAACGGGCTATTTTGACCGTCAAAATAGCTGATATCTTCCCCTTGTTTGAGGGTGCGGAATGTTAAGTTGCCATCTTTGTCATAAAACAAAGTGTCAGAACCGGTGAGATTGCCCTGTTCATCATAGATGAAAGTGGTTTTGTACCAATCGCCATCCTGATTGGTTTTTACCTCGTACAATGCGTGATTATCGTCGCTTACGACCTCGGTTTTGTTGCAGGATTCGTAATTGACGCGGTGTTCCAAACCATCATCGCTGTAAAACAGCTCTTGGCCATGCACAATATGCCCGTCGGCGATATAGTGGTGAACAAAGTTAACATTGCCGTTGGCATCTTCGGTATAGCTATAATTTTCCACGGCCCGCTGTGTTCCGTCAGCGTCGCGGTGAATGATGCTCTCGCCTATCGGGTTGCCATTATCATCGTAAGTGAAATTGTGGGTTTGCGTGTCACCCAATTGATGATAGGTCTCGTAGGAAGTGATTTGATGATTGTCATCATAGACAAAATCGCGACTGGTGGCATAAACCTGACCATTAGTATCAGCATCCTCCCGCGTGATAATGTGGCCGGTGTCTTTGTCTTGTACGATGGTAACAGAGCCTTGACACTCGCCCAATTGGGAGCCGTCTTCGGTGCCGGCATAGCGGGTGTAGGTGGTGACCTTGTTGGTAGAGGCATCATACCAGACCTCGCCCTCGCGATGCTCAGTGAGATTGCCGTCAACATCGTGCACATCGGCAGTGAACTGTCCGCTGTTTTCGTCCATATAAATTTCGATGGCATTGCCGCGGGCATCAAACTCTCCGGTGGGCGGAATATAATCAGAATCCGGCGAAGTCTCGTCATAGGAATTATCTGCCGGCTGATTTTGTCCGTTATCCGCGGAATAGTCGGATTCGTTTGAATAATTGGCGGAAGACGATGGTGCATTTTGCTCCATAGAATAATATTTGGCGTCGGTAACAAGTTTGCCATTGTCATCATAAATCAATTTGTGATAATCATCATAAACATCGGCCTCTTGACCCGAAAGATAAGTTGTGTCAATATCGTCTTTAACCATATATCCTTTGGGTAATGATGAGGGTGCGGTGACCTCATGAGCGGTGGTCTCGGGGGTCTCAACCTCGTATTCATATGATGAGCCACCGGTGGGTATAACATTGCTCATACTTTGCTCATCATAATTATCATCCACCAAGAAGCGCATACCTCGGGGGCGATAACCATACGGATGGCGTCCATAGGGATGTCCATGCATGGTATCTCTGGCGCGCATCTCGTGAGTTATTGAGTGCTCATCAGGGTCGGGGCCGCCATAATGCCGATTGAGCCGGACATCGCGCGTATCCATAGAATCATAAACGTCATCATGGGTAATGTTTTCAATGCCGCTGTCGTTGCTGTTAAACCCGTTGATGACTTGCGAACGGGTGATGTCATTGCCCTCGCGGTCCATCTCGCCGGTTAAAGAAGAGCGGCTGAAACCGGTGTCATTGACCTCGCCATGGTCATCCATAAGATTAGCAAAATTTATGTCGCCGGTTTTCTCCGGAGTGTTGAGCAGCTTGTCATAGTCGCTTTGATAAGATGGCGGCGGGGTGATTTTGACCGTTTTGGAAGTATGCTGCACCCGCGGACGATGAGTGGGATGGCCTTTTCCGCCGGGAGACGGCTGCTCGGGCTGCGGGGTTTCGTCCAAGGTTTCGGACGGGGCGACTGGCTCAGGGTCTTTGTGAAAAAAAGACTTTACCTTGCCAAATACATTGCCAAAGAAATCACCCACCGGACCGGTGACCTTGCTCATAAGCTCGTGGCCGGTATCGGTATGGGCAGTCAAGGCGCCGAAAGTGAGCAATCCACTGGCGGCAGCACCTAGCAGAGCTTTTCCTTTTTTGCCTTGTTTCATATTGTCAAAAAAGGCCTCGTTGCTAAAGGCTCGGGCGCCGGAGACTGCAATCTTGGGAATAAGCAGTTGCTCAAGGCCTAAAGATACGCCGCCGGCAAGCAGCGTAGTGCCGATTGACAACCCCAATTCGACCATCCGAACGGGTTTCTCTTTAAGGTGTTGCCACAGAGTTTTACCATTAGCACGGGCGGTGCGACGATGTTGCCTAAATAATTTAAAAGTACGCCAGGCTGCCAGACCGGCCACAACCGCAGTGCCGCCGAAATAAGCCAGTGCACCGGTTGCCAACAACGTAGCACCTTTTTTGGCCCACTGCCATTTTTTGCCGTATTTCTTGCCCATTCGGCTATCAAAATTTTTGATACGTTGCAACAGTGTCGGACGCTGGGTTTGCTGTTGGAGTTCCTCACCGTATCTTTCGACAGCTTGATGGTGCACCGCCATTGTCTGGGTTACCACGTCAGGCGACAATTTGAGCTTGCGGCGGCCGGCGACGACATCGCGGATAAACTCGCTATATTCAGCATTGATGCGGAGTTTTGCTTTGTCGGAAAGGTCGCTGAAATTATACCCGCGGTCGTATGCCAGTTGATTGACTATCAACTCATAGGTGATGGAGCTCATATTGTCTTTGAGCAACTCCGGATAATTGCCGCGGCCGGATGACTGGAACATCTGCATCCGCGCCTCGCACTGCGCCAGATAAAAGGCGAGTTCTCGCACCTCGGGGTCGACCTTTTTGCCGGAGGTAAAATTGTCATAACACGATATGGTTTCGGCAAATTCAGCATCAACGCGAGCCAGAGAATCAATAGTATGTTTTTGCTCTTGGATATCACAATAGCCGTCAATTCGCTCGGCCAAGGCTGCATCGGGGATTACACCTAAGGGCTCGGGCTCAATCTGCAAACCGTCGCCGGTCGGGGTTATCCCATGAGATAAGAGATATTTGTCAGCAAATTTTTTACCTGCAGGAAGTTTCAAAAAGGTCTCCAGTGATTTGTCGGCATTATCAGGAATGCGGCACCAATCATCATAAGCCTTGCGGCCTTCGTCATCCAAATCGCGATAGGTTATCTCGACCATAATCTCACCCTTAAAAAAACAAAATTCCACTCAATTTAGCATTATAATAACATAAAATTAAGATTAAGTAAAGATATTTTAGACAAAAAAGCTGAGAAATTGGCAAAAAAAACGAGTGTTCTTTGACGGTGAGACCCCCTATTTTTCTGTGACTTCCGTCACAGAAAAAGGGGTGACAGCATAATGAAAAGGGGACAGTATAGGGAAAAGCCACAGCACTACTGTCACCAATCTATAGCGTTCAGCTCCGACGCTGCGATGAGCGGTCTGTTGGTCGTAGTGTCCTTGTGACAAGGAGACCCCTTACTCGCCGCTACGCGGCTCGGGGGTGACATTCCTCGGAGGACGATGAGACCCCTGATTTTTCTGCGGCTTGCACCGCAGAAAAAGGGATGACAGTGCTGGAAAGAAAGGGGGATAGCATAAAGAAAAAAAGGGGTGACATGGAAAGGAGGAGCCGCTCGGGGGGGGGGGCAGGAGGGGAGAGGCAGCTCAATAAGGGCATTCCCTTTAGAGAGGGGACAGAAGAAGAAAAAGGAGGATAATCGTTATTTTTTTGAAAATTTTGCTTGATAATATAAAAAAATGTGTTATCAATGGCGAAGTTGATTGGTTGGCGGATTGTAGTTCAGCCTGGTAGAACGCTTCGTTCGGGACGAAGAGGTCGCTGGTTCAAGTCCAGTCAATCCGACCAATAATATAGCATCCTTGAGGGGTGCTTTTTTTTGTTAAGTACAAGCAACCGATCTCTCAAACGAGCGAAAATGCCGGTTTGACCACCGGCTATAGGCAGCATATCTGGCCCAAGGGGGATGGTTATTTGCTTTGGTAAGATATTTTTTGTTTGAAAATAAAATAACTTGTGTTTATAGTGGTGCAAGTTTGAAAATATATTTACGGGAAAAAAATAATGTCCAATGAAACTAACATCCATCGCGAATCGCGCTTGAATAAGCTGCGCGATTTGCAAGAAAAAGGCTACAACCCTTATCCTTATTGTTTTAAGCCGGATGCCAAGGCGGCCGATTTGCAGGAAAAATACAAAGATTTGGCTGCAGGTGAAGACACCGCCGATCGGGTGACAATTGCTGGTCGGGCGATGGCGGTGCGCAACAGCGGGATGTTTATTGATGTGAAAGATATGAGCGGCAAAATTCAGGCTTTTTGCCACAAAAATCATCTCGGTGAAGATGATTTGGCGCGCCTGAAGGATTTGGATGTCGGCGATATCGTGGGGATTTCGGGATATGTGCGGCGCACCCCCCGCGGCGAGCTGTCTATCGCGGCCGAGCATTTTGACATTATTGCTAAGTCTCTGCAGGCACTGCCGGAGAAATTTCACGGCCTGACCGATGTGGATGCCAGATATCGTCAACGCTATGTCGATTTTATTATGAACGACGAAAGCAAAGAAATTTATCGCAAGCGCTGCGAGATTATTGCTGCTGTGCGGCGCTATTTTGAAGAAAACGGCTTTTTGGAGGTGGAAACCCCGATGCTGCATCCGATTATGGGCGGCGCTTCGGCCAAACCGTTTATTACACACCACAACACGCTGGATATGGATTTGTATTTGCGTATTGCTCCGGAATTGTATCTGAAAAAGCTGGTGGTTGGCGGATTTGACCGCGTGTTTGAAATCGGGCGGAATTTCCGCAACGAAGGTATCGACAAATCACATAACCCCGAGTTTACTGCAGTGGAGGCCTATCAGGCTTATGGCGATTATAATGATATGGCAGAACTAATCCCCAATCTTATTCGCTATGCGGCGCAAAAAGTTTTGGGCACGACGACGATTAAGGTTAACGGGGCGGAAATTGATTTGAGCAAGCCCTTTGCCCGCAAGTCGATGATTGAGCTGGTTAAAGAGGCGACCGGCGCTGATTTCTTGAGTGTCGAGAGCTTGGAAGAAGCAATTGCTTTGGCCAAGTCGGTCGGAGTGGATGCCGGCGAGTGTATCTCGTGGGGCAAGGTGGTTTCCGAGGTGTTTGATGCCAAAGTTGAGCCCAATTTGATACAGCCGATTTTGGTGATGGATATGCCGCGCGATATTTCGCCTTTGGCCAAAACTCATCGCAGCAATCCGCGGCTGGTGGAGCATTTTGATGCTTATGTTGCAGGAATGGAGGTCGGATGCGCGTACTCAGAGCTTTCTAACCCCTTGGAGCAGCGCGAACGCTTTGAGGCGCAAGGCAAAGACCGCGAAAAAGGCGATGCGGAAGCTCAGATGATGGATGAAGATTTTATCTGCGCTTTGGAAAACGGATTTCCTCCCACCTGCGGAATGGGAATGGGGCTGGATCGTTTGGCGATTTTGCTCACCGGTGCTGAGACCATCCGTGATGTGATTGCTTTCCCAACCTTAAGAAGAAAAGAGTAGCCGTTTGCTCAAACTATCTCCGGCCAAGCTGAAATTCATTTTGCTGAAATGCGCTTATTTGCTGGCGGCTGCCGTGGTGGTGCTGGCGATAATGGCGCATTTTCGCTCGGATGTGCGGCAAAATGATGATATTAATGCGGTCGAAAATCAGGATTTGCGTGGCGGGGATGAAACTTATGTCTCCATCTATGAAAAAATGGGCACTTATCACCTCGATACCCACCGCGGGTCATTTTTTGCTGAGACGGCAGACAATGCGGCTGCCCTCAACGCGGCCGGCAGCTCGGATGAGACCGAAGATGATATAATAGTGGTGGATGTTGAGCCCCAAGGCGATGGCAGTATTGCCCGCGAGGCGGCTGATGATGAGCGGATGGAACAACAGACTGAGATGATGCGGCAGGCAATGTATGCCGCGTTGGACGAGACGGCAGATTTGCCGGATAATTCCGCGGATGTGGCAGATATATTTGACCGTTTGTATGAGGAAACATTGCCCGACGATATTATTGACCACGAAGAGGCCGCACTTACGGCCAAAACCAAAGCGAATCTGCCGGCAATTCCTGAGCGCAAACCGCCCTATTTTGCCAAGCCGATGGTAGCAATAGTGATTGATGATATGGGGATAAACCGCAAGCGCACGGCAGATATCTCATCGCTGAAATATCCGATTACCGCGTCGTTTTTGACCTATGGGTTGAAGCTGGATGAGCAAATTGACAAATCGATTGCTGCCGGCCACGAGATTATGTTGCACGCTCCGATGGAGGCTGTTGGCAAGGTGGATAATGCCCCCGATGTGTTGACCACCGAAATGAGTGCGGATGAAATTCAGGCGAATTTGCGCATTATGCTGCAAAAAGTGAAAAATATCCGCGGGGTTAACAATCATATGGGCAGCAAACTGACCCAAGACTATGAACGGATGCTGGCAGTGATGGAAGTGCTGAAAGAAAGCGAGCTGTTCTTTTTGGATTCGAAAACATCGGCACAATCTATGGCAGATAAGGCGGCTGCCGAAATCGGAGTGCCGCACGCGGCTCGCAACGTGTTTTTGGACAACAATAATGATAAAGATTATATTTTGGGGCAGCTGCGGCTGACAGAAAAACTGGCGCGCAAAAACGGCTATGCCATTGCTATCGGTCACCCCAAAAGCCAGACTTTTGTTGCGCTGAGCGAATGGCTGCCGCAAGCAGAGGCGGCAGGAGTCGAGCTGACCCATTTGAGCAAAATTGTGGAGATTATACACCAACAGGCTCTATTGCAATAATAGAGCCTGTTGTTCCATTTCCTTACGTATCAGCTTTACTACACGGGTTTTTACAAATAATCCGCGCAAACCGAGACGAGATGCCAATTCACTGCGTGAGATACGATGACGGGGGCCGGTTATTCGCTCGTATAAGAAATCCGGCCAGCGACGCCAATTCGCACTATTGGCCAACCAGCGCACCAAACAATCGTGTGATGCGAATCTGTCGAGTGCATCGCGGAGGCCGATTTCCTTACCGCTTTCGCGTTGCAGTATCAAATCATGTCCGTCAAACGGCATAAGATTAAACATCTCGCTGCTGCAAGCGTTCGGATAGTTTTTCAAGCACCAAACGCCCTTTTTAATAACAAAGCACAGCATTGCATCCAACAGCTCATCCGATGGTTTGGCCATAAGGTTTACCTGCCAAGCCAGCACTTCGCGGCCATATTCTTGCGCAACTATTTGTCCCAAACTGCGCTCAATATCCCTGAATGTGCTATAAATTAGCTCTTGATTGGTGCGACGGTTAAGTTGGGAAAAATCGCTCAAGTGGTGAGACATAAAGTCATAATAGGCAATGCAATACTCCTTGGTGTGCAACTCCGGCAAATTCATCTTTTGCAAGATAAACTGTGGGATATCCTCATCCTTGATTTGTTCAATTCCTTCGGATATCCACGCCATCTCTGAGGTAATGTAATTCCTAATACCTTCGGCAATCGTGTTTTTTGTTGTATCCATAACTCTTTAATTTTAATTTGTAAATAATATAACTTGCGGGAGAATTTAGCACATAGCGGTAATTTTGTCAACCCGCAAAAAAAGACAGCTCAATCGAGTTTGAGCTGTCGGAGGTGAAAATCATCACAAATATTTTCTGATTTGACGGCGATGCGCTTTGGTCTGACGCTTAAGGCTGCGAACTGCATAATGTTTGGCAAACAGCCCCTTAAGGCGCATTGCATCAGCCACTGATTGCCGCGATAGGCGATGTCCGAAACCGGTAACACGGTGCAACAAAAACTCTGGATAAGAGCGCCAATTATCACCGCTGAGCAGCCAACTGACCAAAAAACGATGATCGGAATATTCGCTTAGGGCGTCTTTCAGAGACATTTGTTTGGAAACACCGGCAGAATGTTCGCGATAGTCAACCTTTATCGGACGGCCGTCTTCCGGCAACATTCGCAGCAGCAATAATGTTAAACGGTTGTCTTCATCGTGCTGCAGCGCCCACACGGCGGTTTCTTGCAAAAAATGCATCAACAACACCACCTGCGGATCATAAGGATCATCAATGTCCTCATCCCAATATGCCGGCAACTCTCTGGCCACATAATTGTACATTATCTCCATAATCCCAATGGTTTTGTCGGGGTTTATCTCGTATAATGCGGCCAAATTGGACGAGATGAGATTCGAGCATTTTCTTTTATTCCCTTTGTTGGAATAAAAACGATATTTAACCACATATTCTGCCATATTAACCAAATCGGCAGGTGTGCGATCTTCAACCTTGGTCCATTCATCCATATCCAGCAAGGCATTGCGTAACGAAATGTATTTCTCCATAACTTTATGTATTTAATTAATTAATAATATTTTCTCGGATGGTGAGGCTAGCAAAAATTACACAGCTTGTCAATCGATATCAGACAATATTCGCTCAAATGGTAACAATTTAAGTAATATGGCTTGCTTTTCAAACGGTTTGGGATATACTCTTATCAGATGCAGTTTTAACTTTATAAAGAGACGTGAATGAGGCTTCCCAAGTTTGTTAAAGAAAATCAGTTTGTTGCGCACTATCGCAAAATTTTGCCTTTTGTTAAGCCTTATTGGGTGCGGGCACTAATAGCCGTGTGCATTACTATTCCGATTGGGGCGATGGATGCGGTGATTGCTTGGTCGCTCAAGCCTTATATGGATGTGGTGATGTTTGAGCAGCGTGCCTCATCATTGGAGATGTCGCTGATACCTTTGCTGATTATTGCTTTCAGCTCGTGCCAAAGTTTGATGAACTATGTCGCAACCTATTTGAACACTTGGGTGGGGCAAAAGATAACTCAAGACGTGAAAATCCGCTTGTTTGACAAGTTGTTGCACTATAATGCGGCGTTTTTTGATACCAAAAATTCCGGTGATATTCTCTATCGCTTTAACAAAGACGCAGATTCGGCCTGCGGCGGGTTGTTGTCGAATATGAAACTTTTTACAACGCGGTTGTTTTCGTCATTGGCGCTTATCGGGGTGTTGTTTTATAATTCGTGGCAATTGGCAATTGTGGCAGTGATTGTGCTGCTGGGGGCGCTTTATCCGCTGACCACGGTCCGCAAAAAAATTAAGTCGATTATGGACAAGACAGTGTTTTCCGGTTCGGCGGTAATCACGCATTATAACGAAGCATTTAACGGCAATCGGGTGGTGACCTCCTATAATCTGTATGATTATTTGAACTTCCGCTTTAAGGAAACCCTGCGCTCGGTGTTCAAACTGGGGATGAAAATGGTGCAACGCACGGGGATGATGTCGCCGATGATGCATTTTATTGTATCGCTGGGAATCGCCGCGGTTATTTGGCTGGGAAGCTATCTGATTGTCACTAAGCAGATTACGCCGGGAAATTTTGTGTCGTTTATTACCGCGCTGATTATGCTTTATAATCCGATTAAGTCTATCGGCAACAATTTTAACTCGGTGCAGATGTCGTTTTTGGCGATGGACCGGATGTTCAAAATATTGGAGAGTGTGCCGAATATTCATAATCGCGACCATGCCAAGCCGCTCAAAAAAGTGAAAGATTTTATTGAATATAAAGACGTATGTTTTGAATATATCGAAGGCAGGCCGGTGTTGAAGAACATCAACCTGAAGATAAAATGCGGACAAACTATTGCCTTTGTTGGAAATTCCGGCGGCGGTAAAACCACTTTGGTGAACCTGTTGCCGCGTTTTTATGACATTACATCCGGAAGTATTACCATTGACGGGCAGGATGTGCGCGATTTTGAGCTCAACTCTCTTCGCGCGCAAATAGCAATTGTATTTCAGGACAATTTTTTGTTTTCCGGCACCATCCGAGAAAACATCCTGTTGGGCCGCGACGATGTCAGCCCCAAACAAATCAATGCGGCGATTAAAGCTGCGTGTTTGGAGGAGTTTATTGCCGGATTAGAGCTGGGACTTGATACCCAAATCGGCGAACGCGGCGTGCTGCTCTCGGGCGGGCAAAAACAGCGTATTGCCATTGCCCGCGCCTTTATCAAAAATGCGCCGATTGTCATTTTGGACGAGGCTACTTCGGCACTCGACAACAAGTCGGAGGCTGTGGTGCAGCAGGCTATTGATAATCTGATGAAAGACCGCACGGTGTTTATTATTGCCCATCGGCTGTCAACCGTGAAAAATGCCGACAAAATCGTGGTGGTGAATTATGGCGAGATTGTGGAAAGCGGTACTCACGACCAATTGTTGAAAAAAGAAAATTCCATTTACGGCTCGCTCTACAAAACACAATTAAAATAAATTTGCTTGACATCGGATGGTTTTGCGACTAGCCTGCCGTGAGTAAGACGCTTGAGATGCTGCCGAAATGGCGGCTCAATTCGGCGCCGTGTGGATTTAACCTGAATTGTCCCGCAACAGAGGACTAAATAAGGAGATTTTGCTATGCAGAAAACTGCGGAATTTGTGTCATTGGGACACCCTGATAAAACAGCCGATTATATTTCCAGCTATATTTTGGATAGGGCTCTTGAACAAGACCCGAATGTGCGTTATGCCGTGGAGGTGATGCTGAAAGGCAACACGGCGGTGTTGGGCGGTGAGGTAAGCGGTCAAGTTGATTTGAGCAATTTGCGAGAATATGTTATCCGAGCGTTGGCAGATATCGGCTACACGCAGCAATATGCCGCAACTTGGGGCGAGTGTGCGATTGAACCGGACAAAATCAAAGTAATTGACCTTATCGGCCTCCAATCGGCCGAGATTGCCCAAGGGATAGAACACAACGGCTGGGGTGACCAAGGGGTTTTTGTCGGCTATGCCTGCCAAGGTGAAGGGCTTATCGGACGCGAATTGTTTTTGGCCAGGCAGCTTAACAATACGCTTTATCAGATGGCTTTGCAAGATGATAATTTCGGACTGGATATCAAAACTCAGGTAACTTTGGAAGATGACGGACAAACAGGCTTGGTAATTGCCGCGGTGCCGATGCGGCAAAAAGCCGACCTGAGGAGGATGATTGCCGATATTGTCGGAGCTGATGAGCAAAAAGTGATTGTCAACGGCACCGGATGCTACACCCACCACTCGGCAGTGGCCGACTGCGGAATTACCGGCCGCAAATTGGCGGTTGATTTTTATTCTACGGCCTGTCCCATCGGCGGCGGCAGCCCGTGGACCAAAGATGCGTCCAAGGCGGATGTTACGCTCAATATTTATGCCCGCAAGCTGGCGGCGGACAATCTGGCGGATAATGACGAATGCTTTGTATATCTTTCATCTTGTATCGGGCGCTGCGAGTTGCCGAGTGCCGTAATAAAATGCATTAAAGGCGGGCGCATCAGTCACAAACGCTTAAGTATAAGGCAATCTCCGCGGGAGCTGATTGCGGATTTGGGATTGGACAAGCCGGTATTTGCGCAAATTTGCCGCGAAGGCATCAGTGAATTTGCTCTAAGAGCCGGCAAATAACCTCAAGCGATTTTATTGGTGATTGCTGCCAAAAATCTTCGTATTGCTGATAGTGGTTGCTTATTCCCGGAGTATCGCTGATGATGCGCAGCGCCAAGAACGAAGTTTGGTGAAGGTAGCAAGTTTGCGCTATGGCTGCAGATTCCATATCAACCGCCAAAGCATCGGGAAACATCGACTTGAGCGAGGCAACTTCTTGGGCAGAGGAGATAAACATATCGCCGCTGATGATGCGGCCGACGCTGATTTTGACGTCCGAACGGATATTTTTGAGGGCGCGCAACAGCTTGGCATCGCCGCAAAATTCGGCCGGTAAACCTTGAACTTGGCCATAAGCATTGCCCTGCCCGCACCAAACATCGTGATAAGAAACTTGGGCACCGGCAACGACATCCATAACGCTGAGCGACGGATTGAGCCCGCCGGCGATACCGGTGTTGATAATAACCTCGGGGGCAAAACGCTCGATAAGTTCAGCGGCGCCCAAGGCGGCATTTACTTTGCCGATACCGCACAAAGACAGCACTGCGGACTGACCGTTGAATTCACCGGTGATAAATTTGCGCGTCGAGGAAGAAGCCGCGCGCGGATTGTCCAAACGCGCGGAAAACAGCTCGAACTCACGCTCCATCGCCACAATCAGACCGATAGTCATAGCAATCACCTTATAAATAATTAAAAAAAACAAGTCTATATGGTGAAGAATTTACACTTGCGCGCGGCAAAAAGCAACCGCTTTTTGAAAAGGTGTGCTTTTTTCTCGTCCGATAATATTTCCTTTATGACGATGAGACCCCTTACTCGCCGTTCTGCGAACGGCTCGGGGGTGACATAAAGAGGAGAAGCCGCTTTGGCGTGACATAAAAGAGGAGTGCCTCAGCTAAGACAGTAGAGAGGTAAGCGGTGACAGCGTAGGGAATAGCACAGAAAAAAGATGGGGCTCTTCGTTAAGAGAGACAGGATAAAAAGATGACAGAATGAAAATTGTTAATCATATTCCCATTCCATATTAGTAATACCGCTGCCATCAATTGACCATTCAAGGTGATTCCAATGAGCCTTGACGTATTGATCACCATAGCAATCGGCCTTGTCATCATCGCTCATACTCCAAGCATTGTGGCTTATCCAATCTGCAGTGAACATACATTGGGGTAGTGCACCTTCGGTTTGCGATGGATGTTTATTTACACCTTCTCCCTGAGGGGTGCAAGAGGGATAATAATGTCCATCGGATTTGTAAACGCGGCTGGATAATATCCAAGGCGTGCTTGTGTCACTATTCATCGAAGAAGTTATACGTTCCCAAGCCGGTACATATCTTACTTTCGGAACGTTTGTACTAGCAGTTGGTGTACAAGAACCATCTCGGTAAAATATTTTCAGTTCTCCATCGTTTAAAAAGTATCTTCCCCCGCTTTTAAACATAACATACGCTGTCGTGCCCGTCCCACTGTCGGCACAATTCCCAGAATTATAGCTATAATCTGACATATCCGGCATACCATCTCTATACCGTAGATCGGTTGTGGACGTATTTGGCGCTGTACAATTGTTACTATCAGTTAAATAACAAAGAGTTTCATTGTTACTCTGATAATCTATATTATCGTCGTTTAATATCACATTTACTTGCTGAGCATCAAGACTTTTTTCTCCTGAGCCGTCATTATAACGGCATGTGCTCCCATTGCCGGTGGTGCAGATCAGAGAATATACCACTTTAGCGGTTTGTTTGGTGCAAGTGCTCCAATAGGGGTTAGCACTATAGTTGTTGCCATGATTACCACCCCAAATTCCTTTGGAGCTGTGAGCAGTATCTGTTGCCCCCAAACCGCTACAACTGCTTCTAAACCAAGGCGGACACTCACATCCGTTAGGATAGTAGTCTTCGTTGTCCAATGGGCAATTTATCGGAGTCCCTAAACCTCTAGCAGGAGGATCGCATTTGTAACCGGAGCAAGCGATAGAGCTGGAGAGGTTATTAGAAGCGGAGTTACGGCGATCGACGCAGGTAAGACCGGTAAGGTTGTAGGTAGAAGAGACTTCTTGATAGTAGTTTTCGAAAGCGGCGACGGTTGAGCTTTGAGTGTACCATTTACCATTAGGCGATAGGTTTGGGTCGCATTTACAGGTAGAGAAGAAGGTTTTAGTACTAGAGATATTGGCGACATAACTACCGGAGGAGTCTTGTGTATAATCGGTTTCGATAGAAGTG
The DNA here is from genome assembly GCA_017470165.1 of Alphaproteobacteria bacterium. Taxonomy (GTDB): domain Bacteria; phylum Pseudomonadota; class Alphaproteobacteria; order RF32; family CAG-239; genus CAZU01. Next base: position 26,101 of record JAFUEX010000014.1, read on the forward strand.
CAGACAGGGGAGGAGGAATCGCCGATGGTGTTGTCGAAGTAGGAACAATCGGAAAAGGAAGAGGAGCAAACACAAGCGGAGTAAAGGGTGGAGCCGCCCATAGAAGAGGTGTTGGGAGACTGTTCGTTAATCCAAGAGCCGCCGGAGAAACAAACGCCATCACCGGATGGGGATTGACCATTACCGGTACAGGTTTGGAAATTGGGCGGACAAGAGCAGTTTTGATAAAGTTTTTTCTGATCACCTAAGAGGCAATAATTGGAATCAGCATCGGCCGGCGGATTAAGGACAGTGTAAGTACCGGTGTGGGAGCAAGGGGTAACGTAAGAGGCATTATTGCACTTACATTTTTTGAAGAAGGCGGATGCGGGATCGGTAGAGAGTGAAGCAGAAATATCATTACCGGAGGCATCGAAGAAAGAGAAAGCAGGAGAGGTGTTGCAAGAGCCGGAAGAGGAATCGCCGATGGCATTGTGATATAAGAGATTGCCATCCTCATCGGTTTGGGAGTTATCGCAAGAATAAGAGAAGGATGCCTCGCAGCCGCAGGCTTTGTAGTAATTGATGCCGCCTGGGGTTGAGAAATGGCCGAGATAGATGGAGGCGGACTGGTTGGGATAGAGGATTTGAGTGGTACCGTATTGGTCGGTGATGATGGAGATGGGAGAAGAGGAGTTATTTTTGACGGTTTGGTAATCTAGACCGACCTGCCCTGAGGCGTTACAGAGTTTGGTATACCCCGCCGCTTGTACACATTGCTTGTAAAGTTTGGTGGTATTGAGGCCGTTTTGACAATAGTCGTTGACATCGTCGGGAACATAGGCGGGGCCTTTGGAGGCACAATCTTGAGTGTATTCATCCTGACATTTGCAGGAGGAATAGTAGGTGACCGGAGTTGTGGTGGCGGATGCGCCGCTGGCAGCTGCGGGGGTTGTGACCTCGGTAGAACAGGATAATCCTGAGCCGACTACGTTTTTGTAGATGTAGGAGGTGGCGTCACTCGGGTCGGTCTCGTCCTCGCAAGTGAGGTTGTAATTGGCTTTGCAAGAGCAGGATTTGTAATAAGTCTCACCCGAAGAGGTGACACAATAGTCAGCATAGGAGGTTACAGGAGCCGGTGTTTCGGCATCGCTGTTGCACAGGCTGGTATAAACCGAAGTGTCGCAAGAGCAAAGCGGCCACCATTGCGGGTCTAAGGTCGGCTGAACCGATGCAGGGGCAGTTGAGGCCTCAGGGTGAGTGTCATCACCAAGAAAATCAGTGTCGGCGGGGTCGCAAGGAATGCCCTGCCCGACCGAATTGTGACCGCAGCGCTGATAGCCGGTAGCGCCGCATTTGCACTGAGTGTAGTACTTGGCATCGCTCTCGCTGATTTGGCAATAGTCATCCTCGCTGACCGGCAACATTCCAGGGGCAGCGCAGGTGTTGTTATACTCAGTCTCGCAGTTGCAATACTGCCAATAGGTTTTGGAGTCAATCTCCGAGAGGCAGGAGGCGCCGCTGCCCACCGCATTGTGATCGGAGCAGACTGTATAGGTAGCGGGGCAAGTGCAGCGCTGATAAATGGTCATTCCGGCGGTATAGGCCACGCTGTCGACATCTTGTGTGCCAATCAGCGAGCTGCCGCTGGGGATGAGACATTTGAGATAATTGTCGCCGACATAGCCGATGCGGTTGCCGGTGGTGCAGGCTTTGTATGCCGCCGGACAAGAACACTGCGAATATAAGGTTATGCCGGACGAGGTTTTGCAACTGGTGGCATTGGGGTCGGGGATTTGCCCCTCGTCACCGCACTGCTCATAGCTGTCGGGACATGAGCAATATTCCCAAACCGTGTGGCCGCTTAAGGTGCTGTCAATGCTGTCATAAATGCAGCTGCCGCCGGCGGTGTCGCCGGTAGCGGGAGACGAACAGGTTACATATTCCGAAGGGCAAGTGCAATCTTTGTAATATTTGGTGCCGTCTTCCTCAAGCTGGCAATAGTCATCGTCACTGTCGCCGACGCCGCTTTGGTTGGCGCCGGAGCAGGTGCGGTTGTACTCAGACTTGCAATGACAGGCGGTGAAACGGACAAAGTCGCCATTGGAATCCTGACAGCCCTCAGCGGCATAGCCGGTTTGACCGACGGCGTCACAAGTGTACTGATATTCTGCCGTGCACGAGATGGCATCCGAACACTCGTAAATCTTTTGGCCGCAACCGTCGTCACGCCAAACGCCGGTCGGCTCATAGCCATCGGGGCAGCCGAAATAACTGTCTGCCCAATGCTCGGGCAGCGGGTCGGGTGTGCAGATGCAGGACTGATATTTTCCGTTGCAGGCCTCGCCGTCGCCGGTTTCGCGCTCGCCGGTGCAGGATTTGTTGTACGACGGGTCGCACGAGCAATAAGGATAGAGGTCTATCGAAGTAATGGTGATGTCGCCAGCGGCATCGGTGGGCAAATTCTCGCTCAGCCACTTGGATTTGAGGTAGGGCGAAGAGTTGACATTGCTGAGGTCTTGTTTGCAGGCGCCGCCGGCCAATATGCCGCCGGAACAATTGTAATAATGATGAGAATAGGCCTGCGGACAAGCGCACTCGGCCCAACGTTTCTGCCCCTTGTAGAGGACATAATCGCCGCTCAAATCGTGGCGAACCGCGCAGGCAATGGCGCCATTCTTGGAGGTGGTGGCATATTTGAACTCGTCCAAATCATAAAAACAGTTGTAGCTCGGATGATTGGACTGTGCGGCCGAACTACCGGCAGCCGGGAGACACAACTGCACCGAGGCGGCTTTGCCATAGGTCGAATAGCAGGCATTGGGCGTGTCAACAGTGTAAATCTTGAAACTATCTGACGGGGTGCGCATAACCTCGGCGCCGGTGTAGTCGATGGTGTAGACCGACTGGCCGCAGATGCCGCTTTGCGATGCAGCTTTGCAATGTTTGAGCGGGGCATTGTTGTTGGCCTCGTAACGCATGGTGACCGACGAATTGCGCCCGTAGACACACCAAGAAGTCGCCGCATTGGACGATGGTGAGCAGACGTTTTGATAAACATCCGAATCGCAAGTTATCAACCATTTTATTGTGGCGGCAGTGTCGTCAGTGCCGAGATAATTGCACTGCGAAATCTCTACGCCGGAGCCGTATTTGCCCTTAAGATAGGCGGCGGTGATGCCGTTGTAATTCTCCAAAGCGACGGTTTGGCTTTCGGGCGGGCAAACATTGGCGGCCTCACCATCAGAATCGGTGGTGATGAGAGCATAAGTTTTGAATTTGGGACCGTTGGCGTCGTTATCGGCACTGCACGAGCCGTCATCGGCCACACCGGCATAATGGTCGTAGTCGCAGTCGGTGGTGATGCCGTTGGTGGCGCACCACTGCGCCAAGGTGACATAATCACTTTGGCAGATGCAGGCCGAACAATATTTGTCGCCGGCACAAGTATACTCGCCGGTGGCGCCGGAACAGGTGGCATTGTCAGCTAAACAGACTGTCTCCGAAGTGACGGATGCTTTATTGCCGCAAACCGCAAAATAACGCGTGGCATAAACGGAATTGTCATAACATTTTTCTACCCCGAGAAGCGCATTCGAATCGGCGGCAGCATAGGTGGTCTGCAACGGCGAGATGTAGTAATATACGTTGTCATAGCCCTCGTAGCGATCGCGCAGATAATCACAATCATAAATAAAATGGAACCCCTGACAATACGGTCTTATCTCGTTGCCCTCCGGCACACTCGGGTCGTTGTAGGGCAATGAAGAGGACGAACAATTGATGGCACACTCTTCCACAGCGAGGTAAGGATTGCTATAGTTGCGCAGATAATGAGGCATATAGTTATAGTAGCGCGAGAGCAGATAATCGGCACAGCCTTTCTCGTCATAAGAAGTTCCGGCGCACAAATCTTCGTTATGCGCACTCAAGGCTGAATAAGTGCGCGAGGTGGTGTGCGCACTGCCGGTGTAGATGCCGCTGTCCCAAAGGCTGGGTGCCGACGAACAACTGCTCAAATAGCTGAGTTTATCCTCGTACTCCTGCTGACTGACACCCTGTGCATCATAAACGCAAGCGGTGATGTAGGTCTCTTTGGCCGGTGTGCCTTGACCGGGGCGGATACAATTGATGCCGTTGGTTCCGCCGACAATTTCCAAACCGGTGCTTGAGACAGCACAATGCATTGAAGGAAATGCTTTGGAGTAATAATTGGTGGTAAGTGCATAATAAAAAGACGCCGGAGATGAGTTGTTTAACATAATCGGGCAATAGTAAACCGGAATTTGGGGATAAAACCAGTTGTCACTACCGGCAACAAATCCGGGGGCCATCTGAGTCCCTCCGACAACCGCATATCCTTTGGCGCGGGCATAGCCGAGAAAATTAAAGGAAGAATGATAAGGAAACACATCGCCGTCGCAAAGCTCAATATCCTCGGGAGCCGACATTTGATTGCAGGCGCAAGTGAAACTGTTGGCGCCCATTGAGGTGCTGCCGGTAGAAGAATAAACACAATCAACCGGTGAATTATCGCAGTTAACATAACCGTAGTTGAGCGCACAATCATAAGGCGAGGAGGCGGCACCTGCGTAATAAGGGCCGGAGAGAGGAACGGGAGTGGCAAGCTCCGATAAATCAAGTTCGTCTTGCGTGTTGTCGGACGCTGCAGCCTGCACGGCATAGCGCGTATTATTAATCAGTGTAATGGCAGCCTTGGAGCTGCCATAACCGACAAAAACACTCAAAACAGCCGCAATAGCCGCTAATTGATTTATCTTCCGCATTGATTCCCCAATCAATATATACAATCATCCGTACGTTATAATACACATTATCCGAAGATTTGCAAGATTTTTTTGAGGATGTTCGGCGAAAAAATTTGACTTTCCGGAAGACTGATGATTATGCTGGAGGCGGTTTAACATTATTTTTTTTGAGGAGAAAGTGAGATGAAAAAATGGTGCCTTGGTGCGCTGATGATGGCGACAGCTGCTGTGAATGCAAAGGCCGCGGATATTGCCCTGCCCTCGCCCAATACCGCAGGAGGAGGCGCGCTGATGGAGGTGATTGGCGCAAGAAGATCGCAGCGGAATTTTGATGCAAAACGCAATTTGAGCGAGCAGGATTTGGCTGATTTGCTGTGGGCAACTTGGGGAATATCCTCGGATAAGGGGCTCAGAGTGGTGCCGACAGCGCGGAATTTGCAAAATATCGACCTTTATGTGCTGCGGGCGGACGGAGTTTATTTGTATGAGGCCAAAGGTAATACGCTAAAGCAGCTTACCAATCGTGATTTGCGCTCACTGATGCTCAAAGGGCAACAGTTTGCTTTTGATGCGCCGGTGCACTTGCTGTTTGTGACCGATGATGCGAGGTTTGGCGATTTTCATGCCGGTTCGATGTATCAAAATGCCGGATTGTTTTGCGCAGACCGAGGGTTGAGCTGTGTGGTGCGGGCGATGTATGACGCAGATGAGCTGAAAAAGGAAATGGGGCTTATCGGCGAAAACAAAGTCGTGATGAGTATGGCAATAGGCTATCCGGCAAAATAAGCAGCGCCATCCGAATAAAAAACGGCAGGCTCAATGCAATGGCTTGCCGTTTTTTGTGATTTGCAGATAACACTGCACTGAGAGGTTAATTACCGGAACGGATGCGATGTACCCGCTCATAAAGCCCCTCAAAGAGGATATAGAGCAGCGGAATGACCAGCAGCCCCAAAGCTGTTCCCAACAACATTCCATAGAACACCGGCACGCCGATAGCCACGCGCGAAGCAGCGCCGGCACCGGTGGCGACAATCATCGGGAACACGCCCAAGATAAAGGTGAAAGCTGTCATCAACACTGCACGGAAACGCTCTTTGGTGGCAACCATGGCCGACTTGACCAAAGTGGCGCCCTTAGCGTGCTCTTCTTTGGCAAACTCTACCACCAAAATGGCGTTTTTGGCGGCCAAACCCACCAATAAGATGAGCCCCAACTGCGCATAAATACTCAGCGGCTGACCGGCAAAAAACAGACCGGCGAGCGCACCCAGCATTGCCACGGCAACCGAGGTGAGCACCGGAAGCGGAGTAATCCAGCTCTCGTATTGAGCCACCAAGAACAAATAACCAAACAAAATGGCCAAGGCAAGCAAGTATCCGATTTGCCCTTGCGAGTGCTTTTCCTGATAAGAAATGCTGGACCATTCATAGCCAAAACCTTCGGGCATTTGGGCAGCCAATTTTTCGACCGCGGTCATCGCCTCACCGGTGCTCACTGTCGGATTTTGCACGGCGGTGATGGTGGCCGAAGGATACTGATTGTAGCGGCTGACCACCCGAGGAGAGAGAACTTTGCTCAAACGGATAACGCTGCTCAAAGGCACCATTTCGCCATCGTTGTTTTGCACGTGAAGGTTGTTAATCGAATCTATGTCTTTGCGGTTTTTCCAATCGGCCTGAACCATAACCTTGTTAACCTGAGTGCCGAAGTTTACATCATTGATGTAGGCCGAGCCGAGGTAATACTGCAAGGTGGAGAAAATCGAGCCGATGCTGACCTTCATACTCTCGGCCTTAACACGGTCGATATCTACAAAAATATTAGGCGTCTTGGCGGTGTAGGTGGTATAGGCATAGGCAACCTCGGGTGCGGCATTAATCTTGGCTAACATAGACATTAAGGCCTGTTCGATTGCTTGCGGGTCGTCGGTATCAAGCGACTGCAATCTGAAGTCCATACCGCCGCTCATGCCCAAGCCCATAATTGCCGGCATTTCAAAAAGCTGAATATCGGCATCGGGATACTGCGACAATTCGGCACGCAGCCGGTTCAATATCTTGGTAGAGTGCTGCTCCGAATTGCGTTTGTTCCACGGCTCTAGCACAATAATCAACATAGCGACATTTTCACCGGTGCCGCCAATCATACTGATACCGGTAATGGTCATGGTGGCCTTAACACCGGCTTCCTGACGGATAATCGGGGTTATCTTGTCGATAAAGGCCTGCGTGCGCTCGCGCGAGGCACCTTCCGGCAACTGCACATTGCCCATTATCACGCCTTGGTCTTCGGAAGGAATAAAAGAAGTCTGACTGATGCGCAAGATGCCGCCGATTACCAACAGGGCTAAAGCATATACCACGGCGACCACGGCGATTTTGCGGCCGAAAATGCCGACAATGCCGACATAGGTGTCGCGGCTTTTGTTAAGGATTGTGTTAAACCATTTTAAGGGGCCTTTGGTGACCGGTTTTAATGGACGCAGCAAGGTAGCGCACAAAGCCGGTGATAAGGTCAGCGCGTTCACCGAGGAGAAGAACACCGCCAACGAAATCGACACGGCAAATTGCTGATAAATCTTGCCGGTGATGCCGCCCATAAACCCGACCGGCACAAAAATCGCCAGCAATACCAAGGTGGTGGCAACAATAGCCGATGACACCTCGCTCATGGCTTTAATGGCGGCTTCTTTGGGTGATAATTGCTCGTTTTCCATCAAGGTGAGCACGCGCTCAACCACCACAATCGCATCATCGACCACCAAGCCTATCGCCAGCACCAGACCGAATAAGGTCAACATATTGAGGCTATAACCCAAAACCAACATTACGGCAAAAGTGGCCAGCAAAGATACCGGAATGGTAATTGAGGGCACCAAAGTCGAGCGCCAATCCTGCAAAAACATATAGCAAACCAACACCACAAGAGCAAAAGTCAACACCAAGGTGAACACCACTTCTTCGATAGAGGCAGAGATATATTCGGTGGAATCATAACCGATAAGATAGTCAACCCCTTGAGGGAAGTTGGCCTTGAGGCGCTTGAGCTCTTGCTTTAGGTTTTTCATAGCATCCAGCGCATTGGCTCCGGTAAGCTGATTGACGGCAATGGCAACATTGGGAACGCCGTTGTAACGCGATGTAGCACGATAAGACTCCTCGCCAATCTCTATGCGGGCGATGTCTTTGAGCTGCACCAAACCGCCGGCCTCGGCACGACGCACGATAATGTTTTTAAAATCTTCAACCTCGTTGACACGACCTTGGGTCTGCAGCGAATAAACCATTTGCTGTTTGCCGTCACCTGGCATAGCGCCGATTTTGCCCAAAGAGGGCTGATAGTTTTGCCCCTGAATGGCCGCGGTGATGGTTTCAATCGGCAATTTCAAGGCGGCGATTTTGTCGGCATCAAGCCAAACGCGCATACTCAAACGGGCGGAATAAACATTGACCTCACCGACGCCGTTGACACGAGTGAGCGAGTTTTTGATATTGTTTTGCACATAGTCGCTGAGCTCGCTGTTGGTCCAGCTGTTGTCGGGAGAAAACACCGAAACAAACCCCAAAATATTTGAGGAGCGGCGCATAACCCGCAAACCTTGGCGCTGCACCTCGGTCGGCAACTGGGACAAGGCCTGCTGAATGCGGTTTTGCACCTTGACCTGAGCCATATCGGAATCAGTTCCGGCTTTGAAGGTGACGGTGAGACGATAGGACGAATCCTCGGAGGATGAATCCATATATATCATATCCTCCACACCGTTAATCTGCTCTTCCAGCGGGATACCGATGGTGCGGGCAACCACCTCGGCCGATGCTCCGGGGTATGTGGCCGAGACCACAATCTCGGGAGGGGTGATTTCCGGATACAAAGCTATAGGCAGCGAAAATACCGAAATCAATCCGGCAATCGACATCACGATGGAAATTACAATCGCAAAACGCGGACGCTCAATAAATATGCGCGAAAACATCTGACTACTTAGCCTCCTTGGAATCATCCGAAATTAAACTGGCACGCACCGAGGCGCCGTCTTTGGCCTTTTGCAGACCGTTGACGATGACTTTTTCGCCGCCTTTCAGCCCCTCGAGTACAATTTGTTTGCCCTCAAAAGTGCCGTCTAATTTGACCCGCTGCTCGGTGACAAGCCCCTCATCGTTGACCGTGAAAACATAAGCACCGTTGGCATCTTGCATAACCGCAGCCGGATTGATGATGACCTGCTTGGTCTCGTTGGCCGAGGAGACTATCACATCGACATAATTGCCGGCGATGAGCTGGTTGGAAGAATTTTCATATTCCAGATAAACGGCCAATGTCGCGGTGTTGGGATTAATCTCGTTGTCGATAAATGCCGAAAGCGCGTTTTCTTCCAAAATGCTGTTGTCGGGCAACGACAGCCGCGTGCGCAACTCGCCGGACTTGAAAGTTTTGAGCGCGTAGTGGTCTTTGTCGGGAACCGAAAAAGCCACTCTTATCGGGGAATTTTGCACTATGCGCGCCAAAGTTACCGAATTGGAGCTGACCAAGTTGCCCTCGGTAACCAAGGCCTTGCCGATTTTGCCGCTGATGGGGGCTTTAATTTCGGTGTGCATAAGGTCTATTTGCGCCAATTCCAAATTAGCCTTGGCTTGCGCAACTGCCGCTTTAGCCTGTAAATAAGCACTCTCGGCAGTATCCAAAGTCGATTTGGAAGCATATTGCTTGGTGCTGAGAGCCTTTTGGCGATTGTAATCACGTTCGGCGCGAACAAAATTGGCCTGTGCACTGGTCAGAGCCGCTTTGGCTAAATCGACATTGGCCAAATAGCGGTCTTGTTCGATAATGAACAAGACATCACCCTCTTGGACAATGGAGCCTTCCTGAAATAAAACTTTCTCAATATAGCCGGAGACTTGCGGAATAAGGTTAACACTCTTAATGGGTTCAACCGCGGCGATATATTGCTTTTGCGGCGAGACATCTTTGAGCAGCGCCTCCTCTACCAAAACGTGAGCTGCACCTTGGGCTCCGCCCATCATCATAGAGCCTTGCGGGGTGATCTTGGCTTTGAGATACCAGCCGAATGCCACACACAACATAGCGATAACAAAATTGCGGATAATTACCCGTTTACTAACCTTAACTACTTGCATTACCATAATTCTCCAACAGTTAATTTCAATCAAATGATTTATTAACTGCAACGTATAGCGCAAAATAGTTAAAAATCAATAACTTTTTATGATTTTTTGCGATAAAAAAACACTTCTGCCAAGTCCATTGCCATCAGCGCTCGCTGCGAATGGCGGCAACACAACGAATAAATGCCGCATCATCGGCCAAACGCTCTAAGGGTACCGGTAATTTGCGCCGCCAATTGGGATGGCGGTCTTTGTCGGTTCCGGGGAGGTTTTGCATTACGGTGACGTGCAAAATATCTTCCAACTGTGCCAAATAAACCGGCGAAGATGAACGCGCCACAAACCTTTCAACCGCCTCTTCAATACCCTCGGGATAGCCCTCGCCATAAATATAATCGCCGCGCCGCGGACGGTCGAGCGGCCAAACTTTAGCTGCATCCAAGGCATCCAGCAACTTGCACCGGTCGTTTTCTCTGAGGTGGTAAGCGGCGATTTTGTCGGCCTCGGATGCAATGATGCCGACCTGAAAATTGGTTTCAATATCATAGCCGAACCACCACATTTTTAACGGCGCCATATCGTGAGTACCCACCGAAGTGAAAGCATTGGCGGGATAGCATTGCGGTTGCTTAAAATCGCCCTGCCCGCAGCCCCAACGCTCGGCCCAAAGGATGTTCAGCGAATAGATGTTTTTTTGCGCCAGTTTTTCCAAAAAGCCTTCCGGAACATTGCCGATGCTCTCGCCGGCAACCACACAATTATTGAGTGCACTTTCCAAAACCACCAGATTTAACATATCGTCAAAATTGTAATAAAGATAGGTGCCGCGCTCATCGGCATCCGGTACGACATACAGCCGCATTAAACTCATCACATGGTCAATGCGCAAGGCGCCAGCCTGCATATTGGCACGCAAAATTTTGATAAACGGCGCATAAGCCTGCTCTTTGAGTTTGAGCGGATTGAATGTTCCCAAGCCCCATTTTTGACCGCTTGGGAAAAAAGCATCCGGCGGAGCACCGGTGCCGCAGTCTGACATAAATAAATCGGGATTGCTCCAAACCTCGGCCGAATCACGCCCGACGCCGACCGCTAAATCGCGATATAAGCCTATCGCAAGCCCGCAGGAGGATATTTGCTGCTGTACCAAATCAAACTGACGAAAAGCCTCAAACTGCAAAAATTTGAAAAATTCGATGCGCTTGGGGTGTGACGAGCGGAAACTTTGCGCCGCCCCGCACTGAGGCGAAGGATAGGTCTTGGACCAATCGTTGAAATAACGTCCGGAAGCACACTCGTGCTCATAGATGGCCTCAAAGAGCGCCAAATTGTCCAAATCGCTGCCGTATTTGTCGCAAAATTCGGCATAAGCCTGTCGACGAGGCGAGTTGCTTTTAGCTGTACAAAAACGCTGCCAGCAGCGCTCAAGCATTTTTATTTTGAGATTGTAGACATCGTTGTAATTGATAATCTCTTCGGAACGCAGACGCTCGATATCCGCGGCAATTTCTGCCTTATCCGCGGCAGAAAATTCCGGCAAATTTTCCACATCAATATAAATCGGATTGAGAAAGGTGCGCGAAATCGACATATAAGGGCTGGCATTCTCCGGACAATGGTGATACAGAACATTAATGGGATTAATGCCGATAACATCAGCCTTGACCGCGGCGCACAAACGCACAAATTCACTCAAGTCGCTGAAATCGCCGATACCCCAATTGTGCTGACTGCGCAAAGCATAAAGCTGGATAGCAAAACCATAGAGCTTGTGTTGGTCCGAGCTATGCGAACAACAAGTTTGAGGAGCAATCGCTAATTTGGAATAGGCAGTTTTGCCACCGGCCTGAACCTCCAAGTCATAGTATCCGATATCAAGCGGGGTGTTAATACGCAGGCTTTCACGATAGAACAGAGCCCGTGAGGCGGTGTCTTTGAGATAGGTATAATCCAAAGGGATACGACGATGGTCGGCAGCAATGGCGGTGAGCGAAATGTCGGACAAATCGGGCGAGACTACATCAATTGTCACATCGCCCTGCACACGGACATAAATCGGCTCCAGCATTTTGCGCCAACGGGCGTTTTGCAATTTGATGAGCGAGTTTTGCGCTTGCTTGGGGGTGTCGGCCGGATAGCCCAAAGCGCGGGTGAAAAAACGCAGAGTTTTGTCACTGACTTCGTAATCGCAGCGCTTGATGCCGGCATCGCAAAAATGGTCGGCTATGCCCAATAACGAGGCTAATTCGTGCAAAGTTTCGGTCATATTATTTCTCCGTGTTCAAAGACAAGGTTCAATTGATGGCAATAACCAGCACACTCCATGCCGGAACCGTAATGGTTTTGGAATTACCCAGCGGGGTGTCGGTTTTGAAACGCTCGGAAGTATCCAGCAGCAGTTTCCAATAAAATTCTTTTTTCAAATTGGGCAATGTCCATTCTTGCGGCTGATGTCCGGCATTGAAAATAACCAACATAAAACGGTCGTCCTGATGCACCAAATAAGCAATGGAATGACGGTTGCCGTCTTGCCAATCAGAGCTGCCAAACTCGGTGCCGGCAGAGGTATACCACGCGATATCCTTGTAGCCGGACGGCCCCGCTTGACCGGTAAAAAATTGCCGCCGAGCAAAAAAGCCGACATTTTTACGCAGATTGATTAGTTTGCGCACAAAGGTCATCTGCTTGCGCTGCCACGGCAACATCCCCTCCCACACAAACCAATTAATGGCATTGTCTTGGCAATAGGGATTATTGTTGCCCATTTGCGTGCGCCCCAATTCATCGCCGAAGGCAATCATCGGGGTACCGAAAGATAACAGCAGCGAAGCCAACATCGCCCGCATCCGGTCCTTGCGATTTTTCATAATAATCTGATTGGAAGTTTCGCCCTCGGCACCGGAGTTCCAACTCCAATTGCTGTCATTGCCGTCGTGGTTATTTTCGCCGTTGGCCTGATTGTGTTTGTCTTTGTAGCTCACCAAATCATAAAGGGTGAAACCATCGTGCGCGGTGATAAAATTGATGCTGGAGGCAATTGAGCGACCATAGTGGTTGAACACATCACCCGAGCCGGTTAAACGGGTGGCAAACTCGGCAATCTGACCGGAATCACCTTTCCAAAGACGGCGCAGATTGTCGCGGTATTTGTCGTTCCACTCGGCCCAAGGCGCGGGAAAAGCACCCAATTGGTAACCGCCATCACCCACATCCCACGGCTCGGCAATGATTTTGACACTTTGCAAAACTTCGTCTTGCGCCACAGCATACAAAAAGCCGCTGTCTTGTTTGAAAGCACCGTTTTGCCGCGCCAAAGACGAAGCCAAATCAAAACGAAAACCATCAATGTGCATTTCGCGCACCCAATAACGCAAGGAATCCATCACCATACGTAAACAATAGCGATTTTGCAAATTGAGACTGGCACCGCAACCGGTGGTATCCTGATAAAAACGCGGCTCTTTGGCATCCAAAAGATAGTAAGAGTGATTGTCAATCCCGCGGTAGCACAAAGTGGGACCTAAATGATTGCCCTCGCCGGTGTGATTGTAGACCACATCTAAGATGACCTCCAGCCCGTGAGCGTGCATTTTTTTGACCATATCTTTTATCTCGGAGATATCGCCGCCGGAAAGATAGGACTGCTCGGGAGCAAAGTAACTGAAGCTCTCATAGCCCCAATAATTATCAATGATGAAGCCGCGCTTGTGGCGGTTGCCGAAAAAGGCGTGCACCGGCAAAAACTCCACGGCGGTAACCCCTAAGTGCTTGAGATAATTGATGGTGGAGGCCTCACCGAAAGCCGCGAAAGTGCCGCGTTTGGAATCGCTCAAAAACGGGCTGAGGCGTGTGGCTCCGCGCAGATGGGTTTCATAGATTATACTGTTGGCCAAATCATAATTGGGACGGGTATCACCCTGCCAATCATAAGCGTCATCAACAACCACCGATTTGGGCACATAAGGCGCGGAATCCAAACGTGAAAAAGACAAATCACGTGCGGGGTCATCCCAGTCATAGCCGAAAATTGCCTTGTGCCAGATAAGTGTACCCACCAGTTTTTTGCCATAAGGGTCGATAAGCAGTTTGTTGGGATTGAACCGATAGCCGCGCAACGGATCATAAGGACCATACACCCGATATCCATAAACCAAGCCGGCAGACGCCCCCTCAAGATAGATGTGCCATATGTTGTTGTCAGCCTCGGTGATGGCATAGCGGGCAATTTCTTGCGCACCGCTCTCATCAAAAATACAAAGCTCCACCTTGGTGGCGTGCGCCGAAAACAACGCAAAATTTACTCCCTGCCCGTCGTATGTGGCGCCGAGCGGATAAGCCAACCCCGATGATGCTTGGTATGCAGCCATTAAAATCTCCTTAGCGCAGCGGCTTGATGATGATGGTAGACAAGGGCGGTAAGGTTACTTGGATGGAAAACGGTTTATAGTTGCAACCGATTTCATCGGCGTGAACCGGATGGTCGTTTTTAACACCGCTACCCCAATAGTTGACATCATCACTGTTAAATATCTCCTGATAGTCGCAGTTTTCGGGAACACCAATGCGATAGTTGCGACGCACCACAGGCGTGAAATTGCAAATCACTATCATAAAGTCGTTGTAATCATAGCCGCGCCGCAGATAAGAAATGACGCTGTCGTCGGCATTGGAATGGTCCAGCCACTCAAAACCGCGGTAGTCAAAATCCTGCTGATACATACAAGGGTTGCCTTTGTACATAAGATTGAGGTCGCGCACGCAGTTTTGCATACCGCGATACATCGGATGATCGAGCAAAAACCACCTCAGCCCTTCTTCCGAATTCCACTCGTAATCTTGGCCAAACTCGCAGCCCATAAACAACAATTTCTTACCGGGGTGCGTATACATAAAGCCATAGTAGGCGCGCAAGTTGGCAAACTTCTGCCACTCGTCTCCCGGCATTTTGGAAAGCATGGAGCCTTTGCCGTGAACAACCTCATCGTGCGAAATGGGCAAAATAAAATTCTCGTTAAAAGCATAAAGCAGGCCGAAAGTTAGCATCCCGTGGTGATATTTGCGGTGCACCGGCTCGTGAGAAATATAGCGCAAGGTGTCGTTCATCCAGCCCATATTCCATTTGTAGCCGAAGCCCAATCCCCCCATCGAGGTGGGACGCGAAACCATCGGCCAAGCGGTTGACTCTTCGGCAATAGTCAAAATACCCGAAGATGAGGAATAAGCCAGCCCGTTCATCCGGCGCAGAAAGGCTATAGCCTCAATATTTTCGTTTCCGCCGTATTGGTTGGGAATCCACTCGCCGGCCTTGCGGGAATAATCCAAATAGAGCATTGAAGCCACAGCATCGACCCTGAGGCCGTCGATATGAAATTCTTTGAGCCAATAAAGTGCGCTGCAACACAAAAAGTTGGAAACCTCAGAGCGCCCGTAGTTATAAATCTTGGTACCCCAGTCGGTGTGCTCGCCCTTGCGCGGGTCGGCGTGCTCGTAAAGATGGGTGCCGTCAAACTCGTTGAGTCCGTGTGCATCTTTGGGGAAATGCGCCGGAACCCAATCCATAATCACACTGATACCGGCCTGATGAAAACGGTCAATCATATAGCGTAAATCATCCGGTGTGCCGAAACGCGAAGTGGGAGCAAACATCCCGATAACCTGATATCCCCAAGAAGCATCAAGCGGATGCTCGGCCAGAGGCAAAAATTCAACGTGAGTAAAACCCATATTTTGGACATAAGGAATCAGGCGGTCAGCCAGCTCGCGGTAGGTCAGATATTCGTTATTTTCTTTGCGGCGCCACGAGCCTAAATGCACCTCGTAAATCGACATCGGACGGTCGAAAGAATTACTCTCCGCACGATAGCGCATCCAATCTTCGTCGCCCCAAACATAATGATTGAGATCGTAGACCACCGAGGCCGTACTGGGTCTGCGCTCGGAATAAAAAGCCACCGGATCCGACTTTAAGAACACATTACCGGAGTTGGTTTTAATCTCGTATTTGTACAATTCACCCTCGCCGATGTTGGGGATGAAAATATCCCACACACCACAAGAGGGATGCTTGCGCATAACATCAACCCGACCATCCCAATTGTTGAACGCACCGACCACGCTGACACGCTTGGCATTAGGCGCCCAAACCGCAAAGGCCACACCTTTGATACCATCTTTTTCCATAATATGCGCGCCGAGTTTTTTGTACATATCCAAGTGGTTGCCCTCGGCCAAAAGATAGATATCCATATCCCCTAAAGTTGGAGTGAAACGATAAGTGTCTTCGGCGATATAGGCCTCGCCCTTATCATTGGTTATGCGAAATCTATAATCATAATTGTCGGTTACGCCCAAATCTATCTGATAGAATCCGCGCGCATCAAGTTTGGTCATAAAACCGCGCGAAGTATTGTCGCGAGAAAGCACTTCAATCGACGATGATCTCGGCAGGTAGGCACGAATAAAAGACTCCTTGCTACCCTTGTCGCGATGAATTCCTAACACAGCAAAAACATTGCCGTGATCACCATTAATGATGGCTTCCGTTTCCTCTTTAGATAATAAATTTTGCATTTAATTTTCCCATATTATTAGATGATTTGATTTAAGTCGTTATCGGCTGATTATATTTATAATTTCTTATATCATTAAATGCAACAATTTGGTTAAAATCAAATTAAAAATCGGGATAACTTTTTAAATTTTTTTTGCATTTTTTTATGATATTATAACAATTTGCTATTGACGGATAAAAATTTGTATGTATATTAAGTTATGTTTATTGAAACTTTTATTTGGAGTTAGTGATTATGGTTAATAACGAACAAGCTATCAGAGAAGCCGCTTACTATCTTTGGCAAAACGCCGGCTGCCCGAACGGACAGAACGATTATTTTTGGGCCAAAGCTCAAGAGCAGTTGAATTGCTGCAAGTCCTGCAACAAGACAACTTCGACTTCTTCTGCGAAAAAGTCTTCGACTAGTGCTAAAAAATCTTCCAGCACCAAGTCGAAAAAATAAGTTTTTTCCATCGGAAAAATAATGTAAAAATCTCTGCCTTGCGGTGGAGATTTTTTTTAGTTTTTTACAGCGGTAAATACGGCGCCGATAATGTCTTTGTCCCCCTCGCGACGCAAGGGAATCCGTGACTTTGACACCAGTGAAAGTCCGGCTGATTGCAATGATTTTTCGACATAAGAAAGTCGATGTGAAAAACGCGAGGACAGGTGCAAAAAATAGTCGGCATCATTGAGTTGGTTTTCGCTTACGGTGAAGAGAAAAAAACCACCGCTTGAGAGATGAGAGGCAATGGCGGAAAACAAAGAATCCAGCCGACCGAAATAGGTGAGAACATCCGCGGAAATTATAACCGGAAAAGAATAATTATTTTCGGCCAAATACGCGGTAATTTCTTTTTTGACAAGCTGAGTATAAAGATTTTTGAGCGAGGCCTGATGCAGCATATGAGCAGATATATCAACGCCAAACAGACGAGCTTTGGGAAATTTTTTGACCAATTCAAAAGCGCACAATCCGCTGCCGCAGCCTAAATCCAAAACATCAAAAACATCATCCGACGGCGGCATAACTTGTGCCAAAGCAGCGGTTATGCGCGCTGGAGAATCATAGTTGAGAGCCGCTAAAACCGTGTCAAATTCAGGGGCAAAAATGTCAAACATTTTTTCGATATATTCCGGCTCGTCTTTAGTGAAATTATCATCAAAATGAAAAGCGGCATAACACTGTTTGGCAACAGCAGAATCGGGAAGCAGATGATGAAATTCATCGACCTTTTGAAGCACAAAATCAGCTCCTTTTTCCAGCGCGATTTCGTACAAAGAATAAGCCAAATTGATTTGCTGCTCCATGGCAAAATCACTGAGTACTGCGGCCTGCCATGCGGAGTTGAGTGCATCATGGCTGCGATGCAAATGCTGATATGTTTTGGAAAGATATACCTGCCACCAAGGGTTGTCGGCATCAACCACTGCAAGATGTTCCAACAAGGGAAGCGCTTGTGAATAGTCTTGCATTTCGTAGTAAGACGAAGCCAGATTGCTATAGGCGGCATAGTGGTCGGGAAAGGTGTGCAATATTTTTTGATATAAAAGAATCGCGGCCGGATAGTCCTTGGAAACGTACAAAATATTGGCGCGCTCCAAACGCCGCCTTGCAATAAATTCGCGATATTTTAACAGCCAATTAATCATTCTTAAACCTATTGTGCGTTACTATAACAGCATAATTTAATCAGGTTAAAAAAATGATAACATATTCTTATCGTAAAATTGCCGATATATCATGGCCGCTGATTTTGGGGATGGTAATTCAGACGCTTATCGGCACTACCGATACCATATTTTTGGGACACGTCGGCGAAGTGGAGCTCGGAGCAAGTGCCATCGGCGGGTTGTTCTATCTGCTGGTTTATATGATTGAACACGGATTTGCCACCGGCGGGCAAATTTTGATGGCGCGGAGATTTGGTCGCAAAGGCCGCAACCTCAAAAAAATCGGCAATATTTTTTGGCTGACCAATAATGTGATTAGCGGTTTATCGATTGCAGCAATAATCGCAATATATTTTACGGCTTACAATATTCTGCGCTTAACAATCGCTCAGGAAGTGTTACAAAGTGCGATTTTGATTTATTGTATACCCCGTAGTTTCGGGCTGATATTTTCCGGCGTTAAGTCGGTGATGAGCGGATTTTTGGTGGCGATAAACACCACCAGACATATTGCTATTGCTTCGGTGATTTTGCTGGTGGCCAACATCGGATTTGATTGGTGGCTAATTTTCGGCGGATGGGGAATCGAGCCGATGGGGCTTAAGGGTGCGGCAATAGCTTCGGTTTTGGCAGAAGCCGGAGCGACAATATATTTGGCGGGATATATTGCTTGGCGCATTAATTGGCGCAAATATGGTTTTGATAAATTTTTGTTGTGGCACCGCGAACTGTTCAGAGAAATTATGCTGATGTCGTCTTACATTATGCTGCTGAGTTTTTTGGGATGGGGAACGTGGCTGTACTTTTTTATTGAGATTGAGAAGCTGGGTGTGGAGGCGTTGGCAATATCCAATATTCTGAAATCGATGCTGTCGTTTTTATGTATTGTGGCAAGCTCTTTGGCAACGGTGACGACCTCAATTGTCAGCACGCTTATCGGCGCTGGCAAAAATGCCGAAGTGCTGCCGACGCTGAAGAGAATTTTTAAGTTTGGCGCCCTGCCCTATTATGGCGGATTTTTGATTTTGGCAATTTGGCCGGAGCAGTTTTTGGGTTTGTTTACCGATGATGCTGCGTTGATTGAGCGTGCCGTCGGACCGCTTTATACAATGTTGGCTGCTAACTTGATTATCTTGCCGGAATCGATTTATTTTTATGCGTTGTTCGGCGCCGGAAGATTAAAATTTGCTCTGATTACCGAGGTGATTTGTTCGGTGATTTATATCGCGGCGATAAGAATAATTATCGGAGTGTGTCGCGCTGATTTGGAATGGTGCTATCTGGTGGATTTGGTGTATTATGCCACGGCCTTGCCGATTGCCTACTTCTATATGCAACACGGGTATTGGCAGGATGGCTTCAATTGCAAAAAAGCCGCGACGGCTTAAAAATTTTTTCGTGCCAGTAAATTAGAATTTATCAACTTGCTTTTTCTAACTTTGGTGCTATTATATGATGAGATGAGTTTAATTGTTCGGAGTTGAAAAAAATGACCAAACCTGTTGTATTTTATTATTCTCGCCGCAAATTGGGACTTTATTTGTTGGCAAATATTGTGTTGTTGGCTTTGGCCGGATTGTTTACTTGGATTATATTTCCAGAATATTCAATCGTGTACGGCTATGCGCTGATAACTTGTGCCATATCATTGCTGGCATCGTTGATTGTATTTATTTTCCCGATGAAATTGGCGGTGCTGGACGATGAACAAATAAAAATCGACCATGACGAGCCGATTAGCTGGTCGCAAATCAAAGATATTGAAAAAGAGGGAGTGGTTTGCTGCGGAATTGACCGCTCTATCATCCGACTGGTGCCCTATAAGCTCGCCAACTATCACAAATCGCTGATGCAGAGGTTGACCAATTCGTCGCGTTTCGGAATGTTCTCAATTCCGCTGTATGCCATGGATAAAAAATCGGCCGCCCAAATTACCAAGATGATTGAAGAACACGTTAAGAGTGCAGATGTTGCCAAAGGCAGAGGCAAAGTCGGGCGTCCGGCCAAGACAACAAGCACCAAAGCACCTGCCAAGGATAATAAAACGGCTAAAACTAAAACCGCTACGGCAAAGTCTGCTGCAGCGAAGGGCAAGAAAGCCGCTCGACCGGAGAAAAAAGCATCAGTTGCCAAGAAAGCTCCCAAACAGCGGAAGAGAGTGACTAAAAAACGCCAGACTCTTTGATAAGATTGGCCTTACGGGTATGGGGAGGATTTTTGCCTCCCCTTATTTGTTGCCAAATTTCCTGCACCTTAGAGGGAGTATATTCAACATAGCAAAAATCGGCACGCAGCCAATCCGCCGCAACATCAGGGGCTATGTCGGCCGCGCTGAAGGCCTGCTTGGCAAATACCCAAGTTTGGCAATTTTCGCTGCGCAAGCGGTAGCTTTTGCCGTTTCTGGTTAAATCACTCCAGAGCAGATGACGATTGCACTCGGTACAAGAATTTTCCCGCACGCAGACTGCCGAATTGAACAACACCGCATCCTGATAGACCACCATAGCAACATCCAGCGGTGATTTTTTCGCAACTGTTTGCAGGTTGGCAAGCGTGTCTTCTACCGGCAGGGTTATCCGCTTTGCGCCAATCTCCATGGCAAAAGCCGCAGCCTGAGTGTTGAAAGTGTAGAGCATATGGTCAAAACTGAGGTCAACCTCTGCTGAGGAGAGTGCGCCGAGCCCCCAATAGTTGCTTATCTCCCACTTGCGATATCCCGCTGATATCAGCTCGTTTATCAGCGATTGCATTTTGGGCATATCCCGACAGATAACTGGCAAAGCAAAGCGCAGTTTGGATTGCGGAAGGCTTGCCAAATCTTGGCTGTGAGTGTTTTCACTCAGCAAGTACATTATTTCGTCTATTTGGTTTAAGTCAAGCTCGCGCAGGTATTCGCAGTTGTCAACTTTGATAATCCAGCGCGGAGAGCGGCTCACCTGACGCGGTGCAGGCGACACAAGAGTTTTCGGCTCATCGGTTATTTCAATTTTTGCATACAGGCCGCGGCGCAGCTCATTGAGCAACGAAACCGGCACAAACAACCTTTGCGGATTACTAATTTTGACTTGGTGCAAAGAAAATTTTTCATCTCCGGTTTTGGCAAAAACTTTTTCTATGACTGCGGTCATTTTATCGACCGACAAGGCCGGTGCAAACTCGCCCTGCAGAGCATATTCCTGTCTGTTGGCGCGGGCGGTCAGCTGCTTTTGAGAGATAATTACCTCAACCTCAAGCGCCGGTTTTTGCCAAAATTCTTTTGCCTTGGGCCGGCTATAGTCATAAGCGCCTTTGACCCGCGACGACGAGGCTAAATACACCTTCATTCCTTTTTGCAATTTATCTTTGGTCTGCGGCAGCCAAACTTCGACCTTTTCGCCGGCTTTGACTTCCCAGCTGCTCTTAGATGAGGTGTGAAACTGCATCAACGAAAATCCATAGGGCTTTTCTTCACCGGCGATATCAATTTGGATGCCGTCGTGGCGGGCGATGGCGCACCGCGGAGTGAAAACTATTTTGCGGCCTTGCACGGACTCTATCTCTCCGATTTCAAGTCCGCGGTGTCCGACATACTCGCTATCGGTTACCGCCTTGTTGCGCCCCATAAAATGAAATTTGCACCATGGACGAGAAAAAATTTGTTTGATGTTAGCGGCACGTTGCGCATCGGCACCGTGACCATCCAAAATCCGGCGATAATAATCCACCACAGCAGCAACATACAAAGCGTTTTTCTTGCGACCTTCAATCTTGAGTGAATAAACTGGAAGTTTGGCAATATCCCCCTGCAATGCCATATCTTTCATCGAAAACCAATGGCCTTTTTTGCCATCTTTGACAAATTCATCGCGGCAAGGATACAAACATTTGCCCCGATTGGCGCTGCGGGAAGATTCCATTGAAGAGAACTGACACACTCCGCTGTATGAATAGCACAAAGCGCCGTGAATGAAACACTCCAACTCGATATCAACTGCCTTGGCAATGGCGGAAATCTCGGCAGCGGTGAGCTCGCGTGCCAATACCACCCGCTCAAAACCCAAATTTTGCAAGGCCAATGCCCCCTGAAGATTGTGCACCGCCATTTGCGTGCTGGCGTGCAGCGCCAACTGCGGATAATGAGTTTTGACCACGCGAGCCACTCCCAAATCCTGCACAATCAAGGCATCGACATTGGCCGCGGCACACACGGCCAAATTTTGCATCAAATCGGGCAGCTCGCGTTCTTGAAGCACCGTATTGATGGCGACAAACACTTTGCGGCCGAGGAAATGCGCATAGCCGGTAAATTCGTTGAGCTCTTGTGCCGAAAAATTGCCGGCGGTAGCTCGTGCCGAAAATTGTTTCAACCCCAAATACACCGCATCGGCACCATAATACAATGCGGCATATCCGGCCTGTGGATCACCGGCCGGCGCCAATAGTTCTTTTTTGAGTGTTGCTGCCATAAAAAAAGTCCTTTTCTGCCTCGAATTTTTAAATGTTTATTTATATATTATATTTTATATTAATCTGCAACTAAATTTATCACTTCAATTTTTAAGGTGTTCAATTCCATGCATAATTTGCCCGCTTTGATATCCGATTTGGCCTTAATTATGATTTGTGCCGGCCTTATCACCATTATTTTTAAAAAACTTAAGCAGCCGGTTGTATTGGGCTATATTCTTTCCGGTATTTTGGTGGGGCCGCATATTATGCTCACCCCGACGACTATCGACAAAGAAAATATCCAAATTTGGGCAGATATCGGTGTGATATTTCTGTTGTTCAGTTTGGGGTTGGAGTTCAGTTTCAAAAAGATTGTCAATGTCGGAAAATCGGCCATAATCACCGCTTCGACCAATATTTTGTTTATGCTGATTATCGGTTATAATGTCGGGTTAAATTTGGGATGGTCAACCACCGAGAGCCTGTTTTTGGGTGGTATGATTTCGATGTCGTCTACCACCATTATCATCAAGGCGTTTGATGAGCTTAATCTCAAGGCTGAGAAATTTACGGATTTGGTGTTTGGTGTTTTGGTGGTGGAAGATGTGGTGGGCATTTTACTGTTGGTGCTGCTGCCGGCAATTTCCATCGGCAAAAACGTCAGCGGCATTGAGGTTTTGACCAGCGCCGGAAAATTGGTGTTTTTCTTGATATTGTGGTTTATTACCGGTGTTTATCTGGTGCCGACTTTTTTGAAAAAGGTTATTCATCTACTCAATGACGAATTGCTGCTGCTGGTTTCTATCGCTTTGTGTCTGGGGATGGTGCTGGTGGCTTCATCGGTAGGTTTTTCGTCGGCTTTGGGAGCGTTTATTATGGGGTCAATTCTATCGGAGGCTGATGAGGCCGAACGCATTGAGAAGCTGATACGCCCGATTAAAGATTTGTTCGGCGCGGTGTTTTTTGTGTCGGTGGGAATGTTGGTTGACCCGAATATGTTTGTGGAATATATTGTTCCCATAACCATTATCACCATTGTGGTAATGCTGGGTAAGGTGATTTTGTCGGTGGCCGGTTTTCTGCTGTCGGGCAATCGTTTGGAGACCTCAATTCATGGCGGATTTTCGCTGGCTCAGGTGGGAGAATTTGCTTTTATTATTGCCGCGGCCGGTATGTCAATCGGAGTTTTGGGCGACTATGTTTATCCCATTATTGTGGCGGTTTCAGTGGTGACTACTTTTACTACCCCGTTGATGATAAAGGCGGCCTCTCCGGCCTATAGTATTGTTTATCGACGTTTGCTGCCGGCATCGTGGAAAAGTTATTTGAGCGCCCACACCACCTCCAAAAAAGACACCAACGAAGAAGAGGAATTATGGATTCAGTTGTTTAAGAAATATTTTTTCAAGCTCTGCATCGCCTCGGTGATTTTGATTGCCATTATTAACCTGTCGTTTTATTTTTTGGCGCCGTTTGTTAAAAAATACACCCATCCGCAAGCTGCCGATTTTATTACTACGATTATCACATTGGCTGCAATGTCGCCATTTTTGCAAGGGCTGTTATCGGTCAACAGCGACTTGGCGCGCATTTATCTTACCTTGTGGAACAAGCGTTTGACCAACAGGTTGCCGCTGATTTTGTGCACCGTGCTGCGACTGGCCATTATCATTATTTTTATTATGGTGGTTATCAACCATCTGCTGACCAAAAACTTTTATATCACTTATGCGCTTGTCGGCATAATGATTGCCATTATATATAAATCATCGTGGCTGTCCAAGAGCTACAAACACATTGAGCGGCAATTCTTGTCCAACCTTTATCGACACAAAGATAAAGAGAAGGATAAAGATGCCGCCCCAACCGAAAAAGAGGAGACCAAAACCGATGAGTAAGACCGTATGTATTTTGCTGGCGGAAGGATTTGAAGAAATTGAGGCGTTGTTGCCGGCGGATATTTTCAAGCGCTTGGGGCTTGAGGTGGTATTGGTCGGCACTGATGGGCAAATTATCCGCGGAGCACACGATATTGAAATAAAAACCGCGGTTGATTTGGCTGATGTGTCTGCGGCCGATTTTGATGCCTTGCTGTTGCCGGGAGGCCTGCCGGGGGCTATCAATCTGCGCGACAATCAACGGGTAATCGACTTGATTGTTGAGGCTGATAAACAAACTAAAATTATTGCCGCTATTTGTGCGGCGCCGATTGTGCTGCATGATGCCGGAATTGTTGCCGGACGACGCGCTACCGGCTATCCGGATACCGAGAGGCTGGCGCATACGCCGAATATTAAATTCAGCGGAAAAAATGTGGAAGTTGACGGACATATCATCACCGCCATCGGGATGGGGCAGGCAGCACCTTTTGCTTTTGCGATTGCTCAGGCGCTGGGTGTTGCTTTGGATAAAATCCGCAGCGTGGCGCAAAACGCATTTATCAACTGCGAGAAATGAGATAACTTTAGCCTATTTCCGGTGTGGGCAATGCATCGGTATGTCTTTTTTTGAACAGATGATTTTGCAAACGGAACACCAGTGCTCCCCACAGGGCGGACAAACACGAGCCGCACAAAATTCCTAAACGTACTTCACCTTGCATGGCCTCGGGCAATGACAGTTTGCCGACAAACAGCGCCATAGTGAACCCGATACCGGCAACTGAGGCTACTCCGTAAAGGTCCAGTCGGCTTACTTCATCGGGGAACTTGGCGAGCTTGAGTTTTATCATTATCCAAGTTGTGGTGAAAATACCGAGCTGCTTGCCTAAAAATAACCCGAAAATAATGCCCAAAGTCAGGGTGTGAGCAAAGGTCTCCACCGTAACATTGCCCAAATATAATCCGGCAGAAGCAAAAGCAAACACCGGCAGAATAATCAAATCGACCCAAGGACGGAGCTTGTGACTTAAACGCTCCAGCGGCGAATATTTTTTGATGTTGACCCGCATCGGATAGGCCATGGCCACAACCACACCGGCCATTGTGGTATGGATGCCGCCGTTTAGAAAACAATACCACAGCACCGCGCCGAAAATCATATACAGCGCAAAATTGGTAATCTGCATCCGATTGAGCAAGTACAAAGCCATACACGACAAACCGGCATAGCCCAGCAAATCAAGCGAGACGCCGCGATTGTAAAACAAGGCGATAATCAATATGGCGCCTAAGTCATCAAAAATGGCTATTGCCAACAAAAATATTTTGGCCGCCTTGGGGATGGCACCGCCGACCAACATTAAAATACATACGGCAAAGGCGATATCAGTGGCCGTAGGAATTGCCCAGCCGTTGATATAGTCCGGAGAATGCGCATTAAAAATCAGATAAATAATCGCCGGACAAATAATACCTCCTGTGGCAGCAATCGCCGGAACGGCTATTTGTTTAATATCCGACAAAAAGCCCTCTCGCATCTCGCGCTTGAGCTCCAAACCAATCTGCAAAAAGAAAAACACCATCAAGACATCGTTGACCCACCACTCCAACGAACGGGAAAAACTGATATCGTGCACCCCTACAAACAACTGCGTATGCCAAAAATCGGCCACTGCAGTGCCAAAGTTGCTGTTGGCACACAAAATTGATGCCACCATCGCGGCAATCATCAAAATACCACTGGTCATTTCGTTGTAAATGACCTTTTCCAACCACTCTCTTATTTGCATTTTGCACAACTCACATCAAAAAAGACTAATCTGCCTAGATTATATAATATAGAATACTTAATATTTTATAAAAACCGAATAAAAAATCAAACTCTGAAAAGGGCATTTGCAAGGACGGATTGAAAAAAGGCCCGAAAAATCTTAGTGCAGATAAACCTACGGGAATTTTTCGGGCGGATTAGTTCGTTTTGACAACGAAACTATGTTACAGGCTTAGTCAACATAGATAATGTCGTCTCCGGTATCGCTGACACATTTGCGCGTCACTGTGCCCTTCTTGCGTGAGACAACCGTGTAGCATTTGTTTTCCGGTTCGGCAATGTAAACTTTGGGTGCGGATTCAACAACCGTGGTGCGCGGGCGGTTGGCCGAGACTATGGCATCTGCCAAGGCAAAACCAGCGGCGGCTCCCAGAACCCCCACAGCTACATCGCCGGCATAACGCATCGGGCGATAGTGAAAGTGATGATGATAATGGTGAGCGCCTCCATGTCCGCCGCGGGCATAAGCCGGAGAGGCCAACATCAAGCTCATCAAAACCAATACACAAATTTTTTTCATAGCAATAGTTCCTTTTATCAAGTTTCAGTTCCGTAATTATTCGTTGTCAGGACGCGGCATTTGGTGGTTGCCTCTCATCATTTTGCCATCTTTGCGCTGATGGTTGTGACGCATTTTACCCTTGTGGTCTTTTTTGATTTTTTCCAATTCTGCCTTTTGCTCATCGGTCAAAATCGCCTCAAATTCCGCCATATTTTCTTTGCGCAGCTTGTCCATTTTCTCGTGCAGCTCCCTGCCCTCATCCATCAGGGGTTTCATTTTGGCGCGACCTTCTTCGTGAATTTTTTTGGCTTTTTCGCGCTGCTCATCGGTCAATTTGAGCTTGTCGGCCAAATCATCGTGCATTTTTTGCATTTTCATTTCGTGTTTCGGCGGCTCGGGGCGGTCCATATCCGCTTTGCCCTCGTCGGCTGAAACATTAAAAGCACTCAACGCCAAAACAGCGGCGCAAATTGAAGTAAGTAAATATTTTTTCATTTGTCTTCTCCTTTCAAAAAATAAAGTTTTTCGGCCAAAATATTACGAGCATTATGCAGTCTTGACTTAACTGTTCCCTCGGGCTCGCCGAGCTTGGCGGCTATCTGCTTGATTGACAGCTCCTCAAACTCAAACCAGATGATGGTCTTGCGCATTTTGGCGGGCAATTCATCGATGGCCTGCAGAATAATTTTTTGACGTGTTTTGGCGTCAATAATTTTATCACCGGCCGCTCCCACCGCTTTATTTTGCAAAACATCATCACCGGAAACCTCCGCCGTCTGCTGACGATAGGCAGATGATTTGAAATAGTCCAAGCAAACACTTTTGGCAATTTGAGCCAGCCACGACTTCATTTTTCCCTGCTCGTTATAATTTTTAAGATTCTTCCAAGTCTTAATATAAACCTCTTGTTCCAAATCTTCATTATATGAACCGGTTATTTTTTTGATAATCGACCGGATAAGTCCGCGGTTCTGCCTGATGATTTCTTGCATATCAACAAACTTTCAACAAGCCGTAATCATCAACCGGCAGCCCCAGCTCCTCTATGGCACTGGAGGTTTGCAGCTCGCCGGTGCCCAAGTCCCAATAAGAGGTGTAGTTTCCTTGTTCTTGGGGTATGAAGGCGAAAACGAGCAGCATAAGCGCAGCTAATGCCGAACCGGCCTTGAGCGCATTCTTGCGACGTTTGCGCTTAAAATAAAGCGGTTTGGCTTCTCTTATCAAATTCGAAATATCGTCCATATTTCCTCCTTTCATACCACTTAAAACGATGGTAGAGAAAAAAAGGTTCATTTTCAAGCGAAAAAAAATAAATTTATTAATTAATTTTTAGCAGCTTCTTAACTATATGAACTACCAATAAACCGGTGGCTCCGCCTCCGAGAACGGCAATCAAATATACATAAATCAACATATCATACAGCATATCGATTTTGGCAAAATTAACTGAATACCATATATAAAACAGTCTCAATAATCCGCAGCCGACGACTAAAACTACCGCGCAAATCAAATAAAACAACTTATCTTCGCGGATGGTTAAAGCCAAATTTGAAAGTTTGGTTTTGTGCTCTTGGGGCTTGAGCACATAAAGCGTCAGTGCGCACATCCACAATTGCATTCCCAAAATGCTGCAAATTATGCAGGCAATTTGAGTGTGGTAGTTCAAAACCGAGATACGGCCTATCCTTAAAGGAGCCATAAACACCGATATGGCAAAAAGCAACGAAAAGACGATTAAGAGGGACAGTCCACTTAGTTCAAACAGCTTAGGACACTCCGAGAGTATGAACATCAGATGCCGCATTCCATCCCTCCAAGTTGACAAATGCGGGGGTTTATCGCGTTTATCGACCCGAAGCCCTGCCGGAATTTCAACAATTTCGGCTTTGTGCTTTAGGGCTTTAATCAGTAATTCGCTGGCAAACTCCATACCGTCAGATGAGGTGTGCCAACTGTTGTAAGCTGTTTTTTTCATCAAGCGAAAACCGGAATTGCAATCGCTTAATTTTCCCCTAAACAGCAGGTTAATCAGCCAAGTTAAAACCGGAGTGCCGAGATGACGATGCAGCCACGGCATAGCACCATCTTCAATATTACCGGTCATACGTGAGGCTATAACCATATCGGCATTTGTTTTTAAGGCTTTAGCATACATCTTTGGCAGAAACTCTAAGGGATAACTGCCATCAATATCGGCAAAAGCTATATAACGCCCATAAGAATGCTTAAATCCGTTACGAAGAGCTGCACCGTAGCCACGTTGTTTGGTATGCACAATTCTCACCGGCAATTTCTCAGCTATTTGCAAGGACTTATCCGTGCTCCCGTTATCAGAGATAATGATTTCGCATTTTGCATCAATTTTTTTGATAACTTTTTCCAATTCCTGCACACACGACTTTATGGTTCCTTCCTCATTAAAACAAGGGAATACAAAAGAAATGTCAACATTGCTATCAGTCATTATTCCTCTCTTCAGCGGCAAGTCGGTTTTTTATAAACAAATTTCTGATTCCGGCATCCACAAAATCACATCCTTTGCAAAAGGCATAATGCCGTCGGCCCAAAATAATTTTTTGCCGAATATCTTGATAAATTACCCCCCCCCAAATATCGCGAATGTTTTGCTCGGCGACATTTCCTAAATTGGTTTTTTCTTGCGCATCCGAACAACATAATCCAACCTTGCCCGATGGATAAATGGTAAAATCCGTCCATGGCATAATGCAAATTTGATTGTTGAATGATTTATGCGGTTTGTTGGGAGCTGAGCCTGCGCGGTTGGTAAGCACCTCTTTAATATATCTTATTTGGATTGTTATATCATTATTCCAATACTCTTGATTGGCAATTATAAAATCATACAGCTCGCGGATTGATTTGTGCAAAGTTAAAGTTTCGGCATAATTATTAATAATTATCTTATCAATATAGGGAGCAATTTTCTTAAATCTATCAATGCTCAACAATGTTCCGTTGGTGTAAAGCAGCATCTTGGCATTCGGTAATTGTTGTTTGGCGTATTTATACCAATCTTCAATGCGATTATCCATCAATGGTTCATTATTAACATAAAGGTTCAAATAACCGTCAAATCCCCATTCTTTTAACTCAGCAATAATTTTATAAAACAGCTTCTCATCCATTTTGGCAAATGGTCGTTTATCCCGCCCCTTACCGGCCGGACAAAAACTGCAAGTGCTGTTACAACGATTAATAGTTTCAATCGAAATCAAACAGGGTAAACACACCTTATTTTTAAGCTGTTGTTCATCAAAAAATTTGATATATTTTTTGTATAAAGAACTACGTAGCAGATACTGCAAGTTAAGGTAAGCCCAACTTGTCAGCCAAGAAAAGTGCTTGCGCAAAAACCAGCCCCATCTGCCGCCATAGGTGACAATTTTAATTTTGGCTGTCGAGCTCATCTGCTTCATCCGTTTCATCTTTTTTATGTTGGGCAAAATCTTCCCAATCATGGGGGATGCATATATAAATAGGCCACCCGAGGTTATTGAAATAAGTTGCAACTTGACGACACTTTTTCCCTTTCAGCTCACTTTTGAGCCGATTGGAAATAAACCTTTTTTGCATATTGTTTAATGACAATCGGAAAATTATTACTTGATTATCGTATTGCTTTTCCAACTCGTTGATAATATCTTTGAATTTACCATTTTGGGTGATATCTGTATTAGTATGCGGCAAAACATCAACAAACTGTGACAAGCCGACAGCTCGGAAGTCATTGCTGTATTTGGCAATCTCCGGCAGCAAGCCGGCCAACGGCATATTGTACAACTTGATTAAGGTGTGGTCGGGCAATTTAATCGGTTCGGCTTTGATTACGGCATCTTTACCTTGCAGATTATTAAAATTCTCTTCTATCAAGGGTACAGACAACAAAACTATTGATAAAACATACACCACCGCCCATAAAAGTACCCGAAATTTTTTCTTCTTAAACCACCATTGCAATGACTGTATCAACAAAACAGCCCCAAACATCTCAATTACCACAAAATAATGCTGAACGGCAAACAATTTGGCCCACAACAAATAATCAATCACCCAAAATAGATAAAAGAAAAATTGCAAAGGTTGAGTTTGATAATAATATTTTATCTTCTTGGTAATCAACAAATAAATCAGCCAAACAACTGCCAAAGTATAAAAAATTTGCAAGCGGAAATCCAATCCGTCGCCCTCGCCGTTGCATATATTGCTCGACAATGCCAAGAACGGACAATAGACCAATTGCTTAAATGTGGGAGCAAAATTATCAAAATAAATTTCATCGCCTAAAAAATATTCTGATTTAAAAATACTGTTTAAGAACGGGAAAAACGGATTGCCGTACAAGCTATACATCTTATACATCCACCACCCGTTAATTATTAAATATCCGACCAAGCCGGACAAAGCAAATATTGATATAAATTTAATCGGTTTTGTCAGCCACTTAAAACCTATTAACAAGCTCAATCCTGAGGCGACACAGATGGTAATGTTGGTTGATTTTAAGCCCAAAGAAGCTCCCAATATCAGGCCTGCATACATAAAATTGATTGCCTTTTGGCTCGGCTTGTTGCTAACCTCTCTAAACAATAAATACAACCCGCATAAATTGATAAAGGCCAAAATAATTTCATTATTGCTGGAGGATATATTGAACCACGTCATTCTGCCGGTTATGGCAACAATCAATGTCAATATTACGGGCAAATGCCCGCCTGATGACGAGGTGTTGAAAAGTAGCTGCAATATTTTGTAAAAAACAAATAATAATAAGCCAAACCATAGGCCGTTGACCGCATAAAACCAATTGATATGCTCATTTAGCCAGACTATTGTAAAATAACGCGGCAAATCCAACAGCGGATTTAGAAAAGTCAGATAACTGGCCGGTGCAATATCATAGCCGACACGCCCGTTCAGCCATGCCCAAGGGTTATAATAATGATAATTGGCGATGTCAAAAAAGTTTTCGTTTTTGAGTATGACGCTGACAGCAACAGAAAACAGCATCAATATAGCAAATACTAGTCGATTATAAGTCAGTAACTTTGGCATCTTCTATCTCCGTGGATGATGTAAAATCATATCATTGACATATTGTGTTGTAAATTAAAATATGCCTTATCAACAATGAGCGAAACGAAAAAGCTGACGGCAATTGACCGTAATTTAAGGAAATTTGGTTGTAAAAAAATTTATAAAAACCTCTTGCATTTAAAAAATATTTGATGTATAGGTTGGACACAATTAAGAGATTGCGCTATCGTCTAATGGTAGGACAGCGGACTCTGACTCCGTTAATCGTGGTTCGAATCCATGTAGCGCAGCCAAAATTGATTAAAGCCCCCTGATAGGACAATCTCAAGGGGCTTTCTTATTGAAAACAAAGGATTTTTCTATTCATTCGTATGTTCGAAAAAATCAATTTTAAAATCTTGCGTTTTTCATCCAAATTCGAACTCTTATAAATTTCAGGAAGCCTAGACATCAACAATACTAAGTCTTTCAGGCTGATTAAGCTCTTATGAGCAAGACCGCCATAATTACTTAATTCTTTGTTGATTTTTTCTTTTTGTTTTAATAATTCTTCTAATTTTTTATTATATAAATTCATAGTAATACTCTTCTCGCCTTCCTCCCCGTTACCGATAACCAAATCGACAAGCTTCATCTCCATATTTTCAATCTTTGACAATCTGCTTAACAAACTTGTTCTTTGTTTTATGTCAAGCTCATGATCTTTTTTTCAATTCTTTCTCTATTCCCTTAAGCGCTTTTTCATACCACTTAGGCTCGATTTTAGCTATCCTACGCAAGACATTCTCAACTTCCGCGTCAACTACTTTACAAGCCTTTTGGTTGTTTTTACCTTAAAATTGATAATTTCAGACCGAAATAAACTTTTGGGATTTGTTTTCATTTAATTTTTACCATCTCTGCGTCACATTTATGGTTGAGAGCTGATTTGGTGATATCAGCTCCCAATAATATTCACTACTCACCCATACCTTTTCCGTTGTTAGCATTAGCTCTGCGAGAGGTGACTTGAGCTTTATATTCCGGTGTTAAGTTGGCATATACGAGCTTCTTAATGTCAGATAATTCGGTTGTACAATCTTGACCTTGCGGAGATCCTAAAAATGTAGGAGACCCGCCCCAACCAGCTTCTTTTGCCGCTAATTCATTCTTAACTGTTCCTAAATCTGCATATCCGGCCTCATGCTGGCAAATACTTACCTTGCGATAAGTTGTTCCATCGGGATTACGCATTGCAGGATTGGTAGCTACAACTATAGGAGCAAAAGAATAGCCGACATTGGTTGCACACGGTAAAGTTGTTTCAACATAAGCTATACCGCCAACAACTTCAGTCTTAATATCACCCGATTTAACTTTATCAATGATACCTTGCTGAGACTTTCTATAGCTATCCATTATCGTCTCATCAACATTGCCGGTATCAATAAAAGTTTTTACATCTTCAATGTTCTTCGGCGTTACCATGAATACTTTAACAGATGCGGCTAGTGCTCCAGTTTTACTTTCAGGATCAAAGGCTTGTTCAATAGGTTTCGGGCCTTCCCATTTTGCACCTAAATGCGTATCATGAGCATCAATTGCCGCAATGTTTTCATTGAAAGAAACCTTTTCTCCTTTTAGGTATCTGTCAGCTAATACATATGCTCCAATTGCATCAACATCTACACGATTGGTAACAAAGACCGTCTTTTCTAAATCCTGTCCTTTAAACCATCCTAAAAGTTCAGGAGCTTTCTCGGCAACTTCTCTAGCACAAGATTGGTCTGCCTTACCTTCGGTATGCTGAGGATCAATATTTCGGTCACACAGCTCTGCCAATGGCGGGACTGTCATTTCCAATCCGATAATTGCATAACCTTGCTCTTTTAGCTCTTTTAACTTAGCTATTTCTTGTTCACGGACATTTTCTCCCGTCTTCGGATTTTTTATTGCCGGATTGATGTATAAAAATTCAGTCATTTTGCTCTCCTTTACAAAGTTTATGTTCATTTCGACTCCAGTATACCCCCCCCCTAGACAAAAAGTCAACCATTTTCGTCGAAAAAATATGTAAAAAAAGCAAAATCTCTTTAGTCTAACCGAAAAGAAAATTGTTTTTCCTTATCTTCGCTTTTCTTTCCACAAACACAGCGGCATCATCAAAGCTATACCCCAGACAATTGCAGGTCCGGTCGGCAGGTCAAAATAATAAGATGCCAATAATCCGCCCGCCAAGCCGAAAGTTTCGCCCAAATATTCGATAATACGCCGCTTGCGTTCGTTTTGCATATAACTTGTGGCCACGGCCGGAAATCTCAGCTGCGGTTTGACAATAAACACACTGTGTTTCGGCTATAGCATCATCAGTGTTATGAATATGTGTCGCCACAATAACTTGCGCCAACAGCAAACATACCATCGATAATATACTAAGCTGCTTTTTCATCATAGCGCATATACTGACACCAAATTTTTCAGTTGTCAATTCAAAGCTGACCGGTGTTATTTTTTCAATTTGTCCTGCAGATATTTCAGCATATATTCACGATACAATTGTCCGAATTCTTTTCCCTTTAGCCGAGCCAGATTTTGTTGACACGTTTCGCTTAAGGATTTCAAGGTTATGCCTTCCATAATATCGTATATTTCGGTTATGGCGGCGCAAATGGCTTGAAAATCGGCATCATTGCAATATTCATTTAACTTTGTTTCGCCGTAATAATCCGCATAAAAACACCGCAAAAACATTTCCAACAACTTGCGGTTGCGAAAATTGTCACTGATTGAACTAACCATATCATATTGCTTGGAAAGCCGCATATTGTTGAATTTGCCGACCCGCATATGCTCGCGGCAAAAAAGCAGAGCAAAGTTGCAATATTCTTTAGGCGTCTTCAATCTCGAACTTATTTGTTCGATTAATTGCAGGCCGCGAGTTTCGTGACCGTTATGATGCGGCAAAATCTCTAAAGGTGTAGTGCCTTTGCCGTTGTCGTGATTAAGCACCGCCCATTTGATTAAATCATCATCCTCGCGCACCATAGTCAAAGCGCACATAATATGCTTAAAAGTATTTTCCGATTGGTGATATTTTTGGATTTCCGGAGTTTCCACCAATTTTTCTAACTCCGAAAACCAACCGTGTAAGCCGCCGATTTCGGCCAGTCCGGCAAAAAATTTGGCCGAATTCGCTCCCTTTTGCAAGGCGCGCCGTGTTTCTTTCCACACTCTTTCCGCGGTCAAATGCTTCAGCATTCCCGCTGCCACCATTTGGTGTAATATTTCTTTTGTGCGGGGCTCAATGTCAAAATCCAGCACCGCGGCAAACCGATAAGCGCGCAAAATCCGCAAAGGGTCGGTTTTGAAGTTTTGCTCATCAATTATGCGAATGATTTTATTTTCAATATCCTGCCGGCCGTTGAAATAATCGATTATCTCGCCGGTTGTTTCATCCAAAGCAAGGGCATTACACGTGAAATCTCGTCTCAGGCAATCGTCATACAAGCTGACATCCGGCGCAAAATTAAAAACAAAATCGGTATGTTTGTCGCCGGTTTTCTTTTCCCGACGTGCCAGAGTATACTCATCCCTCGTTTGCGGATGCAAAAAAACGGGAAACTCCTTGCCCACCCGTTTGTACCCCAGTGACAGCATCTCCTCAACCGATGCTCCCACCACCACAAAATCTTTATCATGCGGCGGCACGCCCCGCAAAATATCTCTTACATATCCGCCTATAATATATTTTTTCATCATCCGCCACTTAGCCGCTGATGGCCGGTTTGTCCTCGCCTTGGTATAAAAAATATCGGCAAACCTCGGCCGTCAAACGCATATATCAAGGTTGCCGCCCTTATCTTGCGAGACCGGAACCGAGCGCATCGCATCGGTCAAAACCTCCAGCAACTGCTGCTGGGTTTCGGCATTTTGCTTAATTATGCTCATCTGCAATTGCTGCATTGAGTTTATATAAGAACCTAAGGCGCCAATTTCACTCATCGCGACATCTCCTCACCGCTTTAACATACCCTATAGTATAGCACAAAAAAATTAAAAAATCATTATATTTTTTCCGGCACACCGGAATAATTTACGAAGTGCGAGCAAAAATAAAAGGAGGTAAAAATGAAAAAATATTTATATATGGCTTTGGCTTTTAATTTGGCTTTTATCGGCATATTGATGGCGCAAGACAACGAAACCGTGGTCTATGGCGCAGCTGCGACCCCAAACGGCGGCGAAAATATAGCCATCGTCACCCAGCCGGCCGACGGCGGTAATCCGCTGGGCAACCCGATTGTCGGAAAATATCAACCACCACGGGCTTATAATGCGGCGGATGCCCTGACAACACCGGAAAATCTGCCTGCCTCTTCATCACCCGCTTTGCCGCCGGCTGCGGCTGATATCGGCCATCCCCAAGGGCGAATGCTGCCCAATCCGGCAATAGAAGAAGCCAAACAACAAGGTGAGTTTGCCGATTTTTTGGAATATGAAAACCGAATGCTGAACGCCAATCTTGACGAACATTAATAGCTAGTTACATTTCATCTGCAAACGGGAGAGCTGTCCGCATTGCCAGCGCGTATCCCAAGTATCGGCCGGATTGAGGACAATTTCTTTTTCGCTATCATTAAATGATGAAGTTTGATGGGTAACAAATTTATCATCACAGACGATATTGCCGCTGGATTCGGCGTTTTCGGCCAAACCATATTCCGAATCCCCCAACACGCTGGTTATTTTGCCGTATTTGTGCAGATGCAACGCTGCCGTTCCGGAATCCGAGCTGCCGGTTGATACCAATTTGATAAAAGGCGTATCAATGATGCTATATTGTTTAATCAGGATATTGGCAGCCTCGGCGGTAATTCCTTCCACCACTTTTATCCGCGAGTTGCAGCCGAAAACAATCCCCTCGGCATCCGGCGAATTGGGCTGTTTATTCTTATAGAACAATTGCCCCTTAATAAACGCCTCCGAATAAGACTTCATCACCAGACGTCCGGTCAAATTGCCGCGTATTCCAAGCGAAGTGTTGCTCGCCGCGCTGACATTGCCGTTCAAATCGCCGGATATGGTGAGCTTGGTCATATCCGAGATAACCGCATCGGCGCAGACATTGGCAGTCCCGCCAAAACTTACCTTGCCGCCGGCGGTAAATTGCTTGCCGGCAAAGGCGCAGTCTTTAGGGCTTCCTTGGCTTAGGATTTTCACATTCTTAAGTTCGCCGTTGAGCTCCAGCGTCAAAGGCTCCTCAAAATTGATAATAAAATTGACATTGCTGATGCGCCGGTTAAACAACTCGCGGTAGATGGGAAAAGTGTTTTGGTTAAGATCAATGGTTACAGTGGGAATTTGCGTGCCCACACAATCAGGCGTAATTTCGCCATAAAGTGACATCACCGATGATTTATCCGGATCAAGCTCGGGATTACGGGCATTTTGGGCAATAATGTCCGAATCGGAAAAAGTGTGCAGCGCGTATTTATAGCAGTTAATTTGACATTTTTGCAAACCGGCGTCCTCAGGGCATGGGATGCCATCCTCGGTGTCTTCGCAACTGCTCAGCAAATAGCCTTGCTCGTGGCATACGGCCTGCGCGGTTTTGCACGAGCTGTAAAGGGTTTTGTCACCTTGGCGGCAAGCGGGAGTATGATGCGAGGTGGGGCCGTATTTACAGTCTTCAAACCCCTCGCAGGAAGCCTCTACAACCTTGGTTTTGACAACCCCGTCGCAGGTGGTGCAGGTCTCCCCGTTGGAGGTATAACCATAAGGCACATTGCCCAAGGGATAAGGATAATCGGGGCAATCATCGCAGCATTTGCCATAGGTGTTGTCATATTCGCAACGTTGGTCGGACAACTGGCATTCTGTGATAGAGCTGTAGCCTTGCTCGCGGCAGGCTTTGACCGTATCTTTTTGACACACGCGATAGATTTCGAACTTGTTATCGCAAATTTTTACCGGATAAGCCGGCAACAAGCAGTCTTTGGGTAAAAAGGTAAAGTTATTGTTGCGGCACCATTGCTCCTGCGAGCAGCTACGATAATACGAATCGTGATGCGGGCAGCGGTCGGCAGGGGCTGTCTGGTTATCACAGTTGGCATAAGTGATTTTATAGCCTTCATCAAGGCATTTTTTCTCGGCGCGGCTCAAGATGTGGTCGGTATATTGGTTGGTGGCATACTCGGGCACCACGGCCGCCCAAGCCGAGGTGGTAAACAAGCCCAATCCTACTATAAGCCCTATATTTCGCATCATTTTTTCTCGGTTCAAAACACACTGCTCCACGCAATTTTAGCATATAATAACGCATTATATTTAAAATAAAATTAAAAAAATCGACAAAATGTGTTTTTTAGGACTGGATTTAAACCAAATTTTGTGGTATGTTAAGCCTGCGTTTAAAAAAATAACAACCAAGATAAGGTGGATAAAATGAATAAAAAAGTAACAGTACACAATCCCTATGCTACCGGAGAATATGTGGTTTATCCGGCGCACGGGGTCGGCAAAGTGACGGATGTCACCAAGCAAAACATTGCCGGCAGCGAGTTGGAGCTGATTGTGGTTAATTTTGACAAAGACAAGATGACCTTACGGATTCCTATGGCCAAGGCCACTGCCTCGGGCTTGCGCAAAATTTCGACCAACGAGACGATGAGCGACGCCTTAACAACCTTAAAAGGCAAGGCCAAGGTGAAAAAGGTGATGTGGTCACGGCGGGCACAGGAATATGAGAACAAAATCAATTCCGGCTCACCGGTGGCGATAGCCGAGGTTATCCGCGACTTGCACCGCAATGAGAATCTGGCCGACCAATCGTATTCGGAGCGGCAGATTTATGAGCAGGCTCTGGATCGCTTGTCCAATGAATACGCCGTCTGTGAGAATATCAGTTCAGCAGAAGCTACGCAAAAAATATTGGACATACTAACCAAACCGGTTTTATAGCAACTTATCACAGCCTCTTAAATTTTTAAGAGGCTGTTTTGTTAATAAACGCACAAAAAAAATTGCCTGAACGCCTAATGGTGTTTAGTATGAAAAGGGTGAGGTTTTTTACCCTTGTATTATGCTTAGATTAGATTTTCGCGTTTGGTCCGCCGTTTTGAGGCTCTCCAGCTGTCCTGTTTTCTTTTTTGTCACCACTTGGAAGGCTCTTGTGTTCTGTCTTGCCTGATCCGCCAAAAGCGACGAATAAGCGGTCTGTTGGTTGTAAGTGTCCTTGTGACGGTGAGACCCCTTACTCGCCGCTACGCGGCTCGGGGGTGACAGAAAAAAGAAAGGCCGCTCGGGGGTGACAGAAAAAAGAAAGGCCGCTCGGGGGTGACATTCCTTGGAGGACGATGAAACCCCTGATTTTTCTGCGGTGCATACCGCAGAAAAAGGGGTGACAGCATAATGCCCCTACAGGAGTGTCATGCCTGAGCGGACTTTAGTCCGCGAATAAGGCATCTCATGAGCGTAAAAACGTTTCTTTTTACGTTACTTTTGCAAGCTCAAACAGCCGCTGTTTCCCGCTTTGCTCATTAAGCCCGAACCCAAGAGGATTCTTCG
>JAFUEX010000001.1 GCA_017470165.1 Alphaproteobacteria bacterium
CGTGCAAAAGTAACATAAAAAATAAGGGTTACGCCAGCCTGTGGCTGTTTGGGCGTACAAAAGTAACGTAAAAAGAAATGTTTTTATGATGATGAGATGCCTTATTCGCGAACTAAAGTCCGCTCAGGCATGACATTCCTTGGAGGGGTTTTTCATTATCCTGTCACCCCTTTTTCTGTGACGGAAGTCACAGAAAAATCAGGGGTCTCACCGTCATAGTGCACTTTTAGTCATGAGACCGCTTATTCGCTCGTTCCTCGCTCAGCGGTGACAGCAAGAGGGAAGAAAGGAGAGGTCGGATAATAAAACAGGTAACAGGGAGAGGGAAAGGCTGAGTGACAGAGAAGAGGAGGGCTTTGTGACGAGGATAATCTGCGAAAAGAAGAGAAAAATTGACGGGGTTTAAATGAAAAAAAACGCGGCTTATATATTTAAATGAAAAAGCCAACAGCTTATATTATGAGTATGATGCTGACAGTCAACTCCATCTGCGTATTGTGACTGGCGATTTTACCGCAGCTTATATATGAGCTGATGTCGGCGGCCGACAAAAATAGAGAATATCATAATAAATACCGCCTGAATGCAGGTAATAAACGGAATATATTATATAATCAGGAGTGAATAATGAAAAAATTACTCAAATTTGCTTACGTTTTTGCCGTGGTGTTGCTGAGTGCTTATTTGAGTTCGGTGTTCAGCCGCTATGGCACCAGAGGCTGGTATCAACTGCTGGACAAGCCGGATATTGTGCCGCCGGATTTTGTGTTTCCGATAATTTGGACATTGATTTATGCGCTGATAATAGCGGCCACGTTTATTATGCTTAGCTATTCTAAGTCGTGGCGGCATAATTTGGCTAATGATTTGTTTTTAGCGCAGAGTTTTTTGCAGATTTTATGGTGCTATGCCTTTTTTGCTCACGGATATTTAGCTTTGGGGATGGTAATAATCATAATGCTTTTTATCGCGGTGCTGAAAATGACGCAGCTTTACTATCAACTTAATCAGTTAGCGGGATATTTGTTAGTGCCATATTGTTTGTGGCTGATGTTTGCTGCTGCGCTGAACGGAATTTATATTTGGGAATATGGAATGAACGCCGTAATCGGCCGGTAAATATGCAATAGTTGCCGTAATTATACGCTTAAGTAGCGGAAGAATTAAAAAAAACTCTTGCCAGAGTTAAGACGAGGCTGTATGCTTCAAACAGAAGTTTTTTAATTTTTTTTGATGCAGGTATATAACGACAAATGATTACGGTTAATGAAATTCGCTCAACATTTTTGAAATATTTTGAAAAGCAGGGACATAAAATTCTGCCTTCTTCATCGCTGGTGCCCAATAATGACCCGACCTTGATGTTTACAAACTCCGGTATGGTACAGTTTAAGAATATTTTTACCGGCAATGAGACTGCGGCCTTTAAGCGAGCGACCACTTCGCAAAAGTCGGTGCGCGCCGGCGGCAAGCACAATGATTTGGATTCGGTTGGGTATGATGTGCGGCATCACACGTTTTTTGAGATGCTGGGCAATTTTTCGTTTGGTGATTATTTCAAGGACGAAGCGATTGCTTTTGCTTGGGAGCTGGTAACCAAAGAATTCGGCATTCCCAAGGACAAATTGGCGGTGACCTACTATGCCACAGATGAAGTTTCGCGCGATATATGGCGCAAGGTTTCCGGTTTGCCGGAAGATAGGATTATCCCGATTGCCACCAAAGACAACTTTTGGCAGATG
The DNA here is from genome assembly GCA_017470165.1 of Alphaproteobacteria bacterium. GTDB lineage: Bacteria > Pseudomonadota > Alphaproteobacteria > RF32 > CAG-239 > CAZU01. The sequence continues at coordinate 1,743 of JAFUEX010000001.1, forward strand.
GGGGATACGGGGCCTTGCGGTTATTGTTCGGAAATTTTTTATGACCACGGCGAACAAGTGTGGGGAGGACTCCCCGGTACACCGGAAGAAGACGGTGACCGTTGGATAGAAATTTGGAATCTGGTGTTTGATGAATTTGAAGATTTGCCCGATGGCAGTCGGATTCCCTTAAAACAACGTTGTATTGATACCGGTATGGGATTAGAGAGAATTGCCGCTATTTTGCAAGGAGTACATTCAAATTACGACATTGATTTGTTTCGCAACCTGATTAAGGCAATTGCCGATATGGCTAATTCTGATCCAAACGGTGAGCTTAAGTCGTCGCATAATGTGATTGCCGATCACCTGCGCTCAATGGCTTTTTTGATTGCTGACGGTGTACTGCCCTCGAATGAAGGACGCGGCTATGTATTGCGCCGAATTATGCGCCGCGCGATGCGCCATGTACACTTGTTGGGAGTAAAGGAGCCGATGATTTATAAGCTGTTGCCTGCGCTGCAGGCGGAGATGGGCGAGGCTTATCCCGAGTTATACCAAGCTCAAGCTCTGATAAGCGACACTATTCAAAGTGAGGAAATGCGCTTTATTAAGACAATGGAAAACGGGCTGCGGCTGTTGGATGAGGAGACCGCTTCAATGGGTGAGGGCGATACTCTGAGCGGTCGGACGGCGTTTAAGTTGTATGACACTTATGGTTTTCCGCTGGATATGACACAAGATGCCTTAAAGTTGCGCAAAATAAAGGTTGATGAAGAAGGATTTAAGACCGCGATGGATGAACAAAAGGCGGCCGCGCGCAAGAATTGGGCGGGCTCGGGCGATGCCGGAACCGAAAAAGTATGGTTCGAGCTGCAAGACAAGCTGGGCAGTAATGAGTTTTTAGGATATAATACTTTGAGCACTGATGGCGTGGTCACGGCCTTGGTGCAATCTGGCAAGGTCGTTGATGAGGTAGAAAAAGGCGAGTTTTGCCTTTTGGTTAATCAAACGCCGTTTTATGCCGAAATGGGCGGTCAGGTAGGTGATATCGGCCGGATAAGCAATGCCGGAATGAGCGCGCGCGTGGTGGACACCAAGAAAAAATGCTTGGGCTTGCACGTGCATATTTGTCAAATGGAAAATGGCAAGATTAAGATAGGCGATGCGGTAAGTCTGCAAGTTGATCCCGATAATCGCGCCAATATCCAAGGCAATCATACGGTTACGCATTTGTTGCATAAGGCTTTGCAGGAGAAGTTCGGCGCCAATGTGACGCAAAAGGGGTCGTATGTTGCGGCGGATAGGATGCGGTTTGACATCGCTTATAACAAGCAGATAAGCACGGATGAGCTGCACGAGCTAGAAAATCGCGTGATTGAGATGATACGTGCCGATTATCCGGTAACTACCAAATTGATGAGCAAAGATGAGGCCGTTAACAGCGGAGCTATGGCATTATTTGGTGAAAAATACGGCGATGAGGTGCGCGTGGTGTGTGTTGGCGATGGAGTTTCCAGCGAGTTGTGCGGAGGAACTCACGTGAAGCATACCGGCGAAATCGGCGGATTTTGTATTTTGTCGGATTCGGCTATTGCCGCCGGTGTAAGACGTTTGGAATGTGTCAGCGGTTATGGCGCGGCCGAACACACCCGCGAGCTGGAAGATAAAGTGCGTGCATTGGGTGCCCTGTTGAAAACAGGTGCCGCGGATTTAGAAAATCGGGTGAACGCATTACTGAATGCCAACAAAGAGCTGGAGACTAAAGTTTTTGAGCTGAAAAAGCAGCTTGCCTCCGGTGGCAGCGGAACCAATGATATGGAGCAAATCGGCGAAGTGAGGTTGATTGCCAAGACCCTGAGCGATATATCGCCCAAAGAGATGAAAGCGGTAGCCGACGAATTTAAGAACCAATATTCGGAAAAGTTGGTGGTCGCGCTGTTGGCGGCCAATGGAGGCAAGTCCTCGGCTGTTATCGCAGTCAGTGACGATTTGAAAGACCGGTATTCGGCTGTCGATTTGGTAAAGGTTGTGGCACCGCATTTGGGGGCGCAAGGCGGCGGCGGACGCGCTGATATGGCACAGACCGGCGGCAGCGATACAGAACATTTTGCCGAGGCGGTTGCGGCTGTCAGACAGCGGCTGGCTTGAGTAAAATCGGTATAGCAAAAAAGGCGGAAAAGAAAATTTCCGCTTTTTGTTTTTTTGCCAAACAATAAGAATGACGGCAGATAGACGCTAAATTGTTCATAGTTTCTCCAAAGTGCCTACTTTACACCGCCGTAAGCCGTGGTATATTGCAAGAAACGAACTGGTTTTAATCGAATTTAAGTAAAGGATGAGCTGATGATGCGGGATTTTGTGCGCTTTTGCCTGAGATGTATGTTCAGATTGTTTAAGGTGCGGTTTGATATGCGGTTTGATATCAATAAACTGCCGCAAAAAGGGGTGTATATTTCTAACCACGTGTCTTATATTGATCCGGTGGTTTTGTTTGCTTTTTTGCCGGGGAATCCGATTTTTGCCTTGCACGGACAATTGCATCGCAACCCGTGGATAAGGTTTTTTATGAAAACAGCGGATGTTATGGAATACGGCAATTTGGATGTGCCGGATTTGAAGCATTTGATTGAGCGGGTTAATTCCGGAAGATTATGTGTTATATTTCCCGAGGGGAGGATGACCACCAACGGTAATATTATGAAAATTTATGAATCTGCGGGCCTGATTGCCGACAAAACTAATTCGCCGGTGATACCGATTTGGATTAACGGCCTGCAATACTGTCGCTATTTTTCCAAAACCGGTTCACGGCTGCCGCATCGCTATTTTCCCAAGGTGAAAATTGTAGTTAAAGAGCCTCAGCCCCTGAAGCTGAAAGAGGGATTGCGGCACCAGCGCAACCATATTTCCAATGAGATTTATATGATTATGCGCGAGATGGCTTTTGAGTCTATGTACGACCCGAAGTTGACCGTGTTTACTCAACTGATTAAGGCGGCCAAAATTCATGCGAAAAAATGCTGCGGTTTTGTGCGGCCGAAAGTGTTGGAAGATATCGCTCGTAAGCCCAAGAGTTTTAAGGATATTATGTTAGGCGCCTATGTTTTGGGAAGATATCTGGCCAAGCAATCAAAAGATAAAGAGGCAATCGGTATTATGTTGCCCAATTCGGTGGCGGCGATATGCACGTTTTTCGGGCTGAATGCCTATGGGCAGGTACCGGTGATGTTGAATTTTTCTGCCGGTGTGCAAAATATTATCAGTGGAATTAAAACCACCTTAGTCAAAAAGGTAGTAACCTCGAAAATGTTTGTAAAAAAGGCAGGATTGGAAGCCGTAGTTCAGGCAATTAAGGATGCAGGATTTACGGTGATTTATTTGGAAGAGGTTGCCAAAAAGATATCGCTGCCGGCCAAGCTGTTGGCCTATATGCAATATAAGGTTAAATATGTGCCGTATAAAGCGACCCCTGATGACCGTGCGGTGATTTTGTTTACCTCGGGGTCGGAAGGAGCCCCCAAGGCGGTAGTGTTGACCAATCGCAACGTGATTGCCAATGTTTGGCAGATTGCCACGTTTGAGACCCTTAACCGTACTGATGTGGTGATGAACTCAATGCCGATTTTCCACAGCTTCGGTTTGGTGTTGGGCACATTATATGCACTTTATCAGGGAGCGAAGGTGTTTTTGTATCCGTCGCCGCTGCATTTTCGCGTAATCAGCGATTTGCTTTATGAAATAGGGGCTACGGTGATGATAGGTACGGATACGTTTTTCAGAAGCTATGCCAAAATCGCTCACCCGCTTGATTTTGGATCATTACGATTGTGTTATGCCGGCGCCGAGGGAGTTAAGCTCGACACGCGTAATTTGCTTAATGAACGTTTGGGAGCGCGCCTGATGGAGGCTTACGGTACAACCGAATGTTCGCCGGCGGTAGCGGGCAACAATATGGTGTTTAACAAGTTTGGCACCATCGGCAAGCTCTGTCCTGGGATGGAATGTCGGCTGGAAAAAGTTGACGGCATTGAGAACGGCGGCGAGCTGGTGGTTAAAGGGCCGAATGTGATGGCGGGATATATTTTGGCAGATGAGCCGGGGGTTTTGGTCGAGCCGCACAACGGCTGGTATCATACCGGCGATGTGGTGGAGATTGATGAAATCGGCTTCATTCGCATCAAAGACCGAATTAAACGCTTTGCTAAAATCGGCGGTGAAATGGTGTCGCTGAAAGCGGTGGAAAATATGATTTGCAAAGCCTATGAGGGCAAAGATGAATTTTGCTGCGGGGTGGTGGCAATTCCGCACGAAAACAAAGGCGAGCAAATTGTCGTGGTTACCAACGAGTCGAGTTTGACCACGGAAACCTTGCGCGAGTTCGTTAAACAGAACGGTTATCCAGAGCTTTATATGCCGAGAGTTATTTTGCATCGGGATAAAATACCCACCTCGGCAACCGGCAAGGTGGACAATGTGACACTGAAAAAAGAAGTTATGGCCGAGCTGAACAAGGCGGCCTGACAAATAAAAACCTCCTCTTAAGCCGAGAGGAGGTTTTTGGTATAATCTCTAGTAATATCTTTCGGCAGAGCGCGCTTGGTCAAACGAACGGTTTTGCCGATAGTACGAGCTTTGGCGCAGGATGTCTTCCACCTGCGATTTTATCCACCAAGGGGCATAAACCTTGCGGAACACCACTTTAGAAGTACCGGTGCCGGAAAACAAAATGTCGCCATAGTTTAGAATGCGCCCCATAATCGACTGACGCACGCTTACCGCCTCAATACGGTCGTTAACCAGTTCCTCGGTGCGCACGTTCAAAACTCCGATTTTGTAAACCACACGATAGTTGGTAACCGCCATTTCTACCGACATATTGCGGACAAAAACCCACATAATGCGCAGCAATATCAACAAGCCGACCACGCGCTCGGTAAGCTCAAACATACCGCGCATCTCGCGGCTGTAATCAATGAATGGAGCCATAAAGTGACAAAACAAAATATAGAGCAATGAGAGTTGAAAATAGGTGTCGATATAAACTGCCCAGTGTAATTTCGGTGCCATAAGCACTTCTTCGTCGAGCTGTAGGGTATTTTGAACATAATCGCGCATGGGTTGAGTGTCCTTTTAACTAAAGTTGCGATTGTGCGGAAATTTTACAATATTATGATTAAATGTCAATGCTGTTTCTAAACCTTTGTAGCCGCAAATTAGAAATGGCTTGCCGCACGGAAAAATAAGGCGACATCCCCCCCCCAACCGCATAAGTAAGATTAATCAAAAATGTCGTATTCCCAGCTTGGAAGAACGTACTGGACATTAGATAAAATTTGTTGTAGGGTGTAGCCAATTGTGCAAAAATTTTTCTTAAAGGTATGAGTAAAAATGATAAAAAGAACTAAAGTTGTCGACTTATTGAAGGCAGAAGCTCCCTTGAGCGAGGTTTTGGTGAAAGGATGGGTGAGAACTCGCCGTGATGCTAAAGAATTTTCTTTTGTGGAAATTAACGACGGGTCTTGCTTGAAAAACCTGCAGGTTATTGCCAATAACACCTTGCCCGAATATGAAGCGGTGAAAAAGCTGTCGACCGGTTCATCGGTGGCGATTGAAGGCGCCTTGGTGCCCTCGCAGGGCGGCAGTCAGCAATTTGAGCTGGTAGCTTGCAAAATCGAGGTTTATTCTTATGCTCCCGATGATTATCCGCTGCAAAAAAAGAAACACACCGACGAATATTTGCGCACCATTGCCCACCTGCGTCCCCGCTCCAACAAATATGGTGCGGCTTTTCGCGTGCGTTCGGAGTTGTCGTTTGCCATTCACAAGTTTTTCAATGAGCGCGGGTTCCGCTATGTTCACACGCCGATTATTACCGGCTCTGATTGCGAAGGCGCCGGCGAGATGTTTCAGGTTACTACTTTGGACTTGAACAATATTCCGCGCACTGCTCAGGGGGTGGTGGATTATTCCAAGGACTTTTTCGGCAAGCCGGCACATTTGACGGTTTCCGGTCAACTCAACGGCGAGATGTATGCTTGCGCTTTGGGCGATATTTATACTTTCGGCCCTACTTTCCGCGCCGAAAATTCCAACACCACCCGCCATGCTGCCGAGTTTTGGATGATTGAGCCGGAGATGGCTTTTGCCGATATTCACGATGATATGGATGTGGCCGAGGATATGGTTAAATATTGTATTCGCCACGTGATGGAAAATTGCGCTGATGATTTGGCGCTGTTTGACCGTTTTGTCGAGGCCGGATTGCTGGACAAGCTCAACAATATCCTCAACAACGGATTCGCTCGCATTACCTATGCTGAGGCAATTGATATTATGCAAAAATCCGGCAAAAAATTTGAATATGCGCCGGAATTCGGCATTGATATGCAAACCGAACACGAGCGTTTCTTGGCCGAGGAACATTTTAAGCGTCCGGTTATTGTCCGTGATTATCCCAAGGAAATTAAGGCTTTTTATATGCGTCTTAACGATGACGGGCGCACGGTTGCGGCAATGGATGTCTTAGTCCCCGGTATTGGCGAACTTATCGGCGGGTCGCAGCGCGAAGAACGCTTGGATGTGCTCACCCGCCGTATTCAGGAATTGGGGATGGATATCAAAGATTACGAATGGTATTTGGATTCGCGCCGCTTTGGTTCGGTACCTCACGCCGGATTCGGTTTGGGGTTTGAACGGATGATGATGTTGATAACCGGTATCGGCAATATCCGCGACACCATACCTTTCCCCCGCACTCCCAAATCTATTAGTTTTTAGCGAGGGCTGATGATAAAAAAAATGCTGTTCTTTGCCGGTGTCGGGTTGCTTGCAACGCAAGCGGCTTGGGGCGCTGAAGAGGCCGAAGAGCTTAATGCTTTCGGTTTTCCCGAGCATAGTTTGGTCGCGGTGATTGATAATTCGACATCACAGCCGCAAATCGGCAAAAGTGCGATGCTTCCCGATTGCACTACCCATTCCTTGGCATCGCAGGCAAGTCAGACGCTCCAGCCTTATGCCGACCGCGATGGCGATTCCATTATCAGTAAGCGCCGACGTGACTTGATATTGAAAAACATTAAAAATTTTTCTCCGGTAGATGCTAATAACTTGGATTTGGAGCAGGATGCAGTGGTTGCTGACCGTTTGATGGAGCTAAAAATCAACGAGCACATCCCTCGTGAAGATGTCAAAGTCTGTCGCAGTAACAATGTTTTTCTCCAAAGCAACGTTTATTTGTTAATGTATTTTGTCGATGATGCGGTAAAAGTTGAGGTGCTTAATTTTCCATCGGATAAACGGCCGCAGTTTGTATTTCAGCAAAATTAATCCTATATTAGGTATTGCAAAATAATAAAAATGCGGCTATGATACGCCCTCGTTAATTCGGTAGCGGCAATTTAAGAAAAGGGGATATTTTTTGAGCGAAAATAAAGGTCTGGTCGTTCGTAAATGCAACCTTCCTGCAGTGGTAGGCGATAATTCGCTGAGTGCCTATTTGGATAAAATCAAAACCTTTCCGGTATTGAGTGAGGAACAGGAAAATTCTTTGTTGCAGGATTTGCATCGGCACGGTGATATGCGGGCAGCGCAGGTTTTGGTGACATCCCATTTGCGGCTGGCCGCTAAGATTGCTATGACTTATCGCAATTATGGTCTGCCGATGTCCGACATTATATCCGAGGCCAATATCGGCTTGATGCAAGCTGTCAAAAAGTTTGACGTAACCAAAAAAGTGCGGCTGGCAACTTATGCTGTTTGGTGGATAAAAGCCGCCATCAATGATTATATTCTGCGCTCGTGGTCATTGGTCAAAATCGGCACCAGCGCCGCCCAGAAGAAACTTTTTTACAATCTTAAGCGTATTAAGGCGCGTTTGGGGCTCTATGATAATAAAGCTCTGGCTCCGCAAGAGGTCAAAGCCATTGCCCGCGAGCTGGTGGTGGATGAGGCTGATGTTAAAGAGATGAACGGGCGTCTCTCCGGCGATACATCGCTCAATGTTGCTATCTCCGATGATGACGATTCCGGCGAGCGAATTGATATGCTGGTGGATAAAAGCCAAAATATTGAGGAACGATTGGCTTTAGCACAGGAAAATGCCTATAAAACAGCGGTTATGCGGCAATGTTTGGCGCAGTTGAGCGAGCGCGAGCAATATGTCATCAAAAATCGCCTGCTGACCTCAACCCCCAAGACTTTGGGCGAAATGGGTGAGGAACTGGGAGTGAGCCGCGAGCGCATCCGACAGATTGAAGAGGCTTCGATAAAAAAACTTAAAGAGTTGGTTTTGCTTGCAATTTCGGTAAAAAAGTAATATAATGGAAAATTATAACGGAGATAGTTCTTATGAGAGTTAAAGAAACCGATTTGCAGCTTATGAGCGCTGATGACAAAAATTCTTACCCCGCCCCCAGTGTTTCGCGGGTGTTAACTATTCGTAAGAAAATTGCTGATCTCAAGGGACAGTCGTTCAACCCCGCCAAGGTTGTGTTGTCGGACAAGAGCAACGAAAAATAAGCAGTCGGGTTCGTCTTGAATATCAAACAAATCATTACTGAAAAATCAGCTCTTTTGCGGTCATTCGGCATAGATGCATCGCCCTTTGAGCTCAAACTTATGCTTGCCTCTATATTACATACCGAACCGAAGTTCATTCGCCCCGATGCTGAGTTGACCTCGCAGCAGGAGCAGGAATTGGCTGATATGCTTGCCCAAAGGCTGCAGCACCGCCCGGTTGATAAAATCATCGGGCGCAAAGGTTTTTACAAATATGATTTTGCAGTTAATGATGATGTTTTATCTCCGCGTTGTGACAGCGAAATTTTGGTTGAAACGGGACTGAATTGGTTGCAAGGTATAGACGCTCCGCGCATCCTTGAGCTGGGGGTGGGCTCGGGGTGTCTTATTTTATCTTTGTTGTCCGACTTGCCGACCGCAATGGGGATAGGAATTGACATTTCGCCGTCAGCACTCAAGGTGGCTGCGCAAAATGCCGAGCTTTTGCACATCAACTCATCTCGTTTAAAATTGGTTCCTAAAAGCTGGTTTGATGCGGACATAGTTTCATTTTTGCTGTCCGAGGGGCAATTTGATTTGCTCATCAGCAATCCGCCGTATATTCCGAGTAGCGAAATTGGCGCGCTGGATGCCGAGGTTAGGGATTATGACCCGCTGACAGCTTTGGACGGCGGTGCGGATGGTCTGCGAGATTATCGGCGGATTGTCGAAATTGCTCCTCTGCTGCTAAAGGAGAAAGCCGCTGCGGTGTTGGAAGCCGGTGATAGCACTCAGTTGGCCGCAATTGGTGATATGGGGTGCGCTCACGGTTTGAGCAAGGTTGCCGCCTTGCCGGATTTGAGCGGGCAAGACCGTTGTATAATTTTGAAAAAATGATTTGCTTTTGTAAAAAAGTTTTATTATTATGGCAACGAAATTGACAGGGGCAATCAGCAAGCTCCTTAAAAAGTTGAAAATCTGAAATATCTTTGTTTTGAAGTTGTGCATCTTGTAAGGTGCGGTTTTTGTGGTAATTACTTAAATGAAAAAAAATAAATATCGTAACAATTATAATAGCAACAATAATCAGGGTTATTCTCTGAACTATAAGTTTGACAGTGTTTCTCCGGCCGGTAAATGCAGCGGTACGGCGCTTGACTTGATAAAGCGCTACAACGATTTGGCCAAGGAAGCGCACGGCAACGGCAATTATGTCGAGGCTGAGGTTTTCCGTCAGTATGCCGAGCACTATCGCAAGATAGTTACCGAGATTAATGAGCGCAAACAGCGTTTTGAGCCTCGCGAGCAAACATCGATGGAACGTGCTCCGGCATCAGGTCTTGCCTCTGAGACACAGCCGGATTCTTCATCATCGGCCAATGTTCCGGCTGAAAATCCTGAGGCCGGCATCCCCGAGGCGGCGGCAGAGCAATCTTTGGTCGAAACCAAGGCCAAAAAGTCGTTTAAGGTAATTGAGATTACCGACGATCAGCCGAAACCGCACCGCACTTATAAGCCGCGTGTCAAAAAAATAGCCGCGGAAGATGCGGGTAATGCCTGATGGGTACGGTAGTTTGCGAACTTAAGAGGTAATTTAATGCCGTTTTTATTGATTTATTTGGTCATTGCTGCCGCGTGTTCGGCCATAACTATCAAAAACCTGATTGGCTACGGCGAGGTCAGGCGTTCTTGTAAAATTGCCGTTTCGATAGTGGTTGTGCTTGGCTGGTTCGGCTCGCTTCCGGTATATTGGATAAAAAAATACAATCTGTTAAATGATACTGTTTACGGTGTGGTCAGCTCTGTTTTATATTTTATGCTGGCCTTTGTTTTTGTATTGTTTGTTTTGATAATGCTGCGGGATATTTTATGGTTTGTATTTTTTCAAATTTTGAAATTGACCGGCCATACTTCGTGGTCGCTTGATCCTAACAACGAAGAGGTTTTGTCTCGGGCCAACATCGTCGGTGCTATATTGGCGTTGTTGATTTGTTTTTATGCTTCTTATCAGGGGAGCAAACTTCCTGTTGTGGCCGAGCTTAATGTCAGCAGCGACAAGATAACTTCTAATCTGAAAATCGTACAAATCAGCGACTTGCATTTAGAACGCAATGTTTCGCGCGACAAGGTTAAAAATTTGGTGGATTTTGTTAATTCGCTCAATCCGGATGTCGTGGTTTTGACCGGCGATATTATTAATGATGAGATGGCAAAGGTTTCGCCTCTGCTCTATGAAATGCGGGCGTTTAGTGCGCCTTACGGCGCTTATAGTGTAATGGGCGACAACGAGTTTGACAACAATGTCTATGATGCCAAAAAGGCCTTTGACGAAAATGGTATACCGATGTTATTCAACGGTGGCAAAGATATTAAGGTTGCCAATATCTTCATCGCCGGAGTGCCGGATTATTCCACTATGTCCGAGCGCATAAATTTGTGGCGCACCATCTACAAATCCAAAAAAGAAAACTATCGTGTGTTGTTGTCTCACTCGCCGCTGATTATTGACGCTTTGTCCAAAGACGTTTTTGATATGGTGCTTTCCGGACATACTCACGGCGGACAGTTTTATCCGTTTCATTGGATTGTAGAAAAAATGAACAGCTATTTGGCCGGACATTATATCGTCAATGGTATCGACTTGTTTGTCTCGCGCGGTGTGGGCGCTTGGGGGCCGAAAATGCGGTTGGGAGCACCGGCAGATATCGCGGTAATCAATTTACGCACAAAATAATTCAGCAAAACTTGATTTTTGCCTCATTCGTTTCCTATATTATATAATAAGAGACGAAACGGAGGTAATTAAACTATGGATTTTGAAAAACTGACCAACAAATCAAAAGATATAATTGAAAAGACCGTCAATATTGCCGTGGCGGCCAAAAACCAATATGTCACCCCGCTGCATTTGCTCAAAGCATTGCTGGCGGACAAAAACCCGACGGTGACCGATTTACTCAGTCATTCCGGTGGCAACTTGCAACAGATTACCGCACGGGTTGACAGCGAGCTTTCCCGTTTGCCGCAAGTGGCCGGTGGTTCAGTGCAAACTCTGATGAACCAAGAGTTTACCTCGATGATGCAAGAGGCCGAACGTCTGGCGGAAAAATCCGGTGACAGCTTTGTCACGCTGGAGCGGTTGCTGCAGGCCTTGTTGATGAGCGCGGGCACTTTAGCTTATGAAATCTTAATTTCGGCAGGCTGTGATGCCACCAAGTTAAACGCGGCAATTAACCAATATCGTCAAGGGCGTATTGCTGACAGCCAAACAGCCGAAGATACTTTCGAGGCCTTAAAAAAATTCACCATTGACGTAACCCAGCGCGCCAAAGAGGGCAAGCTCGATCCGGTTATCGGACGCGAGCAGGAGATACGTCGCGCCATTCAGGTTTTATCGCGCCGAACTAAGAACAATCCGGTGCTTATCGGTGAACCCGGAGTGGGAAAAACCGCCATTGTCGAAGGCTTGGCCAACCGGATTATTAATAATGATGTGCCGGAGAGTCTGCAAAACAAACGCCTGCTGTCGCTGGATTTGGGGGCGTTGATTGCCGGCGCTAAATTCCGCGGCGAGTTTGAAGAGCGCCTGAAAGCCGTACTCAAAGATATCGATGCTGCCAATGGCGAGATAATATTGTTTATTGATGAGATGCACACCCTTGTCGGAGCCGGTGCCGCCGAGGGCTCGATGGATGCCTCCAATCTGCTCAAGCCGGCTTTGGCGCGCGGCGAATTGCATTGTATGGGCGCCACCACCTTGAATGAGTATAAAAAATATATCGAAAAAGATGCGGCTTTAGCTCGGCGCTTTCAGGAAATTTATGTGGCCGAGCCGACTTTGGAAGATACAATTTCGATTTTGCGTGGTATTAAAGAAAAGTTTGAGTTGCACCACGGAGTTAAAATTTCGGATGCCGCGCTTTATGCGGCGGCCACCTTGTCTGACCGCTATATCAACGATCGATTTTTGCCCGATAAGGCCATCGATCTGATGGACGAGGCTGCCAGTGCTTTGCGGATGGCAATCGATTCCAAGCCTGAGGAGTTGGACGCTCTCGACCGCAAAATTATGCAGCTTAAGATAGAAGCTGCCGCCTTAAGCAAAGAAAAAGACCCGCGCTCCAAACAACGTCTGGATGCGGTTAATTTTGAAATTTCCGGCTTGGAGAGCAAAGCTAAAGGTTGGGAAGAAAAATGGGCCAAAGGCAAACAGAACCTTGCTGAGTTTACCCGCCTCAAAGACAAATTGGACAAGGCCAAAATCGAAGCCGATATTGCCAAACGCAACGGACAATTGGATAAGGCCGGCGAGCTGCAGTACAGCATTATTCCCGATTTGGAGAAAAAAATTACTGAGGCCGAAGCACAGGCCAAAGCAGCCAAACAAACCTTCAGCGAGACGGTTACGGACGAGGATATTGCTCATATCGTCTCTAAGCGCACCGGCATTCCGGTCGATAAGATGCTGGGCAGCGAGCGCGAAAAACTCCTTAAGATGGAAGAATATCTGAGCCGGCGTGTGGTTGGGCAAAAAGAGGCTATATCGGCCATTGCCAATGCCATTCGGCGTTCGCGCGCCGGCATTTCCGATGCCTCGCAGCCCATCGGTTCGTTTTTGTTCTTAGGTCCCACCGGTGTGGGCAAAACCGAGCTGAGCAAAGCGGTGGCCGAATTTTTGTTTGATGATGAGCGCGCCATTTTGCGTGTTGATATGTCCGAATATATGGAAAAACACGCGGTGGCTCGTCTTATCGGTTCGCCTCCGGGGTATGTCGGCTATGAGGAGGGCGGTTTCCTTACCGAGGCCGTGCGCCGGCGTCCTTATCAGGTTATTTTGTTTGATGAGGTCGAAAAAGCTCACCCCGATGTTTTCAATGTCTTGTTGCAGGTGTTGGATGACGGGCGCCTGACCGATGGCAAGGGACGCACGGTTGATTTCAAAAATACCTTAATAATTATGACTTCCAATCTCGGTTCCGAGATTTTGAGCAATGCCACCGGCGCTGATGATGGCAAAAAGGTGCGCGCTGCGGTAATGGAGGTGGTAAAAAATGCCTTTCGGCCGGAGTTTATTAACCGAATTGATGAAATAACCATTTTCCATCGTTTGGATAAGAGCGCGATTAAGGAGATTGCCCAGTTGCAAATTTCGGCTATCGAAAAACGTTTGTCGCCGCGCAATATCAAGCTCAAGGTGCACGACACCGCTTTTGTCTGGATTGTCAACAATGGTTATGATCCGGTTTATGGCGCGCGTCCTCTGAAGCGCCTGTTGAAAAACAACATAGAAAACAAATTGGCCATCAAGATTATCAATGGTGAAATCAGCGATAATGACACCGCCGAAATCATTGTGCTCAACGGCGGTTTGGAAATTACCAAGGCCAAAAAATAGCACCGAGCAATCCGGTTGCATTGAAAAAAAATAAGGAGGCCTTTTGCGGTCTCCTTACGTTTTTACAGTTTGCTGAGTTTATCAGTATCTACCAAATCAATATAAACTCCGGCGTGAGCCTTAATGGCTTCGGGGTTGTCCACGATTCTATACGACGGGTTGCCGTAAAGTATTACCGTCACTCCTTTGTCGTGCAGTTGTTTGATAAACTCTTTGTTTTTGTTAAACGACAATTCGCCCAAAATAACCGACTTCACATTAAAAAACTCCATCAGCTTGGCATAATAAGCAGGGATGCCGTGACGCCCGCCTTTCAGCCGTAAGGTCGGATATTTTATACCATAGTGCAGGGCTTTAATGTAATCATACAAATGAAACACCTGCACAATCATCCTGTCGGAAAATTCGCCGAAGGCTTGGGCAATATGTTTCACATCGCGCGATTTATCAGTCACCATTATCACTTGCGGATGTTCGCGCAAAAATTCGGCAATTTGCCGCTCGTCTAACGTAGAATATTTGCCATAAATTTTGGCCGCCTGCACCTCTTCAAGCGAGCGTGGCGCACCCTGCCGTTCAGCGGCGCCGATAGAGGTGTTAAACAACTCCCAATCGTGGGCAGCAACAAAGTCTCCGTCGGTGGTTTCCAACAAATCCACCTCAATAAATTTCATTCCCTTTTTGACCGACTGTTCATAAGCCTCCTTGGCATCGGTATAGATATGACCGTCGATTTCACCGCCGGCATGAGCAATCAAATGCTCGCCCTTGCTTGATGTGGTATAAAAAGGCCATGGCTCTTTATCTGCACGGCTTTGTCGTATGGCGTCGGCATAATAGCCCATCCACCCCGCGCCGCCGCACAGTGCAATTATTAAAATCGCCATAGCCGCCAATAGAAATTTCTTTATTAATTTTTTCATTGTTTTTATGCTCCGAATTTAACTTATCGGTCGTATGGTATATGAAACCTAAGCAAAAAACAATAAAATTATTGCCAAATTAAAATTTTGCTTTTATGGTTAAAAAAAGTGAAAATATACAAGCAAAGTTGAGGATGTGATGCTGTCATTATTAGTATTTTTCGGCGGCTTTATGCTGTTTTCAACGGCCAATTGGGTTATTCGCAAATTCGGTCCGGTTACCTATGAGCAAATAGTTTTTCATCTTAATATGCCCTTCGATTCGGAAACGCGGCTGATGCTGAGTTATTTTAAGAATACGATTATGACCGGCATTATTCTCCTTGTGGTGCTGGCCTTGTTGTTTTGTCGCAAATATCGTTTGCACCTCAAAGCACTTGATGCGGTGAGGGACTTCGTTTTCCGTCATCGGATGGTGTTGAGCTTGGGATGGTTTGCCTTTTGTGTGATTTGGTTTTGCCTGCGGATGAATGTGTGGACTATGCTTAACTATCGCCGCTACAAAAGCGAGACTTCCAATTTTTATGAGCAGAATTATGTCCTGCCGCAGCACGCCAAGATAACTTTCCCCAAGCACAAGCGCAACTTGGTGCTTATATTTATGGAAAGTATGGAGGCAACCTATGCCAAAACACCGCATCACGATTATTTTGACGCTGATTTGATACCGGAACTGCACCTGTTGGCCAAGCAGAATATCAACTTTAGCGACAATGAGTATATCGGCGGCGCTTATCCGATTGACGGCACTCAGTGGACGCAGGCCGGCTTGTTTGCTCAAACTTGCGGTGCTCCCATCCAATTGCCGATTAATGATGCCAACTTTTTTCATCCCAAAAACAGCTTTTATCCCAATGCTTGGTGCTTGTATGATATTTTGCGGCAAAAGGGTTATGAAGAGAGTTTTCTCATCGGCTCTAACGGCGAGTTTGCCGGAATGAACCGTTTTGTCGAAACTCACGGCCGCCAAAAGTTATTGGACACATTGTTTTATGCCGAGCGCGACGGGCTCAAACTGTCTTTTGAAAAAACGACCAAACTGCCCGATAAACAGCTTTTTGCCTACGCCAAAGAGGAGCTTATGCGCCTCAGTGCTGCAGCGCGGCCGTTTGTATTCACTTTGATGACATTAGACACTCATTACGGCACCGCCAAATTTGCCGATGATATATGCCAGCGCAAATATGGCACTGCCAATAATATTAAAAATGTGGTTTCTTGCTCCAGTTATCAAATTGCCGAATTTGTCGATTGGCTCAAGGCGCAGAGTTTTTATTCCGATACGGTGGTAGTTTTGTTGGGTGATCACCTGACAATGAACAATTTTTTCACTCCCGAGATGAACCGCAAGCCGCTTAATATTTTTGTTAATTCGCCTCTGGGGGCAGACAAAACCAAAAATCGCATTTTTACGCCGTTTGATATTTATCCTACCGTCATTGAAAGTTTGGGCGCCAAAATCAGCGGTCATCGGCTTGGATTGGGCACTTCGCTGTTTTCGGATATTCCCACGCTGACGGAGAGCAAAATGAGCATTGAAGAAATGGATGAGGGCGTGCGCAAATCCTCCAAAATATATGATTGGCTCCTATACGGCAAATCCGTTCGTGATTAAGCCGAAAGTGCTTGTCGGGGTGATAGATGGGCAAGAGTGGCACGCCATCTTGTTTTTTCACCTTTGATAGGCTATATTTACCATAATTAATTTAAAGGAAGGATAAAATTATGCAAATAGGAATAATCGGTGCCGGTTCGGTTGGTGCGGCAACAGCCTTTGCTTTGATGATGCATGGAGTTGCCCGCAAAATCACCTTGGTTGACATCAATTCTCAGCGGGCTTTTGCCGAGGCCGCGGATATTGCTCACGCCGCGCCTTTTGCTTATGCCAACAAGGTAAAATCCGGCACTTATGCTGACCTGAAATGCTGCGAAATCATCATAATTACTGCCGGCGCCAACCAAAAACAAGGCGAAAGTCGCACGGATCTTTTGGAACGTAATGTAAAAATATTTGCCGAAATTATTCCTCAGGTGGTAAAATATGCTCCCAACTCGATTCTTTTGGTGGCCACCAATCCGGTTGATGTAATGACCTATGTTACCCTAAAATTGTCCAATCTGCCCCAAAGCCGGGTTATCGGTAGCGGAACGGTGCTTGATACGGCGCGTTTTCGCACCGATTTGGGCTATCATCTTGGGGTATCGCCCAAGTCGATTCACGCCAATGTTTTGGGCGAGCATGGTGACAGTGAAGTTTTGTGCTGGGACGGCGGCGATGCCGGAACTATCCCCTTAAAAGAATTGGCTGCCGCATTAGGCTGCCCGATTACCGCAGAGATCAAGGCCAAAATTGATGACGATGTGCGCAACGCCGCCTATAAAATCATTGCCGGTAAAGGTGCCACATTTTATGGTATTGCCGGCGCTTTAACCCGCATTTGTCAAGCTGTTACCACCAACGAATATGCAATTCTCACCGTATCATCGTTGCACGCCGAGGTTGAAGGGGTTAAAGATGTATGTTTATCTTTGCCCTGTGTAGTGGGCAAACGAGGTATCCATAGTGTGTTGCAGCCGAACTTGAGCTCCGATGAAGCGCAAAAACTCGCTCTCAGTGCCGCCAAACTCAAGGAATTGTGTCTGACTGCCGAGCAAATGCTGGCCTGACGGCAATAATCTCCGCATTTGATTGCCGCGCATTTTTAGCTTGCAACCTTTGATTTTGCTGTGTATATTCCTCCTCAAGGGATATAAAGGTTTCGACTATGGTCAAAGTAATCACATTAGGCTGTCGGATGAATGCTTATGAGTCCGAGGTCATCAAGGAAAAATTGCAGCATATTGATAATCTGATAATTATCAACACTTGCGCGGTTACCGGCGAGGCTGAGCGCCAGTGCCGACAGACTATTCGCAAACTGGCCAAAGAAAATCCGCAGGCGCGCATTGTGGTTACCGGTTGTGCCGCGCAGATAGCTCCGCAAAAATTTGCCGCGCTGCCGGAGGTCGATTTGGTTTTGGGTAATATCGAAAAAAACAATATTGATAAAATATTATCATCCGAGCCGGAAGAAAAAACCATTGTCGGCGACATCTCATCTTATGGCGGTTATGACGACTATCTCATTACCGGATTCGAAGGACGGCAAAAGGCTTTTGTGCAAATTCAGCAAGGCTGTGACCATCGCTGCACTTATTGCATTGTGCCTTATGCCCGCGGCCGCAATCGCAGTGTTCCCGAAGCCGATATCATCGCCCAGATAAATACTTTGCTGCAACAGGGGTTTGCCAAGATATGCCTGACCGGTGTTGATATATGCTCATATCAGCCCTCGTTTGTGCATCTGGTAGAGCACATTTTGGCTCAAACCGCCATCCCGCAGCTTGATTTCGGCTCGCTTGATCCGGCCGCACTTAACGATGAGTTTGTCGATATTTTGCGTATTCATCCTAATATCGGGGCTTATCTGCATTTTTCGGTTCAGTCCGGCGATAACCTTATCCTCAAAAGAATGAAGCGCCGCCACAGTCGCGAGGATGTGATTAATTTGTGTCGCAAAATTAAGGCCGTGCGGCCGGATATTATCTTGGGTGCTGATTTTATTTGCGGTTTTCCCACCGAAACGGTTGAACAATTTAATAATACTCTCAAATTAGTCGATGAGGCCGGACTGAGCAAATTACACGTTTTTCCTTATTCGGAGCGGTTGGGTACGCCGGCGGCACTGATGCCGCAAATTCCGATGGATGAACGTCGTCGCCGCGCCGAAATTTTACGTCAAAAAGGAGAAAATGCCGATGTTTGATTGGCTTAAAAAAGGTCTTAGCAAATCTTCATCAAAAATCAGCGGCGGAATTGACGCCATTTTTAACAAGCGTTCGGTTGCCCCTGCGACTTTAGAAGAGTTGGAAGAATTGCTGATAGCTTCGGATATCGGTTATGCCGCTACGGTCGAAATTATTGATGGTTTCAGAAAAGAGCGCTTGCTTAAAGATGCTTCGCTTGCCGACATCAAATCGGCCTTGGCGCAAAAAATAGCGCAGATTCTTGCCCCTTGCGAGACTGAATTTGTGATTGACAAGCATCCGCAGGTTGTTTTGATGCTTGGAGTTAACGGTGCCGGCAAAACCACGACCATCGGTAAAATGGCACATAAGTTTTCTGCGCAAAAAATCAGTTTTATTGCTGCCGATACTTTTCGTGCCGCCGCGGTAGAGCAGCTCAAAATTTGGGGACAGCGCAATAATATACCGGTTTATTCCGGTGCTTTGGGCTGCGATGCCGCCGGTTTGTGTTTTGACAGCCTGAACCAAGCCTTAGCCAATCACGATGATGTGGTATTTATCGACACCGCCGGTCGCTTGCAAAATAAAACCAATCTCACCGACGAGTTAAAAAAAATAATCCGCGTTATCAAAAAAGTGATTCCCGATGCGCCGCACAACACCTTATTGTGTTTGGATGCATCAACCGGTCAAAATGCTATTGAACAGGTCAAAATTTTTAAAGAGGTGGCCGACGTCAACGGCCTGATTATCAACAAACTCGATGGCACTGCCAAAGGCGGCGTCTTGGTCTCAATAGCCCATAGTTTTTCACTGCCGGTCTATTATATCGGGGTTGGAGAGAAAATTGATGACCTTAGGGCATTTAATGCCAAAGAATATGCAGATTCGCTATTGGGAATTTAAGCTGAAAAGAATTTATTTATCATCTTTTTGTTTCTGTTTTTGTTTTTCGCGGCGCAAGTTGTCAAAATAATCCACCCGTTTTTTTATTTCGCGCTCAAACCCTCTTTCCACCGGATAATATAATTTTACCCGCTTCATCCCTTCGGGGAAATAATTAGCGCCGGAAAAACCATCTTCACATTCCGGATCATACTCATAGCCTTCGCTGTATCCCAGTTGTTTCATCAATTTGGTCGGCGCGTTCAGAATATTTTTCGGCGGCATCAACGAACCGGTCTTGCGCGCCAAATCAAACGCCGCGTGCGCTGCTTTATACACACCGACGGATTTGGGTGCTGTCGCCAAATAAGCCGCCAGTTGCATAATTGCCAAATCACCCTCCGGCGAGCCCAAGCGCTCATAGGTCTCCCAACAGGCAATCGCTTGCACCACTGCCCCCGGTTCAGCCAACGATACATCCTCCACCGCAAATCTTGTCAGACGCCGCAAAATATATTTGGGGTCTTCCCCCGAAGTAATCATCCGCGCCACCCAATACAGCGCCGCATCCGGATCCGAGCCGCGTAATGATTTGTGCACGGCCGAAATCAGATTATAGTGACCATCGCGCCCTTTGTCATATACCGGCGAGCGTGACTGAATCACCTTTACAATACTGTCTTTGTCAAAAATTTCTCCCTCGCGTGCATAATTCCACACACTCTCGGCCAAGTTGAGAATATAACGACCATCGCCATCCGCCGTTTCTTTCATCAACTCGCGCGCCTCCCCATCCACCGGCAGCTTGCGGCCGGTCAAGCGCTCGGCACGTGCCAAAAGTTCCTCAAAAGCATCGGCGTTCAGACGATTGAGCACCATAACCTGACAACGTGACAACAACGCAGCATTCAGCTCAAAAGACGGGTTCTCGGTAGTTGCCCCCACCAAGATAATTGTACCGTCTTCCACATAGGGGAGAAAACCATCTTGTTGCGACTTGTTAAACCTGTGAATTTCATCGACAAAAAGCAATGTGCCTTTGCCTTGAGAGGCGCGGCGCTCTTTAGCGTATTGAAATACGCGTTTTAAGTCTGCCACTCCGGAAAATACGGCCGATATCTGTTCAAAATACAATTTGCTGCGTTCGGCAACCAAGCGGGCAATCGTGGTCTTGCCGCATCCCGGAGGTCCCCACAAAATAAACGAATTTATTTTGCCCGAAGCCAACATCCGCCCCAAAGGTGCGTCTTTGCCGATGATATGGCCTTGCCCCACCACTTCGTCTAAGGTTTGGGGCCTTAGCAAGTCGGCCAACGGGCGTTTCACCTGCGCCGAAAAAAGCGTATCCTCTTGCATCTTCATTATCTACTCACTCGTATTTCCATTGTTAGATACATCCCCTTCGACCGGCTCGGTTTTGATATTATTTTGCTTAGGATAGGTCAAATAATCCGCCTGCGGGGTGGTCAATTCATCTTCGGATTTTTGCAAAACTTTTTGTATTGGCAGAGCATAATTGGCCGGAATATTAGCTGATTTGCCAAACTTCTCATCACTGGCAAAAAATACGCTGTCGGCAATAATCGGTCGATTGTAAAACCCGCGAGCCAACACGATTTGACACTTGCGCGTATCGGTTTTTATTTCTTTACACAATTTGAAATCCTTGGCCAAACGATGAAAATAACTGGCATCGGCATAAGGTTTGGTCTTGCGTAATTGTAGTTTCTTTTTCATCAAAGGTATTTCCACACTGCGGGTAGAAAAAGATGCCAGCTTGTCCATTTGCTGACTTAAATGTCGCCCGTCTATCGCTTTGATGATTTTGTAGTCAGTGTGCATAATCATCACTTCCAATTCTTCGCGGCTATAAGTGTTGGCCACCAAACTTAAGCTGTTACATAGCAAAAGCGCCGATATTTTTTGCGCGGTCGGAGCCTCAATCGCCCGTGTCAGATTTTTCAAACGCATATTATGCCCCAAATCATCCAACACCAGCAAAATCGGCAATTCTCCTTTGCTCCCTTCATCCTTGAGGGCTTGTTCCAATATTTCATCGACAAATATTTGGTTGATAATTTTAGAAAAGCGGGTGTTAGCTAAAGAATAAACGCTTATCGGATGAGTTTTTCCGGTCTCCGGATTATAAATTCCGCGAATATCCTTCAGGTCGATGTCGTTGCCGTTGGTTCGTTCTCTTATGGAGGGAACGGTAAACGGCTCAAACGCTTTTAGCAATTTCTCAAATACCATGGTTCGTTGTTTGGGCGAGAGTTGCATTATAGAGCGGAACCCTTCAGCTATCGCTGGCCCGTAGGCAAACAGCATAGTTTCATCCAACAGCGATTTAACCCAGCGATACCAGTCAATACCATTATTATCACTCGAATTGGCCAAGTTGTGCAGCAGCCAATCAGTTATAAGTGCAAAACACATTTCACGTCCCAGCCATTTTTCCGGAGTGCCGCCCCAACTGCCGATAGGGACATAAGTTGCCGCCGCCAAATTATCATCTTGCAGTTCGTCAATTCCTCTTTGGGCGGCGTGTTTAGGCATCTGAATATAATAGCTCAACAACACATCGCGGTCATCGCGCGTCAGCGGCGTGTCCGCCAAAAGTTTTTCCAAAAAATAGTCATTAGCCTGCGCTTGCATAATTTTGGCGTGCCAATAGCCGAAAATCGTAACCGCGAAATTGTGAATTAGCAAATTCCAATAATTATCTTCTTCGGCTTCTTCCGGTTCAATCAGATAATCGGCCATTCGCTTAAAATATGCATCAGTCTCCAGCGGCGATTGGGGAATATTGGCCTCGGCAAGCGGGTTCCAGCGCGGATAATAAATATTATTTTGCGGTTCATCCAGACAATCCCAATTAAAATAATAGACCTCGCCCAATTTCGCTCGATAACCGGCGGTATGTTTCGGTAACAATCCGGTCAAATCAACGGCCACCACACTGGCCTCATCTGCCCGCAATACCGTAGGCACTGATACACTCGAAGTTTTGCCGGTGCCCATCTCGCCAATACACATGGTCGAGCTTTCTTTGTCGGCACCGAGCAGCATATCGCCAAACCGCCCCAATACCACGCCGGTATAACGATTGATCCCCATCTTGCGAACATCTTTCAATTTGGCAAAATGATGGTTTAGGACATACCATAATCTGATAGCCCCTTCCTGCCTCAGGATAATACTGGCAGCCACCAGCAAAGTTCCTAAAATAGCAACAAACGGCAAATACAAAAACGCCGATGTTTTCAACAACCTCAGGCTGCGGATAAACAATTGCCACCAGTTTTCATACAAGGTAAACACATACCACGGATTGTGCAAATATTGGTGAAAACTGCAGTGAAACTGGGCTTTGGTGCGATGCAGCCGCATTAATATATCCATAACACCGAAACAAATACCCGACAATACCCAAAAAATGGCGGCCACAAAAACCACTGTGATCAGCAAACCGGCAAACCATTTCCAGCGCCTGCCATCGGCTTTTTGCGAGATTGCCGCTGTCATCTGTTGTGCCCCATATCTTTGTTGATAACGGGCTTTTCCGCGGCAACGCGCGGCTTTTCTTTCGGCGCCTCTTGAACCTGCCGCGGTTCAAGGGTTTTGTCTGTCTTATCCAAACTATTGGCCAAAGCCACTTTTTCTTTCATTTGTCGTCTGGTATCCAGCTCTTTTTGTTTGCGCTCCTCAATAATTTTGCGCAGTTCTTCGTTGTGCGATTTTGCCTTGATTTCTTGCGCCTTTTTCACATTTTCCAAGGCTTCTTCATCTTTCACCTGCGGCCTTTTGCCGTGCGAGAACACTTTTTTGCCGATTTTCATCAAGTCATCTATGCTGATGCCCTTGTCTTTTAAGGTATCCCACACTCCGAAATTCCGAGCATCGTCCAAAAACAAACCGCTCAAATCAATGCCGGACATTCCTTTTTTTGTGGTTTTCTTCGGCGCCAAAATCTTGGACAACTCTTCGCGCGATGGCATATGTCCCAACGCCTGAGCAATCTGTTGGGGAGTGATAATACACTCGCTCAAATCCAACTCGGCGATATTTACACCGGTAAAATCCACGCCGGTGAAATCCACCCCGCGCAAATCCACCCCGCGCAGGTCGATTTTTGAGATATCCAACAGCGTCAGGTTAATTTTGCGCAAGTTCAGTTTATGAGGATAATATTTGGCAATATATTCAATCAGCGACTGTAATTCTTCCAAGCCGATATTATCAATGTCAATATCCAGCAGAATGGCATCTTCCAAATCGGCATCAATCAGCTTTACCCCCTTAAGTTTGGCACCGGTAAAATTGGTTCGATGCAAAATAGCACCCGAGAGCACCGTGCCGGTCAAATCTGCGCCGCTCAAATTAGCATCGGTCAGATTAGCACCGGAAAAATCCACATTGGTCAGATTAGCACCGGAAAAATCCACATTGGTCAGATTAGCCACCGAAAAATTGGCATTGGAAAGATTTTCTTTGGCAAACTTGCCGCCCTCAAGGTTCTTCCCGACAAAACCTATTGTATCGCTACTGAAAATATCGCTCTTGGGTTCCGTTGCCTCTCCACGCGCCGCCGCGCTCCAGCTCACATTCGATAACCCGCTTTTAAGCCGGCGGTCATAAGCCTCTTGATTGCTTTTAATTTTCTTCCACAACTCATCAAGTTTGTTGTCTTCGGGCATGATAAATCTCTCGTTCAATTAAGGGTGAGCGCTCAATTTCGAAGTATAAAACAAATTTTGCGATTTGACAACATATTTTATCGCAACAGACACTCAAACCCCGCATCGGTAATCGCATTGCACAGCTCAAGCAATTTGTCTTTTTCCGGTTTCAGCAACATCCTTTGATAAGAATTTCCGCCGACTACGGCATTTTCAAAGAAAATATCATATTTTTTGAGCTGCGGCAATTTGGCCAAAATCTCGCTTTGATCATCCATAGCATTTTCCACATCGCTGTAAGCTCCGAGCTGAATCATCGTTTTGTCGCTCAAGTCGCTTACTCCTTGAGTAACCACTTTGGGACTACCGGTCATCGTTGGCGCCTTGCTTGCCGTGGTTTTCGGCCCAATGACCTCTTGGCTTGCGACATCTACCGACGGCTTCACTTCGCTGACGGGCGGTTCATCATCCGTAAAATCAGCATTATTATTCGGCAGAGGGTCATCAATCAGCTGGTCAAGCCAATTGTCTTTATGTGCCCACGAGTTGCCGCCGTCATCCCATCTTTCTTTTGCCTTAGCATTGGTCAGCATGGTTACGATATCATTATTGAATGCCCGCTTTAAAATTACCTCCAAATCGCTTATCGGTTCTTTTAGGGTGGTTTTGTCAAACGGCGACAATCCGGCATAAAAATACAAGCTGCGCAAGGCCGCGGCCCGTTGGCTCAAATTTTCGATATTGGTGTTTTCCAATTCCAACAAGCGAACTTTTTGTTCCAACAAATCGGCCTTTTCATAATCTGCAAGATTGCTTTTCTTTTCCAATGCCTTAATTACCGCTTTAAGCTCATTGATTTTGTAAAGATTGCTCTCATAAGCAAAAGTTGCTTTTTTTACTAAATGATAGCTAACCTCTACTTGGGTCATTACTAAAGCGCATAGCTCATCAAAGGCTTTTTGTTTTGCCGATTCGCCCCCTACGACCGACTGTGCTTTCTCCAGCCTGTCCATCAGGTTATCTGCCACGATTTGTGCCTTATTGTACAAAGCATCTTCATAACGCATATCGTCAATTGTCAGACCATTAATGTCCAAGCGCGCCACCGGCGGATAGTCAATATAAGCCTTGCGTCCGGCTTTGGTCGCGTTATAGGTACCCAGCTCTTCACGTGCCAAGGCAAACTCGCGGCGGTTAATAACGGCGGTTTCTTGGAACAACTCCGGTGTGTATTTCTTGTCAAAGTCTTCCAGCTCGTAAAAACGTTTCCCTTCCAGACGCACCCCGTCCTCTTTGGCCTTTATCAAACGCATATATTCCCCGCGGTTCAGCAGCAGCTCGCTCTTTAGTTTTTCCAAGTGATTTAACGCCACTTCAATACTTTTGCGATAGTTGATTTCCGGCTCGGTCAAAAATCCTTCACGGTCATATTTTTGCCGCAAGGTCGCCAAAACCTTCTCGTTGGATTTGCTCAAGCGGTCTATTTCGCGCAAAGTTGTGCCGGCATAAATTTCGCGGCGATGCATTTTTATGGCCGCGGCCGAAAGATTTTGTGCCGATTTGGCATAAATATTATTTTCAATAAAATGCGAGTTATCCGTCAGCACGCTCAAGGCATAAATATCGGCAAAATCCAACGCCCTCAGCGCATGATACAATTTGTCATCCCCATCATTGACCTCAAACAGCCCCTTAATAATTTCCCGCGGTTTTTCATCACTGTGGTAGACTTTGCGGAAGGTGTTTTGCGCGGCCGTATCGGCATTATATTTTGCGGCGCGGGCAATCGAGGTGTAGGGCGAAACTCTGGCCGGCAATTTTTCAACCGAGCCGTTGAACACCGTTTCATTGGTCAAAAGCTCGGCGCTCAGATTTTTTCTTCCCGCGGAACAGGCTGCCACAATCATCATCGCTGCCGCTACACAGCCGTATCTCAGTTGTCCGATCATAATAAAACACCTCGTTAAAATGTAACAATATGTAACAAGAATTTAAGTGCTTTTTATCAGAATAATTGGTATATGTAAACCAAAATTCAATTGATACAAACAACTAAAAGGAAAAAAGATATGACAAATCCGATAAAAGTAGCCGTCATCGGTGCCGGAATGATGGGCAAGAATCATCTGCGCACTTATAAGAGCCTGCCTGAGTTTGAGCTGGTCGGCGTGTATGATATTTTCCACGAGGCGGCGCAGAATGCCGCTGCAATGTTTGGCATAAAGGCTTTTGCTTCGCTTGAAGAAGCTGCGTCTTGCGTCGATGCCGTCAGTGTGGTCACTACTTCGGTAACCCACGCCGAGGTTGGCGAGTTTTTCTTGCAGCGCGGGATTCATTGTTTGATTGAAAAGCCTCTTGCCGCCACTGAGGCAGAATGCAAGCGTTTAATTGCTGCGGCCAAAGACAACAATGCGGTTTTGCTGGTCGGGCATATTGAACAGTTTAATCCGGCAGTTGAGCAGTTGCACAAAATTTTGGCCGATAACAGTCAGATTTGCGCACTTTCGGCCAATCGTATGTCGGCCGCTTCGGGGCGTATCACCGATGTAGATGTGGCAATGGATTTGATGATACACGATGCTGAGGTTATTTTGTCATTGGTAAAATCTCCGGTGGTTAATGTCAGTGCTGCCGCCGTGCGCAATGCCAAATCACCCTCCGGCAAGGATTATATCACGGCTTTGGTGGAATTTGCCAATGGCGCGACCGCCTCTATGACGGCCTCGCGCATTACCTCATCGCGGGTGCGTACCTTGAGTGTTACCACTAACGACAATTATATTGATATGGACTATATTGCCCAAAGCGTTGCGGTTTGCTCACAGGGGCGTATGCACAATGTGGCTGCCGATACCCTGTCGGAAAATATGCGTTATGGCTTAAAAGGCAGCGCCGAATATTTGTTTGTACCGCAAACACAGCCTTTGGCTGCTGAGCTCAGCCATTTTGGCGCTTGTCTTCGTGGTCAGGCTACACCGCGTATCTCCGGTGAGCAGGCGCTCGAGGCTCTGAAGCTCATTTGGCAGGTTCAGCATTGTTTGTCTGCTCGCACTACTGCAGCTGCGGCAGCTGAATAAAATAATTTACTTGCTAAATTTAATCAAAAAGGGCATAGTGCAGCTATGCTCTTTTTTTTGTGTTTGAGGATAAAATATGCGCTACAAACTGACCATTGAATATGACGGAACCGGAATTTTGGGGTGGCAACGCCAAAAAGACGGCCCGTCGGTGCAAGAATATTTAGAAACCGTTTTGGCAAAACTTTCTGGAGCTAGTTCCGAGGTAGCCGGCGCCGGTCGCACCGATGCCGGAGTGCACGCTTTAGCCCAAGTGGCGCATATGGATTTTGCCACATCGATGGAGCCGTGGAAAATTCGTGAGGCTTTTAATGCTAACTTGCGTCTTTTGGGAGCCAAAGTGTCGGTCATCTCCGTTGAGCCGGCGGCAGATGATTTTCACGCACGTTTTTCGGCTCGCGGCCGCGGTTATATTTATCGTATTTTTAACCGTCGGGCGCCTTCGGTGCTGCTGGATAATCGGGTTTGGTGGGTGCCGGTTGAACTGGATGTTGAACAAATGCGTCGCGGTGCCGCATATCTTTTGGGATATCACGATTTTACTTCGTTTCGGGCGGCAGCCTGCCAAGCTAAGTCTCCGCTCAAAACTCTGGATGTATTTGATATCGACCGCGTCGGTGATGAAATCATCTTCACACTTGAGGCGCGTTCTTTTTTGCATCATCAGGTGCGTAATATGGTCGGTACCTTAAAGATGGTCGGCGAGGGAAAACTTGCTCCGGCAGATATCGAACGTATTTTGGCAGCCAAAGACCGTACTGCCGCCGGTGTCACTGCGCCCGCCGAAGGATTATATCTGAGCAAGGTTTGGTACTGAGCTTGCGCTTGGCGGTTTAGTTTTCCACGATATGCCCAAGTTGTTAAGAATTTTAATGACAAAAAGATTCTTTGAGCTAATATAACAGCAAAATAACTTAAGTTTTTTATAGAGTCAGATTATGAAAGCTGTATATAAACGCGTTCTGTTCAAACTATCGGGAGAAGGACTGGCCGGACCTTCGGGCTATGGAGTTGACGTTCAGGCAATTCAGTCGTTGGCAGCGCAAATCAAAGATATTATCTCATCCAAAGTTGAGGTTTGCATCGTTATCGGTGGCGGCAATATTTTCCGCGGCGCCAAAGATTTTGCTGCCGGACTTGACCGCAGTCAGGCTGATCAGGTCGGAATGCTTGCCACGGTGATGAATGCGGTGTTTCTGCGCGGAGCTTTGTCGTCAGTGGGTGTGGAGGCTGTTGTCTTGTCCGGCCTCAGTGTGCCCAAGGTCTGTGAGGACTACAACTTCGCTGCGGCAATGGAATATTTGCGCCAAGGTAAAGTGGTCATTTTTGCCGGCGGCACCGGTAATCCTTATTTTACCACTGATACCGGTGCGGTTTTGCGGGCGGTCGAAATGCATTGTGACGTGGTGCTCAAGTCCAGTCAGGTGGATGGGGTTTATTCGGCTGATCCCAACAGGGATGCTTCTGCCGTAAAATATGATGTTATTTCTTATGATGATTTTTTGTCCGCGCGGCTCAAAGTTATGGATTTGACAGCGGTGGCTTTGGCGGCGGAGAACAATTTGCCGATTGTGGTATTTTCGCAGCACGATGCCGATTCTCTGTTGAATATAATTCGTGGCAAAGGCAGTTTTTCAGTTATTAAACACCAAAAATAAGTGAGGATTATGATGGAAGATTTCAGTTCAATTAAAGAAAGCGCCAAACAGCGTATGGACAAAACCTTGGAAACCCTGAAGGGTGATTTCGGCTCGTTACGCGCCGGTCGGGCTCATATCAGTCTGTTGGATGGTATTATGGTCGAGGCTTATGGCTCAGTAACGCCGCTGGCACAAGTCGGTTCGATTTCTACTCCGGATGCGCGCACTTTGTCAGTCAGCGTATGGGACAGAGGTCTGACCAAGGCGGTCGAAAAAGCTATCATGGAGTCTGAGTTGGGTCTCAATCCGTCGAGTGATGGGCAATTGATACGCATACCGGTGCCGCCTCTTTCGGAAGAACGCCGCAAGGAACTGATTAAAGTGGCCGGTAAATATGCCGAAAATTCCAAGGTGGCGATTCGCAATATCCGCCGCGATTCTATGGACGGCATCAAAAAACTCAAAAAAGATAATGTCATTTCCGAAGATGAAGAAAAAAGATTTGAAAATGATGTTCAAAAACTAACCGATGAGGCCATTAAAAAGGTTGATGAACTTGCAGCGCAGAAAGAGAAAGATATTCTGCAGGTTTAGATTCCGGAAGAAAAGAGGAGACTGGGTTGACTAACCGATTGCAGCATATAGCCATAATTATGGACGGTAACGGCCGTTGGGCCGCCGCCAAAGGCTTGCCGCGCACTGCCGGCCATCGACAGGGGGCGCAGACTTTGCAAAAAATTTCGGAGGCTGCGGCCGATATGGGGGTTAAGTATCTTACGGTGTATGCTTTTTCTACCGAAAACTGGCAGCGGCCGCCGGAGGAAGTAGCATATCTGATGAACTTGTTGCGGCACTATCTTAAAGATGAGTTCAAGAAAATTCAAGAAAAGGGGGCGCGTATCCGCTTTATTGGCGAAAGGTATATGCTGGATGAAGATATCCGTGCGCTGATGTCCAAAATTGAGACAGATACCGCGCAAAACGACAAATTTACTCTCTGTGTTGCACTGAGCTATGGTTCAAGAGGAGAGTTGACCTCAACTTTTAAGCGTTTGGCCTCGCAAGTGGAAAGCGGTGCTTTGCGTATTGATGACATTACAGAGCAGACCATCTCGGCCAATCTGTATACTGCTGATATGCCCGATCCAGATATTGTTATCCGTACCGGAGGCGAACAGCGGGTCAGCAACTATTTGTTGTGGCAGCTGGCATATAGTGAACTGTTTTTTACGCCGGTTTATTGGCCGGATTTTTCCGCTGAGGATTTGTCGGCCGTTATCAAGGAATATAACTCACGGGAGAGACGTTATGGAAAAGTCTAAGTGGAAGTCATTTTATAAGCGGGCGATAACGACCATCGTGCTGGCTCCTGCGGCTGTGGGATGCCTTTTGAGCGGTGAAAACGTAGTTGAGCTGCTAGCTTTGGCGGTGGCGGCGCTTCTTGCGTGGGAGTGGGCTAAAATGCAAAAATCTACCGATGCGGCTTTTCTTGCTTTGTACTATTTATTGGCTTCGGCTGTTGCAATAATGTTCGACGCAGTATGGCTTATCGCCGGAGTGATTGTCGGTTTGAGTGCTGTTGCCTATGTACTCAAACGCCGTGAAAAGGAACTGCTCTTAAAACTTCTGGGAATCCCTTATATCGCTATCGGTATCGGCTCAATTATGGCCTTGTACCGCGAATATGGAGTCAATATAGTTTTGTGGTATGTGGCTTTGGTCTGGGCAGTGGATATCGGCGGCTATCTGTTTGGCTCCACGCTCAAAGGTCCCAAATTGGCACCGCGGATTTCTCCCAACAAAACATGGGCCGGATTGTTTGGCGGAATGTTGTTGGCAGTGTTGGTGAGTGTTGGTGCATTGTGGTGCGCCGGCGAGATAAAATATGTGGCCAATGCGGTTATTTTGGCGGCAATATTGACTGTCATTGCTCAAATCGGCGACCTGATCGAATCTGCCATTAAGCGTCATTTGGGGCTAAAAGATTCAAGTAATCTCATCCCCGGACACGGCGGGGTTTTTGACCGCGTCGACGGATTGATTTTTGCTGCACCCTTTGCCTATGGGTTGCTGATGTTGTTAAAATTGCATTTTTGAGTTTGAGGTTGGATAATGAGTTGGTTAATAAACATCTTGTACTACGTTGTGCCGTTTTTGGTACTGCTGGGGGTGTTGGTATTTGTGCACGAGTTCGGACACTATTTGATTGCTAAGCTCTGCGGAGTTAAAGTTGCTGAGTTTTCCATCGGATTCGGCCGTACTTTATGGGGGCAGCGTGATGCCTCGGGTACTTTGTGGAAGCTCTCGGCAATCCCCTTGGGCGGCTATTGTCGCTTTTTGGGCGACGGCGATGCCTCATCCTCGACTGATGCGCAAGAAGAATTGTCGCCCGAAGAGCAAAAATATGCTTTTGCTAATCAAAATCCTTATAAAAAATTGGCGATAGTTATCGGCGGACCGGCATTTAATTATCTTTTCGCCATACTGGTATTTTTCTTGATTTTTGCCACGTTGGGCAAGATGGATTTCCCGCCGATTATCGGTGAGGTTATGCCTGACAGTGCTGCGCAGGCAGCGGGTATTGCCTCAGGTGATCGCGTGCTTAGTGTCGACGGAGTTAAGGTCAACAGCTTCCAGCAGTTTCGGTTGGAAATTGATATGAATACCACCGGCGTAGTGCAACTTGAATTGCAGCGCGGTGATGAGCTGTTGCATAAAAAAGTGCACCTCAAGCCAGTAACCGACAAAGACGGCAACATTACCGAAAAGCCGATGGTCGGGGTTACCTCGGTCAATGTGGTGGAGTTTGACCGCACTGCAATGTCGCTTTGGGGTGCAGCTAAAGAGTCGGTGGCCGAAACTTGGCGCATTACCGCGACTACTTTGCGCGGGGTGTACCAAATGGTTACCGGAGCACGAGGTACCGAAGAGCTCGGGGGTATTGTCCGTATAGCCGAGATGAGCGGTGACATCTCAAAGTCAAATTCTATAGTTGATTTTTTGGTGTTTATGGCGTTATTATCTATCAACTTAGGCCTGATTAATCTGTTTCCGATTCCGGTATTGGATGGCGGCCATGTGGTGATATTTACCATTGAAATATTATTAAGACGAGAAATTAACGAAAAAGCGAAGGAATATGTGTTTAAGTTTGGTTTTGCTTTGCTTATAGCGTTGATGTTTTTTGCAACCTATAATGATATAACCCATTTGATTAAACGTGCTTTTTCTTAAAAAACAGAACTTACAGCTTTTAACTTGGAGTAGAAAATGAAAAAAACAGGTCTTGGAACTTTTATTTGTTGCCTTTTGGCATCTACCAGCTCATTGGCTGCCGGTGTTTATGTGAAGGATATCAAAATCAGCGGTTTGGAGCGGGTCGAACCGGAAACCGTGCTTTCTTACATCAACATCAAAAAAGGCTCGACAACCAGCGATGAAGCAATGAACGCTGCCTTGAAAAATCTGTATTCCACCGGTTTGTTTGAGGATATCAGCATCAATGTCGATTCTGCTTCGGTTATGCAGGTTAAAGTTTCAGAAAATCCGATTATATCGCAAGTTTTGTTTGACGGTAACGATAAAATAGACGACGATATGCTTACATCGGAAGTACGTCTGTCTCCCCGTTCTACTTATTCGCGCGCCAAGGTTCAAGAGGATGTTCGCCGCATTATGGAAGTCTATCGCCGGGCCGGCCGCTATGCCACAGTGGTAAATCCAGAGATTATTCGCCGTGATCAGAACCGTGTTGACCTGATTTTTAACATTAATGAAGGCCCTGCCGCCGTTATTGATAAGATTAATTTTATCGGCAACGAGCACTATTCTTCCAAGGAGCTGCAAGAAGTTATTATGAGCAAGGAAAGCCGTTGGTATCGCATTTTTTCTTCCTCGGAGAACTATGATGCGGAAAAGACCGAGTATGACAAGGAATTGCTGCGGCGCTTCTACCTCAAGAAGGGCTATGCTGATTTTCGGGTTATTTCCAATGTTGCTGAACTTAGTCCAGACAAGAAATCTTTTACCTTAACTTTTGTGGTTGACGAAGGGGCAAAATACAAAATCAACAATGTTAATATTACCTCCGATATCAAAGAGGTAAATGTTGCCGAATTTAACGACCTGTTGGAGGTAGAGGACGGTGACACCTATAATCTTGACAATATTGACAAGACGGTGACCGCTCTTACCGATGAACTGGGCAAGAAGGGGTTTGCTTTTGTGGATGTTACGCCGGAGGTTGACCGCAACTCGCAAGCCGGTGAAGCCGATATCACCTTCCACATCAAAGAGGGCGAGCGTTTCTTTATCGACCGCATCAATATCCATGGCAATACTCGCACCCACGACAAAGTTATCCGCCGCGAGCTGCGTTTGGAGGAAGGAGATGCATTTAATGCATCCAAGATTAAGGATTCTCGGCGCAACTTGGACAATTTAGACTATTTTGAAAAGATTGATATTAACACCACTCCCAAAGATGGCAACCGTGCTGATTTGGATGTTGATGTTAAAGAAAAATCCACCGGATATTTCAATGTCGGCGTCGGCTATTCGACAGTTAACGGGGCTTTGGTTCGTACCGGCGTTACCGAAAACAATTTCCGCGGTGTAGGACAACAGTTGGGATTTGACGTGGCGGTTTCCCAAAAGTCGCAGGATTTTGATGTCAGCTTTACCGAACCTTATTTCTTAGACCGCCGTCTGCGGGCCGGTGTGGATTTGTTCCACTCGCGTCAGGATTATCAAGACGAGAGCTCTTATGACAGCAAAACCACCGGCGGGCGTTTGCGCACCGGTTGGAATTATACCGATGACCTTTCGCAGCAGTTGCGCTACACTTTGAAAGAAGATGAGATTACCTCGGTTGGCCGCTATGCCTCCAAATACATCAAGGCAGAAGAGGGCAAATATACCGGTTCTTCTTTCGGTACAACCTTGGTTTATGACAAGCGCGATTCGGCCAACTTTACTCGCGACGGTTATTTCTTATCGGCCGGCGGTGATATCGCAGGTGCCGGTGGCGATGAAAAGTACTACAAATTTGATGGTAAGGCCTATTGGTATTACACTATGATGGATTATTACACCCTCAAGTTCTTTGCTAATGCCGGTTATATTGAAGGTTACGGCGGCAAACCGGTGCGCTTGGCCAACCGTTATTTCTTGGGTGGATATACTATGCGCGGCTTTGATGTCGGCGGTATCGGCGCTCGTGATAAATACACCGACGATGCTTTGGGTGGCAACTGGATGGTTTACACCGGAGCCGAGCTTGGCTTCCCCATCGGATTGGATGAGCTGGGACTGTCGGCGCACGTATTTACCGATGTCGGCACTTTGGGCAAACCCGACAATATTGACCGCGCCGATGTTTACTATTCGGACAAACCGCGTGTGGCAGTCGGTTTCGGCTTCCAATGGTTGTCGCCGATGGGACAAATCGATATTGATTTCGGCTTCCCGATTGTCAAAGAAAAGTATGACGAGACCGAAGTATTCCGTCTGAACTTTGGCACGAGGTTGTAGTCGGTATTTTTTTGAAGGGACAAACAATGGTAGACAATCGTTTTTACAAAAATAACGGCCCTTTTTCGTTGGGCAAGATTGCCGAGATTTGCTCCGCCGATTTTGTCGGCGAAGCGCATCCCGAGGTTATGATACGCGATATCGGCACCATCACTTCCGGCGGCAAAGATGAGATTTGTTTTTTCTTTGACCGCAAGAAAAAGGAGCTCGCTTCGCAGATAAAAACCGCCGCTTGCATTACTTCGCCGGATTTTGCCGCGCTCATTCCGCAAGGGATTATGGTTTTGACTTGTGCCAAGCCGCATGATGCTTTTGTGGCCCTTAATCGAGCTATGTACAGCGAGATATTGCCCTCGCCCGAGGTTCACCCCTCGGCGGTGGTGGCAGCCAGTGCCAAAATCGGCAAAGATTGTTATATCGGCGCCAATGCGGTGGTCGGTGAAAATGTGGTAATCGGCGACAACTGCATTTTGGAGGCCAATTGTACTATCGGTGATAGCTGTGTTATGGGGCATCATTGCCGCGTCGGAGCTAATGCCAATATTATGCACGCCGTTTTGGGCAACAATGTTTATATTTATGGTGGTGCACGCATCGGATGGGATGGTTTCGGTTTTCAAACCGTCAACGGAGTACACGAGCGGATTCCGCAGCTGGGGCGGGTTATAATCGGCAACGATGTCGAAATCGGAGCCAATTCCTGTGTTGACCGCGGAGCTTTGGACGACACGATTATCGGCGACGGTTGCCGCATTGATAATTTGGTGCAAGTAGCACACAATGACCAATTGGGTCGAGGCTGCATCTTGGTGGCTCAAGTAGGGGTTGCCGGCAGTTGCACATTCGGCAATTATGTTGTATGTGGCGGACAAGTCGGTTTTGCCGGACATATTCATATCGGCGATATGGCACAGATAGGGGCGCAGTCCGGCGTTATGCGTGATGTTGAGGCAGGTGCTTCGGTTATGGGTTCTCCCGCTATCGGGGCGCGTGATTTTATGAAACAGACTGCGTATATTCAAAAATTGTGTAAAAAATAGGTGAGTTGTTATGAATAGTTATAATCGCGACGATATTTTGGGCTTTTTGCCGCATCGTGACCCGTTTTTGTGGGTAGACAAGATTGATGTCATTACTCGCGGCGAGGAAGGAGTTGGTTACAAAAACATTACCAAAGATATGGACTTTTTCCGCGGGCATTTCCCGAACAATCCGGTTATGCCCGGTGTCTTGCAGATAGAAGCCATGGCGCAAACGGCCGGTTGCGTGGTGATAGAGGCGCTCAAAGATGAGCCGAACCGCCCGTCGCAGGTGTTTTTTATGTCCATTGATAAAGTTAAATTTCGTCAGATGGTTGTGCCGGATTGTCAGTTGCAAATGCGGGTTAAAAAGGTTAAGTCGCACGGCAAGGTTTATGTATTCGAGGCCAAATCTTATGTCGATGACAAATTGGTATCTGAGGCGACTTTCAGCGCCTTAGTTGGCTGAGTTAATCTTCAGGATTAAAAAATAAGGCATTAATTGGTAGAACATTAATGCCTTTTTTGTTGAGTTATTTATTTTTGCGCAAACGCTCAAACAGGGTTTGCACCAAAATATACATACAAGGAATAATAAACAGTCCGATGAAGGTTGCCGCAATCATCCCGTAAAATACCGGCACTCCGATGGCCTTACGGCTCATTGCCGCGGCTCCCGAAGCCGCCACCATCGGCCATACTCCCAGCACAAACGCCGAGGCAGTCATCAATACGGCACGCAGGCGTTCTTTCAACCCGCGGATGGCCGAATTAATAATAGATGTTCCTTTGGTGCGTTCTTCTTTGGCGAATTCCACCACTAATATTGCATTTTTACTGGCCAATCCGATAAGCAAAATTAACCCCAGCTGCGCATAAATACTCAAAGACAATCCGGATATAAATAATCCGACCATCGCTCCGCAAATGGCAGTGACCAACGACAGCAAAACCGGTATCGGCACCACAAAACTCTCATACTGGGCTACAAGGAACAAGTAAGCAAATACCACGGCCAAAGCAATCAAATAACCGATTTGACCATGAGTGTTTTTTTCCTGAAAACTCATAGTTGACCATTCAATATTATAACCATCGGGCAAAGTTTTTACCATTTTTTCTACTGCCGCCATAGCCTCACCGCTGCTCACATTACCGCGATTAATTGCTGTAACGGAGGCCGCCGGATATTGATTGTAGCGTTCTACTACTCGCGGCGCCAGAACTTTGTGCATATTTACCATACCGCGCATCGGCACCATTTTGCCCTCCAAATTGGCGATGTGCAGGTCATTTATGCTGTCCATATTCTCACGATACTTCCAGTCGGATTGCAGCATAACTTTATTTACCTGAGTACCCAAGTTTATATCATTTACATAAGCCGAGCCCAAATAGCTTTCCAAAGTGGAGAAAATATTGCTCATCGGCACTTTCATACTTTCGGCTTTGGTGCGGTCAATATCCAAAAATAAATTGGGTGTTTTGGCATTAAAAGTTGAGTAAGCAAAGGCCAACTCCGGCATTTGGTTAAGATTGCCCAAAAATCCCTGCAGCACTGCATCCAATTTTTGATAATCAATGTTCTGCCTTGATTGCAGACGTATATCCAATCCGTTGGCCAATCCCAGTCCAGGAATGGCCGGCATTTCAAACAACTGAAATTCAGCCTGCGGAAAGGCATTGAGCTTGGCTCGCAGCCGGTTCAAAATGGCGGTGGAGTGTTGGTCGGGACGTTTGCGTTGCTCCCATGGTTTCAGAGTGATAAATGACATCGAGACATTTTCACCCCTGCCGCCCATCAACGAATAGCCCACAACATTGGATATTCCTTCAACATCCGGTTCCGAAGCAATTACCTCGTTGACTTTTTCCATCAGCTCAAAGTTGCGTTTTTTTGATGCTCCTTCCGGCAGTTGCATACTCAGCACCATCACTCCTTGGTCTTCGTCCGGAATAAACGACGTAGCAGCCTTTGCAAATAACGCACCTGCCAATGCCAGCAAAATCACAAAAATGGTAACTATCACCGATACTCTTTTGGCGGTAACGGTAACAGCAATGCTGTATGTGTTTATCATCTTATCAATGGCATGATTAACTTTTCCCCAAAAGCCGCTCTTGTGATGATTTATTTTATTAATCAAAATTGAGCACAAGGCCGGTGACAAGGTAAGTGCGTTCAATAGCGAAAAAGCGATAGCCGTGGCAATGGTTACCGAAAATTGCTGATAAATTTTTCCGGTAATGCCATCCAAAAATCCTACCGGCACAAATATCGCCAGCAACACCATTGATGTGGCGACCAAGGCGCCGGTAATTTCCTTACAGGCGGCAAAGGTAGCCTCGCGCGCCCCCATATTTTGATGCTGCATCAAATACACCACGCGCTCCACTACAATAATCGCATCATCCACCACCAATCCGATAGCCAGCAGCAAAGCAAACAGTGTAAACATATTAATGCTGTATCCCAGCGCCAAAATCACGGCAAAAGTACCCAAAATCGAAACCGGAATGGTCAATGTCGGAATAAGGGTTGAATAAAAATCCTGCAAAAAGAAATAGCACACTCCCACCACCAACAGCAAGGTGATAATCAAGGTAAACACCACCTCTTCAATCGAGGCATCAATATATTTGGTGGCATCATATCCGAAAGTATAGGTCAAATCCTGCGGGAAAAACTGCGCCAACTCACTCAGCGTCCGGCGTATTTTGCCGATAGTCTCAATGGCATTGGCGCCGGTGGAGAGTGATATAGCCAAAGTAATTGAGTTCTTGCCGTTGAACAGGCCCGAGATGGAATAATCTTCTTGGCCGATTTCCACCTTGGCAATATCTTTCAGCTTCACCATACCACCTTGTTCGGCAGTGCGGATGATTATCTCTTCAAATTCTTGGGCGGTTGACATCCGACCTTGAGTTTGCAGGGCATAAATCATCGGGGTATTCGATTGAGTAGGCGATGCCCCGACCTTGCCCAAAGTCGGTTGATAGTTTTGACTGGAGATAGCCGCATAAACATCGCCGACGGTTATTTTCAGCGCTGCCATCTTATCGGCGTTCAGCCACACGCGCATTCCCAGCCTTGAGCCGTACACCATCAGGTTGCCCACGCCGTCAACTTTTGACAAAGTTCGCTGCACATTATTATAAATATAGTCGCTTATTTCCTGTTCCGAATAGGTGTCATTAGGCGACATAAATACCACAAAGGCCAAGATGTTTGACGATTCCCGCTGCACGGAAATACCTTGTCTGGTTACCTCGCTCGGGAGCTTAGAGGTTGCCTGTTGTACGCGGTTTTGCACTTTTACCAAGGCAATATCTGGATCAATGCCGGTTTTAAATGTAATCGTCAGGGTATAGCTGGAATCTTCCGAAGACGAGTTCATATACAGCATATCCTCCACGCCGTTAATCTCATCTTCCAAAGGGATGCCCACCGTTTTGGCAATCACTTCGGCCGAAGCTCCTGGATAGGCAGCACGCACGGCAATCTGCGGCGGTGTCACCTCGGGATAAAGCGCTATCGGCAGCTTAAACAGGGCGATAATTCCTACCAATACAATAACAATCGAAATAACAAACGAAAATCGCGGTCTGCGAATAAAAAAGTCCGAAAACATCAGTTATTTCCTTTCGCATCGGTAGCAATAACTTCAGCACCGGCACGCACCTTTTGCAGCCCTTGCACAATCACTTTTTCATCGCCGTTCAACCCCTCTTTCACCACCTGCATATCATCAATTACCTCACCGGTGGCGATATATTTTTGCTCGACGATTCCCTTGTCATTTACCGTCATTACATAAGTTCCGTTAACATCTTCCGACAAAGCGGTAAGCGGCACCAAAAGCGCATCTTTTTTCGCCTCAAACCGCGGATAAATATCCACATAATTCCCCGGAACCAAAACCCCGTCATCATTAGGCAAATCCACAAAAACCGGAATAGTGGCCGTGTCCGGATTTACCTCATTGCCAAAAAACAAATTTTCCGCCTTGATGGTTTGCGTGGTGCCGTCCGGCATTGCGATATCTACCTCAAAATCGTTGGTTTGCGCTGCTTTTTGCATAAACCAAGCACGCTCTTTGTCGCTCACCGAAAAAGCCGCTCGAACGGGCTTCAATTGCACAATACGCGCCAGTTTCGGCGTTTCCGGCCCTACCAAGTTTCCTTTGGTTACCAAGGCTTTGCCGATATAACCGGATATCGGCGAGCTGATCTCGGTATGTTCCAAATTAAGTTTGGCCAAATCCAAGGCGGCCTCCGCACGGTTGAGCGCCGATTCGGCAGCATCCAACTCTTTATCGGCGACAAATTTTCCCTTATGCAGCGAAGCAATGCGGCGATAATTGTTGCGCAGTTCTTTTACCAAAGCCTCAGCCGAGAGCAAATCGGCTTTATATCTCCGTTGTTCTATCACAAAAATTTTATCATTTTTGTTGACATAAGCCCCGTCTTCAAACAAAATTTCTTCCAAATACCCTGATACTTGCGGCACGATATCCACGCTGTTAATAGCCTCAATCGCGGCAATATATTTTTTGTTTTGCGAGATATCTTTTTTGCTCAAACTTCTCACCAACACCTGTGTCGGTCCATTGTCAAACGCACCGCCATAGGGCAGGGGATTCAATCTGCCATGCAGCCACCATCCGACTGCCACGCAGACCAAAGTATACAGCAAACGATACAAAATTGTGCGGTTTTTCACGCGGTTAACTATCATCTTAAGGCCTTTCTCAACGAAGATTTTAAAAACCTTAGAAAGTTAAAGGCTTAAATTGTAAAAATCAAGCTCAAAAAAACAAATGTAACTTTTCTAATGATTTTGCGAAGGTAATTGAATCACAATATTAAACTTAGCGCCTGAGGGCAAAACCATCGATGAAACCAGTATTTTTTCGCCTTCCCGCGCCTGCAAACAATCATTGAGTGTGGCAGCATCCGCAGCATAGATGGTTTTGTGGCGTCCGATATCGTTCATATATACCGAATGCCACTTTTTTATCCAGCGCGAAACCGTTTGGGCGGTAACGCCGATAATTCCGGCCGCCTCTCGCATCGAAAAACCTGCCGAATAAAGTCCGTGAGCAATCAGTTTTATGTGCATCGGCTTGCCTGCCGGCGCAACTTTGCTGAACTGAAAACCGCAGTGCTTGCACTTGTAGCGCTGCCAGCCGAAGACGTGCCCGTTTTTAACTATTTGTTCTCCGCCGCAGCGATTGCATTTTATGTCCATATTTTTGCCTCTTTGTCGGTTGGGGTTAACTATATCATTAAAAAAGTTACAAATCAAGGAGGATTAAAAATTTTTTTGAGTGCCGCAAGTAAAATATGAAACCAACTGCAAAAAAAGGAAGGGGTGTTAAGCTGTTTGCGCCTCCCAAAAAAGCCGCCCTTGCGGACGGCTTTTTTTTGGGGGCGAAATGTCTCACCTTTGACCAATCATCACCGGTCAGAGGTTTTGTCGCAGCTCAAGCTAACGCTGGCGCGCCGCCTGTTGTTTGAGTATACTGGACATATCTTTTGCTGCCAGCTTATCCGTAGGTTTGGACAAGCCCAAATTTTCTTTTGCCTGCGCATTTATTTTTGCAAGATAGCCTTCGCGCATATATTTCGCAGCAGCCTCCCAGTCCTTCTGATACTTTTCCAAAGGCTTTAAGGTGTTAGCAGCGAGATATTCAAAGTCACTCTTGCCATAGTAATCATCACGTATGTCTCTACCACGACGTCTATCAACATCCTTACAATATTCAAGCCATCTGTCTCTAATCCCCTCTTCATTAACAATATGATTTTTGGGTGCAGGTGAGCAGTATCGTGCACCGGTGGTGCATAAATGTTCTGAATATTCGGGATTTAAAAATTGTCTTTGTCATTATCCAACACCAACTGCAGTTCGGTGCTGTCCATTCCCTTGGCTTCGCCTTCATTCACTGCGCGTTGCAGCATTGGCAAATAAAAGTTAAGATAAAAATCAGCCGATACACCATCTCTAGCCCACCTATAATATTCATTGCGTTCGCCTTTTCCCTTATCTTTTTCTATCACCATTTCAACCAGCTGGCGGAATGGGATGAGTTTTCCGGTTTTTTTATCACGCGGCTTTTTTGGAATGAATCTACCACATTCATCCTTTTCCCTTTCTCGAACCAGATTCACTACATCTAAAACAGTATTCAACTCTGCTTTA
Source organism: Alphaproteobacteria bacterium (assembly GCA_017470165.1). Lineage (GTDB taxonomy): Bacteria > Pseudomonadota > Alphaproteobacteria > RF32 > CAG-239 > CAZU01. Next base: position 43,362 of record JAFUEX010000001.1, read on the forward strand.
GCGTTTGCAGCTGTCATAAATCTGCGATACAGCGGGATTTGTTCACCGGTTTCTTCATCCCGCAGCGGCACCTTTTTTAGCAGCAATATCTCCACGATATTCAACAGTGCAGCGCATACCGTCATTACTAAAATCGCTTCTTTGTGCGGTAAATCTATTTTCTCTATGGTAGATACTTTCGATGTTCCGATTGCCAAGTTTTACTACATCCTTCTCAAAACAATCTTCTAATAGCGCCAAATCTTCTGCCGTTACATCTTTTAAGCCGTCTTTAACTCTATTTTGGAGGAAAATTCGTAATTTATGCCATAAGGTATTTCAATTTTAAAAGCATCCTGCGAATATTTGTAATAACGTGTGCCAAGGCCGCTACCATTGTCATTAGACATAACAGCAACAAAAGCCGGAATTTTGTTTTCTTCAGCCTTGTTAATCCTTTCTGCGATCAATGCGACCAGTTTATGATCTATTTCGTGGTTGCTTGGTTGAAAAGCAAAACCGTAATCCAGTCGCGAGAGAAAACGTGGATGACTCCGTGAAAATTTAATCGCTTCGTCCAACCAATCCGCCAAATCTTTTTCCGGTAGATTTTCAATATCATTATGCGGAGTATTCCATCTATATTTTAGATTTTTACCTAAATCAGATGTCCGCATATTTTTTATGAATTCACCGTTTTCATCTTTCAGCGTGTCTTCCAAGCGCCAGTCTTCACTCAGTAGCAAATCATCATCATATGACTGATATTTTTCATGAAATTCATCCCACGTAATGATGCCTGCCATACAATCTTGACAATCACGCAAATTGTCTTTATCGATAATCAAAAAACTTCTTTCGTTATTTTTCACTATTGCCATCTCTTTTCTCCTCTGCAATGACTGTTTATTTGTAATCATTTTTAGTATACCTCCTCCCTCTCTATAGACAAAAGTCAAGTACTTTTGTCAAAAAATATCAAATATCTATTGAACCACTCCAAAAAAGTTCTTGATTTGTGAAATGAAATGATTTATAAGCGTTTCAGTTTGATAGGGGTATAGCTCAGTTGGTAGAGCATCGGTCTCCAAAACCGAGGGTCGTGAGTTCGAATCTTACTGCCCCTGCCATATTTAGCCTAACTAATTGATTTAGTTAGGCAATTTTTTTGAATTTTTAAGGAAACTGCCAAAAATCAAGGTGTATCACAAGGGTGTATCACAAGAGGTTGAAAACCCATGAACGGACACAACAGGCTGATTCGGAGAAACCACACCTACTATTTGAGGGCAAGAATCCCGTTGAACTTGGTTTATCTTACCCACAAAGTCCAATTCTGTTACTCTTTACAGACGAACAACTATTACGAGGCACTTGCTAAATTAAGCAAAGAGAGTCATAAAGTAGATATAAAAATTGACCTACTAAAGAGTATTGATATGAGGATTAAAAATAAGCAACTGCTTTATGACCAAGAGGATATTGATAAACTTGTTATCCACAGATTAAAACAAGTTGAAGACGCTTTTGAAAATAATTACTTTGAAATCAGCGAAAAAAACTTTAACTATGACAATCTGCTTGTATTTAATAAGGAAACACCAACAGCCAATAACAAATCTCAACACGACCTTGAATGTGTAGAACTCTTTATTAAAGAATATTTCAAGGACTTGAATGAAGATGAGAGAACTCATAAGAGCGTTGTTAAAATGATTGGCAGGATTGAAAAAGAAGAAATCCCTATCATTGCCGATAAAATGAAACCGAGTGATGAAGTCAAAAAAATCAAAACGGCACTCACAGGATTAGACAAGTATATTTACGACAAAGTAAAAAGCATTGAAGAAGACACCGGCAATAGCTTTAATATCAATGGTAGAATTGAAAGATGTTTAAGCCTGATACACGCAGAGCAAAATGAAAAAGCTACTAGACCTACAACATCAACGCCATGGGACAAAGTTTTTGCCGAGTTTGAATTAGAAAAGAAAAATGAGAGAACAGGACAGAACACAATAAACCAAAATCGTCAATGCTTGGAAACCATCTTTGAAATCATTGGCAAGAAATATGTTGAGGGCATTACTTATCAAGATTGTCAAAAGGTCGTTAAGAAGATTTACAACGTGCCAAAGAAATGGAGAGAGCGTTATAAAGGAAAGAAACTTAATGACCTACTGGCAACACCTAATGAAGACGCAATCTCTTTAACTTCTGTAAAAAAATATTTGAGAGTTTTCAAAGAGTTTATGATATTTTGTAAAGACAATAGATACATACCAGATAGTTTTCAAGGCGATATAAAAATCACCAAAAGGAAAGAATCAATCAGTATTGAGGCATTTACAAAAGATGAATTAAAGAAAATTTTTGACCCGAAAACATATCCAAGAGTTATGGATTTTAAATATTCTTATCGTTATTGGATTCCTTTGATAGCATTATACAGCGGTTTAAGATTAAATGAAATTTCACAACTTTATATTGAAGATGTAAAATTAGATAAAGGTGTATGGTATTTTTATATTAGTGATGAAAGAAAACATCAACACATAAAGAATCCACAATCTCAAAGAGTTGTTCCAATACATCCAAAGTTAATAGAATTAGGTTTATTGGATTACATAAACAGAATTAGAGAGCAATCATACAGAAAAGAAGATTGCCCTGGTAGAATATTTTATCAATTTCAATACAGCAAAAAAAATCATTATATACAATCAATAAGCCAATGGTTTGGTAGATATTTAAAAAGTGTTGGTATTGAAAGCCGTTCAAAAGTGTTTCATTCGTTCAGACATCTAACAAAACAATATCTTACCATCTGTGATATTCCGCAGGAATATCAAAACAAGCTATGCGGATGGAGTGGAAAAGATACAGGCGAAAGAGTTTATGGCGGAAACATTCCAATTAAAAAACTTTATAAAGAAATATCAAAATTAAATTATCCATTTTTGAATAGAAATATTGAGCGAATAGGTAATAAAAATAAAATTAAAGGGGCTTGATTTAAGCCCCTTAGAAAATTATTATTTTTTAGATGTTGTTTTCTTTGCTGTTTTTTTAGCTGATTTTGCTTGTGCTTCTGTTGCTTCATCATCTGATTTAGATTTTTTCTTAATATATGATTTAATTTCTTTCTCAAAGAAATCAGTATTAACTTTATTCTTCAAGTCATTTAAAATTTGAACAGGCTGATAAACACCTTTTTTAACAGTATTTTTCCAAATTGGGAATGTTCCACATTTCAAAATAACTGTTGTATAATCATCAACATCTTTTAAGATTCTAATATTATTTGAAAGACTACGAGCATTATCTTTATTATCTTGGTAATAAGCAATATTTGTTTCAATAGAACTTAAAATGCTTTGCTTAACGCTATCCATTTTATTATTCATTCTAACAGCACTTGCTGTTTTTTCATCCCATCCCTCATATTTAATTGATGTTGTTTGTGTCTTATTTGCTTGATTTTCCGTCATTTTATTTACTCATTTCAATAGAAAATTTGATGTTAAATTGTATTAAAATTGTAAAAAAATTGAACAAATATTATTGATATTTGTTCTAAAGATATATGTTAATTGTTTATTTGACATTATAAAATGTATATAATGTGTATAACTTTTGTCATTTTTTCAAATATCTATATAAAGTTGGTTTTGAAATATGATATTTGTTCATCAATTCTGTTTCTGTCATTCCAGTTTTTCTGTCATCTTTTACTTGTTGTATAATGACTTTATTTAATTTGGTTGGATGTGCTTTTTGATATTTTCCTTTTGCTTGAGCTATTTTAATACCTTCCATTTGTCTTTCTTTAATGGTAATTCTTTCAGCTTGAGCGATTGCTCCAATGATTGTAAGCATTAACTCTTGTGTTTTAGTAGCAAAATTATCATCATTTGTAAAAGTCCATCCCTCTTTAATAAATGTAATTGAGCAACCTTTATCCTTAATTTCTTTAATGATTGTCAACAAATCAAGAGTATTTCTAGCAAGTCTATCAATGCTATGAACAAAAACTTGGTCTTGTGGGCGTAATGCTTTTAGCATATTATTTAATTCTGTTCTGTTATCTTTACTTTTACCGCTTACTTTTTCGCTATAAATTAAGTCATAATTATCTTTATCTTCTAATTGTCTATCAAGATTCTGTGTTAAACTAGAACAACGAACATATTTAATTTTCATTTGCTTACCTTTCATATCAAAGTATCATCTTGTTATAACTTTATGATACTATTTTTAAAAAGTCAAGCATTATTTTTGCTAATATGTTGATTTTTCACGATTCATAAAAAAATGATAGTATCAATTTAATAGAATCATTATCCTATACAACCTGATACTATCATTTAAAGAAGAAATTATCATCTTTTATTGATTTTTTACTAATAATGTTTTAAGGTATGCTCATTACATAATTTTATAAGGATAAGAAAATGAATAAATTTTGGACTTTTACTATTGGTGTTTTATTTGGCATGATTGTAATTCCTTTTATTATTGGATTTTTTAATGGCTTTAGTAATACAACCGATGGCTATAACAATCCTTATGGAATAAAGGGATTAAAAATGCTAGAAAAGAAAGGTGATTGTATTACATCTAATAACCTTGAAATATTTCAAAATTTAGCCAATGGTATTGCTTTGGCTCATCCTGTAAATAATTACGATACATTAGTTTTACTTATTGATGAAAGTGGAAAACTTTTTTATGATGGCGAAAAAGTTAAAAATCCTGCTAAAAAATGTGCCAAACAAATAGGAACATATCAATATGAAACAAAAGCTGAAACAATGAAAACTGTTCCAGCTGTTATAATTGAATAAAATTAGTATTTTTGTGTAAATTTACATCTTGGATAATTACTGCAACCGATAAATCTTCCATATCTCCCATCTCTTAATACTAAATGATGACCACATTTAGGGCATAATCCTTGATTAACTAACTGTTCTTTATAAGCAATTTTGCTTTTTACTTCTGTAATGTGTTCTTTTTCTGCTTCTTCTAAATTTATATCTGCTGAATTTATTATATCAGTTATTTTATCAACTTCCAATTTTGTGAGTTTTATATCTTGATATTGCATTATTGTAGAAAAAATATCACTTATGTATATAACATCTGTTAAGGTATTAACTTTCAAATCACAATCATCTGAAAAAGCAACAATAGATATAAAATTATCATTTTTAATATGCAACAATCTTTTTAGTGCTGAAATATGACTTTTATTCTGTCGTATTGGATTATAAAATGAATATTTGTATCCAAACATATTTTTATACCATTTTTCAGAGTTTTCATAGCCAGTAATCCATCCCTTATAATTCTTTGTTTCAATAACAAATATACCATATATTGAAACAACTACATGGTCAATTTGTGTTGAATAATCATTATATTTCAAAAGAATATCATTTATAACTGAATACTCATCTTCATTTAATTGTGATAAAATGTTAGCCACATATCTTTCTCCAATGCGTCCTTTTATTTTTGGAATATTAGTATCCAAAAATTTAGCAAATAATATAAATATAATTATACCAAATAAGGCTAAAATTAGTTCCAAAACAATCTCCATATTTTTTTAACAATTATAATTAGTGTTAATTAATAAATTATAAAATATATGTAAAATTCGTGTTGAAAAATTTTATTATCATTATATGATAAGTCTATGGTTTTAGTAGTGGAGAATATAAATGAAAAAAAGGCTCTTATTGTTTGTTTTAGTTCTATCTGGTTGTGTTCAAAATCGTTTTTTATATACTGATGAAAAGGGAAGTAATGTTTATCAAACAGATTGTAGCTGGAGTGATTTTGGAGATTGTTTGATTGAAGCAAATAAAAGTTGTCCGATGGGCTTTAATATAGTAATGTCAAGTGAAAACCCAACAGGAAGCTTTTCAAATTTTGATGGTCATGGAACAACAACAGGATTTGGAAATTTTTATTCTTCAAATTACAACGGTTGGGGTAATAGTTGGAATACATATAGTCGGTATATTATATATTCTTGCAAATTAGAAAAATAATCTTACATCTCAATTATTTCATATTTGCCATTATAAAATTTTATAACGGCATAGTTATGTTTATTCATTGATTCAAAAACCACAATCCACGAAAAAACACAATTAAAAACAACTTTTCCGCTTGCTTTTACATAAGAGTATTTTGGGCGGTTAATCATTAAATGGTAATACGCTCTCTCTATTTCCATTATAAACCCTATAACATTCCAAAATTCTCTTGGTAATTAAAGCATTGCCTTTATCCATCATCTGTAATAATGTTCGGTTGATTGATTGCTTGTTATCATAATTCATAAAGCAATCATAAACTTGGCTCAAATTCTGTATCAAATTGTAAATGGTGTTTGGCGATGGTTTTCTATTCTCGCAAATAATCATTGAAAGATAATGCTGACTCTTATTCAAAAACTGTTCGCAAAACTGGTGTTGACTATGAATTAAACCAAGCCTTTGAAGATATTGACAACACTGTTTAATGAAAGCCACATCTTCATTAACCTGCTCTTGTTGAAATCTTTGACAGCGAATCTGTCTTAATTCGTCATTATTCTGCTCTTTTTCATCTTTTAGAGCCGATTTTTTAACCGCTGAATCATTGTTTTCAATTTCAGAGTCCAGTTGCTTATTACGAGTCATCAAACTCTTTATACGGCTCTTAAAACTGTTTTTTATTGAATCCATTTTTCATACCTTTGTTATTGGTATTTATCAATTAAAGTTTGGAATCTTCTCGTATAAATCGCTGTTGGTAACGATTGAGCCACCCTCTTTTAAGCAGTAGTTATAAACATTGGTTTCATCATATTTACGGCTACCTATCATCTGAAAGTTGGCTGTCAAATGTGGGTAAATATTCACAAGGCTATCTTTAAGGAAGTTGTAAAACTTCATCATCATATTTGTTGGCACATCAACAATTATGTGTAAATGAGGTTGTTTGAAATCTTCCGAGCCAATCTCTTGAAATATGCCTATTTGATATTGTTTGTCTTTGTGTTTGTAATATCTTGAACCAAGATATTTTCGGTAATACTTCTTCAAAATTGTTGTGAAGTTGTTGAGTAAGTTGTTTTGAGATAAGTTCTCAATGTGTGGGTTAAATGTTAGAAAAATCTTCATCGTCAATCCTTTGATAATAGTGAATAATAGCCGATTTGTAAATCAGCCTGTTAAAAGTTCTAATATTTTCAGCCCTTGGCGGTGGGAGAATAACTACACCACCGCTTTATGCTTAATTTTTGGGAAAGTCGGTTGATGATGGACTTTCCCTGTCATCATCAACCACAAAATCATTTTACCACACCAACCCGAGTTTTGGCAAAAATAAAATGACCTCAACCTTATTTATCGTGGAGTGATTAAAGTTTGTAATTGTGCTTAAAACGCTTGTAAATAAAGGGGTTTAAGCGGTGGTTATAACCACCGCCAAATAATATTATTAAATCGTGTCTATTAAAATCACTTGACATCAATAAAATAAAGGCTTATAAGTGTTCTCAACAATGAAACACAAGACACATTAAAAATACTCTTTATGATAAAATTGATTATGTAAAATCAGTTAGATAGAAAAAATATAATAGGGGTTCTTACTGCCCCTGCCAATATTTGCCTAACTAATTGATTTAGTTAGGCAATTTTTTTTGATTTTTTTTAAAAAGTGCTATTTTCCCAACTGCTACACAGGAGCATTTTTGAGAGCATGAATGGACACAACAGATTGATAAGAAGAAATCACACCTACTATTTGAGGGCACGAGTCCCTGTAGCATTGGTGTATCTCGTTCATAAACAAGAGTTTTACTATTCATTACAAACGAACAACTATTACGAAGCTATTGCGAAATTATCAAAAGAGAGTCATAAAATAGATGTAAAGATTAACATTTTGAAGGCTCTTGATATGCTCATAAAGAATAAGCAGCTCGTAATACTGCCAGAAGATATTGACAAGATGGTGATACACAAGCTCCGTCAAGCAGAGGAAGTATTTGAGAACTATGATACAGAAATAGCTGAAGAAAAGTATGACTATCAAAACCTATTGGTCTTCAATAAAGACACACCAACAACTATTAATAAGAATGAACACGAATTGGAATGTGTTGAACTCTTTATAAAAGAGTATTTTAATGACCTTAAGCAAAGCACAAGAACACATCACAGCATTGTTAAGATGATAGGAAGAGTTGATAAGGAAGAGATTCCCATCATTGCTGATAAAGCTAATCCACCTGAAGCAATTAAGCAAACAACAAAAGCCTTAAAGAGTGTTGAGAAGTATGTGCTTGATAAAATAAACAGCATCGTTGAAGATACTGGCGACAACTTTAGCATTAACAATAGAGTGAAGCGTTGTCTGACAATCATTAATGCAGAAAAGAATGCAAGAGCGAGCGATGTAACTATTTCAACACCATGGAAGCAAGTATTCAAAGACTTTGCTATAGATAAGAAGAACAATGACAGGACTGGTGAGAATACTCTTAAGCAGAACAAACAATGCTTGGAAACCATTTTTGAAATCATTGGCAAGAACATTGTGGAACAGATTACAGCAGATGATTGCCGAAAGGTTTCGCAAAAAATTCACAACCTACCAAAGAAGTGGAAAGAACGATATAGAGGACAAACGCTTACTGATATTTTGGCGAGAGAGAATAATGATGTGATTTCACTGACATCAGTAAAGAAGTATCTGCGTGTATTTAAGGAGTTCTTGGAGTTCTGTAAAGTTAATCAATACATCCGAGATAGTTTCCAAAGTTTCATATCAATATCACGGAGAAAGGAATCCATTGAAGTAACAGCCTTTACAAAAGATGAGCTGAAGAAAATCTTTGACCCGAAGACATACCCTCGTGTAATGGACAAGAAATACGCTTACCGCTACTGGATTCCTTTGTTGGCATTGTTCCATCCTGTAAGGCTCAACGAAGTTTGCCAGCTCTACATTGAGGATGTGCGGCTAGACAAAGCTGTTTGGTATCTCAATCTTACGAATGAACGGAAAGACCAGCACTTGAAGAATCCGCAATCAAAGAGAAGAATTCCTATCCATCCGCAAATATTAGAGTTAGGATTCTTGGAGTATATCAACAGTATTAGAGAAGCATCATATAAGACTGAAGAGTATCCAGGGAGAGTGTTTTATCAACTGCATTACAGTGAGAAGAACCATTACATACAAGCCATTAGCCAATGGTTCGGTAGGTATCTGAAAAGTGTTGGCATTGAAAGCCGTTCAAAAGTGTTTCATAGCTACCGCCACAATGTTAAACAAGCCATGCGAGATGCTGACATTCCACAAGAGTTTCAAAATGCTTTAGCTGGTTGGTCTGGCAGCGACACTGGCGAAAGAGTTTATGGAGGAAACTTTCCTATCAAAAAGCTCAACACCCAGTTATCAAAACTCAAGTATCCTTTTCTTAACCGAAACCTTGAGCGTATTGCCGCAAAGAATAAGATTAGATAGAGAAACCACCAATACTCCTCAAAGATAGGCTGTTTTTATATTGCTATTGAATAGTTGTGCTAGAGTCATTCAATCCATATCGTTTGATGAACCTTGATAAGGTCATATACTGCACATTCATTATCTTTGATATTTGGTTCTTGGAAACCCCTTTGGCGAGTAGGTCTTGGATGCGTTTCAGGTTCTTAGCGAGCTTCAATCTCTTTGATTCTGCACCGACAGGTCTGCCGAGCTTTATTCCTTGCTCTTTCTTGGAGGCAAGCGAACACTTTGTCCTTTGGCTTATCAGGTCTCTTTCAATCTGCGAGGCAAGACCAAAAGCAAAGGCTAATACCTGCGATTGTAAGTCGTTTCCTAAATGATAGTTCTCTTTAATCGTGATGACCTGACAATTCTTGTTTAGGCAGGTTTGCAAGATTGAAAATGTTTCGGGAACCGAGCGAGAAATCCTTGAGAGTTCCGAGCAAATCAAAACATCTCCGTCCTTAATCTCTTCCACTAAGGCTCCGAGTTTGCGTTTGTTCAAAGGTTTTCGTGATGAAATGGTTTCTTCCACCCAAACATCAATTTTCATATCGTGTTTGGCGGCATAATCGCTGATTTCATACTCCATGTGTTCAAACGATTGCTTCTCGGTGCTTTTGCGGATGTATCCGTAAATCATAAAATTCTCCTTTTGATATATTTATCGGAGAATCAAAGGATTGCGAGCAAAATGTTCTGCTGTTTTAACGAACAATTAAATCAACTAATTTTTTAAGTATTTTGTTGAGATGTAATTTTAGGCTCGTGAGGATATATAATTCCTTGAAACATAAGGGGTTCAAGGGATTTAAAAGGTTAATTTTGCACTATTCATTTAGTAAGATAACCGCCTTCAACACAAATGTTCGTTTCTGTTAAGTCCGAATCAGGTGCAATTTAATGGAATTTGAATATGAGTAAGACCTGTGCTTTTCTTGGAAATGATTACGATAAAATATTCGGTAAGCCTTGCTGGCATCACACACCTGAAGGGTTAAAAGAACGAATTAAAGACGAAATCATCAATTTAATTAAAAATGAAGATGTTACCGAGTTTCTGGTCGGAGAGCTTGGAGGCTATGAAAAAGATGCTTATGATACGGTTTTAGAGGTGCAGAAGGAATATCCGAGCATCCGAGTAATCCTCGTTATCTCAAAAATAACCGAATTACACGAGGTGGGCGAATGTGATGCTCACTATGCTCACCAGCGCAGACCTTGCAATGACTGGATTTACCCCGACAAATGTGCAACTGGTTACAGAAGGTTGTGTATTGTCTATCGTAACCGCTATATCATAGAAAACACGGACTTTATCATCGCTTATAACAAACGACAAGGACGAGCCTACGAATTCTGCAAGCAAGCCAAAGGCAAAGGTGTCAAAGTGATTGAATTGGCAGAAGAATTTAAACAAATGTCATAAATTGGCAGAAGTGCTTATTTTTGATGACTTTTGAAAATATTTTAGTTGATTCCACTTTAATCATGTTTATAATAAACAACCAACGAGAAATTAATCACTATTTAACCTGAAGAAATGCTTAGAAAATTTAAAATAGTAATATGGAAAAAGACAAATTTGTCTACGATTAAGTTTCTGCTATTTGCAGGAGATAAAAATGGATAATTCTGAAATAGAAGCATCTGCAGTCGGTTCTGTCCATAGCAAATTAAATGATACAGGATTTATTAATGTGTCGGATATTAAAGAAGGAGACAAATTTCCTATATGGGATGGAAATATATTAGTTTATTCTTCTGATAAACAAAAAAATAATGAAACTATACGATATAAAATTCCTATTCAAATTAAAGGAACAGAAGCAAAGATAGAGAAATCATTAAAATATAATATTAGAACGAACGATTTAAAAAAATACTGTAAAGATGGAGGCGTTTTATATTTTGTTGTTCAAGTGATTAGAGGACATTCTGAAAACAATAAAGTTTTTTATATAGATTTATTACCAGCAAAAATTAAAAGAATATTACAAAATAAAGAAAAAAATGGTAAAATAAGTATTGATATTAAAAATCTACCTTCCAGTAGAGAAGAATTAGTAAATTTAATATTTAATTTTGGTTTAAATAGAGAGAAACAAGCAGATTTTATTCCTATTGACAAATATACACTTGCTGATTTTAAAGAAATATGTTTGCACTATGAAACTCCATTCAAAACCACTCCAAATGACATTTTATTAAATTTCAGTGGCTACGCGTACGGATATAAGGATAATATACCTTATCCGTTTGAAATACCCAAAGGAGCAATTAGCCATACTATTAGTGCACCACTTAAAATATCAATAAATGAAACAGAATGTTTTAAAAATTGCGAATTAAGAAAAGATATTAACACATTAACTTTAATAATAAATCATAACATTGAATTTATATATAATAATGAAAATAAAAATGTGAAATGTAACCTTTTATTACAAGGAACACTTCGTAATTACATTGAAAGCACAAAATTTTTATTAGAAGTACATAAATACAGGCATTTTTATGTCAATGGGTATAAGCAAGATTGCCCTTTTGAAAAAGATGATACATCTGTATTAGAAAGCAATTTAAAATACTATGAGGAATTGAAAAAGGCTTTTGATGAAAGTGGGGTAAAAGAAGATATAGAACTTCATCAATTTAATGAAAATGATAATAAGAATGCAACTATTCTTATAAATGCCTTTGTTTATAATCAAGATATAGCTCTTAAAACAGATGCAGAAGGATATGTTTTAGATTTTCATATATTAGATAAAACTATAACTTGTCTAGCATTTCGTAACAAAACAGGAAAATATAATTTCAAGAGATTTCCTATTGAAGGAATTGTAACAGTAGAAAAAAATGGAAATTTATTAAGAGTTCCATCTATTTTGATGCTTAAAAGACAACATTTAAAAAATTCTATTAACATTCAAATTGATTCGTTTTTAGATTATATAAAAAAATGTCCTATTTCACCCTATTACTTAGATATTGTAAATGAAACAGCTCTAGAACTAATGGCTGCCTATGATGATATTAACAAAAGTAGCTTATTAGATACTGCAGAAAATATAATAAATTGGATAGAAGACAAAAATAAGGATGAAAAATCAGCTGTGGTATATCATTTAAATCTACTTCAGTGTAAGATAAGGAAAAATAAAAAATTATCTAATGAAGATAAAGATTATCTCCATACATTAGTTGAAGAAAATAATGCTCCAATACTTAAATATGGTGCTTATATTTTGTTACAAGATAAACAAGGAGCGGAAAGACAATTTAAGAAATTGGGTCAAGATGACCAAAATAATATTAAAAAGTTCCCTATTTATAAACTATGGGAACAGTTGAATAATAACACTTAATTACAGATGTATATATCTAACATTTCATAGCATATCTGTGTAAAGCAGACTAATCAACGCTTAGAAAATTGGTAATTTTTGGCAGTAAACACAGGAAAAATCACATTTTGCTAGAAAATTTAATGTCATGAGCTTTAGAATACTCATGGCAACAATCACAAGATTCTAATTGATTTTTAATAATTGATAACTTATGATTTTTCTAATATTTAACCAATATAGAGAAATACAATGCCTATAGCGAACTATATTAACGAAATTAACAAAAGATATAAAACCGGAATATCACGCGAGCACTCTTACCGCGGAGATTTGCAAAGTTTGATAGAAACGCTTGTTACAGGTATTATTGCGACCAACGAACCGGCACGAATTGAGTGTGGAGCTCCAGATTATGTTATAACCAAAAACAATATTCCGCTTGGATATATTGAAGCTAAAGACCTTGATGATGATTTAGACAACAAGAATCATAAGGAGCAATTTGACCGTTATCGTAATAGTTTAAACAACCTTATCATTACCAATTATTTGGAATTTCGTTTTTATAGAGATGGTGAAAAAGTTAATACAATCCGTATAGGTCATATTGAAAATGGGAAAGTTGTTGCCAATACAGAGCATTTCCAAGCATTTAATGATTTAATTGTTAATTTTTGTGCTTATAGAGGACAAACGATACATTCTGCTTCAAAATTAGCTAAAATGATGGCAGGCAAGGCAAGATTATTAGCTGATGTTATCAAAAATGCCTTAAACAGTAAAGACGAAAGCTATGATAATCGCACTCTTCAAGACCAAATGATAGCTTTTCAAAAAATCTTAATCAGCGATATCTCTAAAGAAGAATTCGCTGATGTTTATGCTCAAACTATTGCTTATGGTATGTTTGCCGGTCGTTTGAATGATAGCACTTTAGAAAATTTTTCAAGGCAGGAGGCTTGTGAGTGCATTCCGAAGTCCAATCCTTTTTTGCGTAATTTATTCAGTTACATTGCCGGACCAACTCTTGATGACCGTATTAAATGGATTGTTGATGATTTGGCAGATGTATTTGTTGCCGTTAATTTGCACGATATTTTAAAATCTTTCGGCAAAGCAACCAAGACCCAAGACCCGATAATCCATTTTTATGAAACCTTTTTGAGCGAATACGACCCGAAACTTCGTAAATCTCGTGGGGTTTGGTACACACCGCAACCTGTTGTTAATTTTATTGTACGTGCTGTTGATGATATATTAAAAAGCGAATTTGGACTTTCAGAAGGTTTGGCGGACACTTCTAAAATAACTCTTTCAATTAAAGACAGTAAATATGGAACAACTAAAAAAGGCGACAAACTGGCTACAATCAAAAAAGATGTCCATCGTGTGCAGATATTAGACCCAGCTACCGGAACAGGAACATTTTTAGCCGAGGTGGTTCGGCAAATTCACGAGAAGTTCATTGCTATGCAAGGAATGTGGTCAAGCTATGTAGAACAACATTTACTACCGAGATTACATGGTTTTGAGATTTTAATGGCATCTTATGCCATGGCACATCTGAAGTTAGATTTGATTTTGAAGGAAACCGGTTATCAGGCAACAAATAATGACCGTTTGAAGATTTATTTAACAAATAGCTTGGAAGAGCCGCATCCAGATAGCGGAACCTTATTTGCCAGTTGGTTATCACAAGAAGCAAGCGAGGCTAATGAGATTAAACGGGATGTTCCGGTAATGGTGGTTTTAGGTAATCCTCCATATAGCGGTGAAAGTTCAAATAAAGGTGAATGGATAACAAACCTGATAGATGTTTATAAACAAGAGCCGACAGGAGGCAGATTGCAAGAAAAGAATCCTAAGTGGATTAATGATGATTATGTTAAGTTTATTCGCTATGCTGAACAATTTATTGAAAAGAATAACACGGGTATTTTAGCATATATTAACAATCATAGCTTCTTGGATAATCCAACGTTTCGTGGTATGCGTTGGCACTTACTAAACACTTTTGATAAAATTTATATTTTGGATTTGCACGGTAATGCCAAGAAAAAAGAAACTTGTCCAGATGGTTCAAAAGATGAAAATGTTTTTGATATTCAACAAGGTGTGTCTATAAATTTGTTTATTAAGATAGATAATAAGCGAAGAGGACAGCTTGCAGAAGTTTATCATTATGACCTTTACGGTAAAAGAGAAGGCAAATATGAGTTTTTAGCAGACCATAACTTGAGTAATATAGATTTCAATAAATTAGAACATCAGGCACCATATTATTTCTTTGTGAAGAAAGACTTTGGACTATCCAAGAAATACGATAAAGGTTTTGGTATTACGGAACTGTTTAATATTAATAATGTTGGTATTGTTACGGCCAAAGACAGTATACTTGTAAAAGAAACAGCTGATGAACTTTCATCTTCTGTTGCGTCTTATTACAATATTGAGGCTGATAGCAGTAAAATACAGTCAGTTACATATCGTCCATTTGATAACAAATATGTTTATTATGATACCACCTATATTGAACGCCCTCGTGAAGCTGTTATGAAACATTTTCTTCATAGATATAATTTAGGATTAATAGCAAAAAGAGGATTTACTCAACTAGAGGCAATGAGTGGTTTTATTACAAAATCCATTATTGATTTTAGAAGTTGGTCATGTGCAGGAATGCAAGGTGGTGACTATATTTTTCCACTTTACATTTATGAAGATTTGGATAATTCTCGGCATCCGAACTTTAATAACGAGATTATTCAAAAGGTTGCTGAAGGATTAAAATTAAAGTTTACAGAAGAAAAAACGGATGAAAAAGATACTTTTGCTCCGATAGATGTTTTGGATTACATTTATGCTGTGTTACACTCACCCAAATATCGTGAAACCTATAAAGAGTTCTTAAAGATTGATTTCCCGAAAATTCCATATCCAACCGATAAAACAAAATTCTGGAAGTTGGTTGATTTAGGTTCGCAAATTCGCAAAATACATTTACTTGAAAGCGATAAATTAAACACTTTAACCATCGGCTACCCGATAAGTGGCGATAATATTGTAACAAAATTGAGCTATTCGGATGAAAAAGTGTTTATTAACGACATCCAATATTTTGATAAGGTTCCGGAAGTCGCTTGGAATTTTTATATCGGAGGTTACCAACCGGCACAAAAATGGCTCAAAGACCGTAAAGGTAAGGAATTATCCTTTGATGATATCAAACACTATTCGCAAATCATCAATGCTCTTTACCTAACCAACCAACTTATGCAACAAATTGATGAGATAGTAAACCAGGTTTTTATAAACGGAAAATAGTGATGTTACAAAATATAAAGCCAAATCGTAAGAAATCAAAAGCAGGTGGTCTAACTTTAGAAGAAAAAAGACTAGTAAAAGGTTTGTTAAAAAAAGGATATATTCCTCAAGATATTGTTCATATTGTCAATCAAGGAAGATTACAAACAACTAATCTAGGCAGAATTTCTGAGATTTCCAAAGATAATACTATATTAGAAGCACCTGATGAAGAGGTAAATAAATATTTGGTAATTCAGTCCTCTTATGATTCAAAAACATTATTAAATCCCTATAAAGATTGTCGTTTAATTCGTTCCAGAGAAGCTATGATGGCGGCAGTTGAGATATTCAATAACCCTAATATGTTTTTTAGAATAGAAATGTTCTGTGTTTTATCTAATATTGCATGGACTTATTTATTCCAAGAAAAATTAGAACGTACGAAATTAGGTTCATCTAAACGACACAACGGAGATTCAAAATCATTAAATGAAATGCTCCGGTCTGCCGATTGTCCTATAAGCAATAAAGCAGTTTGTGAAAATATTAATAAAATTATTGATATAAGAGATAAAGTTGAACATGTTTTATTTTCTGGCGGAGACGAAAAGTTTGGTGCTTTGTTTCAATCAAATTGTCTAAATTTTGACCACTATTTAACAGAATGGTTTGGCGAAAATTTAACATTATCTAATAATTTATCATTGGCATTGCAATTTGTTGGATTACAAAAAGAACAGATAGTAGATATGGATTTATCAACCTGGCCTAAAGAGATAAAAGCCATATACAATGGCATTGAGACAAATGAATTCGCGGACAATAATGCCTTTAAGATAAAAGTTTATTATGGAACAGAAATAACATCCAAGACCAAGAGTGATATAACGCAATTAATTGATTATAGTACAACTCCAAATGTTTCTCAAACAGTAATAAAAAAAGTTAGAATAGATAAATTATCCGACTATCCTTTGTCCTATACTCAAGTTGCTAAGCAAATTAAGATAAAGAATGATAAGATAACAACAAATGACATCAATAAAATTATATCAGAAAAAAATATCAAAAAAAATGCAGAGTATTCGTATATCAATTTTAGAAATAAAAAACAGGAAGAAAAATATGAAAAAGATAAAAATATTCCCAAAGGAGTTCCTGTTATCTATAAAGAATCTGTAATTGACTATATTATTTCAGTATATAATGAAAAATAAAGGTTATAAATTAAGCCGCTTGCATCTCCATCATCTGTCCAATCATCATATCAATCTGTTCTTTGGTGACACCTTGAAAATATGAGCAAAACATTGCATGTAATGAATTGTTAACATTTGCATGTTAACAATACTTGACATTTTAAGAGAATTATGTTATAATTATAGCATATAAAGGAGCTCCCCATGACAAATATTCTAAAAACACTACGAGAAAATGAAAATATTTCTCAAGATGAATTGGCTGCTATGCTAGGAATTAGTCGCCAAACATTGGGAAAATATGAAAATGGCGAAAATAACTTTTCATTGGATATCATTAAAAAACTTTCCAAGATTTTTAGTGTTGATTATTCGTGTTTTATTGATAACAAAATGCCGACTACACCTCAATATAATATCATAACTTCAGATAATGTTGAACCGAAAACAGATATTCGCATAGATATTCCGCAAGTAAATATTACAAAATTCAAGCAAGTGTTGCTCTATATTTTGAATAAGGTTGGAGCAAAGCCTAATGTTGGGCAAACAGTTATCTATAAATTGCTTTATTTTATAGATTTTGACTACTATGAACTGTTTGAAGAACAGCTCATGGGGTTGAAATACATCAAAAACACTTATGGACCAACACCGGTTGATTTTGCGAAATTGATAAAAGAAATGGAAAAAGACGGTGAATTGGAAGAAATTAAAACAAAATATTTTAATAAAGAACAAACCAAATATTTGCCTATTAAGGAACCGGATTTGACACTTTTATCGGCTCAAGAATTAAAACATATTGATAAAGAGCTTGAACGCCTTTCTGATAAGTCAGGTAAAGAGCTTTCTGAATTCTCTCATAAAGATATTCCGTGGATCGGAGCAGAGATGGGAGAAATTATGGATTATGAAGCTGTTTTTTACAGAAATAATGACACATCACTTCGGGAGTATACGGACGAAAATGATTAACTATGTGACTACCCCCGAATTTAATAAAGATTTTAAATCACTTTTGAAACGTTTTAAGTCTTTAGAAAAAGATTTTGAAAATATGAAAAAATATACGTTGGAGACTTTTTATGAAAAAGGTCAGCCAACGACAGCTTTTGTCCCTATAGAAGGTTTTTGCTCCGATGATTATACATCTAATAAAGTTCGCAAATTTTCGTGTATGGCACTTAAAGGGCGCGGAGCAGCCTCCGGTATTAGAGTTATTTTTGTATGGGAAGAAAACAAAAGACAAATAACTTTTGTGGAAATGTATTTCAAAGGTGACAAAGATAACGAAAATCGTGAGCGTCTGAGCGATTTTCTTAATAAGCATGAAGGAAATTAGGAAAATATAAATGACAGAACAACAAATAGAAAAAAATTGTAAATATTTAGATGATGAACCAGTTGCTGTAACGGATTCTTTAGTCACAAAAGCCATTGTAGAAGAAATAACCAATAAAGACAAACACGGAAAAATAATAGGAATTCTTGGTGGGTGGGGAAGTGGTAAATCTTCTATTATAGAGGGTGTAAAGGCTGAAATTTCTGATAAAAATAAGAAAAACAATTGTCAGGTTATTGAATATGATGCATGGAAGAATGAAAAATTTCCATTCAAACTAGGTTTTTTAGAAGAATTGTTAAAAAAATATAAAGAATGCTCTCATGATAATTCTCAAATTAAAAGTTTTGAAGATGATTTATCTGAATTAAAACAATTAAAAGAAATCCAAAGATCTCAAGAATATTCTTTAATAAATCTTCCAAATGCGCTTATTGCAATTTCATTTTTATTTTACCCTCTTGCATTTGACTTGCTTTCTAATGGAAGAAAAGACGAAATTTTATATAATTTTAGTGCTTTTGCATATGAGGATTTTAAAATATATAATTCTGCATTATGGATCTTTTTTGGAGGTATAATAGCCTTAGTTTCAAATTACTTTTTAGATAGGCAACGAGGACTTAAGAAATACTTTAACTCTCTTTGGGAGAATATTAAAGGTAGTGATTGGGGAAACTTGGTCTCTTTACTACTAATATCCTTAATAACTGGGATATATGGCTCTGTAATAAACTATGCGTTTCTGTTATATATGCCGTTAATTATATGGTCAATTTTTAATTTGAAAAATTTTGTTTCAAAAATATTTAATGATGAAAAGGTCTTTTATATTTTATCTGGAACAAAACCTCATACAGAAAGTTTAATAACTATAAATAAAACTCCAGATCCTAGTTATAAGGAGTTTTCTGATTTATACAACAAAATTGTTGAGAAAATTATAGAAAATAATCAAAATAAAAACTTAGTTATAGTTATAGATAATATTGATAGAGTAGAGCCAGATGATGCAAAGTCAATATGGTCGTCATTAAAAGGAATGCTTCTTAAGAATAAATCTGTGCATATAATCGTTCCTATAGATGAAGAACAGGCTGGTAAAATATTCAAAGATAATGAAGATGATGTATCAAATATCAAAGCTGATTCCTTTATTCAAAAAACTTTTGACATTTTATATAGGGTCCCTCCAAGACATTTGGTTGATGCAGATAAAATATGGAAAGAAAAATTAGAGGAAGCATTTAATAAGGAATTTACAGAAGAAGAGATTAGTCAAATCGTTAGTATCTTTGAAACTCGCAATTTTGAAGAAAAGGATTTTTATGCATCATCATATAAAGGACAAGAAACTCCTCGTAAAATCATAAAGATTATTAATGAAGTAGTATCATATGAGAAAGATGAATTATTTTCATCTATCCACCTTAATACTAAATTTGCCTTCGTAATACATTATAATAATATAAGCAATCAGCTTATAAAGGGGAATATAACAAATCTGTTGCCAACTAGTAATGTTTTAACAAGTTCTATAGATAATATTCAATTAGCTCAATTATATTATCAATCGGAGGCTAATGAGGCTTTAATGTTAGTTAAAAGAGATGATTTATATAAAAAAATTACCTCTGATCGCATTAATATAAATGATAAAGATTTTAGACATGATTGGGTATGGAGAGTATTGTCTAATACCCTTCCTCAAAAACAATATGAAAGTTTTGAAATATTATTAAATACAGCTAATAATTTAGTTAGTTTAACAGAATTTAATAAGAATGAAAAATTAGCATCTTATATGTTGCAGCAGACAATGGATAAATTATTAGGACTAAAAGATTTAATAGCTATTCCAACCAATGCTTCTAGCAAAATAAAATCTATATTAAAGAGTGTAAGTAATCCCAAACAATATAAAAAGTTAATTTCCCTTATGTATTCAATAAAAAGCAACACAGATTTAGAAAGAGGACTAGGCGCAAAAGAATGGATCAGAACTCTGACAGCCATTATAGAGGAATTAGACATATCAAAAGATGAATTATATGAGATGGAGCTTGATTCAATTTCAGAAGATTTATATTTAGGAGCTATTCCATTTATAGAAGAAAAAGACATAAGTAAGTATGATTTGAGTATTTTGCATCCTAATGTAAAATCAGTAGAAAAATGGAGCCAACTTTCTACTGAAGATCAGTATGTGCATTGTAAATTTTTTATTCAAAAAGGTAATGATGAATATACGGCTTGGAATAATTTAGAGACTACAATATATCAAATAATAAAAAGCAAAAGCAAAGAACCTAGATATCTTAATCTTATAGCAGATTCTATAAAAAATGATCATCTTTCAAGCGTTGAATCATATATAAAGGATACCAGTTATATTAATGTAATGCGATATTTTTATGATAATGATCATAATTCTTTTGCAACAGCTCTAGCTGTTTATGCGACAGTTTCTCCTGAATTTAAAGAATTTAAAAATAATGCTAATATTCGTATATTAGAAACTTCAATGTTTAACAATAGAGATATACTAAATAAATTTATTGTGGAGTATTTAGATTTAAATAATCATAATATCAATAAGTTATTAGATTTATCGGTAGGTAAATCTCAAATTATAGAATATATGAACGAGGAAAATTTAGCTAAATTAGATATTTCTGGAACAAATATTGATGAATATTTACGAAGGTATTGTGGAATCTCAAATGTAGAAGCATATAGAATTTTAAGAAAAATTGCAAAAGAGCAAGATATAATTCCTCATATAAGAAATGTAGAATTTAGTAAAGAAAATGAACTTCTTATAAGTGATTTATCGTTAGTAATAGACTATAGGTTATGTGATAGTTTTTATAATTATCTCTCAACAATAGAAGATTGGAAAGAAGAAATAATTAATATAACAGAAACATTTAAGACAGCTATTTATACGGGATATTCAAGTAAAGAATTTAAAACAGCCTTGAAAGATTACATACCAGAAGTCATTATTAATAAATTTAACAGCTTCATGAAACTAGAAAATGCCTATCTAAACAAAATTGCAGGTTTAAGTATCACTAATCAAATAATTAATGATCTATTTAATCAAAACATAAGGAATGAAAACCTAAGTGATACAAAGTTTATTAGGTTATTCAATAAGCAAATTATTAATTGGTTGAAGAAAACAGAAAATAACAAAGATGAAGTTTTCGTAGATTTTATTGCTAAAATTAAAGATGAAAAATGGTTGTGTGAAAACAAAGATATTGTTATTAAATATATAAAATCTTCGGAAATTAATCAAAAGAATTTTGTAGAAATGTGGAGCGAAAACGAGCAAATTAAGAAGTCATATAATGATTTATTCTTGAAAGATATGAACGATTCTGAAAACTAAATAATAGATTCTTTTTTTATTTTAACCAATTTCAGACGGCTAAACTCACTTTGTTCGTTTGTCCGTAAACTTCGCAATCTAACGATTGCTCATTTGTTTTTTGTTTTATTTTATTTCAAAGAATATCATTTTATAACATATTTTAACAAATCAATTTATTTAAATTCATTTATTTGTATCAATGTATTTTCGTTAGATTTGCTCTTTTTACCTCCATTCCCGAGGTAAAATAGAGCGTCAGCATTTTCGCCTGATTCGCTTCTTCATTCCAGATATAGTATGTATAATTCCATACAACTCGCACACCGCCGATACGAGCCTTCCTCTTGCCTTACGGTTGGCACTTGTTGCAATCCAAATGAAGACTAAATTGCATCAAGCCGAGGTTGTCAATGAGCCCAGACAGAGCCTCATATTTCTAACGGACATCGTCCGCCGTGCCCTATTTATATTCCGCCAGCCGCCTTTGGAGGGGTTATTTTGCGGTGCCTCTACCAATGGAAAGGACATCATAGGATTTCAGTTTGTTCCCTGCTTGAGGGTGCCCCAGAAAGGCCTGGTTCCCGTTTTATGGCACAAGTAATAAACTTGCGATTGGTATGTCGTTTTATGAGATTATTATAACATAGGAGCTGGAAAAATAGCAAAAATATAATGACCTCACATGATTATTTATCATTTAACTTCGCAAAAATAAAAAAGCAGCATAACAGGGATATGCTGCCGTTTAAAATGAAATTTATTTTGAAACAAAAACAGGTCATTGATTTTGCTATCATGAGTATTTATCAGCAAATATCAACTTTTTGAAATAAAAATTTTCAATTTTATTTTTTTTCAAATCAAATTTCCGCATCCACACCCAATAAATATTTTTGTAAGAAATCAATTTATTTTGGAATAGGAGATTAAAATGATAAAAAAATACAATAAAATTGATAATAGCTATACCCGTTACATACACATTTCAGAAATAGAGGCTGCTTTAGAGAAAATGAAGAAAATAAGTAGCCGAGTTCAATACAAATCAATTGATGACATTCCGGATGGAAACCAAGTAGAAGATTACCATTTAACCATTGATGATGCCAAGAGCTTGGAAAAAATGTTTACTGACAATCCTACTTTCAAATTGGAAAGCCCAATGGATACTATGAGAAGAACCATATTTTTGGTTGCTTGTGGTATGAGTGAAGATACTGAAGGGATTGAATACTTAATTAACAGAGGTGCCGAAATTAACCGAAATGACTTGCTTGGCGAAAATGCTTTAATGTATGTCATTCAAAATCAAAATATGCCAACAGAAGAAAAATTAAAAGCAGTTCAATTACTGATAGACCATGGAATTGATGTCAATTGGATTAACACACGCTTTGAAACCCCATTGATGATGGCATTAAACCAGATAGAAATTGAAGTTGCCGACCTTTTAATAGACAATGGTGGAATTGTTTATAAACCGCCATTTAGACCACAAGAACCTAATACCGAAGAAGAAAACAAAGAATAACTCCTGACATTAACTTTCCTACCAAGCCGCTACAAGAAATTGTGGCGGTTTTTTAGTTTATATGGTCTCACAGGAATTATTCTGCAGCATTTTTAATCATATAAAGAGGGATATTGAATAATCCGTTGTTTTCCTCAAATCCTGCTAAGGATGTACGAATAACCTTTTGGGGATTATATTTCTGGCGATAAGATGCAAGACTCTTGGCTTTCAAATTAACGGATGCTTTCACTTCAATAGGAATAATCTTTTCCTTGTCCTGAATTACAAAATCAACTTCAGCTGTCCCGCTATCCGTTCCCCAATAAGCAATAGGCAGATTATCTTTTATCTTAAGTTCTTGCAGAACATACTGTTCGGTTAAAGCTCCTTTGAATTCTTCAAATATCCGATTACCTTCAATAATTGTCTTAGCTTCTAACAGAGCTTTAGCACATAATAAACCTGTATCTATCATATACATCTTAAAAGCAGAGCTATCCTCATAACCGCTTAATGGTAAATCAGGTTTGGTGATTTTATGAACAATATAAACAAGTCCTGTTAATGCTAACCATTCTACTGCAGCCTCATATTCACGGGCTCTTGCTCCAGATTGTATATCTTTGTAAGTAAATTTCTTGTTTTCTTTAGCTAACTGCGTAGGTATAGAATTCCATACAGCTGTAATTTTGGCAACATTGGAGCTTTCCGTATATTTGGAAAAATCCTCCGCATAACCTGTTAAAATAGCATTTTGTATCTTTCTGACTTCGGTCATATCTTTATTGTCAGCAAAAAACTTAACAACTTCAGGCATACCGCCGACAAACATATATTGTTTCAGAAGATTGATACATTTATCTTGGAAATTCTTTAATATTTCCCATTTGTTATCTAAAATAAGTTCAGAAACCTGTTTTTCTCCGATAGCTTCCAAAAATTCGCAAAAACTCAACGGATATAAATTCAAGAAATCAACTTGCCCGACAGGAAAAGAAAATTGTTTTTGCCGAACAGCAACGCCAAGCAAACTTCCAGCTGCAATAATGTGGTAATCCGGAGCATTTTCATTGAAAAATTTAAGAGCATTCAGGGCTCTTTCACATTCTTGAATCTCATCTAAAATAATCAATGTATCTTTAGGAGTGATTTGAACGCCGGTTAAGACATTTAATCCAAGCAAAATGTTGTTTAAGTTATAATTACCTTCAAAAATATTTTTAGCATCCGGTGTATCAACAAAACTGATATATGCTGTTTTTTTGTAAGATTCTTTAGCGAATTTACGCATCAGCCAAGTTTTACCGACCTGTCTTGCTCCTCTGATAACCAAAGGCTTACGGTTTGGACTGTTTTTCCAGTTTTTTAGGTTTTCTAAAGCGTATCTTTTCATTGAAATCTCCTTATTATTAAGGATATTATAAGCATTTAATCACATTTTAGCAAGGAAAATTTGAAAAAAAATCACATTTTTATAAGGAAAAATTTAGGAATTATCACATTTTTATAGGGAAAGTTTTATTTAATAGCATTTACAAAGAATATAATACCCACCATGCCCCAAGTACGTTATAGTATGAAAACAGTTGATAGAGTTTGGTTTTTAAGCCATTGTGAATGGATTTATAACAATCGGCACAGGTTGGAGGGCAGACCTTGTGCTGATTTTGTGCTGACAGGATTTGTTATTAATTCCTTTGCCTGCCCATATTACGGCTATGCTATTGATAAAATAACTATCGGGAATTTAATAAAACTGTGGAACAATGGCTTTGTTTATAACAATTTACCGCTAATCCATTACCGAATATCCCATGGCGACAGCTCCACTAATATCTCCTACATCTATCGTGGAAAGGTGTTCAGCCATAGATTTTTATGGAATGATGAAAAGAAATATGTTCCAACTGAAGAAGTTAAGAGAATTTTGAAAGAGTTAAGATTAATGACAGAATGTGGCAAAACACAAAAAATTCATATTGAATGTAAAATTTAATTATAATAGGCTCTCAATGCGGATTTGAACAAATATTGAGGGGCTAAATATGGAAATCTTAATTGTTATAGGCATTTTAATAATTTTAATCGTTATTAAGAATAACAAATCTTCAGATGATATGCCTGGGATTGCAAAGGCGTATGATGATTTGCAGGGACTCCCCACAATGGAGAAGAATATTGCTGAAACTTATATAGATGATTTAGTTGAAATAGTACATAGCAATATAAAATATTTGCCGCAAGAGGTATTAGAAATGGAATATACTAAAAAAGCAATCAATGCTTTTTTATGGTATTATGTCACAGAAAACTTCTTTAAAAAAAATAATATGAAGTTAGGTTTTATTATACTAACGATAGTTATAGATAAACTTGATAAAGAAGGAATAATTAAACACAAAGAGTTTGATGCAAGAATATACAAAGACGAAAGATTTATTCCTATGCCACAAATGATGTCTATATTTAGTGGACAACCAGCAAGTGGAAACACATTGATTCTAGTTTTCATTGAAAAATATATGGAAAGTCTTACTGGGCAAAAGGTTAGATATATGAACCAAAGCACAAGGGAAAAAGAGAAAAGAAAAACAGTTAGTGTAAATGGGATAGATACAGCTAATGACAGTAAATTAGACATGTTAGATAGACCTGATAAAACAGAAGATTATTGGGAAGCAAGAAATATGGTTGGTAGTTTTTTAGAAGAGAGATTTAAAAAACATAAGGGATTTAGTTGGATAAGAGTTGAGCCAATGTCTCCGAAATTTGACGATATGTCATTTGCATACAAAAATAAAATATTTTCTGTTTTAATTGACGTAGGTTATAGCAAAAGTGAAAATCTGACGATACAAGAAAAAGATAGATTTATCAAAGAATGTACTACTCACAACTTAATTCCGTGTATTTTTCCTATAAAGAATAAGAAAACACTATCATCATTGTCCGATGATGAATGGAATTTATATGATATAAGAACAAATGAACTGGTAAATCCACGGGTCGTTGCCACAGATGAGAAAATAATGATGTCCGATTATGAATTTAATAATATGGCTGTAGGTATAGTAAAAGACTATATAAGAAAAGAAAAAATGAAATTTGAATCTTATTGCGACATAATTGGTATATATCCACAGATATGGTTTAAGGATGAAAACAATGAAATGTCTTGGATATATGTGATATATTCAACAAATGGAAAATTTAATAATGTAAGTAAAGAGTTAGACAAGCTGATTACAGGTATGACGCAGTTTAATGGGTATATTGCACAAGTAGGACTTGCCTGTGCAGAAAAAGACGGTCCTTATAGAGGAGCTGGTTTCTATATAAAATTTAATGGAATAGAAAAAATATACTCGGCTCATAGAGATACTGGACATGGTTATGGAATAGATGCAAAAGTTAAATAGCAACCATTAAGTATCTTATACAAATACAAAATGTTAAACAATGTTTGTAATCCGAACAAAGTTTAACATTTTTTTATTTGTGGTATTTTAGCCATTTTCAAAAGTGCCGATTTTTCGGGCAATTCAAAAGAAAATGTTAAAAAATGTAGGTTCTTTAACATTTTTATTTTATTTAAATAAGTTTAATTTTTTCTTGTTTTCTAAACTTACGTGATGTAAACTAACAAAAAAAATGGAATAGATAAAGGATATACATAACATGGTTAATGCTGGAAGATTAGTTGATTCTGGGCGAGGTTATAAAACATTTCAACCTAATTCTTTACAAGAAATTGAAGAGGAGTTGGATATCTCATCATTATTTACGGAAATAACGGATGCTACATTAGCTCTTGGTGAGTTAAAGGCTATTAACTCATTGCTGCCTAATCCCGATCTTTTAATAGAGAAATATGCCTTGAGAGAAGCTGTTTTATCTTCTCAAATAGAAGGAACACAATCCACAATGGTAGAGGTTTTGCAAAACGAAACCATTATAAATGCTAAAATGGACATTTTGGAAGTTAGAAATTATCAAAGAGCTTTATCTTATGGAATAGATCAAATAAAAAATGATGGTTTGCCTTTATCTACGAGATTATTGCGAAATTGTCATAAAATACTTATGGATAAAGTTAGAGGTGGTGAAGAGGAAAAGACACCTGGAGAATTTAGAAGGAGCCAGAACTATATAGGGGGTAATAATCCGTCAACAGCCGTATATGTTCCACCAAAAGAGGATAGTGTCAATGAATTGATGAGTGATTTTGAAAAATATATTCATTCTGGTAAATCATTGGATGTGGTGAAGCTAGCTTTATTGCATTATCAATTTGAAACAATCCATCCCTTTTTAGATGGTAATGGTAGAATCGGAAGATTACTTATCAGTCTGTTCTTGGTTAATAGAAATATATTACAGCAACCAACATTGTATTTAAGTTTGTATTTGAAAAAACATAAAACTGAATATTATGAACTGTTGATAGCTGTTCGTGAGAAAAATGACTTTAATAAGTGGATAGAGTTCTTTTTGAAAGGAATAACACTTGTTAGCAAGCAAATTATTGATACAACAAAGAAAATTACAGCACTGAAAGAGGAACTTATTAAAATCGTTAAGAGCGATAATGAACATAAGTTATTAGAGTTATTGTTTATCAATCCGACCCTAACGATTTTAGAGGTTCAAAAAAAGTTAGGTATCAGTAAAGCAACCGCCAATAAGATAGTTAATGATTTTGTTCAAAAAAATATACTGATCCAAACAAATAAAGGACAAAGATACAAGCAGTTCCTTTTTAAGCAGTATATGGATTTAATTGAAGCAGAACTATAGTATGGTTTTCAAGACTTATAATGCTTGTTTTTGGAGTAAGTTTAATTTTTACTTGTTTTCTAAACTTATTTTGTCTTTTTGAACTGTAAGTACGAGAAATTAAACTTAAACGACAACTCAGCTCTGTAAGTTTAATTTTTGCGCGATTCTTAAACTTATTTGGATTTCTGTTATTGTAAGTATGACTAGCTAAACTTAGAATGAAATAAAATATTTTAAGTCTAGTTTTTGCGCATTTTCTAAACTTATCCAGATTTTGAGAGCTCTAAAAAAACTTAAAAACAGCTATATTTCCATAAAGTATAAAAATAGGATTGACACCTTGAAAATCATGGGTTATACATACCCTCAAGAGTGTGATACAAGACAACTTAAAAGCCCTTGTTTTTGGAAGAATTATTAAGAATTATCAATAAGTTGGAAAAAAATATGACAGCGGTTCTTACTGCCCCTGCCATAATTAGCCTAACTAATTGATTTAGTTAGGCAATTTTTTTGAATTTTTAAGGAAACTGCCAAAAATCAAGGTGTATCACAAGGGTGTATCACAAGAGGTTGAAAACCCATGAACGGACACAACAGATTGATAAGGAGAAACCACACCTACTATTTGAGGGCACGAGTCCCTGTAGGAACGACCGCTGCAAAGGTTAGTTGTTCGCGCAAGTAAGAACGCAAAGCGTTCCGTAGCGGCGCAATTTAGAGCCTTTGAATACAAGGGTCGCAAAGTGTTTTGGAAGATTGATAACTACGATAAGGCATTTCTGTACCTCTCGCCAGATGTATCAAATCCAAAGGTTACAAATAAGGTGCTTACAGTAATGTACATACCACAACGATAGAGGCTGTTGTTTTAGAAGATAGAAAAGTCCAAGCAAAAAAAGCGCGGCAAAGCCAGAGATAATAAGTATGCACCATTCAGAGAATATTTTAAGAATTTGCAATATCAAAAATTTATTGAATATCAAAAGCAAGGCAAGAAAATGTCTGCTAATGGTTTTGTTACAAGGTTTTTAGCTTATCACCAAAAAGATATTGAGATACCGTATCGTCCAAGCAATCTAAAAAACAAATTAATACAATTAGCACAAGCAAACAATCGTGAATTTAAAAAAGCTTTTGTTGGCAAAAGTTGATTGGTTGCTAACTATGGCGGATTGTCAAAGTTTTTTCTTATAGCTAAAGTGAAAGTGTAAGTTTCTAATTTTAGCTAAAGGAGAAAAACAATGACAGAATTTACAAGAGAACTGATGTTCGGCAAACGTCCGGTGCGCCGAACAGATCCTAAACCCGGACAAAGCGAATGGTATTATCTTGACCCACGCGGAACTGATAGATTTGCTGATATGAAAGAAATCGATGTGCCGAGCGAGAATTCGCCCAATCCGTATGCCAACGAAATACAGAACTACCTGTATAAAAATGATGAGTATAATTATAAACGACTTTATGGTAATACTCCGCCGCCACCGCTGCAAACGCAAAGCAATAATACACAAAGTGGTTATCCAGAATTGAGGGATGATAAAAGGAATACTTTTAATTCCGCAATTGAAAGTTTTGTTCGTGCATCTGATACACCTCAATCAGATAACAGTTTTACAAATCAGATTGCTGGAGCTGCAAGAGATTTAGGTGAAAACTATATAAACATGGTGAATGCCAATTATAAAAGTACACCAGAAATGCAAAAACAAGGCACAACCATTGATAATTACTATCATTGTGTCGGAAATTATGATGCAGCGCAAAGAGGAACTTTGGGCTCGGCGACAGCGGGTGCAATCGGTTTAGGAAGAGAATTAATTGACTATCCTAAAAATGTGCTTTTTAAAGGAAAAACTTTCCAACAGGCTAATGATGATTTTCGTAATGATATGGCAGTAAATGCTGATGGTCGCCAAATGGCGAGAAGCGGTCGTTATGATTCGGCTTTTGATGCTTGTGATAAATATCGTCCGGCAGGATATGATCCGCTCGATCGATTTAGGTATTATAAAAAATAATTATTTAATCTTGTCTTATTATTCAAAGTATTTATACTAAAGCAAAGATGGCAACAAAAGAGGTATAGAATGATAAATTCATTATATATATTTTTGTTTTTGGTACTGATTGGCGCTGTTTTATTTAATATGCGTATTTGCCATTATTTTAATCAACAAATGCAGGCATTGCGTTGGAGCTTCCGCAAGCAGAGATGTTTTAATATTTTATCAACTGCACTCTGTGCAACACCTATCATTTTATTGTTGCCCTTTTTGTTTGGGTATAATGATATCTGGTTTGTCTGTTCAGCTTTAAGTTTTTTGGCTATTCTAAGTGTGTTAAGTTATTGCGATTATCAGATATTTATGCAAAATGGAAAGTATAATGTTTGGTGGAATAAAATAACATATTTTGATAAAACAATTAGTTGTATAATTATTGCGTTATCAATTTGCTTGCTTTATTTTTATCTATCGCTTCGAAATATCTCCATCATAATAGGCATCAATTCTTTTTTTGTTTATATATTGTTTCTGAAAAAAATCAAAGAACAACATAAAATTTTGCAATTATTTACAAATAAATTTATTTGGTATCTTGAAGCGATTATCAGCAATTTGTTTTATTACATATCATGGCTGGTAATTGGAATATATATTCTGAGCACGAGCATCAATATAATTTCTTCATTCTTTGATCCTTATGATACAGACGGTTGTATGGATACCGGAATATGTAAAGAAGGTTTTACCTTTAATGATTGCGGAGATGGTAAGTCTTGTACAATAACGAAAGAAAGCTGCCTTAAAAACAATAATATTTGGATTGAAGATATTCGCAGTTGCGACACCAGACATACATCTCGTTAATTAATATATAATATACAGGACATTACGGATTTTTCAATCAACTTGCCGATTATCGGATTGAATTCTTCTTTGCGATATTCTGTTCCTGTATATGTAAAATATCCGAAGAATTGGTAATATTAAAAGCAAGGGCAAGGACTTCCTCCTTGCCTTTTGTATATATTGTTGTATTATTGTAATAATTAAAACCTCTAGGATAACAATATGCATCAAGAAAAAATAAGACAAGCGATATCAGATACCTTCAGACTCTTGTGGTCGTTTAAATGGTATGTTGGATTATATCTGTTATATTGTACTATAAATATTATATCATTATTTGATATACCGGCAGCAGATGATAAAATATTCCATGCGGAAGCGACTTCGCAAGCTTGGGCATATGCCAATCAAGAAGTTTATATCGGTAGTCTAAGGTTAGAAATCATAATACTGATTTTGCTTTTTCTGTTGGGAACGAGTAATATGCGTAATCATCCTTTGTTAGCAAAAGCTATATTTTTATCACCTTGGGTGTATATGATAATATGCTTAGGAAGGTTATTTTAAAATGTTAAACAATCCTCTTCATCACGCACAAAGTTTAACATTTTTTTTGTTTGGGACATTTTAGGCGTTTTCAAAAGTATAGTATTTTCGGGCTTTTCCAAGATAATGTTAAAAAATGCCACTTCTTTAACATTTATATTTTATTTTAATAAGTTTAGTTTTTGCGTATTTTCTAAACTTATTTAAATTTTAAGAGCTCTCAACGTCTTTGAAAATAGCCACATCTTAACGATGTTTAAAAACAGGCTTGACACCTAGTTGAGTCCGTATGAGGTGTGTCAAATGAGGCAGTTTCCCGTTTATTACACGTACTATTCCTAGTATAATCCTTGTGTTTTACAAGCCGTTAATCAAGTTCTAATTCTATCGGGGTTCGAGATAGCATATTTATTTATAAGTTAAAACAACAATTATTTGCTTATTTGCTTTTTTCTGACAAAGGCGATAATTAGTGAGGCAATTGCCAAATAAATTGTTGTGTATGGATAAGACATAATATTTGTACTGTATTCTACCATAGTATCAGAGTAATCTATAATATATCCGCCGCCAATTAACATAACAAAAACAATAAACATAAAGTATGGTATCCAACCGATAGCACATAAGTAATACGATGTTTTTGGGTAATTCGATATAAAATTTGATAAAAACTTTGGTGCTTTATTAAAACAAAGCATAAACATACCGAGGATAAACAATAAAAATAAGATGCCGGTAGTGGTTTCACATCCTAAAAAGGAAAGAAGAGTTTCTAAAATACCATATATTCCGCCTAATATTAAAGCTTCTTTTGAGTATAATTTCATTGTTTGTACTCCTTTTCCAAATTGAGGTAAGTTAGTTTATAATAATTATCTCTTTATTTTTTCCTATGATTGCGACAACTTTCATTGTAAGCATTAATACCATGTGCAATGTGAGCTCCAACCTGAGGCGGGATATTAATAGCTTTTATTTCATAGCCAACATAAGGTGCTTTACTGGCTACTCTTGATTGTAAGACATAGTCTAACATTTTGTTTCCAGTTGTTAATGTTTTAGGAACAGCAGCGTCTTTTCTGATTTTTAAGAAATTTGATGCAATTCCTTTAGCAGAGCAATCGCTGTTATAACGAGATGATGCTTTGGTTGATGTTGATAATTTTTTAGGCATTTAAATTTCCTTTTTCTAATAGTTAAACATAATGATAGCGCTATCAACGATTATATAGGTAAAAAGTTTTATTAAAATCAAGGATTGTTTAAAAAATTTTTTATATTTTTATTTGTTATTGTTTGTATGTCGCACAATGTATTCTGTCAAAACAATAAATCAGACGCAAAAGCTGTTTTATTGTAGAAATGAGTTAATTAGTATTTACTTTTGCTATCTAATAGGCTAAACATTTTTTAAATCTACAGGGTTAAATATCTTTTAAATTCGATAAATGCTGATGTTATAACATCTAAATCATCATTAAAAGTTCGAATGATACTAAGTTGGCGCTGCCAGTCAAAGAACCATCCGAAAGGGTGGTGACACAGGAATACGGGACGGGACAGCATAATGAAAAGCGGTGGCAGCATAAAAAGGAGTGATGACATAAAAAAGGCGGCGCTTTTCTTTTTCTTCTACCCGAGGGGCAAAAAATCTGTTGAAATTTAATTTCAAGAGTGTATTGTGAGGACAATTTTTTTAATAAGCTGGCCTAAAAAAGGGATGAACCTGCCCACTGATGCCGGTTGCAGCCCCAATCCTAATGATAATCGCCTTGTGCGCTTTAGCTCGTGCCAAAGGAAAACTTGGCGATAAGGGCAGCCTTTGAGGAGAAAAACAAAATATGGAAATGCGAAATATTGCTATTATCGCCCACGTTGACCACGGCAAAACCACTATGGTGGACGGCCTGCTCAAGCAAAGCGGCACTTTCAGAGAAAATCAGCAGGTAGAAACTTGTGTTATGGACAGCAACGAGCTGGAGCGCGAAAGGGGTATTACCATCCTTTCCAAATGTACCTCGGTCAACTGGAAGGGCACGCATATCAATATCGTTGACACCCCCGGCCACGCTGATTTCGGCGGTGAGGTCGAGCGTATTTTGTCTATGGTTGACGGGGTGGTTTTGCTGGTTGATGCCTCAGAGGGACCGATGCCGCAAACCAAGTTTGTGCTGGGCAAAGCCCTCAAATTGGGACTGTGCCCGATTGTCGTTATCAACAAGGCCGACAAGCCTGATGCACGCTGTGATGAGGTTTTGAACGAGGTTTTTGACCTGTTCGTCAGTTTGGATGCTAATGATAAGCAGCTTGATTTTCCGGTTTTGTATGCGTCCGGCCGCAACGGATGGGCAGTGAATGATTTGTCCGACGAAAAGAAAGACCTAACTCCACTGTTTACAATGATTTGCTCTTATGTACCGGCGCCGGATTGTCAGCCGGATGCGCCGTTTTCGATGCTGGCCACCACTTTGGAGGCCGACAAGTTTATCGGTCGTCTGCTCACCGGCAAAGTTCAAAGCGGCACTTTGCGCGTCAATGACACTATCAAAGTGCTCAACGGCGATTCTCAAGAGATTGAGCGGGTGCGTATCAGCAAAATTTTGGCCTATCGCGGGCTCAATCGCGAGTCGCTGGAGGTCGCTCATGCCGGTGATATTATTGCTGTGGCCGGAGTGGTAAAAGGAACGGTGGCTGATACCTTGTGCGCGTTTGAGGTAACGCAGGCCATTCATGCGCAGCCGATTGACCCGCCGACATTGGCAATGACCTTTTCGATTAACGATTCGCCGCTCTCCGGCCGTGAGGGCGACAAAGTTACCTCGCGCGTTATTTGGGATAGATTGTGCAAAGAGGCCGAGGGTAATATTGCCCTGAAAATCTCACGCACTAATACATCCGATTCCTTTGAGGTCGCCGGCCGCGGCGAGTTGCAGCTCGGCGTCTTGATTGAAACTATGCGCCGCGAAGGTTTTGAGCTTTCGATTTCCCGTCCGCGTGTTTTGATGAAAAAAGATGATAACGGGCAGCTTTTGGAGCCGATAGAAGAGGTAGTGGTCGACGTTGACGAAGAGTTTTCCGGCGCGGTGGTCGAAAAACTGGGGCGCCGCCGCGGTGAATTAATTGAGATGATTCCCTCTCAGGTGGGCAACAAAACGCGGTTAATTTTTAATGCTCCGTCACGCGGGCTTATCGGCTATCACTCCGAGTTTTTGACCGACACGCGCGGCACCGGAGTAATGAACCGCTTATTTAAGTGCTACGAGCCTTTTAAGGGCGAAATTGAAAGCCGCCGTACCGGAGTGTTGATTTCCTCCGAAACCGGCACCGCGATAGCCTACTCGCTGTGGAAATTGCAAGAACGCGGGCCGATGTTTATTGACGCCGGCGTGCCGGTCTATACCGGTATGATTATCGGTGAGCACACCAAACCCAACGACATTGAGGTTAATCCCTGCAAGGCCAAGCAGCTTACCAACATCCGTGCTGCCGGCAAAGATGATGCGATTGACCTGATTCCGCCGCGCAAAATGAGCTTGGAGCAGGGCCTGTCTTATATCCAAGATGATGAACTTTTGGAGGTCACGCCAAAGTCGTTGCGTCTGCGCAAGCGTATTCTCGACCCGTTGGCTCGCAAGCGTGCCAAACCGGAAATTATCGCCTGATACGAAAACACCCCCGAGTTTAATGCTCGGGGGCGATTTTTTTTAAGAAAAGTATTATCGTGATTTTAATCCTAAGAAAACCCGTTGTATAGGATTACCATTATTTTGATTAAGCACACTTTCAACGTTTTTTGATAACTTTTTGGCAACAATCCTGTTTGTGATTTCGCGGTCTTTTCCTTCTCCCAAATGTTTACCGAATTCTTCCTGCAGATCGGATAGAGCCTGAGGCGCATAATTCACTGCGGCATCCTTCGTACCTCCGCTCGCTATGGTAGTATACTCCGGATGTCTTTTTTTTGCTATTTCACCTAAATTTCCACCGCTCATAATTCAGCCTCCTATCTCAGTTCATCACTTTTGTCTATTATGACATATTTTTGCCCAAATGTCAAGCTGTCCTTTATCGGCCGCCCCTTCCGCGCAGATTGTTCAATCCCTTGGTGGATGCGTTGTTCATTCCATTATCGGTGCCTTTGCTCAGCGATGTCCAAACCTCTTTCAAAAAGCGATTGTTCATCATCAGCATTCCTTGTAAATTGTCATGAATTTTTCGCGCCAAAATACCGGTCAACTCGCGGTAAGTCCCGTTGATAAGCAGACTGTAACCTCTTACCACATCGGCCCTAAACTTTACCCCTGCCATCTGTTGGGCGGCAGCTGCTTGTTCGCGGTGTTTGGCCACCACTTTGGCCTGATCTTTAATCTCGCCGAACATCGCCTCCAAATCAGCTCTTTCTTCTATCGTCAAGGCCACCCCCTCGGGCAAAACTAAAGTATTAGAATTGGCATCCCACATAAAGGTCTTAGCCTTACGCAACAACCATCCCTTCAGCCCGCCGACTTGCTTGATTTGGGCTGTGTTTTTTTTCTTGAGTTTATTTTTTTCGTTTTTTTCGGTCTCTTCGCCAGAATCCATCCGTGATTCTCCAATTATTAATTTTTGTCCATTATTTCCGCGATTTTATTTTTTGTCAAGCCCCAAACCCGCAGGTTGCCTTAAAAAAATCTCTTAACAGCCTCAAATTTCTTATTCCAATATGCAAAAGTATAATATATAATCGGTTAACATCAGATTAATTTATCGGGTTTAGCGAAAAAATGAACCTATTTAAAGCAATTGCCACTTTCGGCGGTTTTACTCTTCTCTCGCGCATCAGCGGATTCGTACGCGACATTATTTTGGCCGGCTTTTTGGGCGCCGGAGCTATGGCCGATGCCTTTTTTGTTGCCTTTAAGCTGCCCAATTTGTTTCGCTCGCTTTTTGCCGAAGGGGCTTTTACCACAGCTTTTGTGCCGATGCTCTCACAAAAACTTTGCGCCGGTTCTCGCAAAAAAGCTCTGCTTTTCGCTTCGGCAGCGATTACTGTTTTGGCATTTTTTGTGGGTATTTTTGTTGTGCTGATGGAGTTGGCAATGCCTTATGTGGTGCAGGTTTTGGCTCCCGGTTTTGCTGATGATGCCGAAAAAATGTCGCTAGCCGCATCGCTTTGCCGCATTACTTTTCCGTTTTTGTTGTTTATCTCCGTGGTTTCGTTTCAATCCGGCATTCTCAACTCTTTTAACAAATTTGCCGCACCGGCAGCAGCGCCGATAATCCTCAACCTGATGATTATTATCTCACTTTTTCTTTTTGTGCCTTTTGCTCCATCAACTGCGCACGGACTGGCGTGGGGTATCACTTTTGCCGGTGTTGCCGAGATTTTGTGGCTGCGGCATTTTCTGCTCAAGCAAAAGATTTATCTTCGTCCGCAGCTTAACTTGCTTAAATTGCTCAAAGATGACGATATTCGCACATTGTTCAAGCGGGTGGCTCCGGGGGTTTTGGGCGCCGGTATTTATCAAATAAATATGGTCGTCGACACAATACTTGTCTCATTGGTCGGCACTGGCGCCATCTCGTGGTTGTATTATGCCAACCGTCTTCAACAGCTTCCTTTAGGGGTGGTCGGTGCTGCTATCAGCGTGGCAGTGTTGCCCATCCTCTCCCGCCATATCAAGTCGCAAGAGATTGAGCAGGCGCAAGTAGTGCAAAACAAAGCGGTTGAATATGGAGCAATTTTGTCGATTCCCTGCGCTTTTGCCCTGATAATTTTGGCCGAACCGATTATCAATATCCTGTTCCAGCACGGTAAATTCGGATTCTCCCAAACGGTTATGACTGCCAAAGCGGTGGTGGCTTATGCGGTGGGCTTGCCGGCTTACGTAATGGTCAAGGCTTTGGCGCCCAACTTTTTTGCCCGCGGCGATACCAAAACACCGGTTAAATATTCGGCGGTTGTGCTTTTGACTAATTTGGTTTTCGCAGTTGTTTTGATGTCGCCTTTCGGCCATGTCGGCATTGCCTGCGCCACCACTATCGCGGCGTTTGTATCGCTGTTTATGTATTTGCGCGGTCTGAAAAAACGTGCCTATTGGCAGCCGTCCGCCCATCTTTTGGGGAAAATTATCCGCATTATTATCTGCTCGGGCGTGATGAATGTTGTCATTATGCTGAGCCTTAAGTTATACGATTTTTATTTTGACAATTGGCTGCGGCTTACCATTTTGCCCAAATCCGTCCTGCTGGCGTTTGCCTGCATTATGGGCGGAGCGGCCTTTGTTGTGTCGGCGGCGTTGCTGCGGGTTCTCAATCTGCGCGAATTAGCGGCATCTCTCCTAAATCGAAAGCAAAAAATATGACCTCAAAAAACTTAAATTTTCGCAAGCTGCTCAAACAAGCACGTCCTTATCTCAAAATGCTGCTCCGGATAGGAACTTCGAGGCTTTCTCGCCTGTCGCACCTAATCAAAAGCAAAATTACTGCTTGGTGGCAAGTGGCTTTGGCTGTGGTTTTTGCCATAGTATTTTTGTATTATCCTATCGGCGGCTATATGATAAACTCAATCGACACTTCGCCCTATCATGCCAAAAGCCGTAACACCAGCCTATATACCATTGATTCGCTGAGTTATCTCATCAACCGCGAAGTGCACCATCATATCTGGACGCCCAATCTGCCGGTGTTGTTTCCCTCGTATTTTCTTGATAATATGCCTAATTTTCAAACCGGTATTATCTCGGCGGTTGCACATACGGCGGGTGGATTGAAACAAATGAGTTTTACCACCTCGGCCTCATCGCCTTCTGCTGATTTGGATGAGGCAGCGCGTCTTTTGCGTTATCCGGCCGATATTTGGCTGTTTTCTAAACAAAACCGCCTTACTCCGGCCACTTCATCCAACACCCAATACAAAAAAGGACGTCGTCATCTCAATAATTTTAACAATGATATTGCCTCAGGCAAAATAATGTTATCCCGCGATGCGAGTAATTTTGTTCCGATTTTGGAGGCTGTTCGCCGCGACTTGCTCAATTTGATTAAACGCAACTCCGACCACATCCGCGAAAATAATACCAACCTCCTCGATTTTAAGGCGGACGATGTCTTTTATTATGCTTATGGCAAATTATATGCTTATTCGCAAATCGCCTCGTCGTTAAGTCTCGATTTCAAAGAAACTTTGGTCAGTCGCGACATTTATCAACAATGGACATCATTTATCCGTCTGTTGACCGGAGCTTCTGAGATAACTCCGTTGATTGTGCGCAATGGCTCGCTGAGCTCCGGTTTTGCTCCCAATCATTTGGCCTATCTCAATGACCTGACTGCTCAGGCGCTCACGTATCTTGATGCTATTTTGTGTCAGCTTCACTAAAATTAAGGAGCCTTTGCTTATGAATATCGAAATTCAAACTACGCCGGATGCCAATATCGTCAACTTCTTTCCCGAACAACCGCTTTTGCGCTCCGGTTCGGCTGAGTTTATCGACCGCAAGTCGCTGCGCAAATCTCCTTTGGCCGAGCAGATATTTGACCTTGGCGGCATTGCTTCGTTGTTTATCACCGCGGATATGATATCCGTCACCAAAACCGATGATGCCGATTGGGCAGAGTTGGAACCCCTGATTATGGCCGAAATTATGGATTATTTGGCCTTGGGCGACCAAGCTCAGGTTGCCGCTGAGGATGGCTCTGATAATATTGTCGAGCAAATAAATGCATTGCTCAATGCCCGTATCCGCCCTGCAGTCAAGCGCGATGGCGGCGATATTAAGTTTGTCGATTTTCAAGATGGTATTGTCACTGTCGAGATGCAAGGCTCTTGCAAGGGCTGCCCTTATGCCATGCGCACCCTCAAAGACGGCGTGGAAAAAATCCTCAAAACCTACATTCCGCAAATAAACGAGGTTCGTAATGCCTCAGCCGACGATGCTTAAAAAAATCATCTTATACGCTGTCTGCCTTATGGCCTTTTCCGGCCGTGGCAATGCCGAGGAGCTGTGGCTGCGCAATATTCCTTTGAGCGCCCTCAACCGGCTTTATGCCGATGTCGGTTATCAGGGAGAAAAGGATTATTTGATGCTGGATACTCTC
This sequence comes from Alphaproteobacteria bacterium, assembly GCA_017470165.1. GTDB lineage: Bacteria > Pseudomonadota > Alphaproteobacteria > RF32 > CAG-239 > CAZU01. Next base: position 83,262 of record JAFUEX010000001.1, read on the forward strand.
AAATATCCGCCGATATTTCTCAAAAATTTTCCCGCTGAATTTTTTGCCATTGAAGATGAACAGCAACGCAACCGAATGTTTATCAAAATTTTGGCACCTCTGACCCTCAAGCTCAATCAGGATATTTTGGCCAAGCGGCGTAATATTGAAGATATTGCAAAGCGTTCCCCTACGTTGCTTTCGCTTGAGGATATTGCAGTCCTTGAGAGCGCAAGCAAAAAATATGACATATTTAGCCGCCTGAAAGGAACGGAACGTTATAATTATCTCACCAAGGAGCTGCTGCGGCGGGTTGATGTAATTCCGCCCTCGGTAATGATAACCGCCGCGGCTATTGATACTGATTTTGGTGCGTCGCGTGCCCTTAAACAAGGCAATTCGCTTTATAAAATTCTCAATTGGAACACCGCCGAGGGGCTTAAACCGATTGGTGATGAAAATGCCGAATATCGTTTGCGCACCTATCCCGATATCTATGCCTCATTGCAAGATTTCGCCTATCGAATTAATACTTCGCCAAATTTTGAGTTCTTTCGCATCACTCGCGAGCAAACACGTGCTGAGGCCTCAACCTATCGCATCTCGGGACATCAGATTGCCACCTATTTGTTCACCAACTCCGAGCTCAAAAATTATGCCGGTGTTTTTGATTATACGATGTCTTATTACGAGCTGCCCATTATTGACCGGTCGCTTTTGGATGAGCAAATGGTCTCATCCGATATTGTCCGCAAGTATACAAAGTTCAAAACCGCGCCCTAAACAGCGTTGGGTTGTTCTGCCGTTGTCAGATTAAACACAAGAGGAGAAACAAAAATGGAAGAGTGGTTGTCCAAATTGCTGACGTTTTTTATTATTAACAAGCAAAAAAGGCGCAGTGCTCGTCGCAAAATTCGTAGTTTTTTATATGCTCAAAGGGTGTATAAAACCGCCCGCAGCGTTGGTAAAAATTTGCACGTAAGGGGGTATACGACAGTTACGAAAACCACGATTCTGGGCGATAACGTGAGCTTTAACGGTATGAAAATCAGTGGTGGGGGGGGGGTAAAAATAGGCGACTGGTTTCATTCGGGTGAGGAATGTGTGATTATCACCCAAAATCACAATTATGATACTGGCAACGCTATTCCCTATGATGATACTTATGCTTACAAAGATGTCGAAATAGGTGATTTTGTGTGGTTGGGCACCCGAGTTATGATATTACCCGGAACCACCATAGGCGAGGGGGCGATTATTCAGGCAGGCGCCGTCGTGCACGGAAATATTCCGCCCTATGCCATCGTCGGCGGCAATCCGGCCAAAGTTTTTAAGTATCGGGATATCGAACATTTTAAGGCACTGAAGGCAGCCGGCAAATTTTATTGAGCGAAAAACAACACTGTCTTTGTGGTATCAGGCGTCGCCTTGTGAGCTAAATTTAAAAAATGGTTTATTTTTTTTATTTTTATGTTATAGCAAAAAATATAGTTCAATTTTAACTGTTAAAATATGAAATACAAAAAGAAACTCAAACGTGCGTACAGCCCGCATTACGCGGAGAAGAAGTCGCTGTTTTCCGAGAAGGAGATTATTTTTCGTTCTTCGGGAAAGGCGCGGGCTGTAAAGATTTCGTCCCGTTCGCAGCTTATTGGCACGGTGGTGCTGATTCTGCTGGCAATATGGGGCGCGCACGCCTATCATATTTATCACAAATCCGACCGCATAATCTACAAGAAGGATATGGAGCTGGTGCGGGCCAAAAATGCCTACGAAGACCTGATGGGCGATTTTATGGCAATCCAGCGCAACATCGACGAGGTTTTGAGCTCCAGCAAAAATAAGGAGATTGAGACTTACAAGAAAAAAGCGATGATTGTGGAAGATAAAATAAAGCAGATAAGCTCGTCCAAGGGCTGGAACGAAAAGACGGTCAATGAGAAGGCTGATATAAACGAGGCTTTGTTGCAGCGCGATTTGGCGGCGGCCGAGCGGGATGCGCTGAAGGAGCAGCTCGCCGAGATGGAAGATGCCGTACAGAATATTAAGAAGGCCGAGCTGGAGGTTTTTAAGAAAGTGGAGGCTATCGCCTCTAAAGAGGTGGATAAGATTAAGAGCGCGTTTTCACAAGCAAACGGCGCTCTGAAAGCGCAAGGCGTTTACTTTAATCCTTTGGCCAATTCCGGCAAGCGGGATTCCAAGGGTGGTTTGTTTGAAAAAGATTCTTCCATCGAACTGCGCGACAAAGAGATTATTGAGCGGATAAGCAATATCTATAAGGCAGTTGACGATGTGGAATATTACCGCGAGGTGGCCAAGGCAGTGCCTTTCGGCAAGCCGGTTTGGAGCTATTGGGTCAGCTCGAAATTCGGCGCGCGTAGCGACCCGTTCAATCGTAAAGTTACCGGTCATAAAGGAGTGGATTTGGCAGCCAGAATGGGCAACAAAATCAGAATTATGGCCAAGGGAAGAGTGATAAAAACCGAGCACTCTAACAAAGGCTATGGCAATTTGGTGGTAGTGGATCACGGTAATGGTTTTAAGACCAAGTATGCGCATCTTTCTAAAATCTATGTCAAGGAAGGCGATAATTTGAATATTAATGACGCTGTCGGTGAGGTCGGGTCTACGGGGCGTTCGACCGGTCCGCATTTGCACTATGAGGTTTTATATCAGGGCAAACCGGTGGATCCGATGCCGTTTATTCAAGCGAAATTATCTTAAAAAACAAGGGGAATTGGTATGAAAAACTTAAAAAGGCTGATTTATGTAAAGCTGGCTCGCCGGATGAGCAAAAATGACGGCGCTCCGGTGCCGACGATTATCGGGGAGAGCTCTCGTCTGTTGGGAAATATCGAGAGCGACGGGATGATTCACGTCGATGGCACCATCGAGGGTGATGTAACCTGCGATGAGTTGATTATCGGAGTAAAAGGTATGGTGGCTGGCTCGGTTACTACCTCTAATTTGCAATTGTTCGGCACCTTGAAAGGCAAAGCCAAGGCAGACAATTTGTTTATCGCCAAATCGGCCAAGCTGATGGGAGATGCCACGCATAATACCATAGCGATTGAGCCTGGGGCTTATATTGATGGTCACTGCATTCGCAACAACAATGTAGTGGCGTTTGAGCAAAAGCAAGAGGTAGTGGTGCCGATTGTTGTAAAAAGTGCGGCGGTTGGCGCGGATAATCTTTCGGCCAAGAAAAATTCGGCGCATCAACGCAAAAAATAATTGTCTTCTCAGCGCGGCACAGCGTTTGGTATAATGACTAAAGCCTCCCCAAGCAATGGGAGGCTTTTATGCATAAAAATGCGTTTTTTAGATTTCCGCTGTCAAATGTTTCAAGAGAGGAATATCCGCCGGTGCAAAGTCATAATTACTCAGTTCATTGCGAAAAACCCAAGCAACCGCCGTATGCTCGGTGTCAACAATCGTGACATTTTCATCTTGCATCGTGGCATAAAATAAATTGATTTCCACCTGCGCAAAATCATAAATATATGTAGTTTGTGCAATAAAATCGCCGATAACAGTTTCGATTCCCAGTTCCTCTCGCAGCTCGCGTTTAAGGGCTTGGGGCAGGGTTTCGCCGGCCTCAGGCTTGCCTCCGGGAAACTCCCATTTGAGCGGCGGCAGTTTGTTTGCCGGCCGTTGAGCAATAAATATTTTGCCGTCTTTTTGCAGCACAGCGGCTGCCACCTGTATATGCTTCATCAACCATATCCCAAAGTTAAAGTTGTTATTTCAGATTAATATTTTATATTGATAAGTCAAATAAATAAGTTTATCTTAAGACAAGTTTTTATCTAAAGAGAGGTTGCAATGTTGAGATTGTGGACAATAGCGTTGGTTTTGCTTCTTGCCGGTACGGCGCAGGCTCAAGTCAGTACGACCGCCACACCTGAGGATATTAAGCAAGAAGCAGCGGATATTGTTAAGGCAGAAGAACAGGCTGCCTTAGACGGTGAGGAGTTGATGAGCAAAAAAGCACGGCGGCGCGCCAAATATCTTGAACAGGTAAAAGCCGAGCGCGCGCAGGAAACCAACCGGTTCAAGCTCAAAGCTATTGCCAATGCCGAGGCTCGCGAGAAAAAATATGAGGAAAAATTGAAACGAATGGAAGAAAAAGAATCTCGTTTCCAAAAAGCCGCTCGTCTCGAGATGGAAGAAAAAGATCAAGAGGAGCTGGAAAAATTGCAAGAGCCGTCTCAGTCGCGTTTTAAGGAATTAGCTAAACAGCGAGCCCAAGAGCGCGCACTTAAGCAAGAACTCAAGGAGCAGCGTTTGCACCGCAACCGCAAAACCGAGCAGTAAATTTATTTTCATTGGGCGATTTTTATAAACTTTTTTTTAACCAAATAAGCGTATTTAGGTTAGATGAGAACAGAACGTAACCTTTTTATTTTTTTTATTTGGAGAACTATAATGTACAAGTTTAATGAAGATGCAATCAGAGAGGCTGCTTATTATATTTGGAAAAACAATGGCTGTCAGCAGGGAACCAGCTTGAGTGATTGGGATGCGGCGATTAATCAATTGTCGGCTCAGGCGGCCTTTTCGGTTAAGATGGCCAATAAGTCGTCGGCAACCTTGAAAAAGACTGCTTCTTCAACCGCCAAGAAAACAGCGTCATTGAGAAATGTTAAGTCGATTGTACTGAGCCCGATTTCGGCATTGAAATCTTCGGTAGCTACCAAAAAATCGACCACTAAAAAATGCAACACCTGCAAAACAACCAAAAAGAAGTAGTTTTTAATCTGCTGACTTCAGGTGAAAGTTTAGACCCTCCGAAAAATTCTTCGGAGGGTTTTTTAGTGCTTAAAAGCAAAATATTTCATCAGGATATAGCTGGAAACGGTGGTGGCCGAAACGGCGATTATCTGCGCCCAATAAGGATTGATACTGCATACATCAACCAGCATTTTTAAGAGACCGGCATTGATGACATAAGCCACGGCCCACACATTGATACACTTAAGATACTCCTTAAGCCAAACGCGCCAAGAGCCCGCAGTGCAAAAGACAAAAATTTTTTGCGTGCTGAATGATGACAGCGTAGATATTATCCACGAAAGCGACAAGGCAATCTGATAATGTGCATCGCCCAAAAGCAACAGCAGCAAAACATACAGCACATATTGCACACAGGCATTAAACCCGCCCACCAAAACAAAGCGAACTTTATCGGGCAGAGTAAACCAATATTTCCATATCAGCCAAAACAATTTGACAGGGCTTAGCATCACATCAGCTCTTCAAATCAATCAGCAAAGACAGCATTTCGTCATTAACGGTAAAACTTTGCGCATTAAGCGAATAGGTGCGCTGCGTTACAATCATCTTAGAAAATTCTTCAGCCAAATCAACAGTAGAGCGTTCGATTGACGAAGGAACAATCAGGCCTTGGGTATCCACAAAAAAGCTGTTTCCCACCTCACCGTTGGCAGTAAACAAAGTTGTGTTATAAGCATTAAGGTTTTCGGGTGCGGTAAATCCGGTGATAGCCAGCTTGGCTATGTTATACGGCGAGGCATTGTCATATTTGGCCTGCAACACTCCGTCGACATCAAAGGCCAAACCAATCAGGTTGGCAGAGGGTGAACCGTTTTGCTCTATTTTGGTAACCTGCGATGACGAGGCATATTGTGTCAGTTCGCTCAAATCGATTTTGACACTGCTTCGGCTGCCATCATCCCAGTTGATGGAGGCGGTAACATTTTCCGGTGAGCGAATAGAACCGTCAGTGTTGAAAATCACCTCCGCAGCATCAGACGATGCGCTGCCGTCTTGCAGTTGAAAACTCAACAGCCAAGCGTTTTCCTTTTCCGGATTTTGCTTAAAAATCATATTAAGGTCAGCTCCGTCATAATTATCCGAATAAATACGGATGGTATAAATGCTGCTGTCTACGTCGCTTGCCGGCACATTGGCGATAATTTTGGCTTCGGTGGTCTCCCGCTGGGGTATGCGCTGCGGGGCATCCAAAATTATGTCGCTGTATGTGTTGGCAAATTCATCCCCGCCGTCAACCGACTTAAATCCCTGAACATTCATTCCGCCGGTGGTAATCAGATAGGTGGTATCACCTTGGGTTATCTTGGAAAAATCACCGGCGCGGGTGTAGAAAATATTGCCGAATTCATCTTCCACGGTAAAAAAAGCATTCTTGTTGCCGCTGATGGCCACATCAAAAGTATTGCCGGTAGACGAGACCAGCCCTTCCTGCAAAATATTGTTACGGTCCCAATAATTGACACCGGTAATAGCTGCGCGCGAAGAGTGAAGCCCGCTTTGCGCTCCATAGTTAAATCCCGAACCTCCCAGCATGGTATTAAACAGTGTCTCGTGTTGTTTATAGCCGGTGGTGTTCATATTTACGATGTTATCAGAAACCGTGTTGAGCGAGTGGCTCATAGCATTGAGACCGGTAACCGAGGGAATAAAACTGGCAATAGTCATTGGCAACCTCACAAGGTTAGGATTAATCTATAATTTACAATAGCTATATGCAATTTTCGTGCCACTTAACCCAAACCGCTGCTGGGTAACTCAAGAAAACTTTTGTAGTTTGCAAATCTCATTATAGGTTTGTCGGGCAATAAATCCGGTTTTCCGCAAATTGAAACTTCTATTCCAACCTTTAATGATTGGGGCGCACCTAATTAACCTCATTATAATAAAAGGAATGTCCTAAAACAAATAAAAATTCCCTCAAAACTTGCATCGGCTTAAAATTGAACCTATGTATAAAAAAGAAGTACAAATTTTAGTGAGAATCAAAATGCCAGATAAAGAAGAATTTATGCCATTTCAAGCGGCAAGAAAACTTAATATGATCTTTTTGCATAGTGAGGTTTTGCGCAATGATAAAAGCCTGCAAGAAAAAATAATTAATTGGGGCTTAGAGATGTTATCAGAAGCCCGAGTTGACTGGAGCGATATGCACAAGACGGTATTAGACGCCGTGATAACCTGCGACCGCAAAAAAGAGGCAATAAAAAGAGGACAGGCTCGCGACAAAAAATATGCACCATTCAGAGAATATTTTAAGAATTTGCAACATCAAAAATTTATTGAGTATAAAAAACAAGGTAAGAAAATGTCTGCCAACGGTTTTGTTACATGGTTTCTGGAAAATATACCCAATGATGTTATAATTCCTTATAAAGAAAGTAATCAATATCATAAATTGGTAGGATTAGCCGAAGAAAACAATCGGGGATTTAGAAAAAAACACCCATAGAAAGCAACGGGGGATTTTTACAACCTCTGCGGGATAGACAGGGATTTTGCTCCTTGTTAAAGTAATAGTTGCAAAATTTTGCACTAACTTTAATTAATAGGAGTAAAAAACAATGGATATGTATTCGAAATATACTTCGCCGTTCGGATATCAAACTGGCGACAACGGGATTGACAGTTACGGAGTTGACCACAGTGGTTTTAGCTTGCGTGATGAGCTGCAATATCAAGCTGCCCGCACCGATAAAGAAAATCAGCTAAAACAAACCTACGCCGCGCAAGGTCTGTCTGCAGCTAACTACCCGCAGTATACCACCAACTTTTGGGGCAACAATGCCGCAAACAACTACGGCTTCGGTGCTTCAAATATCGAGAATAATATTGCTAATATGCAAAATATGACGCCGATACCCCAAGCTATGGTTGTGCCACAAATGATGACACAACCAATTACTTCACAAGTTCAACAACCAAATAAAAGTGCTTGGGATACTATTAAACAGTGGGGGAATGCCATAGCCGATGCAACTGAGGCCGGAGTTGTAGGTTACGCCACAGGAGTATCTTTGGGTAATTTTGATGAGGCAATGGGCGGAGCCGCAACGGCATTTGGAGTTGATTATAAAGGAGCAAGAGATGCCGTTCGTCAGCTCCAAAATAATTTAAGTCAGCAACATCCATGGGCTTATGGTGTCGGTGAATTTACTGGTGCAATGACTACCCCGATGCATCTTTTTAGGGATACTGCGAAAGTCTATAAAGCCTTAAATGCACTAACAGATACTCTAAATGCCTCTGCCGGCTATGCTGAAAATTGGAACGATTTTGGAACCAATTTAGCAGTAAACGGAGTTGCGAATATTGTGGGATTAAAGGCCGAACAATTGCCAATATTCAGAGCATCGGCAAGACCTCTTGTGCAGTTTGGCAAAAAATTTATTAAGCAAGGGATAAATTTTTCTGCTGACAAAATGAAAAATGTGTATTACAAAAATGAGGAGAAATACTACTAGAAATAAAATATAATCAAGGAACAGAATATGGACAAAGAGGCGATAATAAAAAGAATAAAAGAATTAGCATTAGAAGCAATAACGGATGTTATTTGTGTGCTCATTTTATGTGGGTTGATGATTATTTTGATATTTCATAAAATTTGTCCTTTTTTTCCTGTTTTGTTCTTGTTTGATTTTTGTTTCATAGTTGGACACCCATTGTTTTTGCGATACGTTCTAAAACGAAAATGGGATGAGTGTACGAAAGATTATTATCTTAAAATAAAATATATTCTGTTTCCATGGCTGATTATGGAACTCTTAGTTTTGTTATATTATCATAAGGTAACACTCTTTATCATCAAAACTGTTATGGAAAACAGTAATTAATAAGCCAAAAATACCACTATTAGTAAAGCATAACAAAAAACAGAATATGGATATATCAATAATCCTTATGATAATGATGAGTATAATTATAAACAACTTTATGGGGATACACAACCACCGGAGCAAACACAAAATAATAATGACCCAAATTGTTACATGACATTTGATGGTCAAAACCTAGGTCTTTACAACAATACAGGGCAAGTTGGAAGTTTAGATGCGCAGTCGGGACGTGATGAGTACCAAAGTGCTCAATATCAAAATATACCTAATAAAGGTCCTATACCTGAAGGAACATATTATGCCAATCAAAATCAACGACAAAGTTTGACGCTTAAGAATATTGCTCTTAAAACTGCGGAGAAATTAGGTATAAATACTAACCAAAAGAGCAGTTGGAGCGGGAATCCTATTTCATGGGGAACAAAGCGTGTTTGGTTACAACCTGATGCTAATACTAATACATATGGGCGTTCAGGATTTACAATTCATGGTGGATTAACCAAAGGTTCTGCGGGCTGTATTGATATTCCATGGCAAACAGGAAAATTGAGTAATTATTTGGATGACTGTCAAGATTCCGTTCCGGTATATGTAAAATATCCGAAGAATTGGTAATATTAAAAGCAAGGGCAAGGACTTCCTCCTTGCCTTTTTATTTTTTTTATATACTATTATGATATTAAGTTTTATTTTAAGGATATATCACGATGAACAATTCTATAAAAAAACAAATATTCGGAACTGTTGAATTGCTATGGTCTTTCAAATGGTATATACTTCCCTATATAGTGTTTTATTTTGTTCTATTATCATTTTATCTATCACCTTCGCCAAAACAATATAATATATGGATAAATGAAGTTTGGTTTGTATATAGCCAGCCCCTTTATCTGGCATTAACCGAATTAACGCTGATTATATTCGCACTATTATTTCTTGTCGGAACAAGCAATATGCGTAACCATCCGGTATTAGCAAAAATGATATTTTTATCATCATTGTTTTTTTGTGCTGTTTTTTTGGGAATTATATAACATTTAATAAAGGAATAAAACAAAAATGGCCTAAATTATTATGGTATAATTTGTCACACAATGTGCTTTGGGAGATACAAAATGAACATTAATGATTTTGAAGATTTAATTTCTTTTAGTGACATAGAAGCAGAAAATGGCACTGTTGATTTTGTTGCTTACAATGGTAAAGAGGCTGTTATTGCCAAGTTAATCAAAAAAAATCATCTTGAAAATGTATCAATGGAAAAATTTATTGAACTAGCCGAGCAATATATGCCGATTATTCAAGCAAAGAGAACAATAAGAGAAAAGAAAATTAATGATTTTAAGAATATGCCCACGCAAAATATCGCTCAACTTTCTTTAGAACAAAAAATTGAATACCTTGAAACTATTTTTCATAGGTATCAAACAGTAGGTAAAATGTCTGAAATTCTCTCCCAAAATAATGATAAGTTAAAAGCGTTGCTTTATAGTATCCAGTTACCGAAAGATTTTTGGCAAAGTGAAGAACAACAAGCTAATCGCTTTGTCGCGTTGGTCGCCAATAATAGAAAAATTACCGATAATATGAAAAATTGGCAAAACATCAGTCTAGAAGATAAAAAAGCAACGATACAAGGAACCGCAAAAATTATTGAGTATGTATATGGTACACCTTTGGAAATAGGCTTTTATACTTCAGACGAATTTAGAAAAGAAAATAATCTCGATGATAAAGCACCGACGTTTGGAGCCTATACTGAAAACGGTAAAATATTTTTTAATACTGACCGTTTAGAAAATAGTGATAATTATATGGGGGTTTCTGTTGTATTTCATGAATTTACTCATAAAAGACAAGAAGAAACGGAATTTGATAATCCATTGATAAACAGGTTGTTTGCCTGTAAAGTGTATAATGCAGTTGCTTATGAGAATATTGATACTTCTTCTCCAGAATATGGAGATATGTATTCGCTAATACCGGCAGAAGTGCACGCGTATGCTATGCAAAAATATGTTGAGGATAATATTGCTGAAAAAACAGGCATAGAAAAAACTCAGGTAAGAGAAACAAAATCTGTGCAACAGGTGCACACTAAATCTTTTGCAATGGCTGCAATAGCAAAGTATCGTTCACTTTAATAACTACTTGATTTTGCAAGAATGTTATTATAAATGGTTCGTATAAATTGTAAAAACTGCATTTTTAAAAACACATAACACGAACCAACTTAAGGCGTTGAAAATAAAAGAAAAAGTCGCCCTTAAAGACGACTTGTTAAGTTTGGTCGGGACGAGAGGATTCGAACCTCCGACTTCTTGCACCCCATGCAAGCGCTCTACCAGACTGAACTACGTCCCGATATCTCAAATGTCAACGCTATATCTAGCACATTATTTTTATTATGCAACAAATTTTTTGCAAAATAACTGATATCTTCAGCGGACACTGAAAAGGGCGGTGAATATCCGCCCTTGATGTAACCGATTTGCGCCAATAAAGACTTATTGCTTCATCACCGTGTTGGCATCAATTTCCACTGACCCTTTATCTTTGTCAACTTCGCCGATGATAATAACAGTGTCCTGTTCGGTGATGGTGTTTCCGTTCCACTCATCCGAGTCGATTTCCACCACCACGGTTCCGGTGCCGTCATCCAACATATATTTGTCTTTTTTGAGCTGCTTCGTAATCTTGCCCGTAACCTTAACCGGCGTATCGTCTTCCAATACCATAACCTCGGCAACGGTCAAGGTCGGCATGGTCGTGTTTTGATAACCGCCGTTGTGTTTGCTCAGTGCTTTGGAAATTTGTGCCGCACTCAATACTGCGGCCATACAAAATACAAATACAAGTTTTTTCATCATTTTTTTTCTCCGTTTGTTAATCAGGTACGTGCAAATATATATGCGGTATCTGGGGTTTTTAAAGGCGAATCCGGCAATTAATCTTTATTTGAATATGCAATTGAGTATTATGAATGCGAGTCGCATTTTTTTATTTTTTAACCTTTGCCGAATTAGCGCTAAAAGACTTAATTTTTTGCTTAAATTTTCCAAAAAAACGGCTCATTTCTGCGCCTTTGCCGATTGTTAAGAAATTTATCCTCACCTTGAAAAAAATTTTATGACACATTTTTAAATAGATAGATGAGAATCCAAATTATGCACAAAATTTTATCATTGAGGGCTGAAAAATTATCTGTAAAACTATGCCCAACAGTTTCGCAAAAAAATGTGCATACTATATATAGTGTATTTACTTTTTATTAAGACTATATATTGTATGTTCTCAATAAAGAAACCGGAAAAATGACTGTAATATACAATCAAGAGTGAAAGAACAGAAAATGACCGAATCAACCTCAAAAATACCATCCGCTGCCGAAGAAAATATCGGCATTGCTCAGGTGTCAAAACGCGATGGAACTTTAGCTCCTTTCGATTCTAACAAAATTTATAATGCAATATGCAAAGCCGGTGCCAGCACCAAAGAGTTCGGCGAGGACGAAAGTTGGCTTTTGACCGCACAAGTGCTGAAAGTTCTCAAGCATAAGTTTGATGCCAAAAACCTGCCATCTATTGAACAAATTCAAGATGTGGTGGAACAAGTGTTGATTTCGGCCAATTATTTCAATACGGCCAAAGCCTATATTTTGTATCGCGACCAGCGCACCCGTACCCGCGAGGATAAAAAGGTGATGGTTGATGTCGAGAGCTCGATTAACGAATATTTGGAGCGTTTGGACTGGCGTATTAACGAGAACGCCAATCAGGGTTATTCCAACGGCGGTCTGATCCTCAATGTCTCCGGCAAAGTTACGGCTAATTATTGGCTCAGCCATGTTTATCCGGCGGCCATCGGCGAGGCGCATCGCAACGGAGATTTCCATATTCACGATTTGAGTATGTTGGCTGCTTATTGCGCCGGATGGTCGTTGAAGAACTTGTTGCACGAAGGTTTTAACGGTGTCCCCGGAAAGGCCGAAGCCGGTCCGGCCAAACATCTGAGTGCCGCCATCGGGCAAATGGTCAATTTTATGGGTACCTTGCAAAACGAGTGGGCCGGTGCACAGGCGTTTTCTTCGGTGGATACTTATCTGGCTCCCTATATCCGCAAGGACAAACTCTCCTATAAGCAAGTTTATCAAAGTATGCAAGAATTGGTTTATAATTTGAACGTGCCGTCGCGCTGGGGCTCGCAAACACCGTTTACCAACTTTACTTTCGATTGGGTTTGCCCCGAGGATTTGCGCGACAAACACCCGCTGATTGCCGGTGTTGAGCAGCCTTTCACCTATGGCGAACTGCAAGAAGAAATGCATATGATTAACAAGGCCTATATGGAAGTTATGATGAAAGGCGACATCAAAGGGCGTCCGTTCACTTTCCCGATTCCCACTTACAATATGACACCGGATTTCCCTTGGGAAGACGAGAATACCGAGCTGTTGTTTGAGATGACCGCCAAATACGGACTGCCTTATTTCCAAAACTTTATTAATTCGGTTTTGAAACCCGGTCAGATTCGTTCTATGTGCTGTCGTTTGCAATTAGACTTGCGTGAGTTGTTGGCTCGCGGCAATGGTTTGTTCGGCTCGGCTGAACAGACCGGCTCCATCGGCGTGGTTACCATCAATTGCGCTCGTTTGGGCTATGTTTATAAAGGCAATGAGGCCGGACTTTATGCGCGCTTGGACGAGCTGTTGGAGTTGGCAAAAGTTTCCTTGGAAATCAAACGCAAGCTCATCCAGCGGCTGATTGACGGCGGATTGTTCCCCTATACCAAACGTTATCTTGGTACTTTGCGCAACCACTTCTCGACCATCGGTGTTAACGGTATGAACGAGATGATTCGCAACTACACCAATGACGAGCACGAAATTGCCGATGAATGGGGGCAGAATTTTGCCATCAAATTCTTGGATTATATTCGTGACAAGTTGGTCAAGATTCAAGAAGAAACCGGCCATATGTACAACTTGGAGGCCACTCCGGCCGAAGGCGCTACCACTCGTTTTGCACGGGCTGATAAAAAGCGCTATCTCGACATTATCCAAGCCGGAACTAAAGAAAATCCTTTTTATACCAATTCATCACAGCTGCCGGTCGGCTATACCGACGATCCGTTCGAGGCCTTGGACTTGCAGTCCACCTTGCAAACCAAATATACCGGTGGCACCGTGCTGCACCTTTATATGGGGCAGCGCATCTCCTCGGCTAAGGTATGCCGTGACATTGTCAAACGTGTCTTAACCAACTATCGTTTGCCATATATTACTATTACTCCCACTTTTTCCATTTGCCCCAAGCATGGATATATCTCGGGAGAACACAAATACTGCCCGATTTGTGATGAAGAAAAGAAGGCAGCCAAACGCGCCGCGGCATCCAGAAAAGATGTTGCTTAAGAACAAACTTTGTATTACAATTTATCAAAACATTGGAGAAAAAAATGACAACTATTAATTTTGAAGACATTACCTTAAAAGACGAAGAAAGACAACCCTGCGAAGTTTGGACCCGTGTAATGGGATATCTCCGCCCTTATTCTGAGTTCAATGTAGGTAAAAAGTCTGAGTTCGATTCTCGCGTATGTTTTTCTGAACTTAAAGCGGTAGAAGGATGCGCTTGTCATTGTGATTGTGATGCTGAAGCGATTGCGGCAGAATAACCTCAAATGAACAATTCTAAGATTGTTATCGGCGGCGTTGAGAAATTCAGCGCCGTTGATTTTCCCAATACTCTCAGCGCGGTTATCTTTATGCAGGGCTGTCCGTGGAAATGTCCGTTCTGCCACAATGCCTCCATTCGTGATATTCTGCCTGAAAATGACTTTTCGTGGGACAAGTTTTACGCCTTTTTGCAAAAAAGAGTAGGGCGGTTGGATGCGGTTACCTTCTCCGGTGGCGAACCTTTGTTGCAAGATTGTTTGGCTGATTATATGCGTCAAGTCCGCTCGCTGGGCTTCAAGATAGGTTTGCATACCGGAGGATATCGCCCCGAACATTTGGCCGATGTGCTTTCGTTGGTTGATTGGGTGGGTCTGGATATCAAAACCGATTTTGATGCGCGTAAATATCAAGTTATCACTGGCGCCAATCATCTCAAAAATGTGCAAAAAAGTTTGGATTTACTGTTGTCTTGGGGCGGAAATTTCGAATGCCGCACCACTTGCGACCCGCGTTTTTTAACCATCGACGACCTGTATGCTATCGCCCAAAACCTTCACGCCAAAGGGGTGAAAAAATATTTTCTGCAAAAATACCGCCCGATAGCCTCCGATACCTCAACCAGTGATGATATGTGCGAAAAACTACTTAGTGATGAGCGCTTGTTGAGCTATCTGCGTAGCAACTTCAGTGAGTTTGCCGTGCGCCGCTGATTTTTTACCAAGCCACCCCGTTAATACATCTGTCCGGCTGATGCTCGCAATTTGGTTTGCCATATTCGTGTAATGCGTGACGCTCCGGCGTAAATTTTCCGACCTCAATACATCCGCACAATACTAATATCAATGCCAAAATACCAACTTTTTTCATTGCTGATTATCCATATATAATCATATACCACATCCACGCCACCGCAACGAGAATGCCGATGCGGGCCAACTGCGCCAGCCAAATACTTTTTTCATAATTCGCCGCAGTTTTAAAAACCGCTTTAATGATACCGCACGAATAAATCACGGCAAACAAGGCTACTGTCCAATAAGCCAACAGCCAAAAAACATTCAAACTGGCAACTCCGGTCACATTAAGGTTGCGAAAAGCATTGATAACCCCGTAACCGTCCGCATTACTGCCGGCCATCCGCCGCAGCATCTTGTACGCATAATACAAAATTACCAAGCCGAAAATACCAAACTTCCAAAAAGTTGCTCTCAAAGCATATTCACCGTTAAACAATTTTTTCAACATAGTCCCAACCTCAATTCCGCTGTTGCCAACACCTCAATTAAACCATCAATCAAAATTTACGCAAGCAAATAATGCATCCTTTTAACAAGTGGCAATATTCACCGCCAGTCCGCCGGTAGATGTTTCCTTATAGCGCGAGCTCATATCGCGACCAGTAACATACATTGTTCGGATAGCGTCATCCAGCGACACATTGTGCTCACCGCGTCCGTTCATTGCCAGTCGGGCGGCGTTTACAGCTTTTACCGCCCCCATCGCATTGCGCTCGATACAAGGAATTTGTACCAAGCCGCATACCGGATCACAAGTTAGACCCAAGTTATGTTCAATGGCAATTTCTGCCGCCTGCTCAATTTGACGGTTGCTTCCGCCCATCGCCGCCACCAATCCGGCAGCTGCCATCGAACAAGCCACGCCCACCTCGCCTTGACATCCGACCTCGGCACCGGATATGGATGCATTGGTGCGATAGAGCGAACATATTGCCACTGCGGTGGCAAAAAATTTTACCACCCCATCTTCAACCTGCAGAGGGGATTTATGTGCCGCAAACCTTTTGTAATAACGCAGTACCGCCGGCAAAATTCCCGAAGAGCCCATCGTCGGCGCCGTCACAATTCGGCTGCCCGCAGCATTTTCTTCGGCAACGGCAAAACCCCACAGATTTATCCAGTCAATTATTTCCATTCCGTCTTGCCGATTGGTCAAAAAGTTTTGCTTCATCTTGCGATATATTTCCGGTGCGCGCCGTCTTACTCTCAACCCACCGGGCAACACCCCACCGGCGCGCATCCCTGCGTCAATTGCCTCATCCATAATCATCTCGATTTTTTGCAAATAGGCGAAAACCTCTTTTTGCGGCTGAAGGCATACCTCATTTTGCAACACTGCATCCGCTATGCTTAAGTCATATTTTTCGCATATTTCCTGCAGCTCGCGGCAACTGTCAAATTGGTGCGGCACATCGTAAACCACGCGCTTGCTTTCCTGCGACATTTCGTCTGCGCGCAACACCTCTCCCCCGCCGATGGAAAAATATACCTCACTTAAGATTGGTTTTTGCTTGTTATAAGCGCTGAATTTCATTCCGTTGGCGTGTTCCGGCAAAAATTTATCCTTGTGCAACACCATATCTTTGTTCACATCAAATTTGATTTCTTTTTTGCCGTTTAACGTTAGTTTTTTTGTCTGTTCTACTTCGGCGTAATATTGTCGTTTGGTGTCAATCTCTTCGGCGCACAGCCCCATCAAACCGTAAACAACCGCCCTCAAAGTTCCATGGCCGATTCCCGTCAACGCCAGCGAGCCGTACAACTCAACTTTAATTCTTGATATCTGTTCAATTGGCACCGCCTTGAGCAAATTATCCGCAAAACGCTTGGCCGCCCGCATCGGTCCTACCGTATGCGAGCTCGAAGGCCCGATACCGATGGCAAAAATATCTTTCATCCGAAAATACATTACAAATATGTCCTGATATCTTTGTAAGGTTTAATGCCGATTCTTTGCAAGGTTGAGGCAATATATTCGTGCAGCTCTCCCCACTCGCCGTTTTCTTCAATAAATTGCCGCGCGCGCTTTGGCGATTTTGACAGTTGCACCTCTATGGTTTCAACCAAGATTTGCCGCATCACCTTCGGCATCAAAGCAAAATCTATGCGTAGTTTATTATCCGCAGTGATAACAATGGCACCATGTTTTATTAGCCAGTTAAAGTGAATTAAATCACCCATACGATGCGGATGACTGGGTTGCGGCTTAGCTTTCAGCAGCAATCGCATAATCCAAGTCGTATAAACCTTGCGCAGCGTTTCTTCATTGATTACACCGGATTTAACATATTCCGGCATCATAGAAATCGAGACCACATCGGCTTTATTTTCTTCAATAGTGTGCTGGTATAATCCCAAAGCGGTTTTATATCCGGCATCCGGCCCCAACGAGTGTCCGTTTTCATGCCCGATAACAAATATATGTTCGGCCTCATCATCATAATAGCGATGAAATTCTTGCTCCAGCAGGGCATCAAGCATTTTTTTAGTGCGGTCTTTATCTCCCGACATCCGCACTTGCCTGTGAAAAACGTTGCGCCTGCCGCCGCCGGTCTTAACCGCCAATTTGTCATCATTCGGCAGATTCTGTGCGGTGGTAATCCCACCGCGGCATTGGGCATAGTCACCCTGCAAAGTTGCCAAATCGACATCCACCATTGTTTGTTTGACCTCTTCGTCCGATTCGATTTTTTGCTCATATTTATCTGCCAGCGGCATTAATTTTGCCAGTTGAGCCATCTGTGACTTAAACTTTAAGATAAGCTCGGTGCCCTTTTGGTTAACAATACCAGCGCGCGCTCCCAGCATATCTTTAGGCGTAACTTCAATATTATGCTCTTCCAACAGCTTAACCAAATCGGAATCATCAAAAATCGTCGGGGTCATTTCGTCATCATAATTTTCCCGCGACAAAGTAAATTCCAAAGGTGTATTTTGCAATACCGCCCAGTGTTTGTCGGCCAGCATATCCATATCCTCGTTGTTTTGCAGCAGCGCTTGTGCTTGCCATCCGAGATAATCCTTAAATTCCTCATTGGTTGAATAATGGGCGGCCACTTCCAATTCATTGGCAGCCTTGCTAAAAATATCGGCAAAATATTCGGTGTAATCTATCGCGATTAGTTCATCCCCTTGGCGCCGTACCATACTGCGCGCCGACAAAATTTTGCGCAGCTGTTCGGTTTTGCCTCGCGCCAGCATCCGGCGTATAATCTGATGAAATTCCTCTGCACTCAAATCTGTCGGATAAAAGTTGCGGCCTTTGTAGATATGCACACCGGCAAATATTTCTATCGGCTGTGGGGCAATTCCGTTGAAGCCGGCCACTCCGTTGAGCGAATTAAAAATCTTCAAAGCCTTGGCGGCATAAGTATTGGAAGAAGCCGCCTTTTCCAATTCTTTTTTCATCACAAGATTCAGCGGATGGTCTTGTTCCAAAGCCGCATCATTAATTATTCTGGCCGCCATCACCAAATGAGCCAACGCCTTTTTATCCCCTTCAGCCAATTTTTTATATCCGTCAAAATCGGTATCAATCATCTCAACAGGCATCATCTGTTCATTAATCATCTTGTCCAATTGTTCTTCGCTCAACGCTATTTCAAATCCGTTTATTGTAGTCATTGTTTCACCTCTACTGTTCTAAATCTGAAAATTTTTACATCGTCTGACCAATAAGTCGGGCTCAGACCGGCTTTAATTTTTAAGTTAGTCAAAAATTCTTCTTTGGTTTTGTAATTTTTCCAGCTTGCCGGCGGCAACATTCCCTCACGCTCGCCGCTGCGAATAACCACTCCGTCCTTGTGCGGAATAATTTGCGCGAGCAGGTCATCCAAGCTGTCATACTCAACCTCTTCCAAATCTGTCAGCAGCTCAATACTGATAGCATCAAGCCCGCCCTTGGTTTTCAGCGCCTCATTTTCCATCAGCAGACGATATATATTGTCCGATATATCAGCCGCAATTGCCTTAAGCCCCACCAACGAGCCGAAGGATAAGCTCTCGTTGTTGCTGAAATATGCCGTTATCAGCGAGGCTCCGCGATTAAACATATAGTCACTATATTGTTTGCGTTTTACGCGATAGTGTCGATGCTTTTTGGCCGATTTAATGCTGTTGTTGACTACTTGCAACAGGTCACTGTGTTGGTGTCGGGCAAAATTCTGCACATTATGGTCATATAACTCCAGCCCTTGCAACTCAACCACCGGCATAGTCTCCTCATACACCCAACCGCTACCGGCAAACCCATCTGACAATCGTTGTTCGGTTGCGGTATTTGTCACATCAATCATTTGCGGCACCAATCCCAAACTTTTGGCCAGCAATTTAGCTGTCTCAATGGCAGCGTTTCCGCAATCATTATGCGGATTTATCGTCATATCCGTATCGGTGTTTTCTTGTGGTTTGTCGTTGCCGGTAATGCTCTGGTTCAAATCTGCCGAAATTATTAACAAACTTTGAGGCTCTTTCAGATACGCCGACAAAATCTCTGCCAGTTCCTTTGCAACTATCTTGCCATAACTGAGCGGCACCACTTTGAAATTATGCAAAGTTTGTTGCAAATAAACCAACTGAATTTTTAAGGCCGAATTTTGCTGTAAAATATGTTTCTTTTTGCGAAATATCGCATCATTAGCGGCCAGCTCGCCGACAATTTCCTTATTAACTTTTATTTCTCCCCGCGGGGTTTTTAAAACAGTCGCTTTCGGCAGCCACACCGCCTCAATTTCACTATGCGCCGGAGTTAGTATAAATACTGTTTTGATTTTATCGGCACAAGAGGCCAGCCGCCGATAGCTGCTGTTGGCAATCTTTGATGCATAGCGATAGCCAAAGTGCGGTAACACCATAATCTTCGGACAATACGGATTAGCGGCCGGCTGTTGCTTGATAAATCCGTCCGCTCCGCGCTGCTGATAAATATCTGCCGGATAAAAAATCCCTGCCGTAGCCGCATCTTCCGGCGGAGCAACATCTTCGTCACTCAAATCATATTCGGAAATACTCTGCGGATTGCTGGAAATACGGTGGCTGAAATACGACACATTAAACCATATCACCACCAGTGCAATCGTGCCTAGCATCAAATATGACGGGATTTTTTTTCTCTTAAACTCCATGTCTTATCCACTTTAAGCGTCTTTACCCTAAAGACCGGCAATCATTTATCAATACGCCGATTTGTAAACGTCCTCGCCGATAATCTCCTCACTGATATATTCATCGGTGCATTGTGCGCCAAGGCAGCGTTTCAATACCAAAGCCTCACGCCCTTCGCTCAAACCGCGCAGTTTAACCGAGGGCACATAAACATCTTTGATGCGGATAGTAAAAGTTATATATCCGGTGGTGCCCTCCGCATCGGTCAAATAAGCCTTAATGGTGTATTTTCCTACTCCGCCCGGCATCGCCTGTCCCACAAAGCTCTTGCGTGCCTCATCATACATAATCCACTCCGGCAACGGCGAATCATCAATCAATCCGGCCTTAACTGTAACCGGTCCGCTGAAATTCATTTTTTTGAACACACTCTCCGGAATTACCACTTCAAACCGTCTGCCGCTTTCCAAATCCAAATCAGGCATCAATTTCGGTGATGACAAATTAACCGGAGGCCGTTTGGCCGGAACATCCAACAAATACGGCCGATTGTCGGGTAAAAATTCACCCTTGCGCCATTTTTCCAATACACCGCGCAAATATACCGCAATCTGCGAGGGTTTTTCGTTCAGCATATAATAAGGTATCGCGTCCATCCCCAAAGTGGAATACAAGCTGCCCAAAGCATCCTGCAAGTCGACATAAGCCAGCATGGCATTTGCCTCATCCTCAATAGCAGAGGCGGCCTCAAACTGCGATTTGGTCGAACGCGCACCGGTCGATACTGCCACATCTTCGGCAATATCTTCCGAGGCTTTGGCCAGTTCGTGCGCAATGCGATAATCTTCGGTTGCTGACATATATCTCGCCCAAGCTACATAAACCTGCGTCAATATCAAATTGGTCATCCGCTGACGGCGCAGGGATTCTGCTTCGAAATATTTGGGATCCCTCACATTTTCAAACACTTCCAACCCTATTTCTTTGGCCTTTTTGGACCATACGCGGTTATAATAATTGGAGTCATTCAAATATTTTTCATTCCCCGGATTCGCCAGCACCTTAAACGAGGCGATAACTTCATCTACATTGGTCACCAAATCCCGTGCCCTCAACTCCGGACGATTATTCAGTGCTACCCACTCCATTTCGGAGAGCGAACTTTTGATTTCCGGCAAATCATAGTTGCCGTCTTCTTTGCCCACCAGCTTAAATTCGGTCGACGGATGGAAGCCCATCAAAGAGGCCAGCCGCACATTTGCCGTCTCCAAATCGCGTTTGATGGCGGTCAGATTCTTGATTGCTGTCATAAACTTGCGCTTTTTATCCAGTTGCTCCACCGACAAGCTCTTGCCGGCCTTGGCCAATTCGGAGGTCGAGGCGTTCATCTCGTCAATATCAAGCGACATATACTCAATCATATCATCAATCACCGGCAGTATACGCTGGGCACTCAGTGCCTTCCAATACAAAGTGCGGGTCTCTTGCATCAGGTTGTGTATTACTTTGCGGCTCTGCTCATAGGCCACACTGGCCTGATACCAAGCATCTTTGCTCTGATAATATACGGTGCTGACATCCAGTATATTCCACGCCAGCTTCAGTTCGGAATCCATTGCCGAACGATTTTCCGTGTTGACATATCCCGCAGAAGAGAAAATTTCCGGCAGACGATTTTCCGGCGACATCCCCATCTCAATCATACTTTGCTGATAGCTGGTCAGCCGGCGGGTATAATTGTATTTCAGCGCCAAGGCAAAAGCCATATACATATCAATCGGCTTGGTAATCTTCGAGGGGGTGTTGGCATACATCGCCTGCATATCCGTATCAATTCTTATGGCTCTGTCCCAATCGGTATAAGAGGCCGGCGCCGGCACGCTCACATCCTCATATCCGCTACCCTGACAAGCGGTTATCAACAACACTGCAGCCAAGCCCAAAATCTGTATTTTTCTCATATTTCAACCCTTACGGAATAAAATTAACTGCCGTCATAATATACCGTTATTTTGAATATTAACAGTATTTATTTGCTTTTATTCAACTTTGTTGTATAAAATTAATAAAAAAGATACTCCTCAAAGCCTATACTGTAACGGTAACAGTTTGTGTAACCTCTTACATCGGACAAAACAATATGTTGGATTTATTGCAAGCCGTCTTCAAATACAAGCAAAAACGCAGTCCCGATCAACTCGGGCTCTATCCGGAGGCCGTTCACGTCAATGCCATTCCCGAACGCCGCTATTTGTGGAGTTCGCGTTTGCTGGTCATCTTTGCGTGTTTAAGCATATGCTTTAATTTGATGTTGGTTTCCACTATCTATGTTATGTTGCCGCAGCGCGGCGCCAATCCGCGTATTTTCACGGTGGATGAGGATACCGATGCCTTAAGAATGTTGCCTGCCTTAGAAGTTAAAACTCAGCCCAAGGAGCTCTTAAACGAGTATTTCGTGCGTGAATATGTTTTGGCGCGTCATCGTATTTATGCCAATCGTAGTCTGACCCGCTTAAATCAAATGGTCGGCTCCAAATTGTATTGGATGTCTTCTTCGGATGTTTATAACAGATTTAAGGTCGAAAATCCGGAAGTTTCAAATTATCCCATAGGAATGCGCCGCGAAGTTGATATCAAATGGGTGCGGCCGATTTCCATGGGCGCATGGCAAGTCAGGTTTGCCACTTTGGACTATTATCCCAATGTTTCTTTGCCGCAAATCTCCTTTTGGCAGGCCTATCTGCGCACGGCTTTTGCGCTGGTTGACTACGACAACAAATATACGCGGGAGAATAATCCTACAGGCTTTGTGGTCTATGGCTACCATCTGCTGTTTCTCGGCTCTCCGGACGGTTTTGAGGATTATTAATCGACAGGGGAAAAGCGGATGTTTGAGGGAATTGTCGCACTTTTTCACTACAAAGATGCCCAAAGCCCCGATAAACTGGGGTTGTACCCTGCCGTATGCCACATCAACGCCATGCCGGAGCGCCGCTATCTTTGGTCTTCGCGGATTTTGGTAATTTTGGGGGCCATCAATATATGTTTTACCGTGATTTTGAGCTTGACCATCTATTTGCTTATTCCGCTGGAGGGAGCCAAACCGCATTTGCTGCGGCAGCAAAATGATGAGCTGCGCAATATGCCCTCGACCATGGTTCAAACCTCGGCCTTGGGACTGCAAAGCGAAAGTTTTATCCGCCAATATATTTCTCTTCGACATACTTTGCCCGATTCTTATGTCGACTTGCATACTCGTTTTAGCGAAAAATCGCTGTTTCGCGCCTATAACAGTTCCGATGTCTGGGGAAAATTTTTGACCCAGTTTGATATTGACAAGTTGCGCAAATATCTGCGCAAAGGTTATCGTTCTACGGTGATTATAGATGACATTACCCCGCTGGGCAACGGACTGTATCAGGTCAGGTTTCGCAACCTGATTACCAAAAACGGGCAACCGACCTCCTCAAGCTCGGCTTGGCAGGCTCACTTGCGCATCGCCTACGAGGGGTATGCTCCCGATGCACCACTGGCTGCTTACGAACTCAATCCTTTTGGTTTCCATGTGGTAAGCTACGCTTTGAACTACAACGGCAGGCTTCCTGTCTCCAAGTCTAAGCACCCATAATTTTGACAATTTCTTCCATCACCGGTATCTTATAAAACTCGGCAGTCTTCAACGGCTTGATTTCATTTTCCAAGTCCAAAGCCCAAATCGCCGATTGATAGTTCAAAAAGTTTTTGCCCAGTACGATATTCTCGGCATTCTGCGCCACTCCGTCGCGATACTGTTTCACATCATTTATGTAGTATTGAATAAGCCCGTAACGTTTGGCATAAAAATGCAGTGCTACACTGATAAGTATGATAGTCATCAGCAAAAATACCGCCGCCAAAGGATGAACCACGGCCGACATTATTATCAGCGATAGCGCGAAAATATCTGCCACCAACAGCTTAACCGCCGCGCCGATTATCTTCGGCAAGGTAATATTCCACAGCCATATGGCGCAAAAACATATCAGCGAGGTAACAGCCAAAACGGCAAACACATACCCTGAAGCAATTTTGAAATAGGCAATAAAAGCCTCGGCCAGCAGCACAAACAACACACTCATCAGCGCATATCCGAAGTTGAGCTTCATCGCAAAAATTTTCATCTGCTTAAGCAGCCCCTTGCGCAAGATTTTGGCAAATCGCTCCATAACCAGTTTGGTATTTTTATTGACATTAAAGATGGTCTCATGCGCGGGGAACAGGGCTTTCAAAGCCTTTTGCGAGGTATTGTCCAGCGTTTTGAGATTATCGGTTCGTTTAATCAGTAAAATGGTCGATTCGGCCTGCTGAATATCAATAATATTCTTCTTATACATTTCCAGCAAAAATCCGCACACCGACTTGCTGTCAAATTTATTGTTCAGCAGATAGCGCATCACCATCGCAGTCTTGGGCAGGGTGTATTTGGCCAGTTTCTTTTGTGCACGGATATAACGCCACGACAGCCACATCGATCCGATGATAAATATTCCGCCCAATATGCTCAAAATTACATCGCCGTAATCATAAAAGCTATGCATAAACCTTTGCCAGCCGCTGAACGGATAAATCGCCTGTTTGTCAATCTCGGCCGTCAGGTACATTCCTTCGCCCACAAACAGCGGCCGTCCCGCCACGTACGATGTTCCCAACAGCCCGTTTTTCATAATTTGTACACTGTCTTGATACAGATTAAGCGCATTGCCGAAAAATACATTATGCCCCAGCAAAGCATCCTTCTGCGGCAACAGCAAAGTAGCGCCCAGCCGGTCTACCACCAGATTCCATCCGCCGCCTCCCACATTCCAATACATCCGGTAGGCATCATCGCCTTCAATCAGCAGATTATCCACCAAATATTCGAAGTTATAAGTATAAACCCCCGGAACCAGCGGTGCATCATCATCCGGCACCATCAAAATATTGGTGCCGTTGGTAGCCAAATGATAGGCAATCGGCTCATTATTAACCGATACATTTACAATAGAATAATCCAAAGTTTGTACCTTGCCGTCGGTGGTAAAAACCTTAGCAGGGACAATTTTGGTCAAACCGTTTTTCAGTTTTTGGCCGTTGGCTATAACCACCACCGTTTCGCGAATACGCGTCAAACCATTGTTCAGCACTTCGACCACACTCATCATATAGGGGATATGTTCAATCGCCGGAGCTTTCGCTTTTTTGTTATAAGGTGGCAGAGTAACGGTAATGGTTGGCACACTGCCGTCATCCCAAGTTTGTTGCTTTTGCGCGGCATCCATCTGCACATATTCCATCGGCATTGATACATCTTGGCGCTGTGTATCACGGCTTGAGGCCACGCGTGATATTGCATCATCATAAATTTTTTGAAAAATGCCTTTATCATCTTCCTTAGAATGTCTGTCCCACGGAACCACGCTGGTATTGCTGCTGCTGATATCCTCGCGTTTCATCAACACCACGTGGCGCGGCTGCTTTTCCAAGAAATCCGAAAATTCCTCATAGCTGAGCACCCTCACCTTAGGGGATGAACTCGATTGTTGCCGCAACGAGCCGGAATATTGCGAAATCGGAGTAATTCGCGCCCACGCCGTGCCGCACATCAGACAGAAACATATTGCAACAAAAAATTTCTTCATAACTTTAAACTCACTGTTAACTGTTTGGTTATATTTGTTAATATAAATTATAAGTTATTAAAAAGTTATAAAAAAGGAGCATAAAAAATGATAAATTCACAAGAAATCGGCGCCATTATTTTGGGAGCGGGCAAGGGCACTCGAATGAAGTCGGATTTACCCAAGGTTTTGATGCCGGTGGGCGGCAAGCCGATGATACGTCACATTATCGACACCTTGGAAGAACTGAAAATCAACAAAATCGTCACGGTAATTTCGCCCGACGGTGCAGCAGTTAAGCAAGTGGTTGCTCCTCATACCACCTGTGTTCAGGAAAAACAGCTCGGCACCGGTCATGCAGTGCTGGCGGCCAGTTCTGAATTTGTCGGTTTTAAGGGCGATATTTTGGTTATTTTCGGCGACCAGCCGCTCTATACCAAGGCCAGCATCCGCAAATTGCTCAAGCGCCGTGCTCAGGGCTATTCGGTAGTTTGTATGGGCTTTCGTCCGGCTGATCCGGCTCGTTACGGGCGTTTGGTGATGGAGGGTGACGAGCTCAAACGCATTGTTGAATTTAAAGATGCCACTGACGAAGAAAAGGCTATTACATTTTGCAATTCCGGTATTATGTGTTTTGATGGTGCCAAAATGTTCGAAATTTTGAGCGCTATCAGCAATTCCAATGCCGCGCAAGAATATTACCTCACCGATGCAATCGAAATCGCTTTGCGCAAAGGGCTCAAGTGTTCAGCGGTGGAGTGTTCACTCGAAGAGGCGTCGGCCGCCAACACTTTGGAAGAGTTGGCTCTGTTGGAGGAACTTTATAAAAAACGTCAGCAAAATCAAGGATAATTGATGAATTTTATCAAACAGCACTGGTTCGGCGGATTAGTCGGTGTAGTTACAGTTTTTTTTGTTCTGCTGATAATTCTGGTGGCCATATCTCCCAAATACGATGCGCAAAATCGCGGGTTTGTCTATTGCACCGGAGAGCTTATTGAGCAGATTAATGACTGCGAACGTACGCTGTTTTGCAGCACCAAGGCAATCGTCAAAAGCACGGTTTGCGATATTTCGATTGTCGCGCAAGGTTTTTCTCGGTGGCTCGCCGGCCGGCAGCCTTATCCTTGGAGTAATTATCTTTTTACGCCCGAACCACCGGTTTTGTCTTTGGACAATCCGGATGTTCAAAGTTGGGAAGAATATTCCGCCAACCATCCGGACGATGTCGTCGAATTGGAAAAACTCAAACAACTGCGAAAGGATTTAGACTATGTCGAAACCTCGATTGAACAAGACCTCAGCCGCCAACTCCCGCAATGAGAAATTGCCGGCGTGGGATTTAAGCGATTTGTACCGCGGGCTTGATGACCCGCAAATCACCCGCGATTTGACCCTCTACCAAAAGTCGGCCACGGCCTTTGCCAAAAAGTACAAGGGCAAACTGGCACAACTGTCGGCTCAGGAATTTGCCGCAATGGCCGCCGATTGTGAAGCGCGCTCCGTTTTGGGCAACAAATTAGGCGTGTTTGCCTATCTGTCAATGGTCACCCAAATGAAAAATTCTGCAGCGATGACTTTTTATCAAAATATCTCCGAAAAACTCAATGATTACAGCAAACCCGTCATTTTTCTTTCGCTTGAACTCAATGCCTTGCCGCAAAGCACCATTGACCTTTGGATGAAAGATGGTAAGGCCGCTTATTTCAAACCTTGGCTGATGCGGATTCGCACTTTCAAAGATTATGAACTTTCCGAGGAAATAGAAGAAATTTTGCACGAAAAATCCGTTACTTCCGGCGAAGGATGGGAGCGTTTGTACGAGGAAACTTCGGCGCGTCTCAAATATGTGGTAGACGGCAAAGAGTATAATGATGCTGAAATTTCTAAGCTCACTTTGGACAAAGATGCGGCCGTGCGAGCCAAAGCCGGCCGCGAGATTGCCCGTGTATGCACCGAAAATGCACCGTTGTTTGTCCTCAATTACAATATGGTGATTAAAGACAAGGCCATAGAAGACATTAAACGCGGTTTTAAGTCTCCGGTTTCTTCGCAAAACATTGCCAATCGGGTTGATGACAAATCAGTCGCGGCCCTGAGCGAGGCAGTGCGCTCCCGTTATAGTGATATTGCCCACCGTTTTTACAAGCTGAAAGCCAAATGGCTGGGGGTTAAAAAATTGGAATATTGGGACCGTAATGCGCCGTTACCCTTTGAGGTTGACAAGCATTATTCTTGGGATGAGGCAGTGGCGGTGGTGCTCAAGGCCTATCAAGAATTTTCGCCGCGCCTTTATGAGCTGGCACAAGACTTTTTCAATCCGCAAAGATCGTGGATTGATGTTCCGCCGCGCGACGGCAAACGCAGCGGGGCTTTTGCCATGCCTTTGCCCGAGGCCTACCATCCCTATCTGTTTCTTAATTTTACTGGCCGGCAAAATGACGTATTAACCTTGGCGCACGAGCTGGGGCATGGTTGCCATATGCGTCTGAGCTCCAAACAAGGCGACCTCAATGATGCCACTCCGCTGACTTTGGCCGAGGTGGCGTCGGTTTTTGCCGAGATGCTCACCTTCCAGTCACTGCTGCGGCAGGCCACCGATCCTAAAGAAAAACTTTGTCTGATTGCCGGAAAGGTTAATGATATGATTAACACTTCCATTCGGCAGATTGCCTTTCATTTCTTTGAAACCCGCGTGCACGCCGAGCGTCGTACAGGGGAGGTGTCTCAAACCCGATTGGCGCAAATTTGGCGCGAGGAGATGTCAGCCTCTTTAGGTAAATATGTCAATATTGACGCCGTCACCGAAAACAACTGGGCTCAGGTTGGTCATTTCTTTTGGAAGCCGTTTTATGTGTACGCTTATTCCTTTGCCGATTGCTTGGTCAATTCGCTTTATCAGGTTTATCAAAACAGCGGCGATGCAAGTTTTGCCGATAAATATCTTGATATGTTGTCAAAAACCGGTATCACCCGTTATGATGAGCTGCTCAAACCGTTCGGGCTGAATGCCAAGTCGCCCGAGTTTTGGGATTTCGGCCTCAACCTTATCTCGCGCTACATTGACGAGCTGGAGCGTTTAGATAAGCAGATTGCCAAAAACAAATAACCTTTACAGGCAAAATTCTTATATAACAGGGTGCTAAAATTTAGCACCCTTTGTTCGAAAAATGTTGTATATACAATCCCTCATTTCGCCGCTATATTGTTTTTGGTAAATAACCCCAACAGGAAGGATTTTATAATATGTTGATAGGGACTGTAAAATGGTTTAACTGTAAAAAAGGCTATGGATTTATTGAGCCCGAAGCAGATAAAAAAGATGTGTTTGTTCATATAACCCAATTAGAAAAAATCGGGCTGCACCGCCTCAATGACGGCCAAAAAGTCGGTTATGAGCTCTATGATGACAGGGGCAGAATTGCCGCCGGCAACATTAAGATTCTCTAGCCCGACCAATCATAAAAAAGCTGACTTCAAAAACAAAAAAAAGCTCTTGATGCGTGATTAAGAGCTTTTTTAGTCTTTACAAATGGTTTTAAATGATGTATTCACTCCGGCGTATTCATGTTATTAAACAATTATAGGGGTGAAAAATCAAAAGAAAATAATGCATTTTTGTGTTGTTTTTGATTAATAATTAAATGTTTAACTCTTAAAATTTACAGCTTATGTTAGTTACAATTTTAGTAAACGGCATTTTGGTATTCTGTATGTAATTCCAAGCCGCAGAGTTAACCGCAAATTCCGCTTCATTTCATAATTCAAGCTGAATTTGCTTCGGCGCTGATGTTGGCAACAATTTTCGCTTTCGCGATGGTTGTTACATTTTAGCGCCTTTTTTATTTTTTCTTGAGCTTAAACCATTTTTTTAATTTATCCAGCAGGGCGGTTTTTCTTATATCCCGCTGCACTGATTTATAAACATCGGCTTTGTGTCCGATTTTAATTTTGCGCAGCGCTTGGGTATAACGGCGGCAATATTTTCTTTTTACGATTGGTTTTCCGTCTATCAAGCCTTTGAGGCGAGCAAACGCCAAATTTCTCTCGCGGTTTCCCAGCCCCAGCGAGCCGAGCAGTTGTTCTTCGCTGTTTTCAATCGCTGTAAAAGCATCTTTTGTGCTTTCAAAAACAACTCGGCCTGTTTTAGTGCGAACAATAAGACTGCTGCCGCCTTCTTTGTCTTCAAATTCTTTGATATAATTATCTCCAAAAGCAATATCACACCGGAGGTTTAATTTATTCAGACAATATAAACAGCACTCCGGCATAAAAAAGTCTTTGACCTCCATTCGTGCTTGGCGCGGCAAATCCACGATTCGTCCATCATCCAGCTCTATCCGCACATCCCCTGGCCATCCGGATTTGTCTTTGGTGCGAAAATACAATTTAGCAATCCCTGTGCCATAATCCTTCTTAATTTTTTGCTTGAAATATTCCACCACCCCGTAATGCATGGTCTTATCGCAAAACAGCCCCAATAACAGATAATTTTCTCGGTGCAGCTTTTTTAAGTCCATCAAATTGACTAAACCGTTTATGGCGCATCCGGTGCCGACAATAATGATTTTTTCATCAGGATGTTGGCACATATATTCGGCGCATTTTTGATGCGAGATGGTCAGATATCGGCTTTTGGGCGTGTTGTTCAAATCATCACCCGCCTTAAATGCTTTAGTTTGCATTTGGGTCTCATAAGCATAACCATCCAGCAAAAAGGCCTTGCCGTAACCATTGCCCAGCATCCGCGTAACAATGGTGGTAATTGCTCCGCCGCTCATTCCCGAGGATAGGATTTTTTTGTCTTTGGACTTTACTGCCCAAATGCTGTCATATTCGCCCAAAATTTGTTGCGGTAGCGGAATTTTATCGTCGATGGGAAATCTCGTTTGTTGCGGACATACTCTCAGACAAACGCCGCAGTCAACACAATCAGCATTTATTTGCGGCAAAAAATCATAAGCCTTTTTCTTTAACGTGATTGCCTTCTTGGGGCAAACCGCGGCGCAAATCCCGCATTGAATGCACATATTTTCTGCCAATGTTTTGCCAATGCTATTCATCGCGCAAGCACTTCCACATTTTGTCAAAACAACTGTTTTTCTGAATTTTATTCACCGATTGCTTAATAATCAAAGATTGTTCGTCTCTGGAGCTAATCAGTTTTTGCAGTTTGGCAAAAAAATCATTTTGGTCGATTTGGGTGCGGCAATCAACCACAAATTGCATCTGCTGCAAACTCCTCGTTAATTCCAAATATTTTTCCGCCCAACCTACTACCAAACAGGGAACATAATGTTTGTAGGCGTGCACAATGGAATGAAATCGCGATGAAATTAAAAAATCAAATTTGTCAAATAGTGAATCCCACTCAATGCAACTTATATCTTGGTCAATAAAACACACTTTGTCATAAGCGGCGAACCTTTGTTTCAGCTTTGCGCAGATATCGCGATCCCCCAAATCATAATAAGCGATATAAACATTATATCCGTCAGCCGACAAAGTTTCTATTGCTGCAGTATATAATTTGTCAAATTCACCCTCTCTCAGGCGCTCTTTTACCCTCTCGGAGGGGATAATCAGTACGCTCCTACCCCCCCCCCATTACGGCCTTATTTTGCGCTACAGTAAAGGGTTTTAGCGACTTCCAGATATGGTCATAAGGGGTGTTCATTTGCAGCACCATATCAGCCGAAAGAGCGACATTGGTTAATCCCTGTTGCGCCAACAACTCAAACCCTTCCTTCTCTCGGGCAAAAATCAAATCGCATTTCTTCAAAGTGCTTATCACCAAGCGGTTCATCTTTTCTTTATAATCAAAAGGACCGAACGATTGCGGCATCAGAATAACTTTTTTGCCGAACCTCTTGGCCATATTAATGGTGGTCAGCAGTTTCAAATTCGTCGTTTTGCTCCAGTAAGAAGACAAAGCAAAGCCGCTTACATCAATCACGCAATCGCAGCTTTTCAACTCTTGATAAAGTTGCACTGTTTGCTTACGCCGTTTAAGCAGGTCAAAGCAGGTCTTAAGCCGACTGTTAAGCCGCTTTCGGGTTTTCAAAGAGGCCGTCACAATTTTTATGCGGTCAAAATTTGCCTTATCAATATTGGTGAAATCAACAAAGCATACCACGGTTATTTCGGCTTCCGGCTCAACTGCTCTTATCTTCGATATGGCTGTATATACCATCGATTCCGCGCCTTTGTTGCCGAAGCCGCCACCGGTTATTAAATATTTGCTCATAACAATTTCCGTTGGTTAGTATAAATTATTGTAAAAATAATCATACTTTATGAGCTAAAAGAGTCAATTTGATTTAATGTTTTTTCCCAACGATGTCAGGTATTATTTCAAAAGAACTTGAACCTTCCGAGATCCAGATATTTATACAATCCCCACACTAATAGAATTTCCATCACTATCATCAGCCAGTAAATCCGTTGGAAACTTTTTTTGGCTGTTTTATGATGAAAAAAATTTTGCCCGACA
Organism: Alphaproteobacteria bacterium; assembly: GCA_017470165.1. Lineage (GTDB taxonomy): Bacteria > Pseudomonadota > Alphaproteobacteria > RF32 > CAG-239 > CAZU01. Next base: position 115,580 of record JAFUEX010000001.1, read on the forward strand.
AAAGCGCCGACCCAGCCGCCCAAAAACTCCAGCGTATGCAAATCGGCCTCCGGCACTCGCCACTGATGTTTGATGGCCGCTTTTTTATCCACCCCGTAAGCCACAAAAGTGGTGATATTGATGCACACTATATGAAACACTAACAGCAGCATCAACGACTTTACCGACAGCAAATTTTGCGGTGGAATACGCACCACATTATTTTCCGCATAATAGCTCACTACCATCACCAGTGCGGCATTAAGCAAATAGAACTTGTTTTTGCGCAAGGGAGGAATAACCGCGGCGCCCCCCAGCAAAATTATCATAAAAGCTAAGCTCATCATCTCAATAGTCCTGCCTAAATCCTAAAAAAAACATTCATAAAATTAACGCGATATTAATATAACTTATGCTAAAAAGCAAACAGTGAATAATTTAAAATCTTATTTTATTTTTTTATAACGCGTTTATAATAAATTCTATATGGAGTAAAAACAATGAAAAAATCTTTAGCTTTGGGGTTGGGCGTTTTGGCATTGACAGCCTGCAGTGAGGTCAGAAGCCCCGATTTGTGCAATATGCTCGGCTGGTGTCGCACCAAAAGCAACGTCGAGTACATCAACGTCGAAACTCAGGAAAAAGTTATTTATAACGATACTATGACCACCTCTTATCAGGGATATCAGCTGCCCAAGCGCGGCGAGCGTTATGAGGCGGCCAACTATGTCATAACTCCCGAGGTTTACAATGTTTTGGCCTCCAGAGTTGCCGGCAAGGTTTTGGATGATATGCCGGCCATTTTGGCCAATCAGCCCAATGCTACGGTGTATTTGGCCGAAACTACCCAAATCGACCGCTATCTGCCCGACGCTCCCAATACTGTCGGTGCTTCGGTGCGGAATATTTTGGTCAATTCTAATCGTCTGAATTTGGTTTCGGATCCGAATGCCGCCGATTTTATTTTGGAGAGCTCGCTCACCAATTCCAACACTCCGGAAACTCCGGTTATATCTTATGAAATGCGCCTGTTTGACCGTGCCGGCAATATGCTCAACAGCTGGATGGACACCGTGCGTCAGGTGCAAAATGACGATGGGAGCTGGTGGTAATTTTGCTCAAGCATTTTGGCATTGTTTTAGGCTCAATAATTGCAATAGCGCCGTGTTTTTATCCCCGCGGCGCTATTGGCGCATCTAATCTCTTGCCGCTTTCCTCGCAGGCTTGTGAAAAAATTTCTCCCTCCGAGAGCCTGTCGTCCGCGCGCATTCGTGCTGCCGACGCCGCCTCGTTCAGGGCAGTGGATTCCCTGCCGCAAGTAGAAGCCTATCGTCGCCGACTTGAGGCGCAGGATTTTAACACCAAGGTTTATAATTTGGCCGATAATTATCTGCAGGATTTTCAACTGTCCACCTTGAGCCAAACGTCCGATAAAATATGTGTGACAATTTCGGCGCAGTTAAATTCTGCCCGTATTGGTGAGGTTTTTGCGCAAGCAAATCAACGTCCGACTATTCCCGATTCGCTCAACGATGATGAATTCAATATTGAGCTTCCGCCCAAGCCCAGCATTACCATAAACAGTGACATCGCTTATCAAGAGGCGATGCCTTCTGCCGCTGCAAAGGAACCATCTGCGCTTTCCTCTTCGGCTGCCACATCGCCGACAGAGGTGTCTCCGGCACACAACGACAGCGTATCAGCCGCCCCGTTGACCACACTGTTGGTTGAGCGTACGGAATTTTATGACGGTAATTCGACCAATCAATTTTTCACTTATTTGCAAAAAGATTTGGCACAAATCAAAGGGTTAAAAGTGGTTGATACGGCTGCCTCGCCTGATTATATCCTCAAAACCAAAGTGCTCAAGGCACAGGTCGACAGTCTTAATGCACAAACCAGCCGTATGCATATGGTAGTGTCATTAACCCTGACCGATGCCAAAACTCTCAAGAGTATCACCGAGCATCAAAATCGTTTTATTTTGTTCGAAGCAAAGGATGATGCGCAAAGAACGGCTTTTTCGTTAACCCGCAAATTGTTTACTGCCGGCATCAACAAACTCACCCCGCATATAAAAACTGCCGATTCCCATTCATCGGTGCTTACTCCGGTCAAACAAAATCAGTAAAAAGCATAAGCTAATCCGACAGCCGCCGTTATTCCCGCTGCGTCGGCCAATAGTGCCAGTGGTAGAGCCGCACCGGTTTTTTTCAGGTTCACCGCGCCGAAATAAACCGCCAGCACATAAAATGTAGTTTCGGTCGATCCTTGTACGATGGATGCTACAAATCCGGCAAAACTATCCGCTCCGTAAGTTTTAAATATATCCAGCATCATTGCTCGTGCCCCGCTGCCCGAGAGCGGTTTCATCAAGGCAGCCGGTAATGCCTTAACAAATTCGGCATCAAATCCCAAGTGCTCCGGTATAAATGCCGCGATTTTGCACAAAGCATCAATGCCACCGGCTGCCCTAAAAACTCCTATTGCCGCCAGCATCGCCACCAAATAAGGAATAATCATCACCGCGGTCTTAAATCCGTCTTTGGCGCCTTCAATAAAATTTTCGTACACGTTCTGCTTTTTTATCAGTCCGAAAACAATAAAACTTAGAGCAATGCCAAACAAAATCGCATTGCTTGCCGCCGCTGTCAGGGTAGCCTTACCCGCATCATCAAGTCCGGCAAACCACCATCCCAGCGCGCCGGCCGTCAATACCGCTCCGGCAATATAAGCCAATACCACCGGCCGAAAAATATTTATCTTTTGCCATATGGCGGTTGCTAAAAAACCAACCAAAGTCGATGTCAAAGTTGCCAACAAAATCGGAATAAACACCAACGCCGGATTCGCCGAGCCAAATTGGAATCGATACATCAAAATTGTCACCGGCAGCAGCGTCAGTGACGATGAATTGAGCACCATAAACATCACCTGCGGGTTGGAAGCTCGGTCTTTATGTGGATTTTCCGCCTGCATTTGCTCCATCGCCCGCAACCCCATCGGAGTTGCCGCATTATCCAGTCCCAAAATATTTGCCGCCATATTCAAGGCAATCGAGCCGAAAGCCGGAGAATTGGGGCTCAAATCCGGCATCACAGCCCGCAGCCACGGCCGCAACAATTTGGCTAATATCGCGGTTAAGCCGGATTTTTCGGCCACTTTTAGCAGCCCCAGCCAAAAACACAGTACTCCGGTCAATCCCAGTGCGGTTTTCACCCCCATATCGGCCGAAACCCACAGCGCTTCGGTCAGCTTTTGCCAAATATCATAATTCCCCAGCAGCGACTGATAAATTCCGATACCTGCCGCTGCAATAAAAAAGCCGCTCCAAATCAGATTAAGTGCCATGGTTTTTGTTCCATTGAGCCTGTCATTATTTCAATCGCGCTTGTGCTGCGATTTTTTGAGCTTGGTTAGTTTGTCGCTGACAACCGCCGTGTCGCGGCCGGCTTTGGACAAACGATCATACATTCGCTCAATTTCTTTTTCCAAATAAGCCTGTTCAATTTCATCATTAAGCGCTTGCTTTTGCTCTTTGCTGCCGTTTTTCTCCACTTCGTCAATCTCGGCAATTAAATCCTCGACCCAAATATTTCCCACCTTTTTTTTGATAAAATAGGGCATCTCATAGGCCAATTTGCGCGCGTGATAATAAGCCTCCTTAAAACTTTCGCAGCCATTGTATCGCAGTTTCAGCAGCCGGAAAGCAATTTCCAGCTCCTCAATATCATCCACCACAATAAATGGTACCGGCTGAGCAAATCCAGAAGCCACCATTTCTTTCAGATATTCCAAAATATGATAGAAAAATCCGTTCAAATTATAGAAAATGAAAGGTTTATTTTTGATAAAACCGTCTTGCATTGCCACGCAATCATAAGCAAGCTCATCAAGCGTACCCACTCCCCCCGGTGCAAACACGATAATATCTGCATCAAACAATTTCTTTTTGCGATTCTCAATTGTGTCGGTCAATACCACATTGGTCACTTTTTCCAGCAACTCGTCTTTTTGATAAAGGTCATAATATTCCTGTGTAGTAATCCCCACAATCGGACTGACATCGGCATAAAATTCCTGCTTGCGGCTTTCCCATTCATCAAGCATTCCGCGCGCCACTGCCCCCATTACACCGCTGTTGGAAAAACCGTAATCAAGACAAAATCCCATTTTGGCAATCAATTTGCCCATTCTATAGGTCTCCTGCTCATATATCGGATCATTGCCCGCCGAATGTCCGCAAGACACGCAAACTCTCAAGTTGTTTTTCTTAATCTCGCAATCTTCCATTTTTACAAATCCTCAATATCTCCCAGAGATTGCCGCTGATAAAACTCTTTGGCAAATCCTTCCAAATTTCCTTGCTCAATCGCCGTTCTCAGTCCTTTCATCAATCGCTGATAATATCTCAGATTATGCCAAGTCAGCAGCATAACTGCCAGCACCTCATTGCATTTTTGCAGATGGTGAATATAGGCCCGTGAGTAATTCTGACACAGCGGGCAATCGCATTCTTCTTCCAGCGGGCGTTCATCCTCGCGGTGGCGCGCGTTGCGAATATTAACCGTTCCCCGCGCCGTAAATGCCTGCGAAGTGCGCCCCGAACGGGTCGGCATCACACAGTCAAACATATCAACGCCCCGAATTACAGCTCCCACAATATCATCCGGTCGTCCCACTCCCATCAAGTAGCGGGGTTTGTCTTGCGGCAGCATATCGGGCGCATAGTCCAGCACCTCAAACATTTTTTCTTGTCCTTCGCCAACCGCCAAACCGCCGATGGCATATCCGGAAAATCCGCCGATACTTTTAAGTTGTTCGGCCGAATAAGCGCGTAAATCCTGATAATCTCCGCCTTGCTGGATGCCGAATATGCCATATCCGTCACGGTCAACAAAGGCATCCAAAGAACGTTTGGCCCAGCGCATAGACATCTCGGTCGATTGCTGCACTCTTTTATGGTCGGCCGGCAGCTTTACACACTCATCCATACACATAGTTATGTTTGAATCGAGCTTGTGTTGAATTTTGATAGATTCTTCAGGAGAAAGAAAAAACTTTTTACCATCCACGTGCGAGGCAAAAGCCACTCCATCTTCGCTTAGTTTGCGCAGCCCCGACAAACTCATTACCTGAAAACCGCCGGAATCGGTCAAAATCGGCTTGTTCCAGTTCATAAATTTGTGCAGCCCGCCCATTTTTTCTACCAAATCAGCCCCTGGACGCAACATCAAATGATAGGTATTGCCCAAAAGGATTTCTGCTCCCGTTGCCGCCACCGATTCCGGCATCATCGCCTTCACCGTGGCACAGGTGCCCACCGGCATAAAAGCCGGAGTGTTGATAATTCCGTGCTTGGTATGCAACCTTCCGCGGCGGGCTTTTCCGCATTTGGCGGTTATTTCAAATTTCAAAGCCATAGCTGCTACTCTTTCTCCTCATCTTTTGCTGTATCACTATCGGCAAACGCTTTGTCGATTGAATATCCGGTGGCTCGCACCGTGCGGATATAATCCGGTCCGAATTCATTAAGCGCACTGCGCAAGCGGCGGATGTGCACATCAACCGTGCGCGATTCGACATAAATATTGCTGCCCCACGCATTTTTAAGCAAAAATTCGCGGGAAAAAACTTTCCCCGGAGTTTCCATCAACAGCTTCAGCAGTCGGAACTCGGTCGGCCCCAAATGAATATAATTTTCGCCGCGGAACACCTTTTTTTCCACCAAATCTATTCGTATATCCTCAAACTTCAGTTCTGAGGCTGTTTGTTTTTCTGGAGCCCTGCGCAGCTGAGCTTTTACTCTGGCCATCAGCTCGGGAATTGAAAAAGGCTTGGTCACATAATCATCCGCACCGGCAGAAAGGCCTTTGATCTTGTCTTCTTCCTCGCCCTTTGCCGTCAGCATAATAATCGGAATATCTTTAATGTCCGGCTTCGAGCGTATCAACTTAGCAATTTCCAGCCCTGATATTTCCGGCAGCATCCAGTCCAGCAACACCAACGACGGCAGGTGCTGTTCAACCTCTGCTAACGCCTTGTTGCCGTTGGTTACTATCCGCACCGCATAACCGGCCTTCTCCAAATTATACTTGAGCATCAGCCCCAAGGCTTCCTCGTCTTCTACCACTATAACCAACTGTTCCATTGCTGTTTCCTTATCTCAAAAAGTTAATATTTTCTCTGATATTTGCGCCGGTAAATACCGCAGTTCCCGCCACCAGCATATCAGCACCGGCGCTTGCAGCATCAGGCGCGGTTTGTCGGTTAATGCCGCCGTCAACGCTCAGTATCAACCTTTTATCGCCTTTCATTTCCTTTAGAAGGCCAATTTTTGGTAGCATTTCGCGCATAAACTTCTGCCCGCCAAACCCCGGCTCCACCGTCATCACCAAAACCAAATCAACCATTGCCAGCACCTCGCGCAAAACTTCCGGCTTTGTTTGAGGTTTCAATGCCACGCCGGCCTTAACTCCCAGCGCATGAATCTGCTCAATTGTTTGTCTCAGGTCGGCCACGGCCTCGGCGTGTACGGTAATATAATCAGCTCCGGCCTTAGCAAACCATCCTAGCATTTTTTCAGGTTTTTCCACCATCAGATGCACATCAAAAGGAAGCCGACTTGCTCCGCGCATTGCTTCGATAACCGGAACCCCGAATGTCAAATTAGGCACAAAATGCCCGTCCATTACGTCCCAGTGCAGCATATCCGCGCCGGATGTTTCCAGCCTCTCAACCTCTTGGCGCAAATTTCCGAAATCGGCCGCCAATAATGATGGAGCAATCATCACCATTGTTTCTACCCCGTATATTTTTCAAACTTTTATCATCATATCAGCAAAACTCCGGCAAATCAACTCATAATATCGATTTGTCAGTTTTTTGCGTTAATTATTTGTTCACTATTATGTGTTATAACCAAAGTCATATTACTAAAGAGAGAATTGTATGAGGGGTGTTTTTGAGCTATAGTAGAGCTATAAAGGCAAACAAATTTTTTAAGGAGAGGAACAATGACAATATTTAAGCACACAGATGAGGCCGGACGTTCA
>JAFUEX010000015.1 GCA_017470165.1 Alphaproteobacteria bacterium
CGGCGATCCGAATGTTTTTGACGGTGAATACAACACCGATGCCATCATCGAGCAAATCGGCGAAAACGGGCTTGCTGCCTATGCCTGCCGTTTGTTTACCCCGACACCCGAGCTCAAAGACGACCCGCTGGTCGGTCAGGGTAGATGGTACCTCGGGGCGGTGCAGGAAATTGCCGATATTTACGGTGTTGACTATAACCGCATTACCTCAAATAGAACCCACTTCATTGGCGATTTGCACGCAGCATCAATGTGGACAGCAACTGCCGATTTCCTCAATGCTCAAGGGGTGATCAACAACATAAGTGATATGCTTCCAACATCTTCAAGTATCAAACGTTCAGGCACATCCAGTGAGCAAGATGCAACAATTGCTTGGCGGGTGCAATCCAGCGGAGCTCCTGCAAGTGATTGTGGCAAGACGAGTATATTTTATAGCGGAACAGTCGGTTGTGCTTGGTATTGGCCTATCATCCATTTTGAAAATCACTATTATGGTGTGGAACGTGCTCCCAAAATCGGCGATATTCTTTATGCCGATGCCACTTACGGTTCAACTGATGATTATGATGACAGTAAAAAGGTTGCCGGTGTGGTTTTTTGGGTGAGTGATGACCAAACATCATTAAAGGCAGTGAACTTGAGGTTTTTGACCTTTACGGCCTATGGAACCCCCAACAACTTTGACTATGAACATCCTTATAACCAAAAATATCAGACCATATGGTCAACTGATGCGGTTGATTTTGATAAAATCGCCAATTACTACTGGTCAGCAAAATCACCAAAACTTGTATCCAATCCGCCTAATTCAACCATAAATGTGACCAACGAAATTCCGCCGGCATTGGAATGATATTAATCAAGCAATAAGCCCTCCGTATTATTATGTATGAAAATCCCGCAGGTATCGCTTGCCTACGGGATTTTTTTTGCTTGATTTTTGCGGCAAAATGTTTTTTATTACACCTGCTGTGAGGTATGATGATGCAATTGATTGAGACTAACCCCGATTTGGAAAATTTGTGCGCCCGTCTTCAAGACGAGCCGTTTGTTTGCGTTGATTTGGAATTTTTGCGTGAACGCACCTATTTTGCACAATTGTGCCTTATCCAAATTGCTTCTCCTGAGGTGGCTGCCGTTATCGACCCGCTGGCCGAGGGGCTTAATCTTGTCCCATTTTTTGCTCTGATGCACAATCCTGATATTACCAAGGTTTTTCACTCCGGCAGGCAGGATATTGAGCTGATTTTTCAGCTGAGCGGCGAGGTGCCGACACCTTTGTTTGACAGCCAGATTGCCGCGTCGGCACTGGGGTTTGGCGAGGCAATAAGCTATGAAAATTTGGTCAAATCAATGTTGGATATCAATCTGGACAAGACCTCGCGTCTTTCGGATTGGAGCCGCCGTCCGCTAAGCGCAGACCAGCTTGATTATGCCTTGGGTGATGTGACCTATTTGTGCCGGATATACCCTAAATTGCTGGCCAAATTGCAACAGCTCGGCCGCACAAATTGGATTGAAGAAGAACTTGCAGCACTCGGAGCGCCGGCGCTCTACCAAATTGCACCGGATAATGTGTGGCAAAAAATGCGCCATCGTTCGCATAATGCCAAATTTTTGACTCTGCTGCGCGAACTGGCCGCTTGGCGCGAAAAACGGGCAATTGCCAAAAATGTGCCCCGTCAATCGTTTATCAAAGACGATCTTTTGCTCAATATCTGCACTGCCTGCCCTTGCACGAAAGATGCCTTGACGGCCGTACGCGGAATGCGTGCGGATTTGGCTAAAGGCAAACTCGGTGATGAAATTATTGAGGTGGTGCAAAATTTTAAGGCGCTGCCCAAATCGGCTTATGTAACGATTGATGACGAGGATAAAAATCTCAATTATGACGCTGCCTTGCTGGAAGTTTTAAAAATGGTTTTGCGCATCTGCGCTTCCAAGCACAACATCACCCCGAAACTGCTGGCTTCCGAAGATGAGTTGAAGCATTTTTGTGCGCAGGGTTTGACTGATGAGGTGCGTTTTATGAGCGGATGGCGGTATGAAATTTTTGGCGCATTGGTGCAGAAAATTTGCTCGCGTCACACTGCGATTGCCTATAATCCCAACAACCACTCCATTGAACTGATTGACTGCTAGAACAATCTGCTCAATAATTCTATAACCTGTCTGATACGCCCGTCTTTCAGGCGATAATATATCGTTTGGGCCTGACGGCGGGTCGATACAATGTCGTAATTGCGCAGCACCGCCAAATGCTGTGATAAGGCTGATTGGCTCAAATGCATCATTTTTTCGATTTCACCCACACTCATCTCGTTGTCGCGAATCAAATACAAAACGCGCAGGCGGTTCTCGTTGGCGATGGACTTGAGTTTTTGCGCAGCTTGGCTAATCATCTGATTTTTCACTTATCTAACCCCTTGTTATAATGTTTGGCAACAGCTTGCTTTTCATCTAATCATTGCAATCTTGTTTAACATCTATACTTAGGTATTGATATGCCGCTTTTTTTTATTTATACTGTCAGAAAAAATACCAAAAAGGAGCAATATCTTATGACATCGGAAAACATCGAGTCTTTGAGTTTTGAAGACGCACTCGCTCAATTGGAAAAAATTGTCAGCGAGCTGGAAGGTGGACGCATCAAATTGGACGATGCGGTTCAGGCCTATGAAAAAGCCGTCAAACTGAAAAAAATCTGCGCGGACAAATTGCAAGCAGCGCAACTCAAAATCGAAAAAATCGAAATCTCGCCCGAAGGTGAAGTTTCAACTTCCGAATTTGAAGTGCCGGAGGCGTGATATTATGTATGATTTTGCCGCCGACCTTAAACAATTCAGTGAAGATTTTAACCGGCGCCTGCCCGATATGTTTCATTTTCCCAAAGGAGTTGAAAGACGTGTCGTTGAGGCAATGTTTTATTCGCTTTCCGGCGGGGGCAAACGATTGCGGCCTTTTTTGGTGTGCAAAACCGCGGCATTGTTCAGTATTGATACATCAACCGCGTTTCGGGTGGCTGCTGCATTGGAAATGCTGCATACCTACTCGCTCATTCACGACGATTTGCCGGCAATGGATAATGATGATTTTCGCCGCGGCCGGCCGACCTGCCACAAGCAATTTGACGAAGCAACCGCGATTTTGGCCGGCGATGGTCTGTTGACCTATGCTTTTGAGGTTTTGGCCTCGGCAGATGAGGTACCTTGTGAGGTTCGGCTCAAACTTTGTGCGCTTTTGGCACGGCGCGCCGGTGCTTTTGACGGAATGATTGCCGGTCAGATGCTTGATTTGCTGGCTGAGGAATCGCCGAATTTGGTTGATGATGCCATTATCAGACATATCGAAGAAATGAAAACCGGCTGCCTGATTGCTTATGCCTGTCAAGCCGGTGCAATTTTGGGAAAAGCCTCGGATGCCCAATATCAAGCCATCACCCGCTATGCCCGCGCTATCGGTATTGCTTTTCAAATCACTGATGATATTTTGGATGTAACCGGAGATGCGGCTCTGATGGGCAAAACTTTAGGCAAAGACGCTGCGCAGGATAAGAAAACCTTTGTCTCGCTCTATGGTTTGGACAATGCCAAAAATCAGGCTGCAGCCCTGATAGCTCAAGCCAAAGACTGTCTGCGCGGTTTCGGCGATGCGGCGGTTCCGCTGTCGGCCTTGGCTGATTTTATTCTAACCAGAGACCACTAATCGACATCAATAAAAGTGAGATAAACGTATTTCATGGTCGGGGCGGCATTGGACACCGTCAGGCTGAGAGCAAATTTTTCCTGCGATTCGATTGCTTCATTGTCGAAACTGCGGTTTTGGCTTTGCAACAGCGCGGCATCCTTATCCAAAATCTCGACGTGCACCGTGGGTATTTTGATGGCATAATCAGTTTTGTTAAAAATAAAACCGCGGATTTCCAAGCGCTTTTTGTCTCCCTCGGCAATCAAATCCCAATTGATGTTTTGAAATTCCAGCCCTTCACCGGAGATTTTGGCTGCAATACCCAAAGATTTGTAAACTCCGTTGGCAAAAGGAAAAGTACGCACCACCTGATAACGATTGTTATAAAGCCACATAACCCCGCATATCAAAACCGCCAGCGTCACATATTTCCAATTGATGCGAAATTGCAGCCCGAACAAATTTCTTATCCACAGCCAGAGTTTGCGATAAAACGGCAATTTTTTCTCATCATTAATCAAATTTTCGGTGCGTTCGGACAACCGCTCAAAAATATCTTCAATATCAATTTCTTCGTCATCGTTGCCAACGTCTGGTTCATCATCAGATGTCTCTTCATTGACTGCGGTTGGCGCGGGTTCTGCTGTCGGCGCTTCAGGTTCGGCCGGTGCTGCGGCTTGAATGGCGGCTGCGGGAGAATCTGCCTTTGCTTCTGCTGTTTCTGCCGATGGATTTTTTTCTACGGATGGAGCAATGGCGGGCTCGCCGGTTGTACTATCGGCTATATCAGTTTTTGCGGCCGTGATTTCTTCGTGCGGAATTGAGGCCGGAGTTTCAGGTATTGAGCTTTGTTTTGGGGAATTATCATCAGCGCCCATGGCATCGGCCAGCATCGCAAAAGCATCGCGCTCGCTCAATACAGAATTTTTATCCACAGTAAACACCTCGCCGCAACTGCCGCACTTTAAGCGGCGCGGCTTATCCGAGATTAATCCGTCGTCAATCTCATATCCGGCCTTGCACTTAGGACAAAATATTTGCATCAGATTACCTTTCGTTTACTCCCCTTGAATATAAAATGAAAAAGATTTTAATCAAAGAAAAAAAACACTTTATTAAATAAATAATTGTTGCTATCTTCTTGGATGAAAATTAAGAATCTCAAACCGCGAGGGATATGTTGAAAAGCAAAGAAAACATTATTGAAATGAACAATGTCGGCATACGCTACGACCAAGGCCCCGAAATTTTGAGCAACATTAAATTGTCGCTACCCAAGGGCTCGTTTCATTTTCTTACTGGACAAAGCGGAGCCGGCAAAACCTCGTTGCTGAGCCTGATGTATTTGGCACAAAAACCAAGCCGCGGGACTATCAGCATCTTTGGCCAGAATATTGATTTTGCGCAGCGCAGTCAACTGGCATCGTTCCGCCGACGTATCGGGGTGGTTTTTCAGGATTTTCGCCTGTTGGAACATCTCTCGGCTTATGACAATGTCGCCCTGCCCTTGCGGGTGTGTGATATGGACGAGCGCGAAATAAAAAAACGCGTGACCGAATTTTTAACTTGGGTTGAGCTGGACCATCATATGTATGATAAGGCCTCCACCTTGTCCGGCGGCGAGAAGCAACGGGTGGCCATCGCGCGTGCCGTTATTAATCGTCCGGATATTTTGCTGGCCGACGAGCCTACCGGTAATGTTGACAACATAATCGCCGGCAAATTGATGAAACTGTTTGTCGAGCTCAATAAACTGGGCACCACGGTGGTAATTGCCACCCACTCCGAAAAAATCATCCGCGATTTCCGCTATCCTCGCCTGCATTTGCAAAACCGCGGTTTACACGTTTATTATCCGGCAGATACTTCTTTTTTGGGAGATATCAATGTCTAATCCACAGTTTGTTCCTCGCAAGCAAGAACTTCAACTAAAGAGCGAAAACACCTCGCTGTTTTTGAAAATCATCATCGGTATCGCGGTTTTTATCTTTGCGATAACCTTGTCCGGCGTGCTGGCTGTCGACTCGATGATAACCAACTGGAACAAAAGCATCCTCGGCTCGGTGACAGTGCAAATTATTCCGCCATCCGACCTCAATTGGGAAAAATCATCAGCCGCAGCGCTTGCCATGGAAGAAAAAGCGGTCGAGTTTTTGCGCTCGGTCAACGGCATTATCAAAGTTACCCCTTTGAGCGATGAACAGCTTGCCGAACTGCTCAATCCTTGGCTGGGGGATGATGTTGACATCAGCAAACTTCCGGCGCCACGTATTATTGATATTAAAATCGACACTCATGCCAACATCGACTTTGACCAGCTTTCCAAAGACTTGGCTACCGTGGCACCCAATGCTTCGCTTGACAATCACAAACTTTGGCTCAACAAACTGATTGCTTTTGCCGATGGCCTCAAGATGATTGCCACCACTATATTGTTTTTAGTTTCGGCGATTACCTCCGGTGCTATTTTCTACACCACTAATATGAGCTTAGGCCTCCAGCACAGTGTTATCGAGATCTTGCACATTATCGGAGCCAAAGATACCTATATCGCTCAGCAATATGCCAAACATATGGGAATTATCGGCTTTATCGGGGGGATTATCGGTATTTTGTTTGCTATTCCTGCCATCTTTTTCATCGGCAGTTTGGCATCGGCTATCGAGGGCGGCATTATCAGTGAGACCTCGCTCAAAATCATCGACTGGCTGTTTATCTTGGCGCTGCCGTTGTTCTCCTGCCTGATTGCTATGGTAACCACCTACTACACCGTAAAACAAACATTAAAGAAAATGCTATGACCAAACGTGTGCTCTATACTCTTATATGTCCATTGTTGCTTTGGGTTGCCGGACTGATTGCTTTCGGATATTCAATCAATCACTTTTCCGCGGATTATTCAACCCAAACCGATGCCATTATTGCCCTGACCGGCGGACGCAACCGGATTTCCGAAGCGGTTAATTTGCTCAATCACCATTTGGCGGACAAATTGTTTATCTCCGGTGTCGGAAAAGGCATATCTTGGTCGCAAATCAAACGCACGCAGCGCCTAAAGCTCAAAGAGGTTCCCGATTCTCATATCCATATCGGCCGTCATGCTGCCGACACGGTGGGAAATGCCATTGAGACCGGAGATTGGATATCGGCTCACCATATTACCTCTATCCGGCTGGTAACCTCCAATTATCATCTTATCCGCGCTCAGGTGGAATTCAAGCGCTTGATGCCCGAGCTGGAGATTATTCTGCATCCGGTTTATTCCGATCACATTGAAAAAAAATGGTGGACGAGTTGGCAAACCTTCTCGCTTATTTGTAAAGAATATAATAAATTGACGTTGAGTTTGGTAAAATATATTTTGCACTTATGAGGTAGGAAAAACAATGCTCTATATCAGGTCTTTGTTGTTTAATATCGCCGGCTATTCGATTATCGGCTCGGGATGTGTATTCAATTCGCTGTTGGGACTTATATCCAAGCGCGCTACCATAAAAACATGGAACTACTTTTTTATCCCGTTGTTTATCTTGGCACTGCGTTATATTGCCGGCATTACCATTGAACTGCGCGGGACTGAGCATATTAACCAAACATCCGGCATATATGCCGGCAAGCATCAATCGGCTGTGGAGACATTTGTCCTGACCGGTTTTCTGAAAAACGCCACCTATGTATTGAAAAAAGAGTTGATTTACATTCCGTTTTTCGGTTGGGCGCAGGCGATGTACGGAATGATACCTATCGACCGCTCGGCCGGCTCTGCCGCAATGAAAATTATGCTGCGCCGCGCCAAAGAGCTCAGCGCCCAAGCGCGTCCCATTATCATATTTCCCGAGGGTACCCGCAAATCACCGGAGCAAACTCCTGATTACAAACCGGGGGTGGCTTTGCTTTATCAGCACTTGGGGCTGCCGGTTATCCCGATTGCCTGCAACACCGGTTTTTTCTGGCGCAAAAATTCTTTTCTGCGCTATCCGGGAAAAATAATTTTCGAATTTATGCCGCCGATTGCCCCCAGCCTCAACAAGCAGGAGTTTATGCAACAATTGCAGAACGCAATTGAAACAAAGTGTCACGAGCTTAATTTGGAAACTCTGCGTGATTATCCGCATTTGCGAAAAATGTTATCTTCAGACTACAAAGGATAAAGAAATTGCCTCGTCAACGTAAACAAATTTATTCAACACCGTCCGGCACCTCTTGGCTGCAGCGGAGAATCGGGCGCGCCGGTCTTATTGCTTTTGTTTTTTCTTTCAGCATAGTGTTGGCTTGCTTGTGTCTGCTGGCGGTGCGCGGATTGATGGTCAAAAAAATACGTGCGCAAATGCCGCAAATAATCAGCTCACTCAATGAGCTGGGGGTTGATTTGGCTTATGATAACATCAGTTTCAGTCCGCTGTTTTTTACCCCTTTGATGAAAATTGACAACCCGCAGTTATATTCCCTTGATGCGAATGATTATTGGAAGCTGCAATTTTCCGACATCAGGGCCTATCCGCAACTTGGCGACAGCCGCAAGTTACGGTTGAATTTTTCGCTCTCGGGTGAGGCGGTGTTCAATAATGAGCTTTATTCGCTGGAATTGGCACAAGCTCTGACTGAACTGCAATATTCCACAGAAGGTTTTGCCGAGTTGTTGATACAGGCCAAAGATATAAATCTCAAAGGGTTTGCCAAAACGGCTCAACTTTCGCTGTTGGTGCAAAAATCCAACTTGCAAAGCGCCAATAAAGATGCCGCTTTGCCCAGTTTTTCGGCAGCGCTTGAGTTTAAGGATGTTAATATCAACACCGCGGCCAACTCTCCCCTTTCGCCGCATCTCAAACTGTTTCATCTGCAAGCCGACGCCATCGGCGAGCTTCCGTGGCGTGACGGACTGTTAACCTCGTTGGAAAATTGGAGCAAATCAGGCGGGTTTGTCGATATCAAAAATATGGTATTGCAATGGAAACCTTTGACTTTGGTCGGAAGAGGAAACCTTAAGCTGAACTCGGCGCTGCTGCCGAATATCAGCCTCAATACCTCATCAAAAGGACTGCTGCGCCTGCTGGATGACTTGCAAGACTTGGGGATTATTGATGCCAAAAATGTCTATGTGACCAAAATTTTGCTCAGCAACAAAGCCTATCGCCTGAGCCCTGACGATGATGAGCTGACCATCACTACTCCCATCAGCTATACCGATGGCAAAATCAGTATTGAAAATTTGGTCATCAGAGACCCTAACCAACAAACTCTGCCACAATAACTTTGGCCAAACCGTAGCGCCGCTCGTCCATCTGTTGATATTCTGAAGGCAGCGGGCAGTCTTCGTCTTTGCGAACTTCAATCAGGCACAAGGCTTTCGCACACAACCAGCCGCGCATATTCAGCAAAGCCTTTTGGGTCAGCCCTTGATTATACGGGGCATCCATAAACATAACGTCGAATTTTTCTCCGCGCGGGGCTATGGTTGCCGCATCGCCTTTGAATATTTCAATACGGGATTTTTCCGCAACAAACAGGGCGGTATTTTTCAACAAATCAGTGGTTGCAATATCCACCAATCCCACACCGGCAAAACCTTGACTGAGCGCCTCGCAACCAAAAGCTCCGCTGCCGGCAAAAACATCCAGTAGGCGATGAGAACCGAAATCATTACCCAACCGGCTGCGCAAAATATTAAACATCGCCTCGCGTGCCTTGTCCGAGGTGGGGCGCACTTTGTCCGAAGCCGGCGAAATCAGCTTCTTACCGCGATATTTTCCTCCGATAATTCTCATAGTTCAAACGAACTCCCCAATTGCTCACGCAACACCTTCGACGACACCTCGCGCACCTCGCCTTTGCGCAAACTGCCCAATTGAAACGGCCCATAGGAGAGACGAATCAGGCGTGACACTTCAAGCCCAAAAAACTTCATCACCTTGCGTATCTCACGATTTTTGCCTTCGCTCAATGCTATCTTAAGCCAACTGTTGGCTCCCTGGCCGGATTCGATTTCGGCTTTTATATTTCCATAGTTAACGCCGTCGATGCTCACTCCTTGGCGCATTTTTTGCAAATCTTCTTTGCGCACCTCGCCGAATACCCGCACCTTATAGCGCCGTATCCAGCCGGTAGCTGGATTTTCCAACTTGTGCGCCAACTCGCCGGAATTAGTCAACAGCAGCAGCCCTTCGGAATTCAAATCCAATCTGCCCACCGAAATCACGCGCGGCATACCGGACGGCAAATTATCAAACACCGTGCTGCGGCCTTTTTCATCTTTGTGGGTTGTGACCAGCCCTGTGGGCTTGTAATAAAGCCACAAACGCGTAACTTCAGTCGCGGCGAGTTTTTCACCGTCCAGCAGTATTTTTTCTTCTCCAGAAACATTGAGCGCCGGCGAGGCGACCACTTCTCCGTTAACCGTAATGCGCCCTTGTCGGATGAGCTCCTCCGCTCCGCGTCTGGAAGCAACACCGGCGCGCGCCAAAAATTTTGCAATTCGCATCATTATTTCTATTCCTTTTTTTATTTTTTTCTAGCATAATCTATTAAAATTACAACCGTAAAAAGGACATAAAAATGCCTTCACCTCAAGATTATATGCAATTGGCTCTTATTGAGGCGCAAAAAGCCGCGCAAATCGACGAAATTCCCGTCGGCTGTGTTATTGTCAATCCGGCCACCGATGAGATAATTGCCGCAGCGCACAACCATAATCAACATAGTTTTGATACTACGGCTCACGCTGAAATTTTGGCGATTCGCAGCGCTTGTGACGTCTTACAACAACCACGTCTTTGGGATATGGATATTTATGTTACCTTGGAGCCTTGCGCGATGTGCGCTGCTGCCATATCTTTTGCCCGCATCCGGCGGCTGTATTTTGGTGCTTTTGATGAAAAGGGCGGCAATGTGGTCAACGGCACGCAGTTTTTTAACCAAAAAATATGCCATCACAAACCCGAGGTCTATGGCGGCATACTTCAAGAGCCCTGCTCACAAATTCTCAAACGTTTCTTTCAAGCCAAGCGCTGAACCGAATTATTTAACAGCCAGTTTAACCGAAAAATCGTCCTCTTGGTCTTCTTTGCTGGCCAAGCCCTCGTCACGAGAATAGTTTGCGGTAACATAGACATCGCCGGCCTTCAGCAATTTCAACTTATAGACCGCCTTGCCACCGACACCGACCATTCCTTCCGGCGCTTCGTCGGCGACATAGGTATCTTCCAACTCTTCAACAGCCTGCTCGTCGGCAACATAAGTCACAAAACTCCACTTATAACCGGTAGTGGCATTTGCATCCAAACTGAGTACAACCTCCTGTCCGACTCTGGCCTCAACCTCCATCCGATTATCATTAATACTCAGATTAATCACCGAATTTCCGGCCTCAGCGCTTTCTTCAACCGCAGCCGGAGTATCATTTGCCGCTACAGCCGCATCTTTAGCCGCTTCTTTTTCACCGCACGCAGCTAACAACATAGCCGCCAAAACCAAATATTTTTTCATAACCTACCCCTTCACAAATAAATCGAATCTAAGCTCATAGTATATAATATAATCAGCATTGTAAATTAAAAATTACACTGCTGTGAAAAAACTTTCTGTCTTAAAGCCCCTTACGTGCGGCGCATCAATCTTTCCGGTGCTGTCGCTGACATCCTATTTGGCGGCGGCTTTGCTCAAGCCCAACTCTTCCATAACCTGTTTTTTCAAGGTCACATTGTCCGCCTTGCCGGTGGCAAATGTCGGCAAATCCTTGTGAAAAAGTATAGCTCTGGGCAAATACAATTCTGGCAGACCGTTTTGCTTGATATAGGCGTGCAACCTATCGGCCGTAACCTTTTTGTTGGTGGTAACCAAAACCACCTGTTCGCCCTTGGTATCGTGGGGAACAGCCACCACACCATAATCAAACTCACCGTCTTTTTCGAAAGCCTTAACTACCGCCTCCAAAACCGCATTAAGCGAGACCATCTCACCGCCCACCTTAGCAAATCGCTTGATTCTGTCGCGGATATAAACAAAGCCGATGTCATCGATTTCTACCACATCACCGGTATGATACCACCCGTCTTTTAGGGGAACCAACACTCCGGGATTGTCCGGCATAATGTAGCCCTTCATTACATTGGGGCCCTTGACACACAACTCACCGCCGTTTTCAATCCCATCCACCGGCAGCAGCTTATACTGAATCTTGGGCAACAATTTGCCAATTGAGCCGAAATGGTTGAAAATGCGATTGTTGGCGCAAACCACCGGCGCGCATTCGGTCGAACCGTAACCTTCTTTGACGCTGACTCCCAATCTTTCACCCCATAAATTGCGGGTATCGGGCTTAATCGCCTCGGCGCCGCCAATCATAAAGCGTACATGGGCAAAGTCCATCGGGTGAGCAATTTTGGCATAGCCGCGGAAGAAAGTATCTGTTCCTACCAGCAAGGTTGTGCCGATTTCATAAGATATCTCGGCAATCACGCGGTAATGCAGCGGAGACGGATACAAAAACATCTTGCAACCCCTGAAAATGGGATACATTGTTCCTACTGTCAGGCCAAAAGAGTGAAACATCGGCAACACGGTGAGCATCACATCCGTCGTGTCGCCGTTTTCAATGCAGGCCATCTGATCAACATTAGATATAATATTGGCATGGCTCAGCACCACTGCTTTGGGCGAGCCTTCCGAGCCGGAAGTAAACAACACAACGGCCTCTTTATCACCGCCTTTTTTGTGGGGCACGCGCTTAACCTTGTAACGCACATAAGCCTCAATTTTGTCGCGCAAGGTGATATATTTGCGCAAATCTTCAAGGAAGAATATCTCATATCCTTCCGCACGCAAATCGTCAATTACCCCTTCCATCTTGGCACCGCGGATAAAAGCGTGTGAGGTAATCACCAATCTGACTTGCGCTGTTTTGCACATCGAAACCATATTTTTGGCCCCGACCGAGAAATTGAGCATCACCGGTATGCGTTCATAAGCCGATAGTCCGAAAAACGTGCACACCGTGGCCAAGGCATTGGGCAGCAGCAAAGCCACTCTCTCCTGAGGGTTGGTTCTTTTTTTGAAAAAACGTCCCAATACAAAAGATTTTACCACCAAATCAAGATACGATTGCGGCACACGATTGATATCTTCAAAAAACTTCGGCCGATGAAACAGACCTTGCTTGGAGTGAATCTTGGCCGATTTCATCAACATCCCGAACAATGATATATCACCGTTGTTCATTGCCTCGAAACACATATCGCGCATAATCATATAAATTTCGTTGGAAATATGGTCTCTTTGATGGCGCAGATTGTCTTTTAACTTAAACTTTATCGGCTTTTTCACCGTTATGGTAATCTTGGGCAACGGCCGATGCGGCAACCGTCCTTTGGTCTTGGAAAAATAGCCGAACTGCGGCCCGTCAATCCACACCGGCACCACCGGAGCATTCGATTTGTCCGCCGCCAGCCCCGGAGCCTCGTAAATCTTCATCAATCCGCCGTTTTCGGTCATCCGGCCTTCGGGAAATATTACACAACGCCGTCCCGACTCAATTTTGGCAATCAACTCTTTCAAATCAGCCGGTTCAATCGGATTAAACGGCATAACATCCGCCGCCCGCATAATAAAGCGTATCCACTTATTGCGATACAAATGCCCGTTGAGCGCAAACACCGGATTGCCCGGCAGGTAAGCAAACAACAAAATCGGGTCCAAATAGGAAACGTGATTGGAAATATAAACCGCCTTGGTCGGCAGCTTGTTTTCGTCAAATTGAATATTGCATCTTACCTTGAGCAAGGTAAAGGCCAGCCTTAAGACAAAACGCACAAAATTTCTCAACTTAAAGTCCTCCGAGAGTTTCAGTTGCCCCTCTTTTACCTCTAAATAAACCGACTGTAAAGCAAAAATTTTGCGCCCGCAGGATTGCCGATAGTCTTATTTAAGTCAATCGATTGATTTTATTGTGTTTTTGTAAAAATTTTCGCTGGTGGATAAAAAATGTGTTGTATTTTCAAACAAATAATACATAATGCACGAAAAATAACTTTTAGCGGATAAGAAAATTATGCCACATGATTCCAAAGCCAAACTGCTGATTAGCGCCTTTGAGGAATTTGCCAAAAACGGTTTCTTCGGGGCCTCCACCCGTGATATTGCCGCCAAGGCCAATATCAACATTTCGTCTATTCTTTATTATTTCGGCGGCAAAAAAGGCATTTATACCGCAGCCTTAAAAAATATTGTTAATGTGGTCAATGATATGACTGCTGATTTGACCGCCCAATATCAGGTGGTGCAAAGAAGCGAGAATCAATCTGATGCCGCACAGCTCTTAAAAGATTTTATGCAGCGTTTTTTGATGATTATCTGCTCGGAGACTTTGTCCTCGGATATGAAAAAGGTTTTTTTGAGCGAATACTCTTGCCCGACGGAAGAATTTTCAATTCTCTATGATGAGCTTATCCGTCCGTTTCACGATAGGATATCTTATCTGCTGCATTGGGCATCCAACAAGCAAATCGCGCTCAAAGACTGCTATTTTTATGTTATCACCTTGTTTTCTACCTTTTTCGTATTTGTCTCGCGCGAGGATAATATTTGCAAAATTATGGAGTGGGACAAGGCTGATGAAAAAGTTTTGGATAAGTTATTAACCTATACCAATAAGCAGATAGACTTTATTTTATCGGCATTTTCACAAGATGGTAAAAAATAAATCAATCAATTGATTAAAATTATTCAATCGATTGATTGACATTTAAAATTTTTTGATTTATAAGCTCTTTTGTATTTTGAAACTATCAAGGAGTTTTTAAATTGAAAAAATTAGTGACTTTTACCGCGCTGGCCTCGATTTTGGCTATTACCAATGCCAATGCCGCCGGATTCCAGCTGCGTGAACAATCAGCCGCTGCTCAAGGCAATGCTTTTGCTGGTGCTACTGCCGGAGCCGAGAATCCTTCTTATGCTTTCTTTAATGCGGCCGGCCTCACTCGTCAAAAAGGCGTTCAGGTCAACTTGGGCGGCACTTATATCGCTCCGGCCGCCGAGGCGCACAACATCTCGGGAACCGGTGGCGGAGGTACCGGTGAGCAGCACAATATTGTGCACGCTGCCGTGGCTCCCAATGGTTCAATGTCGTGGCAATTGGATGACAAGACCGTTTTGGGCTTGGGCTTAAACGCTCCGTTCGGAATGATTACCAAATATGATGCCAATTGGGCCGGTTCGGCACATGGCAACACCTCGAGGTTCCACTCTATAGCCGTAACCCCGATGGCAGCACGCAAAGTCACCGACAAATTATCGCTGGGTGCCGGATTTGTAGTTGAGCACGTGCGGGCCCGTTTGACCAGCAAGGCCGGAGGTATGTATGATACTGCAGTTCACGGCGACACCACCGATATCGGTTACCAATTGGGTGCGATGTATGAATTTACCCCCGATACCCGTATCGGTGTGGGCTATCGCAGCGAGATGAAACACAAAATCAAAGGACAAATGGACTCAACCATGGCCGGTCCGGCTCACTCTTTTATGAACCAAGACATCAACTGTGATTTGGATTTGCCGGCAACCTTATCCTTGGGTGCTTATCACAAGCTCAATGACAAATGGGAATTGATGGGTGAATATCAACGCACCTATTGGTCATCATTTGACCGTTTGGACTTTGTCGGCGAAGAAACCGGCCACCCTTCAACCAAATCTCACATTATCAGCCGTGTGTATGAAAACTGGCGCGATACCAATTTCTATGCCTTAGGGGCATCGTATCAAATCGACAATCAGTGGAAAGCCCGTTTCGGTGTTGCTTTTGACCAATCGGCAGTGAAACGTGCCGACCGCACTCCGCGCATTCCCGATTCTGACAGAATTTGGTATTCTTTCGGCTTAAGTTATCAATATAACGACAATTTGAGCTTTGATATGGCCTATACATACATCCAAGCCAAAGATGCGGTTGTTAACTCGAAAGAAAACCAAAAGTTCGGTGCCGCAACACCTGAGGTTTATGCCGAATACAAGAACTCGGTTAAGATGTGGGGCTTGTCATTAAACTACAAGTTCTAGCTGATAATCTGACCGGCAAAAAAAAGGAGGAACTAAACAGTTTCTCCTTTTTTTGATTATGTTTTGTAATTTTGCTGAAACTCAGGCAATGATATTGGGGGTAATCTTGGATTCAACTTTTTTGATTTTGTTCTTAACTCCGCTGCGCAAATTGCTCAACTGCCTGGCGGCAAAAAAATCGATGGTGCGGTTGTTTTTCACCAAATGGCGGATATCCGAAGAAACTCGGCGCTCCTCCAGTTTCAACTCGCAGAGCTGCTGCAGCAACTTAGCGGTGGCATTTTGATTGATCATAGATGATAGTCCTTTCACAAAAAAAACTCTTATCAAGTGATATTTTTCACTGGCAATAATCTCAAAATATGTAATATTGTACACCAAAATTAAGATGTTTGCAACCTAAAAAATAAGGAAACATAAATGAAAAAAATCAAACGCATCGGTATACTGACTTCCGGCGGAGACTGCGCCGGATTGAACGCTGTTTTGAGCTCGGTGGTTGCCGCCGCCGAGAAAAAAGGCTGGGAAATCTATGGTATTCACAACGGCACCGAGGGCATAACCGAAACCCCGCACAGCTATGAAGTATTAACCTTAAAAGATTTTTCCGACTCGCCGTGGCCGCGTTTATCCGGCTCTTATTTAGGCTCGCTCAACAAGGGGCTACGTATCGAGTCTCTGGAAGAAGTTTCCAAGCGGTTTGCGCAAGGGGTCAAAGATTTGGGACTTGATGCCATTATTGTTGTAGGGGGTGACGGTTCAATGAATATTGTCTCCAATATGAGCAAAGGAGCCAAGGTGCGGATGATAGGCATTCCCAAAACCGTGGACAATGATACTCCGATAACCGAATCGTCGGTCGGTTTCCAAACTGCGGTAGAATATTGCACCACATCAATCGACTCGCTGGAGCTGACGGCTCGTTCGCACAATCGTGCGATGGTGATTGAGGTTATGGGGCGCGATGCCGGACATTTAGCCATTCACTCGGCTATATCCGGTCAAGCCGATGTCTGCCTTATCCCTGAGATACCCTACAGTATTGACGGCATTATCAACAAACTCCAAGAGATTAAGGCGCGTGGCCGCAACCATGCCATTATTGTAGTGTCCGAAGGGTGCAAAACCGAAGACGGCAAATCGGTCTCCAACCGGCAAAATATGGTGGGTGAAAAAGTTTACGGCGGTATCAGCGAATATCTTTGCGGCGAGATTACCAAACGCTATCCGGCGATGCAATTTCGTTCGGTTACTTTGGGGCATCTGCAACGCTCCGGTGTTCCGGCGGCGCGCGACAGACTTTTGGCCTATTTGTTCGGGGTGCACGCAGTAGAATTGCTGGAGAAAGGCGAAGACAAGCGTATGGTGGTTTGGAAAGACGGCAAAATCTCTTCGGTGAAACTCTCGGAAGTGGTAAAAACCGGCACCACCTTGGTCAACCCTAAGGGTAAGTATGTGCATACAGCCAAAGCGCTCGGCATCTATGTCGGCGAGATTTAAGACAAAAGTGAATATTTTATCCCTTATGCCCTAGCCTTTCGGTTAGGGCTTCGGTTTATTGAAAGATACATTTCAGCCATTACTTAATAAAGCAGCTTTGAATTAACAAAAGCTGCTTTTTTTAATGCTTGTATTTATTTAAGGAGATAAAACTATGACCCAAGGTGTACGTTATCCCACTTTTGCTTTTATTACAACCGGCGCCGGACAAGCCGATGACGGTATTCCTCCGCAACCTTTTGAAACTTTTTGTTATGATTCGGCGCTACAACAGGCCAGAATCGAAAACTTTAACATTGTGCCTTATACCTCGGTTTTGCCTAAAGAACTTTATGGCAACATTGTGCCGCTGAATGATAAAATCGTCAGCTCGTTTAAACACGGCGCGGTGTTGGAGGTGATTATGGCCAGCAACGGCGCCTCACGCGATGAGCACAAAGCTATTGCCACCGGTGTTGGCATCTGCTGGGGCAAAGACAAAAAAGGTGAGTTAATCGGCGGTTGGGCAGCCGAGTATGTCGAATATTTTGACACACAAATCGACGATGAAATCGCTCAGGGACACGCGCAAATGTGGCTCAACAAATCACTCAAACACGAGCTGGAAATCCGTGGGGTTGAGAAACACTCCGAATTTCAAATGTGGCACAACTACTGCAACATCACTCAGCAATTCGGCTACAGCCTGACAGCTTTGGGATTTTTGAATTTTGAACACGCCGAGCCGTTTAGGATGTAGTATTGCCAACCTTTTCTTGAGGAAACGGCCGCGTAAAGCTGTTTCCTCTTTTTTAAGTTTTAATTTTTAGGAATTTATCAATGAAAAATGTCAAAAACAATTCGTCATCCACCGGCAGCAAACTGGGGATGTGGGCGCTCGCAGCCATTGTGGTGAGCTCTATGATTGGCGGGGGTATCTATTCTCTGCCGCAAAATATGGCCGCCTCTGCCTCGGCCGGAGCCGTGCTTTTAGCTTGGTTAATTACGGGAATCGGCATATTTTTTATTGCCAAAACCTTTTCGATTTTATCATTGGTCAAACCCGAATTAACCACCGGTATTTATTCTTACAGCCGCGCCGGTTTTGGCAGTTATGTCGGATTTATTATCGGCTGGTCATACTGGCTTTGCCAAGTCTGCGGCAATGTCGGCTATGCGGTTATCACCATGGATGCGCTCAACTATTTCTTTCCCGGATTTTTTGCCGGCGGCAACAATTTAGCCTCGATTATCGGCGGCTCGCTGATTATCTGGGGGTTCAACTTTTTGGTGTTGCGCGGCATCAAACAAGCCAGTATTGTCAACACCATCGGCACGGTGGTAAAAATTTTGCCGCTGCTATTTTTTATCATTGTGATGGTGTTTTTGTTCCATTTGGACAAGTTTGACTTCAATTTTTGGGGCGAAGATGCCCTGCCCCGCTCCGATCTTGGCAGCCTCTCAAAGCAAATCCGCAGCACCATGCTGGTAACTTTGTGGTCATTCATCGGTATTGAGGGAGCGGTGGTTATGTCATCCAAGGCCAAATCCGCTTCGCTTATCGGACCGGCGACCATCATCGGTTTTCTTTGCTGTCTAGGTATATATATTCTGCTATCATTGCTGCCGTTCGGCTATATGCATCAGGCCGAGTTGGCCGGCATTGCCAATCCCTCGACGGCCGGAATCTTGGAACACGCCGTAGGACGCTGGGGCGCTTGGATTATGAACATCGGGTTGATTATTTCGGTTTTGACCAGTTGGTTGGCTTGGACTTTGGTCACGGCGCAAATTCCGCAAGCCGCCGCGGTTGACGGCACCTTTCCGCCGATGTTTGCCAAAGAAAACAAATTTGCGGCGCCGTCGGTTTCTTTGATTGTAACTTCGGCAGCCATGCAGTTGTTTTTGCTGTTGGTTTATTTTTCCAACAATGCTTGGAACACAATGCTCTCCATTACCTCGGTGATGGTGCTGCCGGCTTATCTGGCCTCTTGTGCTTATTTGTGGAAAATCTGCGAAGATGGCGAATACCCCAAGGACAGTGTGTTTGGCCGCTCTTATGCGCTGATTACCGCTACCTTAGGGGCAATATACGCACTCTGGCTCATATATGCCGCCGGCCTAAAATATCTGCTGTTGGCGGTGATTATCATAGCCTTGGGTATACCGGTATATATCTGCGCCCGCCGCAAAAATGCACCCGATGAGCCGATATTTGACTGCCGCGAAAAAGCGCTGCTGCTTCTCACTTTGGTCTTGGCTGCCGTAGCCTTATACGCTATCTGCCGCGGACTGGTCAGCATCTAGCAGATGACTGCTCTTTGAACAAAAACCCGTCGCTTTTCATTGGCGACGGTTTTTTTTGTTAGGCACTTCGGCAAAAAAACATCAGGCCTAATAACACTTGGCGTAAATCACATCCAGTTCGGCATCTTTGCCGGTAAGCAGGCACTTGCCTTTGGTTCCGCTTTGGTCAAACGGCAGACAGCGAATAGTAATTTTGAGCTGCTTGAGCAACTCCTCGCTATCAGCATCTCCCGACCACTTGCCGCGCACAAAAGCCACCTTGCCGGATTTACCATCCTCAATCCACTCATTATTGGCGGAAAAATAGGCCCGCAATTCATCCGGAGTGGTGATATCGGTGCGGATATTAGCCTCCAGTCGCTGTTTGGCACGGGTAAACATCTCGCGCTGCACCTCTTCCAAATAATGCGCAATATTGGCAATCAGCTCATCTTTGGAGACAATGGTCTTGCCCTCGGGGCGGTTAATATAGATGCGACGCTTCATCATTACATTTTGCGCCGCGACGTCACGTTTGCCGATTTCCAAAATAATCGGCGCACCTTTGCGTGTCCACTCCCAAAACTTGTCAACACTCGATTTTGCCCGCTTGTCCAGTTTGATGCGGATTTTTTCGCCAAACGGCATCGCGCGCAGCAACTCACGCCGCAGCTCTTCAATGTAATCCATCACTGCGGCGGTATCCGCCTCGTTTTTAATCACCGGCACCATCACCACCTGATAAGGCGCCACCTTGGGCGGAGTTACCATTCCCTCATCATCGGCATGGGTCATAATCAATCCGCCGATAAGCCTTGTGGACACACCCCACGAAGTAGTGTAAACAAACTCCGGCTTGTTGTTTTTGTTAACAAAAGTTATGTTGGCCGATTTTGCAAAATTCTGCCCCAAGAAATGTGAGGTTCCCGCTTGCAAAGCCTTGCCGTCCTGCATCATTGCCTCCACGCAATAAGTATCAATCGCGCCGGGGAATTTCTCGTGTTCGGGCTTTTTGCCGCAAATAACCGGCATCGCCAAAGTATCTTCGCACAATTTGCGATATTCTTCCAGCATGGTTTTGGTCTCTTGGATGGCTTCTTCCTGATTGGAATGCGCGGTGTGGCCTTCCTGCCACAAAAACTCTCGGGTGCGCAAAAACAAGCGCGGACGCATCTCCCAACGCACCACATTGGCCCATTGGTTAATTAATACCGGCAAATCGCGATAGGATTTAATCCATTTGGCAAATGAATCGGCAATAATCGTCTCGGAGGTCGGGCGCACAATCAGCGGCTCGTCCAAAGGCGAAGCCGGAACCAGCTTGCCATCCTTACCCTCCAGTCTGGAGTGAGTTACTATTGCCATCTCCTTGGCAAAACCCTCGACATGGTCGGCCTCTTTTTGAAAAAATGACAAAGGAATAAACATCGGGAAATAGCAGTTCTCGTGGTCCAAAGCCTTAATTTGAGCATCAAATTCATCCCTGATACGCTCCCAAATACCATAGCCCCACGGCTTGATAACCATACACCCCGGAGATGCCGAATTTTCGGCCATATCGGCCTCGGACACCACTGCCTGATACCACTCGGGATAATTGTCTTTGCGAATTGTTTTAACTGTCATAATGTACTATTCCTTTCTTTCATAACGTAATGAAATGCCCGCTCTCCCCAATGAGAACAAGCAACCTTGCGCACTATATCACCAAATTTTTGTTTGTAAAGTTTTTTGCGACTTTCCAAAAACGATTGACAAAAACCGGCAAAAGCGCTATGATAAATTCAGTTAATCGCTTTTATCGGAGGGGCAAATGGCTCGCATCATCAAAACAAACCGGTCGCAATCGTTGAGCCTCAATGGAACGCTTACTGCTGTTGAAGATTTGCCGAGTGCATTTAAGCGCAGCAATGGCAGAACCACTATGTTGTTAGAAACCGAGGATGCCAAATTTGCCAAAATTGACTTTACTACTTCGGGCGCGCAGGCGGTCGAAGTTCTCAACCCTGATGAGGAATATTCTGCCGGTGATTCAATCCGTTTTGAGACCTCTCCCGATTTGGGGCGCGTTTTGTATCATAATGGCCGCGAGTGCTTGAAGGGTGGTATTGAGGCTTCAAAATACGGCCTTGTCATTTGCGGACGCGTTAATTCCCGTAAAGAGAGCCCCGAGCAAATAACCCTGTTTGTCGATGATGAGGTAAGCGGCAAAAAAAGCAATGAGATAACCTTCCCCAAGCTCCATGCGGATGATGAGACACCCCTGCCCGAGGTCGGAGAAAAAGTAATGTATACCAAGACCGACAACGGTAGTACCGAGCTTTATGTCAAAGGCAAAGGCGATTGGGAGTTGGCGTACTTTTCCAACCATGCTTCTCAAACAATCAAGCAGCTGAAAGACCGGATCAAAAATAATAAAGACGGACTGAAGGATAAAAAAGAATTTTTGGAAGGGGAACGTAAGCCGGACGCTGCGTTGAAAAAATACTATAATAAGAAGCAAACGAGCCCATCTCGCTAAACGCATATTTTGATAAATTTGCTTGATTTGCAAAAAAAATTGTTATACACTCTTGAGTGTGATGAACATCACGAGGTACTATAACGCCTCAATATCAACCTGTTTTTTAATAAAAGGATACTAGATATGGCAACAGGAACTGTAAAATGGTTTAACAAGAAAAAAGGCTATGGTTTTATTACTCCCGATGAGGGCGGAAATGATGTGTTTGTTCACATTACCGCTGTTAAGGAAGCCGGTATGCGCACTTTGGAAGAGAACGCTAAACTCAGCTATGAGCTGAAAACCGAAAAAGAAAAGACTGTTGCCGGCAATTTGAAGTTGGTTGAAGCCTAATTTGCGGCAAGTGCCGATTAATTCGGCCGACCGTGGTAAAATTTCCCCTCAGAGGTGTTGCTTTTGAGGGGATTTTTTTATTCATTGCGCCTTATGCCTTATGGTCGAGAGACCCCTGATTTTTCTGTGGCATAAGCCACAGAAAAAGGGGTGACAGGGGAAGAAAACAGGTGATAGGACAAGAAAAAGGGCATTATAAGAAAGCGATGGGCCGGTTCTGTTGTCACTGCTTTTTAATACAATTGCAAAAAAAAGAGCGGATGAAGTCACCGCTCTTTCGTTGTTTATGTTCGTCGATTAGAACAGGCTCAATACTGACTGTGCCGACTGCGAAGCCAAGGCCAGCGAGTTAATCGCCAACTGCTGTCTAGTTTGCAGTGCCAGATAGTTCGCACTCTCTTCGTTCATATCGGCCAGTACCAAGTTATCCGAACCGGTCTCCAGCACGTCAATCAACGCCTCGGTGAAGTTCTGTCTGGTTTCGATAATCGAGAAATTATTACCCAAAACCGAAGAATAATCACGCAGGTAGTC
>JAFUEX010000016.1 GCA_017470165.1 Alphaproteobacteria bacterium
CGATGTCGAAATGGTTATCCCTCTCGCCTTCTCTTCCGGCGCCTTATCAATCTGATCATACGCTGTAAAATTTGCGCCTCCCTCTTCTGCCAATACCTTGGTTATCGCCGCCGTCAAGGTCGTCTTGCCGTGGTCTACGTGTCCAATTGTTCCGATATTGCAGTGCGGCTTATTCCGCTCAAATTTCTCTTTTGCCATTATTTGAAATCCCTAGCTTATGTTGTTAAACAAATTTGGATGAGGAAAGAAAATGGAGCGGGTGAGGGGAATCGAACCCCCGTCATAAGCTTGGAAGGCTTCTGCTCTACCATTGAGCTACACCCGCTTCGTCAAACCGACATCCAAGGTTATATAGTGGTGGAGGGGGATGGATTCGAACCATCGTAGACTAAGTCGACGGATTTACAGTCCGTTGCATTTGACCGCTCTGCCACCCCTCCGCGCCAAAATCGCTGAAACAGACTCACTGTTTCTTGGAGTGTGCGAAACACTATTCCTGCAACTAATAGCATTTTGCAACAAATGTCAACCCTTTTTTTATAAAATTGTTAACCAATTTATGTTATTTTTAACATTATTGTTAAATTTTAGGGAATAAACGAGATGGAAAAACCTGCACTCACCGAGCTTGCCAATCCGGATACCCGCGACATTGACCTGATGTCAGCCGAGGATATTGCTCGAGCCATTAACAACGAAGACAAAAAAGTGGCCTTAGCCATCGAAAAAGTTTTGCCGCAAATCGGCCAAGCTATTGAAGCTGCGGCACAAGCCTTTCGCCAAGGCGGCAGATTAGCTTACTTCGGCGCCGGCACCTCCGGCAGAATTGGCGTTTTGGATGCCTCGGAATGCTGGCCGACTTTCGGAGTTGAACATGGTATGGTTCAGGGATTTATTGCCGGCGGCGACGACGCGTTGCGCCTCTCGGTGGAAAACTCCGAAGACAGCGAAGCGCTGGGCCTGCAAGATATTGCCGCCTTTGCCCCCTCCTCAAACGATGTTGTGGTAGGGATTTCGGCCAACGGCGCACCGCGCTATGTGCTGTCCGTGTTGCAGGAAGCTAAAAAAAGCGGCGCGACAACCATCGCACTAAGCTCTAACCCTCAAGCTAAAATCGCCGAATTCGCCGATATTTTTATCAATCCAGTGGTCGGTCAAGAAGCTATTACCGGCTCATCGCGTATGAAATCTGGCACCGCGCAAAAAATGGTATTAAATATGATTTCTACCGGTGCGATGATACGCATCGGCAAAACCTACAAGAACTATATGATTGATGTGCGAATGGTCAACGAAAAGCTCATTGAGCGCGGCACTCGTTTCGTAGAAGAAATTGCCTCCGTTTCGCGCAGCGACGCCCAAAAATACCTTGCATCCGGAGGCAACAACGTCAAAACAGCTTGCGTTATGGCACTCAAAGGCTGTTCCCGTCAAGAAGCCCAATCATTATTAAGTGCCAACCAAGGAATTTTGCGAAAGGTAATCGATTGATGAAAACAAAGCACAAAAAAAACAACGCTCCTTTCACCAACAGCGAACTGATTATCTATGGTCGTCACGCGGTGCTGGCAGCCCTATCCAACCCTAAGCGCAAAATCAGCAAATTGCTCTGCACGGCTGAAAACCTCGCCGAAGCAACCCGTATTGGCCGGATATCCCCGCAAGTAGTAGAAAAACGCGAACTTGACAAATTATTAGGTGAAAGCGCCGTACATCAGGGTTGGACAGCCTTTGCTCAGCGGTTGGATGATTGGAGCTTGGACGATCTGCTTGCCGCTGCCGAAAACACCGCCGAGTGTCATATTTTAATATTAGATCAGGTAACCGACCCGCAGAACATCGGCGCAATTATCCGCACTGCCGTAGCCTTCGACACTTTGGCTCTGGTGGTGCAAGACAAAAATTCTCCCTGTGAATCCGGCGCTATGGATAAAGCCGCCGCCGGTATGATAGAACACTTGCCGATTGTACGGGCTGTCAATTTGGCGCGGGCAATCGAGCGCCTAAAAGAGGCCGGATTTTGGATTATAGGAATGGACGGCTATGCCAAGCTAACACCGTCCGAACTAAAAAAAGGCGGTAAAACAGCAATTGTTATGGGCTCCGAAGGCAAAGGAATGCGCCGTTTGATAGAAGAAAGCTGCGATATCGCGGTCAGGCTGCCGATTTCCGCCAAAGTAGAAAGCCTGAATGTCGGCATTGCCGCAGCCATTGCCTTGTATGAAATTAATCGAAAATAAACGGAGGATTTAAGTGGCAGCAACAATCAAATTGGAAAAATTAAGCAAAAAATACGGCGACAAAACAGCCGTAGCCGAACTTTCAACAGAATTTTATGCCGGCCAGATAGTGGCTCTGCTGGGTGAAAACGGCGCCGGCAAATCAACACTTTTAAATATGATGGCCGGATTTTTGGCACCCACTTCCGGACGCGTATTGATTGAGGGGGATGACATTGCGCAACACCCCGAAAAATGCAAAAAGAAAATCGGTTTTTTACCGGAGGGCTCGCCCTTGTACGATGATATGCGAGTCAACGATTTTTTGGCCTATATGTCCGAGCTCAAAGGTGTTGGTCCCGCCGCTGTGGCCACGGCCATTGCTCAGGCCAATTTAGACGAGGTGCAAACCTCCAAAATTGACACTTTGTCCAAAGGCTATCGTCGGCGTGTGGGTTTTGCCGTAAGTCTGTTGTGCAATCCTCCCATCCTGCTGCTTGATGAACCCTCCGACGGGCTTGACCCCAACCAAAAAGCCCATCTCTTGGGACTAATAACCGATATGAGCAAACAAAAAACCATCATCATCTCCACTCACCTGCTTGATGAAGCCGAGCAGATTGCCAACCGCATAATGATTATGCACCAAGGCGAGATAAAAATTGATGGCGATAAGGATGCTTTGTGCAAACAAACTCGCACAATTTCTTTAGAAAATGCTTTTGTCAAACTTACGAGGTAACAACCGATGTCAAAACTTTTTGCAGTCATCAAAGGCGAATTAAAACGCTATTTTGCATCACCTTTAGCCGTGGTCTATTTATTATGTTTTCTGCTGTTAAACAGCTCATTTGCCATGTATTTCGGCGGTGTTTTCACTTCCGGCAATGCCGGATTGCACGGGATGTTCTCTTTTATTCCGTGGATATACCTCTTGTTTGTCCCCGGCATTGCCATGCGCTTGTGGGCCGAAGAGTTTAAGGGCCATACCATATTACAGTTGGTGGTGCAACCGGTTTCGATTAATACTTATGTCTGGGGCAAGTTTCTGGCCGCATGGCTTTTCTGCGGTTTTGCGCTGGCATTAACCTTCCCGTTCATCATCACCATAAATGTGCTGGGCAATCCAGACAATGGCGTAATTTTCAACAGCTATCTCGGCGCATTCATCCTATCCGGCGGAATGCTCGCTCTGTCACAATGCGCCTCCGCACTCACCAAAAATCAGGTAATCGCCTTAGTATTAGCCGTAATAATGAACCTATTGTTTTTCTTATGCGGACTTGAATATGTATTGGGATTCTTGCGCGGCTTCTGCAGCGAATATTTTGTAGAAACCGTCGCCTCATTCAGTTTTTTGACCATTGCTGCCGATTTCAATGCTGGGTTATTAAAACTGAGCAGCCTGATATTTTTTGCCTCCTTGATAATAATCTGCAATTTTGTCACTGCCATGATTGTCAGCCGCAAAACTTTGGGCGTTACCAACCGCCTCAAAATCAGCACCGCTCCCGAAAGCGCCCTCGCCGGATTGTGTGCCTTTTTGGCCTTTATCGGGCTCAATTTGTGGGCTCATAATATGCTCTATGCCCGCATAGATTGGACCGAAGAAAAATTATTCACCCCCTCACCGGCCGCTGTTGACATTCTTCGCGGCATCTCAGCTCCGGTAACCGCCAAACTTTATTATTCGGAATTGCTGAGCCAGCGTGATGAAGCCACACGGATGAATTTTGAAAATCTCAAACAACTTTTGCAAACCTACCATCGCCTTGCCGGCAGCAAATTCAATTATCGCATCTACAACCCCGAACCCTTAAGCGATGAAGAAGACAAGGCCATCGCTGCCGGAATTCAGGGCCTTGGGGTTAGTGACTTAAACGCTGCTGCCTATTTCGGTATGGAGTTGGTCAGTGAAAACGGCAATCGGCGGGTTATTCCGTTTTTCCCGCTTGCCCGTAGCAACCTTTTAGAGCAAGATATCATCGAAAATATCTATTTGCTGGAACACAAGCCGCTGACTTTGGGCATCATCAGCGGACTGCCGCTTATGGGCGAGCAAATTGAAGCCGGTCACATCACCGCCCGCTGGCAAATCATTGATGAACTGGGAAAATATTACCGACTAAAGGTAATCAATCGTCCAGACGAACTCCAACAAGTCGATTTATTGCTGATGGTGCATCCGCAAAATATGTCCGAGGAGTTGGAAAACGCTGTATATGATTTTTCGACCTCCGGCGGCAAAATTCTGGCCTTCTTTGACATCAAACCAGAAGTTTTGGAATTGATTGCCAGCCGTTCCATCAATTTTGAAAGCTCTGATTATGGTCATCTGCCTGAAAAATGGGGTTTTCACTTTTATGATGATATGGCGGTTGCCGACCTTGAAAACTCCACCCAAATCAATATAGAAACCGATGAATACGGCGGAACGACGCAGGATTTAATACAATTTTACATCACTGACAAAGAAATGTTTGACGATTTGCCAGAGGTTAGCCAACTCAAACGCATTCTGATGACATCCGCCTCGGTATTTATGCCCTTAAAAGATGCGCCGATTTATTTTGTCCCCTTGCTCAAAACCAGCAACGATGCCGCTATGATGCCGGCCTCAGTCGTAAAAAACAAAATACATCCGGCCGAAATTTTGCGGCAATTTAAGTCTGACGACCAACCGAAATTTTTGGCCGCCCATATAGTCAGTCAACAACCCGACGCATCCTTTGAACTGATAGTTGTCGGAGACGCCGATATGCTCTACGATTCGTTTTGGACCTCCAACCTGCAAATCGGCAAGCAAAATTATACCATTCCTTTGCTGGATAACGCTAATTTTGTTCTAAACGCACTGGAAATCCTGAGCGGCAACGAAAAATTATTGCCCTTACGCGGAAAATCTCCCAAGTTACGTTCCTTTGCCGAGCTTGAGCACCAAAACAAACTGATTTTGCGTGATTACAAAATCAAAGAGAAAAACGTATTCGACCAAATCGCCTATATCAAAAAAGGCTTGAGTGAAATTTTTGCCAAACGTGATTTTGAAGAGCGCAGCAACTTTACTCCCGAAGAGCTGTCCCTGATTGGCAAAACCCGTCGCGCACTGGCCGAAAAAAAACGTGAGTTATACGAGATTCGCACCGAGCTCAACGAGAATATGCAGCGCGTCGAACGCATAGTCAAATTCTTCAACATCTATCTCATCCCGCTCATCATCGGCATCATTGTGCTGGCCTATGGCATCCGCAACACCCGCGTCCTTCTGCGGATTAATTGGCGTATCACCAACCGGCGCGTTTGGATAATGGCGGTTATCTCCGCTTGCATTTTGGCTTTGGGCATCGGCAGCTACTATCTTCGCAAACAAGAAAGCGAGGACGAGCCGATAAAAGACTACATTTTCGAAAAATTACACAGCCAAATAAACGATGTAAGCGAGATACGCCTCAAAAATTCTAAAGGCGAATTAATCCTCACCAAAGATTATTTGCAGCAAAGCGGCCCCGTCACCGCCGATTCTCCGGCGGATGCTCCTCTGTGGGTTGATAAAGCGCATCCGCAATTTTTAGTCAACCAAAACCGCATCAAAAGTTTCTTAAGTTCATTATTGGAGGCGCGTATCTACGAAAAGAAATCCGATAAAATCGAAAATATGGCCTCTTTCGGTTTTACCACGGATGACAACGGCCGCCCTCTTTCCGCACAAATTAATTTGTTCGACGATTCTTCGCAGCAAATATTGGGCTTTGAAGTTGGCAAATATGACGTAGAGTTAGGCCGCGGTGCGGTCGGCGCCTATATCAAATTACCCGACCAATTCCAAGTTTGGCTGGCCGAGCTTGATTTGGTCGATTTGGATACCGACTATCACTACTGGAGTTTTGCCAATTTGTGGAACCTCCAATTGGGGCGCATCGCCGCAATAAACAATTCTTCCGATGTAGATTTTGTTGCTGAGTTAACCAAAATTATGCTCAACGTTCCGCTTAGCGAAAAACTATCGCACATAAGCTATGACAAACTAAAACAAACCCTGAAC
Organism: Alphaproteobacteria bacterium; assembly: GCA_017470165.1. Lineage (GTDB taxonomy): Bacteria > Pseudomonadota > Alphaproteobacteria > RF32 > CAG-239 > CAZU01. Next base: position 6,262 of record JAFUEX010000016.1, read on the forward strand.
CTGCGAGGTGAATACTTCAACCGCTTGACGCTGGATTTCTACGAAAACGATGGAAAATACTATGTCCACTATTATTTTACGGGCATTAACGGCCATCCGCTATTACAAAAATTTGCCGACCGTATGGACGGCTATTATGAGTTATCCGCTAAAGATATGGAGAAAATTGAGCGTGCTGCTGCCCCAAAATAAAATTGACCGACTGAAAAAAATCGCGGCGATATCTTCCGTATCGCTGGCCGTTGGCTTATGTCTGCTGAAAGTAATCGGCGCTGCTCTCAGCGGTTCTCTTTCGATATTTTCATCCATGATAGACAGCCTCTCGGACATCATAGCCTCCCTCATTACCCTGATATCCATCCGCATCTCCGGTCGTCCGGCCTCCTGCGACTATCGTTACGGCTACGGCAAGGTTGAAGCCTTAAGTGCCTTAGCCCAAGCGCTGTTTATTGCCGTCTCCGGAGGTTTTATTTTATACGATGCCATCTGGCGGCTCATTGAACATCGTTACTTAAGCCAAACTGTCATCGGTATAGCAATTATGGTCATCAGCCTGATATTAACCCTGATTTTAGTGGCCTTTCAGCGTCACGTGGCCAAACTCACCAATTCCCAAGCCATAATGGCGGATTCTCAACATTATAGTGTTGATATCTACACCAATTTGGCCATTATCGCCTCATTGGCAGTCATTTATTGGTGGCATATCTATTGGATAGACGCCGCTATGGCCATAGCTGCCGCCATCTATCTGTTGCACGTAGCTTGGAAATTAGGACGCTATGCCGCATCTCTGCTTTTGGATAAAGAGCTCGGAGAAGACATCCGTCGTCGTGTTATTGAGATTGTAGCCTCCCATCCTCTGCATCCTGACATCCACGACCTGCGCACTCGCGATTTGGGTGGACATTATATGTTCGAATTTCATTTGGAATTAGACGGAGCTCAGTCCTTGCTCGAAGCGCACCGCCACACCGAAGAAGTCGAAACTCTGCTGCGCCAAACCTATCCTGATGCCCAAATCATCATCCATCAAGACCCCAAAGGCATCGACGAAGAGCGTCTCGACCGCCACCTGACCGGCAGCGGCTGCTCCATATCAACCAAACCCTAGCTATTTTTTATTAAGCGGAAATATCTGTACACCGGAATGCGCCAAAACACCGGCCGACGCGCTGCGACGATTAGTGCTGCCGCCGTTAACCGCAGACGACCTTTCGGCATAACTTCCGCCCTGAGCTTGCGGATTTTGCAAAACCGGCGCCAACGGATAGGCATTCTTACCGAAGCGCAACAACATATATCCCGAGCCGCCGCCATAAGCCGGTCCCGACAACCCGATGGAATAATATCCGCCGATATACCCATAATCAAGGTCGACATAATCAACCACAAACACCGACTTAATATGCGACGAACCGATAGTCGTCATCTTGCAGTTATACTGACTGTCTTCCAACAAAATATGGTCAAGATCGCGCACAAACAATATCGACTGCGATGGCGTACACGACGCGGCTTGCCCGCCGTAAGTAAGATTATAATTAAGAATAAGCCGCAGCAAATCTTGCCGTTTATCAACAATCACATCGGTAATTTTCACACTGTCGATATAAACATTGGTTGGCACAATCCCCACCTTAACCGGCAAGGTTACATATTCGTCCAAACAAGTATGCGTGCGGTCATCAGCGCGGCAGATAAGCGCAGTCGAATAATTGTTGTTGTCCAACAACTGCAACAAAGCATTGTAAACATATTCGCGGGTCATCGACAATCTTGCCGGAGCACACTGCTGCGAACGACACACCACCACCGGAGTATGTTCGACCGCCGCTTGGGTATACTTCGCCTCCCGTTTGGCCTCTGCCGACGCAACACAATCGCTGCAAGTTTCTTCATACCACTTTCCCGCACTATCCAGCATCTCTCCGGAAAGCACTTGCTTAGGTGTATGTGTGCGCATATACTCGCATCCGCACAAAACGACGGCCATCATCACGCCGGCCGCCAACAAAGACATCTTTTTCAACATATCAGCGCCCTGAATTATCTTCAATTTATGCTCATAATAAGACAGCCCCCGCGATAAAGAAAATATTTTTTTAAAGTTATTCCAGTATTTTTTTAGTTTTTGCTTGCCTATTTACAAATTACATTGCAGAGTAATGAAAAAATCAAAATAAGGTGGTAAAGTATGAGAAAAATATTGTTATTTGTATTACTGGCAGTCTTAAGCGGGATTTTCGCGGCTCAAAATCAAGCTGCGGAAAACTATCGGGTGGTCGACGGTGACAGTTTGGAAAAAGGTACTCTTCGCATCCGACTTGAGGGGATAGATGCCCCGGAATACCTGCAGGATTGTTATGACGCCCATCAGGAAAAATACCGTTGCGGTCTTAAATCTATGGATTATTTGCAAGAACTCACCGCCGGTAAAATATTCTGCAAAGCCCTAAGCCGCGACCGTTACGGCCGCCAACTGAGTGAATGCTTTAATGCCGAAGGTCAAAGCATCAACCGCCAAATGGTTGTCTCCGGTTGGGCCGTGGCCTATGGCGATATGTATCAAAGCGAAGAGCAAACCGCCCGCGCCAACAAATCAGGCATCTGGCAAGGCAAATTTATGCGCCCCGAACTATACCGCGCCATCAACCGCGCCAAGGACAAACGCAACAAAATTAAAAAAATGTAAAAAAATCTTATTGACAGCAACAAAAAGTTATGTATATTGCAAAGCAACGTTTTATATTTTATAAAGGGTAAAAAATATGTATGCAGTAATTAAAACAGGCGGAAAACAATACCGCGTTGCTTCCGGCGATGTTCTCAAAATAGAAAAAATCGCCGCGGAAGAAGGAAAAGAGGTAGTTTTTAACGAGGTTTTGGCTTTGGGTGACACCATCGGGACTCCCAATGTTGCCGGTGCCAGCGTTAAAGCTATGGTTTTGAAACAGGCTAAAGACAAGAAAGTTATTGTTTTCAAGAAAAAGAGAAGACAAAACTATCGTCGCAAAAACGGTCACAGACAAAACATTACATTGGTTAAAATCACCGATGTAATCGGCAAGTAATAAGGAGAAAAAACAATGGCTCATAAGAAATCTGGCGGTAGTTCTTCGAACGGACGTGATTCCATCGGGCGTCGTTTGGGTTTGAAAAAATCCGGCGGTCAGGTTGTCATCCCCGGAAACATCATTGTTCGTCAGCGCGGAACCCAATATCACCCCGGTGTTAATGTCGGCATGGGCAAAGATCACACCATTTTTGCCTTAACCGAAGGAAAGGTTGCCTTTTCGAAAAAAGCCGGTAACAAAACGGTTGTTTCGGTTATCGCCGAATAATCGACCCTGCGTCGTTATTTCGGAGACAACGCCAAAGCAATACCAAGGGGATGTTGATGCATCCCCTTTGTTATTCACTGAGGATAAAAAAATCTAGCGGAGTTAACCTCAAATGAAGTTTTTGGATCAGGCAAAAATATATGTGCAGTCCGGCGACGGCGGCTCCGGCTGTGTGTCGTTTCGTCATGAAAAATATATTGAGTTCGGCGGCCCCAACGGCGGTGACGGCGGCAAGGGCGGCAGTGTATATATCGAGGCCGTGCCCAATCTTAACACCCTGATTGACTTCAGATATCATCAGCATTTTAAGGCGCAAAAAGGCCGCAACGGGATGGGCGCGGACAAAAACGGCCCCAAGGGCGAGGATTTGATAATTAAAGTGCCGGTCGGCACCGAAGTTTTGGCCGATGACCAGACCACTTTGGTCGTTGATATGATTGAGGCCGGTCAGCGTTTTCTGCTGGCCAAAGGCGGTGATGGCGGCCGCGGCAACACCCAATTTAAGTCCTCAACCAACCAAGCCCCGCGCTATGCAGAACCCGGTTGGCCCGGAGAAGAAAAATGGCTTTGGTTAAGGCTTAAGGTCATTGCTGATGTCGGGTTATTGGGTATGCCCAATGCCGGCAAATCGACCTTTTTGTCAGTGGTATCCAAAGCTCGTCCCAAAATTGCCGATTATCCTTTCACCACCATTCACCCCAACTTGGGTGTGGCTTGGGTTAATGACTACGAAATGGTAATTGCCGACATCCCCGGCCTCATTGAAGGCGCCCACGCCGGAGTCGGTTTGGGCGATAGATTCCTCAAACACGTTGAGCGCTGCTATGCTTTGCTGCATTTAGTTGATGGCACTTCCCAAGATGTCGCCAAATCCTATAAAGACATCCGCAACGAACTTGAGCTCTACGATACCAAACTGGCTGCCAAGCCTGAAGTTGTCGCCTTAAGCAAAATTGATGCTTTAACCGATGAGGAAATTGCCTCGAAAAAACACGCTTTGGAACAAGCCTCCGGACAAAAAGTATTTGTCATCTCCTCTGTTGCCCGTCAAGGTGTCTACGAGTGTTTGAGCGCAATCAACCGCTACATCACACGCTCCGGCCGCAAAAAGGAAGACCAAACTCCCATCACCGAGCCCGTCTCCGCGACCGACCAACCATGGTCACCAATTTAGTTTTGTAATATCAAGGAGTAACTACAAGTGGTAAAAACAACCAAAAAACAAAATGATAAAATAACCCAAGAGATTTTGGAAATCGTGCAAAAGTCTTTGGACGACGGTAAAGCCGAAGACATCACGGTGATTGACTTAGCCGGCAAGTCAACCATTGCCAACTATATGGTAGTAGCCAGCGGCACCTCCAACCGCCATGTCGCGGCATTGGCCGAAAATTTGCAAATAAAGTTAAAAGAACAGGGCCACAAATCAATCTCAGAAGGAGCAGAAAAAGCCGATTGGATTTTGATTGATGCTTACGATGTCATTGTCCACATTTTCAAACCGGAAGTACGCAATTTCTACTCGCTGGAAAAAATGTGGTCAATGGCCAAAAAACAAGACTAACTATTCATTTTTCCATAGCCTCAGTATAGCCTCAAGCAGGATTACGCGTAAAATTTTGCCGATGGAACAGTCGCTTATACCCTTTTGCCGACTAAAACGCCCCTTGATTGATACTTATTGTTGCTATGCACTTGTTGTCTGCTCGCCGTTTTATATTTCAACAACAAAAATCCCCTCTGCATAAACCGCTCAAGCGGTCGACAAAGGGGATTTTGTTTTTAGGCTATTGCTCTTGCTTTAAGCGTTTTTCTTCAACGCTGCACCCAAAGCATCACCCAAGGCCGAGTTTCCGGTATCCGAATTGGCATACTCTTCCAATGCCTTCTTCTCTTCATCAATCTCCAAGGCTTTGATTGACAAACCAATCTTCGAGTTCTTGCGATCAACCGAAGTAACTTTGGCTTCAATCTTATCACCTTCGTGGAAATTTTCCGGATTCTGTGAAGCCTTGTCTCTGCCCAAATCAGCCTTCTTGATAGAAGCGCTCAAGCCGTTTACATCAACGACCACTGCTTTATCTTCAATAGCTGTAACTGTAGCCGAAACAATATCGCCTTTCTTGATGCCGTCCAAAGCAGCCGAAACGCTGTCTTCGGTGAGCTGCTTAATACCCAAGCTGATACGCTCTTTTTCTACATCGACATCAATAATTTTGGCTTGGATATCCTGACCTTTGGTATATTCCTTAACCGCCTCTTCTCCGGACTTGCTCCAAGAGATATCCGACAAGTGAATCATACCGTCAATCTCATCCGACAAACCGATAAACAAACCAAATTCGGTAATGTTTTTGATTTTGCCTTCAATAACCGAGCCCAGCGGATGCTCTTCGACATAAGCAGCCCACGGATTAGGTGTGCATTGCTTAATACCGAGGCTGATACGTCTCTTTTCGGCATCAACTTCCAAAACCTTAACTTCAACTTCTTGCGAAGTAGAAACGATTTTGCCCGGATGAACATTTTTGCGTGTCCAGCTCATTTCCGAAACATGAACCAAACCTTCGATTCCGTCTTCCAGTTCGACAAATGCACCGTAGTCAGTGATATTGGTAACTTTACCCTTATAAACCTGACCAACCTCATATTTGCCTTCAACCTGAGCCCAAGGATCGGCCTCCAGTTGTTTCATACCCAAGCTGATGCGTTGATTATCCTCATTAAACTTGATAACCTGAACTTTAACCGTCTGGCCGACGCTCAAAACCTCAGCCGGATGATTAATTCTGCGCCACGAAATATCGGTAACGTGCAACAATCCGTCAACGCCACCCAAATCAATGAATGCACCGTAATCGGTAATGTTTTTAACCACGCCTTCCAAAACCGAACCCTCTTTGAGATCACCGATTAACTCAGCTCTGGCCTCAGCGCGGGTCTCTTCCAAAACGACACGGCGCGAAACAACAATATTGCCTCTAACCTTGTCCATTTTCAAAATTTGGAACGGCTGCATTACGCCCATCAACGGAGTAATATCGCGGATAGGACGAATATCGATTTGCGAACCGGGCAGAAAAGCAATTGCTCCGTTCAAATCAACCGTAAAGCCGCCCTTAACGCGTCCAAAAATAACACCGTTAACTCTTTCGCCGGCATTCAGCGATTTTTCCAAATCATGCCATGCCTCTTCACGACGAGCCTTTTCGCGCGACAATACAATATTGCCGTCTTTGTCTTCATAACGGTCAACATAAACCTCAACCACATCGCCGATTTTCAGCTCCGGATTTTGGCCAAACTCGCGCAAAGGAATGCGTCCCTCCGACTTCAAGCCGACATCAACCGTCGCAAAATCGGAGGTCAAACGAATAATCGTACCCTTAACAACCGAACCGGTAATACCATTATCACCAAACTGTTCATTGAGCAGCTCTTCAAAATTTTCGTTTGTTTCGGGAATTTTAAATTCAGTATTTGTCATTAAATATTATATTTCAAAAAAATGCCTGACCGACATACACTTCGGCGGACCTGCGCGAACTAAACAATCACAAACCTTCCCAAAAGCGCGCCCTTTCAGGTAAAGCAATGCTATTTATACAGGCAAATATTTATTTTTCAAGTCTTTTTTCGACCAAATTGCTCACTTTTTCCAGCACTTCTTCAATCGACATTTCCGAAGTGTCGATAATAATAGCATCATCGGCCGGCCGCATCGGTGCCATCGCTCGGTTCATATCACGTTCGTCGCGCGCAATCGTCTGCGCCAAAACTTCCTCAAAGCTCACCTTTAGTCCCTTTTGCACAAATTCCTTAAACCGTCGCTCGGCTCGCACCTGAGGCAATGCGGTAACAAACAACTTCAAATCCGCATCGGGACAAACTACCGTTCCGGTATCCCGTCCGTCATACACCGCGCCTCTTGCCGGACTCCCGTCGGCAAACACCGGTTTTTTGGCAAAATCCTGTTGCATTTTCAACAGCGCTTGGCGCACCTTCGGCATCGCCGCAGCCTTTGATGCCGCCTCGCTGCCGACATTCGAGCGAAAATCCGAATGTTTGGCCAACTCCTGCATCCGCGGAAAACTTAAATTTTCGGCATACTCCTTTGCCGCAGTCTCATCGTTCAAATCCGCACCGGATAAAACCATCTCCAACCCCACCGCGCGATAAATCATACCGGTATCAAAACAGGCAAATCCGAACTTTTCCGCCAATTTAGCTGCCAAAGTCCCTTTTCCGGCCGCTGCCGGACCGTCAATCGTCACAATCATTAAAAAACTTCCCAAAAAGTAACTAAATTTTCACTTTATTATTATTAAAATATCCGATATAATAAATTAATAAACACAAAATATTGACAATGTGCATATTTTATAAGGGAGACCGCCATGTTACGATTCTTATTAGCCGCCGCAATTGCCTGCAGCCTTTCTGCCCCCGCCTCCGGCGTGGTTTTGCAGTCAGCCTCTGATGCTCTGTCCTACCGCAATGTGGTTAACTCAACCTCCTCGGCCAAAAAGCGCTCTTCCGCATCTTCAAGCACGGTTAGCCGCAGCACCTCCGCCAGCAGCCAAAGTGCTAGCCGCAGCGTCCAAAACAAAGAGGTTGACCTCACATCTGCGGTCAGCGCCAACATAGTTCTCGGACGCGGCGACACCATCGCCATCACCGTCACCGAAGACAGCTGCTGCACTTGGAAAGTAAAATATGATGTAAATAATTTACTCTCACTGGGCAATTCGGTCAAAAACGGCGAGCGCATTTTCAATTTCAAGCAAAAGTATAATGAGGCGAGCACCATATTTTTAGATAGCGTCCTAAAAAGCGATTCTTCCACCACGCAAAACAAAGCCGTGTACATTCGAGGCGAATAAATGCACACCCTGCGTAACATCCGTTTGTTTGTCGACCAAAAGCTGAAGCCGGCATCTTTGCTCACTTTATCTGGTGCCCAATCGCACTATCTGAGCAATGTTATGCGCTGCTCTTGCGGTGAGGCAATCAAATGCTTCAATCCCGATGATGGCGAATTTTTGTGCCGCATCACCGAGTGCAAAAAAAACGGCGTAGTTATCTTGCCGGAACAAAACATCCGCCACCCCCGCCCCGAACCCGACATTTGGTTGATTTTCTCCCCCTTAAAAAAAGACAAAACGGATTTTGTGATTGAAAAATCGGTCGAACTCGGTGTCAGTCGCATCATTCCGCTTATCACTCAGCGCACCAACGCTGCCCACATCAAAACCGAGCGTTTTGTCTTGCAGGCCGTTGAGGCTACCGAACAATGCGAACGCCTTTCAATACCGACCATCTCTTCGGCTCAAACCTTGGAAGAATTGCTTTCTTCTTGGGATGAAAAGCGTCATATATGTTTCATGGACGAGCGGCGTGCGGGACAAGATATTCTCTCGGCTTTCCGCCAACTAGAGGGTTCTCCTTGCGCCGTTTTAATCGGACCTGAGGGCGGTTTCACCGATTCCGAAGCACAATTACTCAATTCACAACAATATGTTACTAACATCAACCTCGGCCCGCGTATTCTGCGTGCCGAAACCGCAGCCACCGCAGCTCTGTCCGTTTGGCAAGCCCTCAACGGTGACTGGCAAACCGCAAAGGAGGCTCTATGAAAATACTTATAGCCGATGATCACGAGCTTTTTCTCAAAGGATTGGAAATGATTTTGGGCGATTACAATCCCGAAGCCGAAATCACCACCGCCAAAAGCTACACCGACATTTTCAACTGTATTGCTCAGCGCAAAGATTTTGACCTTGTTTTAACCGATTTAGCTATGCCCGGTGCTCATTGGTTGGAGGCCATCCAGCAAATTCACCGTGATTTGCCCGAAACTCCGATTATTATCTTATCTGCCGTATTCGATCGCGAAATTGTGCAGAAAACTTTGGATATCGGCGCGGCGGGCTATATTCCCAAAACCTCCAGTCGCGATGTCATCACCTCGGCCGTCAATTTGGTATTATCCGGCGGCGTATACATCCCTGCCGAATTGCTCTACAACAGCGAACAATCCGAACTTGATATTCTGAAATCGGTCGAAAAAATTTCCGCTTCACAAGATGCCAAGGCCAAAGTCAAAATTCTCTCGCCGCGGCAAATTGATGTTCTCAAACTCATTGCCAAAGGCCGTTCAAACAAACAAATTGCTTATGATCTCGGCTTGAGCGAAGGCACGGTAAAACTTCACGTAACCGCCATCCTTAAGCTGCTGAATGTCTACAATCGCACCGGCGCCGTTGCCGCTGCCACTCACTTAGGATTATTAGATGACAACCAATAATATCAACAAAACTCAACTTAATGAGTATCTTAATATTTTCGGTAAACGCAAAATGCAAGGGCTTTTGCGTGACTATTTAGCCGATTCCACCAAATCATGGGAGACTTTGGACAAGATTACCAATTCCGAAAAACGTCACATATTTCATTGCTGGCGTTCCAACAGTCTGGTTTTTGGGATGGAAGATTTTTCCAAACTTTGCACCAAAATCGAAGACGACTTGCTCAACAATCGTTTTTCCAAGGCCCAAGAGTTAATTCCGCTCAGCAAAGAATGCTATCAACAAAGCATCCTCAAGGTTCTCGCGGTTTTGCAGGATGCCGGCAAATGAGGATAAACCGCCGCCGCTCCGTCAGTTATCCGTTTTATATGCATTATATCTACGGCTCGCCTTACAACTCCAAAGCCAAGTGCCGCTCGTATGACAACAACTTCAGTGCCAATCTGCGAACATTCGGCTGTTACTCTCATCTGGTGGGCTTGCTCAACGACGAGCTCAAAAGCGGGCAATCTGTTTGTCAATTCGGCATCACTTTCGGCTCTCAAATTGATGAAACCGCTCTGACCATCGGCCGCTCCGGCATCTATAACATTATTGATATAAACTCTGCAGAAATTAAGCGCCTCACCGCCAAACACGGCAAACTATACCCGCAAATCAGCTTTATCCGCGACAACGTTGCCGAGATTACCCCTCGCGCCACCTACGATGTTGTAATCAGCTTTATGTTGTTATCAATGACCCCCGATTCGCTTAAACCGCAAATCATCAACAACGCCTTAAAATCTTTGCGTGTTGGTGGCAAAGCTGTTTTTATTGATTATCATCGTCCCGTTTGGTGGCATCCTTTGGGCAAACTGCTCCGTACCTACTACCGCCTGCGCTATCCCTTTGTCGACACACTTTTTTCTCGCTCGCTGAGTAGTTTTGTCTCCCCCGAGCTGCGAAGTTCTTTCATATGGCGTCGCACTCTCTGCTTTGGCGGACTTTTTCAAAAAACCATAGCCACCCGACGCGAGATTTTGACGCGCTAGGCTTGTTCCATCCGTTGTTTTTTACTTCAGTTGCAAAATCGCCTCAGCAATTTCATAAGCGCAGTTCAAAGTTCCTCGCGGCTTAAAATCCAAAGCCTTCTCATCGTCAATACCAACGGCATATCCTCCGTCTGTCAGCGATTGAGCAAACTTCAAATGTTTTTTACCCAGCCAATTTTTACCGACAAACAATAACACCGGAACACCCGTACCGCAGGCTTCCGAACACATCGACACCGAATCTGCCGTAGTGATTATCCGCTCTGCACAAGCATAAAATCCCAACAACGGATTCTCTTTTTTCTCGCCCCACATATAGGTATAAGCCGGTATACCCTTAAGCTCATCCACAATCAATTTTTGCGCTTTCTCACCGGTACGCCGCGAAGTAGTAATCAAAATACTGCCCCCGACAGTCTGCCAAATCTGTCTCACCTTGCGCGCCAAATTTTCGGCATTTTCCAAAGGCCATTCTTTTCCTTTAATCGCTCCGCCCACAATCACCGCTGTCAGCGGCTTCGGCAAATCGGCAAACTCCTTCTCCCAACGTGCTTTCTCTCTTTTGAGCACCTCGGGAAAAATCCGCGTCGGCGCTCCCACAATTTTCAGCACATTACTCGGCGCCAATTTTTTTGCCTCATCATGTTGCGGCACCGCAGCAAAAGCCATCTCGCGCAATCCCACTCCTCCGTCCGGATACATCAATTGCACGATTTTGGTTTTATTTTGCGATTTTTTACGAATATATCTGGCCACCGGCACCGTTCGCCGTGAGGTTGACATCACCACTTCCGGCCAATCTTTGTCAATGTTATCCGACTTTGCCTTATCGATTCCAAACAAACTCCTACCCCTCAGCCAATTGGGCAGTCCGCCCCATCGATTGTACACCAATTGCTTTTCAACAACTCTCATCCGCTCGCCCAAAGCCTCGGCCACACCTTTGGCCTGTCCCACACTGCCTTTTCTATCATCCAGCAACAGCCATATCGTCCTTTTCATATTTGATAACTTTCAAAAATTAATGGTAAAACCCTTATTATCGTTATAAACTTCATACTATAAAATAAATAAAAAGTTAACCTGCTGTATAAAGGGTATGTGGATGAAAATATTTTTGCCCCTGCTGAGTATTTTATTTTTGACATCTTCCGTTGCCGATGCGCAATATGCCTCACAAAACGAGGCTGTGTATATGGCCACCCTCAAAGCCGTAGTCAATTACAAAATTGACGACGAAGACAATTTGAAAAACGTCGAGCAGTTACGTTCCAACCAACACTTCATGCAAGACCTTTCCAAAATGATGTCCAAACTCTCCAACCGTCGCGCCAAAAACTCGCTCAACAATCGTGTTTACAAAATTCTGCTTAAGGCCGGCAAAGAAATTTATCAGGAATTGAACTAACTTTTTCGGAGTTTTTGCCTTATGAAAAAAATTTTTGTTATTGTGTTAATTGCTTTTTTGCTTCCCGCCTGTGCCTCAAAAGAGTGGGAGCCTCCCTACAATTATCTGGCCTCTCATATTAATGTCATCGGCAAAACCTCCAACTATGTTGTTTACGAATATTCTGACGTCCGCATTGACGAAGTTGCCCCGATTGCCGCGCTTTATTGTCGCGATCAAGGCGGCCGCACTGCCGAGCTTTACGACATCGGGCTGAGAGCCGACCATCGTCGTCGTGCCACTTTTATGTGTCGCTAAGCGCATCATTGCTTGCAATGCCGGCTTTTTATCCCTATATTATGTTTTAAGGAAACTTGTATCAAATATATAGGCAACAACCATGAGCAAAGATTTATATCAGGTATTAGGCGTATCCTCGACTTCTTCTGAGGCCGAAATAAAATCCGCCTACCGCAAACTTGCGCGCAAATATCATCCCGACCTCAATAAGGACAACCCGCAAGCTGCAGAAAAATTCAAAGAAATATCTTGCGCCTACGATATTTTAGGTGACAAAGAAAAACGTCGCAAATACGACAATCACGAAATTGACTGCGATGGCAAACCAACCGGATTCGGAAGTGGTTTTGGCAATGACAGCAGCGGTTTTCACACCTATTCCGGCAACCCTTTCGGCAGCGGATTTTCTTCCGCGCAAGGAGGTGGATTCGACTTTTCCGGCATCTTTGGCGAAGATATTTTTTCTGCTTTCGGCAATGCTCAAAGCTCGCCTTTCGGCCGTCGCACCTCCCGTCGCACCAAAGGCCGTGACATCAACTACACTATGCGCATCGACTTTTTGTCCGCTGCCCGCGGTGCTGAAAAGACCGTCAATGTCAACGGCAAAAATATCAACGTCAAAATTCCGGCCGGCACTACCGATGGTCAAACCTTGCGGCTCAAAGGACTGGGCGAAGCCGGCATCGGCGGCGGCTCATCCGGCGATGTACTCATCACTTTGAATGTCGACCATCATCCTTATTTTACCGTTTCGGACAAAAACATTTTACTCGACCTGCCTGTCACTCTCAAAGAAGCCATCCTCGGCGCCAAAATCACCGTACCCACCATCGACGGCAAGGTCGCAGTCAATATCCCTCCCTATGCCTCGTCCGGTGAAAAACTGCGCCTCAAGGGCAAAGGCATCAAAGGCGGTGACCAGATTATGACCCTCAAAATCATCACCCCCAAACACCACACCCCCGAACTGGAAAAAGCGCTTGCCGCTCTTCCCGATGAAACGGTCAGGACATTTTGATGATACTGGAGAACATTCGCCGCTTTGATTGGCAAAACGAGCCGCAAAATGTCAGCTTTACCGAAAGCGGCTTGCAAATAACCGCCGCCCCGTATACTGACTTTTGGCAAAACATTGACAACCATTTCAGCAAAGATGACGGGCATTTTTTCCGCTGCCGCACCGAGGGCAACTTCATCATCAAAGCCCGCTGGTTTTTCGAAAGCATCAGAGATTCGGCCCAATGCGGTCTTATGCTGCGTTTCGACGAGCGCAATTGGCTCAAATCCGGCCTGCTCTCACCCAACATTTACCGACCGCAAATCGGTGTCATTGCCGCCAACCACGGCTCTTGCGATTGGTCTATTGTCAACTTGCCCGATGACACACACACCCTTTGGCTCAAAGTCAAAAAATGCGCCTCCGACTTTGTGTCCTACTACTCACTCGATGGACAAACCTATCAAGTCATCCGGATGACCCATCTGCCGTTCATCTCCTCGTCCATCAATGCCGGCGCTTATGTCTGCTCGCCCAAAGACACGCCTTTTGAGTGCATATTGGAAGAGCTTGATTTGCAAAAACTCTGACAATTACAAATTAACTCCGTCCAATATCCATTTCTCATCCTCCCACACTAAATGGAACAGCGCCGTGTTTTCCATCTTATGCGGACCATAACCGAATTGCAGCAAAAAATACCTTATCGCCGCGCCATGACTTGCCACCCCGATAACCTTCTCTTTCGCCAGCAACATCTCAGCAAAGGCTCTGTTCATCCTCTGCTGCACCTCACCCTTGCTCTCACCGTTCGGCCAACGCACATCCATAATGTCATTATCACCATACCAAATATCCCACACTTGCGGATACTTCTTAGCCACTTCGCTCTTGCTCATCCCCTCGCAGTCTCCCACCGACCCTTCAGTCAACTCCGGCAATATCCTGATTTCCAAATTATGACCGGCCGCCACATATTGAGCCGTTTGCTTTGCACGTTTCAGTGGTGAAGAATAAATCACCTGCAATCCGCAATCGGCCAATTTTTGCGCCAAAACTTCAGCCTGCTGCCGTCCGTTGGCATTCAAATCAATGTCCACTCCCTGCCCTTGCCAGCGTTGTGCTTGGTTATAATCCGTTTCGCCATGACGAAAAATATAAAAATCCTTCCGCAAATCAGTCTCTCCTCATCAAAAAAAAACACCTGCCATCGTAGCACGGCAAAAGTATATTTAGGGTTAATTTCTCCGTCAAAAACTTTTTTTCATCTCTGCCTCAAAGCAAGTTTTCTTGTCCTGCAACGACACTCCGCAGCACCCCATTATAACAAAAAAAAGGAATGCCTTACCGCATTCCTTTTTCGTGTTATCTGTTGCTGTCTTATTTCTTCTTAGATACCTTTTCAGCCGGCAATTCCGAAGTGCAGTGCGGACAACGCGTGGCCTGCAACGGTATCTCGCTGAAACAATAAGGGCAAGTCTTTGTGGTTGCGGCCTCTTCCTTAGCCTCCTTCTTGTCCATCTTTTCCTGCAGTTTATTAATCGCCTTAATCAGCAAAAATACCGCAAACGCCACAATCAGGAAACTGATAACCGCATTAACAAACAATCCGAAATTCCAAGTTACAGCGCCGGCACTCTGAGCTGCAGCCAGTGAATTATACGGAGCCGGAGTTGCCCCCTCTTTCATAACGATAAACATATTGGTAAAATCAACTTTACCCAACAGCAATCCCAACGGCGGCATAATCACATCCTTCACCAAAGAATCAACGATTTTGCCGAACGCAGCTCCGATAATGATACCGACAGCCATATCAATAACATTACCGCGCATTGCAAATTTCTTAAATTCACCCAAAAATCCCTTAAACATCAGTTCATCTCCATAATTATCATTAAGTTGCTCAAAAACAAACTAAGGCGCGTCGACAAGCTGTTCCCAGCACGCGCCTCAATTTTCTCTGTTACCCGACTTTCTCAACCTGAGTAAACTCCAGCTCCACCGGAGTTGCGCGGCCGAAAATCGACACCGAAACCTTTACTCTGGCCTTCTCGGCATCAACATCTTCCACCACACCCACAAACGAGGCAAACGGCCCATCACAAACTCTGACCTGCTCGCCGATATCAAATTTAACCACCTCGCGCGGGCTCTTAATTCCCTCTTCCATCTGGGTCATAATCCGCTGCACCTCAGCCTCCGTCACCGGATAAGGCTTGTTACGCGAGCCCAAAAACCCGCTCACATTCGGATTATTCTTAATCAGATGCCATGCCTCATCGGACATCACCATCTTAATCAAAATATAGCCTGGGAAAAACTTGCGCTCGCTGGCAACCTTAACCCCCTTCTTAACCTCGACCACCTCCTCTGTCGGGATTAAAATATCAAAAATACGGTCATCCCATTTTTTAAGCATAACCTGCTCTTTAATTGACTGCGCCACTTTTTTCTCGCAGCCCGAGTGAACATTCACCACATACCAACGTGCGTCCATCTTACCCTATTCTCCAATTGAAAATACCAATCTCACGATCCAGCTCAACACCTGATCAACCAAAAAGAAAAAAGCCGAAGCAACGGTCACCAAGACCACCACCATAATCAGACTCTGCATTACCTCTTTTCTGGTCGGCCAAGTAACTTTTTTAACTTCTTGCTTAACCTGTCGGAAAAACTGCAGCACACCAACATTTGCCATAGATTATAACCTCAATCAAACGTTAAAACGATTCGCGAGCACCGACAAATTTTACCGCGCCGGCTCAAGCCCTCGCAATTTACCAGCTATATAAAGGTTTTTATTCTCTAATGTCAAGAGATTCTTTATACAATTCCCATTTTTATTCTCTTTTGCCGCCTTGTTTTTAATTTTTATCAGCCACATAAATTTAGCATTTAATAACTGCAAAATTTGCATTTATTTATCTGAATAAATACTCTAAAATGCACTACGTATTTTGGGGAAAATATTGGGGATTGTTCAACTATGACCGAAGATGACGACATCGACGAAGCCGCCGTGCAAATTGCAACATCGGGCACCAAGCGCAAGAGATTGCTTATTCTTTTGCTGCCGGTTTTGATTGTTGTCGGCATATCTGCCACCCTATTTTATGTGCTGCAGCGCAACAACAGCAATGACACCGGCGAATACAACATTGTGCAATACAACAAAGATAACGCCGACAATCTCACTGTATTCTACGATTTGCCCGAAATCACTACTTCGGTGCGCGGTCACTTGGACCCTCACGAACTGCGTCTCAAACTCAATTTGGAACTCTCCAGCATCGAAGACCTGAAAATTATTGAGATTTTGGCGCCCAAACTCACCGATGTGGTTATCGGGCACACAGTTGAGCTCTCCACCGATGAGGTCAGCGGCTCGACCGGACTTTATTGGCTCAAGGAAGAACTGCTCTACCGGCTCAATTTGGCCGCCGCTCCCATCAAAATAAAAGCGCTGAATTTCAGCATCTTTGACTTGCAAAAGTAAACTATAAGGAACAAACCCGTGGCAAACGAAAACAGCAATTTTAATGACGAAGCAGCCGATTCAAAGGTGTTGACCCAAGACGAGATTGACTCTCTTTTGGGCTACGGCTCGGAGGCCAATGACGTCCTGCAACAAAAAAACGGCGTTCAGGCCATTCTAAACTCCAATATGGTGTTCTACGAGCGCCTGCCGATGTTGGAAATTGTTTTCGACCGCTTGATTCGTCAGATGGCCACTTCACTGCGCAACTACACTCAAGACAACGTCGAAGTTTCGCTTGAATCTATTGAGTCAATGCGCTTCGGCGAGTATATCGATTCTCTTACCCTGCCCACTCTGATTAATGTTTTTAAGGCTGAGGAATGGGATAACTACGGACTTATGTCTTTGGACAGCTCGCTGATATATTCTTTGGTTGACGTCCTGTTGGGTGGGCGCCGCGGCACTGCGGCCATGCGCATTGAGGGTCGTCCTTACACCACCATTGAGCTCAACATCATCAAAGAAATTATCCAACTCATCCTCAACGACCTCTCCACGGCTTTTGATCCGGTAACTTCAGTAGGTTTCACCTTCGACCGCTTGGAAACCAACCCGCGCTTTGCGCAGATTACCCGCACCTCCAACGCTGTCATTGTCGCGCATTTGCGCATTGATATGGAAAGCCGCGGCGGCCGCATCGATTTAATGATACCTTATACCACGCTGGAACCAGTGCGCGATTTGTTGTTACAGATGTTTATGGGCGAACGTTTCGGCCGTGACACCGTTTGGGAGAACCACCTGATGTCGCGCCTGTGGGATACCGATGTCGAGGTCAAAGCCATCCTCAAGGAAAGCAAAGCTCTGTTGAGTGATGTTTCCGCTTGGGAAAAGGGTACATTTTTACCTTTGGAAATAGCTCCCTCCGATTTGGTTACCGTTTATTGCGGCGATGTTCCGCTGTTTGAAGGCAATATGGGGCGCAAAGACAGCCACATCGTCATCCGTGTACAAGGAAAGGCAGAAAAAAATGGCTAATATCGAACTCATTGTCAACCTGATAATAATATGCCTGCTCATCCCGATGATTATCTATGCTTATAATCTCAATCGCAGCCTTAAAGACCTGCGGCAAAATCAAAATTCTTTGGCCAAGTTGGTGGCTGCACTCAATGAGGCGACTTTCAAAGCGGAAAATTCGATTCCCAAACTCAAAACCGCCACAGAAAACTCCTCCCACGGGCTCAAAGAAGTGGTTGATAATGCCAAAGAGCTCAAAAACGACCTGTTATTTATCAATGAGCGCGCCGATTCGTTGGCCGACAGGCTGGAAAACGTCATATCATCTTCCCGCAATATGCCGGCTCCGGCTGCCGCCAAAGCAGAACCTTTGCCGCCCCAAGACGATCGCGCCATGGCAGAAATGGAATTATTAAAAGCATTGAGGGCTATCAAATAAAATGATTAAAACATCTTTTCCCAAATTAAAATTCCGCATTTTGCCGCTGTTTATTTTTGTTGCGGTTTTAGGCTTGAGCATCAAACTGAATACCGCCTACGACCTCTATCAAAAAAGCGACATCTCGCAAGTTCGCATCACCCCGTCATCCGCGCGGGCCGCTGACGAAATGGACAGTGACGCCAAGGCTCTGACCGAGGTCTTGGACGGACAAAAGCCATCACCTCAGGCCGCCGAGCGGCTTCCGGTCTTCAGTGATTCGGAAATCCAAATTCTGCAAGAGTTGGCTGAACGCCGCGAGGCCTTGGATGTCCGTGCTCAAGAAATTGACAAACGCACCGTTCAATTGCAGGTTGCCGAAGAAGAAATCGACAAGAAACTAACCCAGCTCAAAGAGTACGAGCAGCGCTTAAGCAAGCTGATAAATCAATATTCCGCTCAAGAAAAAGAAAACATTAATTCGCTGGTCAAACTCTACAGCTCGATGAAACCCAAAGACGCCGCCCGCATCTTCAATACAATGAATTTGGACATTTCGGTGGCTATCCTCAAGGGAATGAAACCCTCGGCTTCATCCGCCATCCTCTCGCAAATGGATTCGGAAAAGGCTCAGGCCATCACCGCCGTACTGATAGGCAACAACCTCTAACCTAAAGAAAGAGACCCGTGACACCGCAACGTAAAATTTTGGCTTTCATACTACCGCTGGCAATCGCTTTCAGCTTTTGCTCCGTCGGTATTGCCAAAGTTGAAAAGAATGAGGCTGCCGCGATTGTTAATCATCATTTTTCTGTCCCCGCGGCCGAAACCTCATCCAATTTTAGCTTCACCCAACAAGATGCCATTGCCAGTATGCGTTTTGTTTGGAATGCGCCGGTCAATGTCGCAGCCTTCACCCGCAACGGCAAAATTTGGATGGTATTTGACAAGCCCAACACCATCGACGTTGCCAAATTAAAAGAAGAAGCCCGCGGTATGGCCAAAGAAATCTATACCTTGCCCCACCCTGCCGGCTCAATTGTTATTATTGTTCCCCAAGATGGCGTCAAATATGCCTTACGCAAAGAAGGCTTGCTGTGGATTATGGACCTATACAACGGACGCGCACCGCGTTTTGAAAAACAAAACCTCACTATTTTCACCCAATTTGACAGTCTGAAAAACTCCTATTTATTTATGCCGACCACTTTTGCAGGCGGTATCATATCGATTCTTGACCCCGAAATAGGCGATGCCATCTCCATCTCCACCACCTCACAACTTGGTTTGGGCTACGATGCTTATTACCGCTATCCGGATTTTGATATTTTGCCGACATCTCAAGGTTTGGCCTTTATCATCAATGCGCCGGATATTGTACTCAATCGCGGCAACTCCGGCATCACCCTCAAAGCCATCGGCCGCTCGCTCAACATCACCGGCGACTTAGACGCGCTCAAACAGCGGCAAATCAGCCTTGCAGCGGGTCAAACTGCCGAAAACGTCAATGCTTTTGACCTAAGCATCCCCGCCAAAGTCCTCAATCAGCGCTTTATCGACACTATCGAGGATTACAAAAAACAAATTCTCTCTGCCCCCGTCGAAGAAAAAAATGCTTTGCGTATTCAGTTGGCCAAATATTATATTTACAACGGGCTGGGGCCTGACGCATTATATATTCTCAACAAAATGACCGAGATGAACATCCCCGAAGCGCAAACCGAGTATTTTCACGCCCTTTCCGGCATTGCTAATTTCTTGGCCCGACGCTATCCTCAGGCGGTTGAACATTTTTCTTTCGGCCGGATTCCCGATACGATAGAAGGGATATTTTGGCGCACCATTGCCCAAAGTGCCTATCGTTTTGAAGAGGGCAACAACGCGGTTATTCTCACCCATATTTCGCTTATGCGTGACTATCCCCAAGCCATCAAAGACAAAATTGCCGTTATTGCCGCCGGCAATGCCATCGCCGTTGATGACGACCTCTCGGCACAAAACTTTATTGATATTTTGAACTCAGTTCCCGACCGGATGCGCAACCTTACCCCGCAAATCACCTACCTCACTGCACAAAAGATGGAAATGCAGGGCTATCTGCGCAACGCGATTAAAGAATATCAACCATTGCTCAATTCGCCCTCGGCAATGTTCTCTTCTTTGGCTCGTCTACGTCACACTATTCTCAGCCAAATGCTCAATTTTATTGATACCAAAACCGCTGTTGCCGAGCTGGAAAAACTGCGCTTTGCTTGGGGCGAAAAGAGTTTTCAAATATCGCTGCTGTCCAAACTTTCCGATTTTTACCTCAAAGACCACGATTACTATAATGCTTTGCGCACTCTTAACGAATTGGGTTTTGTGGTTGACAGCGACGAAAAAATCGCCATCTCCAAAAAGATGGTCAAAGTTTTCGAAGACATTTTCATCGGCAACCACGCCGACGAAGTGCTCACCCCCATCAAGGCCTTGGCTTTGTTTGAGGATTTTCGCTGGTTGAGTGAATTGAGCGAACAGCAAAACACCATCATGCAAAAATTAGCCGACCGCTTGGTTTCAGTCGACTTATTGCCGCGCGCCAAAAATCTTTTGCTCACACTTATGATGCAAGACAACCTTTCGCCCGACGATATGGGGCGTGTCGGCGCCCGTCTGGCTGTAATCTACCTGTTTGAAAAAACGCCCGACCAAGCGCTGGACATCTTAGACGCCACTGACAATCCGGCCATCTCGCCCGAGATTGCCGCCCCGCGCCGTCTCATCCGCGCCAAAGCTCTCTCTGATATGCACCGCACCGATCAAGCCCTTGCTCTGCTCAAAAATGACTACAGTCCTAATGCGCTGCGTTTCAAGTTTGACATTTATTGGAAAGCTAAAGATTGGGACAATGCATCCAACACCATCAAATATCTGATTAAAGAACCGCGCAAAAACGAGGCCTTGTCGCAGGAGCAAATCAACTATATATTAGATTGGGCCACCACCCTCAAACGCGCCGGCAAAGAAACGGTTTTGGTACGTTTGCGCAACAAATTTATGCCATTTTTCAAGGATACTCCTCATTTTAGTACTTTCAATGTGCTAACCAACCGTCTTGAAAAAGAAGAAATCAACATCAACCGTGTGCGCAGCGTAATTTCCGACATTCAAAACTTTAATAACTTTGCCAAATTTTACACTCACTCGCTGGAAGCCAAGGCCCCCTAACCGCCATGAAAACTTTGTTTGATTTACAATCTCCCTTCTCTCCTTCGGGCGACCAGCCGCAGGCCATCAAAGAGCTGAGTGACGGCTTATCTTCCGGCCTCAAAAATCAGGTATTGCTTGGAGTAACCGGCTCCGGCAAGACCTATACCATGGCCAAAATCATCGAGCAAAATTCGCGTCCGGCGCTGATTATGGCTCCCAACAAAACCTTGGCAGCGCAGCTTTATGCCGAGATGAAGGAATTTTTCCCGCATAACCACGTCGAATATTTTGTCTCCTATTATGACTATTACCAACCTGAAGCCTATGTTCCCAAAACCGACACTTATATTGAAAAAGATTCGTCCATCAATGAGCAAATCGACCGGATGCGCAACTCGGCCACGCGCTCATTGCTGGAATACCGCGATGTAATCATCATTGCTTCGGTGTCTTGTATTTATGGCTTGGGCGATGTCGATTCTTATGCCGCAATGACTATGCCGCTCGAGGTCGGACAAACCATCGAGCCTCTGGAGGTCTACCGTCGCCTTTCCGAGTTGCAATATACCCGCAACCAGCAAAATTTTGTCCGCTCAACTTTTCGTGTCAACGGCGACACGCTGGATATTTTCCCCGCGCACTGCGAAGACCGCGGCTGGCGTATTTCATTTTTTGGCGACGAAATTGAGAGTATTGATGAGTTCGACTCCCTCACCGGCAAACGCGAACTCTCGCTAAACAAAATCACCCTCTATCCGGCCAACCATTATGTAACCCCACGTCCCACCATTGCACAGGCCATTGTCAACATTCGCCGGGAACTATCCGAACAGATTGAAGTTTTCAAATCCCAAAACAAGCTCTTGGAAGCCCAGCGTATTGAACAGCGCACACGCTTTGATTTGGAGATGTTGGAATCCACCGGCTCCTGCAAAGGTATTGAAAACTATTCGCGTTTTCTCACCGGACGCGCCAAAGGGGCTCCCCCGCCTACTTTGTTCGAATACCTGCCCGAAGATACCATCCTTTTTATCGACGAAAGTCACGTCTCGGTTCCCCAAATCGGCGGTATGTTCAAAGGTGACTTCAACCGCAAATCAACTCTTGCCCAGTACGGTTTTCGTCTTCCCTCTTGCACCGACAACCGCCCTCTTAAATTTGCCGAATGGGATGCCATGCGCGGGCAAACCATCTTTGTTTCCGCCACCCCCGGAGATTGGGAACTTGAGCAAAGCGGCGGTGTCTTTTCCGAACAAATCATCCGTCCTACCGGCCTCACCGATCCGTTATGCATTGTCCGACCGGTCACCAATCAGGTTGATGATTTAATGTCCGAATGCCAAAAAGTCATTGCCCGCGGCAACCGTGTATTGGTCACCACCCTCACAAAAAAAATGGCCGAAGATCTCACCGGCTATCTTGCCGACAATGGAGTCAAGGTGCGCTATCTCCACTCAGACATTGACACACTGGAGCGCATCGAAATCATCCGCGATTTACGCTTGGGTGTATTTGATGTGTTGGTTGGCATCAACTTGTTGCGCGAGGGGTTGGATATCCCCGAGTGCGCATTGGTGGCCATTTTAGATGCTGATAAAGAAGGCTTCTTACGCTCCACCCGTTCGCTCATTCAAACTATCGGCCGCGCTGCCCGTAATGCAGAAGGCCGCGTCATCCTCTATGCCGACCGCATCACCGATTCGCTAAAAACAGCTCTGGGCGAAACCGAACGTCGTCGCCAAAAACAAATGGCCTATAATCAACAACACGGCATCATTCCGCAAACCATCCGCAAAAAAATCTCCTCAGCCCTCGATGAAATGACTGCCAAAGATGCCGCCAACACCAAGTCATCTCATATATCTCAAGCCCCCTCCGACATCGACAAACAAATTCGCGAGTACAACAAACTGATGCAGGAGGCTGCTGCCAATCTTGAGTTTGAACAGGCTATCGCTTATCGCGACAAAATCAAACAATTGGAAAAATTATATCTCATCAGCGAGTAATTCTGCTTAATCTTTTTTTTTAACAGAAAAAACCTCAGGTATCTTTCCCGAGGTTTTTTGCATATTTTCCTTCGTCTTATATTTTTCGACGCCTTGGTTATACCAAATTCTTCAGTCGAGCCAGCGCGGCTTCCACCTTCGCACGTGCCGCCAGCGCTTCTTCCTGCCGTTTTTTCTCTTCCTCGACTACCTTTTGCGGAGCCCGCTCCACAAAAGCTGCATTGCCGAGCTTCTCCGCATAACCTTGCAGATTTTTATCCAGTTGCGCCAAATTTTTGCTCAACCGCTCATACTCTGCAGCAAAATCCACCACGCCCTTCAACTCAAGCAAAACAACTCCGTCAGTCAGCCCTACTTGCACCATACTTGATGCCGCCTCTCCCGCCAACTGCTCCAAAAATTCCAGCTTGGCCAAGGCGCATACCACCTCGCCCATCTCTTTTGCATAGCCGCAAGCCTCTTTGCTGCAGCCCGACAAATAAGCCTTGAGCTTGGCACCGGCCGGCAAATTCATTTCCGCCCGCAGCGACCTGATTGCCGAAACAACCTCAATCACCCAATCAACCGCCTTACCTTCATCGCCATTACTCTTTCGGCTTGTCGGCCAACTCTGCAACATCAACTCGCCGCCCATTTGCAAGCTCTGCCAAATCTGCGTAGTAATAAACGGCATAAACGGATGTCCCATCAACATAATCCGCCGCAAAACATACGCAAACACCCCGCGGGTTTCTGCTTTAGCTTTTTCATCATCGCCATACAACACCGGTTTGCTCATCTCAATATACCAGTCGCAAAAATCGCCCCAAGCAAATTGATATACCGCATTGGCCGCATCGGCAAACCGAAAACTCTCCAAATCGCGACCAACTTTGCTTATTGTCTTTTCTGCCTTGGCAATCACCCAGCGATTGATTTTGCCTTCGACCGTATTGACATCAATGTCATGCCCGAAATCAACCCCATTCATCTCGCCATAACGCGCTGCATTCCACAATTTAGTAGCAAAATTACGATAACCGGCGATTCGCGCCTCATTCATATTGATATCACGTCCTTGGGTTTCCATCGCCGCCATAAAAAACCGCAGAGCATCAGCGCCATAAGTGTCAATCATATCCAGCGGATTAACCGTATTGCCTTTGGATTTCGACATCTTGTGGCCGTGCTCATCACGCACCAGCCCATGCAAATACACCGTATTAAACGGCACCCGTTTCATCATATACATACTCATCATCATCATTCTGGCCACCCAGAAGAAAATAATATCAAATCCCGTAACCAATACCGAAGTCGGATAAAACATATCCAAAAATTCCGACTTATCCGGCCATCCCAAAGTTGAAAAAGCCCACAATCCGGACGAAAACCACGTATCCAACACATCCGTCTCGCGCGTCAATTTTTCTTGATGTCCATAAAATTCTGCCGCCGCGGACAAAGCATCTTCCTCATTTTCCTCACAGAATATATGTCCGTCCGGCCCATACCAAATCGGCATTTGGTGTCCCCACCACAACTGTCGCGAAATACACCACGGCTGAATGTTCCGCATCCACTCGAAATAAATCTTTTCATAATTTTTCGGCAAGAACTTAACCTCGCCGTCTTCCACCGCGCGTATCGCCTCAACCGCCAGTTTCGGAGCATCAACAAACCATTGGTCGGTCAGCATCGGCTCAATCACCACCCCCGACCTGTCGCCATAAGGCACCACCATAGGATGCTCCTCAATCTTGTCCATCAGCCCCAGTTCACTCAGTTTGGCAATCGTCGCCTCACGCGCTGCCATAGTTGTCATACCGGCAAAAGGCGTATTCTCGTTCAAAGTCGCATCCGCATTCAGCACATTAATCATCGGCAGATTATGGCGTTTACCCACCTCAAAATCATTAAAATCATGTGCCGGTGTAATCTTCACCGCTCCGGTGCCTTTAGTCGGATCGGCGTGCTCATCTGCCACAATCGGAATAACGCGGTTAATAATCGGAATAATACAATTTTTGCCGATAAGATGCGCCAATTTAGCATTATCCTTGGAAATCGCCACTGCCGTATCACCAAACATTGTCTCGGGCCGCGTTGTGGCAATCTGCACAAACTCTCCATCTTTTCCCTCAATCGGATAACGATAATAGTACATCTTACCGTTGGTTTCTTTTTGCACCACTTCCAAATCCGAAACCGCGGTCATAAACTTGGCATCCCAGTTCACCAATTTCTTGGCTTTATAAATCAACCCGTCTTTATACATATTTACAAAGATTTTTCTCACTGCGCGGCTCAATCCTTCGTCCATCGTAAATCTCTCGCGCGTCCAATCACAAGACGCCCCCAACCGCCGAAGTTGCCGACAAATCGTACCGCCGGATTCCTCACGCCATTTCCACACCGTCTCAACAAATTTTTCCCGTCCCAAATCATGACGGCTGATACCTTGCTTGGCCAAATTGCGCTCTACAACCATCTGTGTGGCTATACCGGCATGGTCCGTTCCCACCTGCCACAAAACATTTTTGCCCAACATCCGATTATAGCGAATTAAAATATCCTGCAAAGTATAATCCAAAGCGTGTCCCATATGCAGCACACCAGTAACATTAGCCGGCGGTATAACTATACTGAACGCCTCTTTACTCTTATCCATTGACGGCGCAAAACATCCCGTATTTTCCCAATTTTCATAAATTTTTTCTTCCCAATCTTTCGGATTATAATTTTTATCCAACATCTTTCATATCCCATAAAACAAAATTTATTATAAAAACACAAAAAGCCCTTGAAAATGACTAATTTTTTAAGGGCATAACACATCAAGACCGATTCAGACTTTTAATACTCAGCTTTCTACGAACCGGCCTTTGCAATCACTCGTTCAATCTCCTGTTTAACAATCCGCTCGACCATCACGGCCAAATTATTGTCCACCCAATTTTTCACCTGCGCCCTTATCTCGGCTTCGGCCATCTCGCGATAATCCGCCCCATTATTCCACTGCAAAGAAATTTCATCGCCGATAACTTTGACTATGGCATCTTTAACAAAGCTCTCCAGCGTTTTCGTACCATCGCCCATCGCAGTAATGACTGGCTTATTCTCAGCTGACGATTCGCTTTTGTTCTTGGCAAACATTTTGGCAAAATTGCTGATAATATTCGCCGAAGCATCCACCGCCGCACTGTTTTTCTCTTCTTTGTCCTCTGAAATCATCAACAAGCTGCTCGGCGCATCTTCAGGCTCTGTTTCTATCGGCACAACAACCTCCGGTGTTTCAACTGCCGCCTCCATTGGAGCAGCCTCACGTTCTTCTGCCGGTTCAATCGGTTCAATCGCTTCAACCGCAGTCTCAACCACCGGTTCAATTACCTCAACCGCTTCAACTGTCCGCTCAATCTCACCGGCCGCACTCACCTCCAGCTCCGGTTTGGGTTCAGGCTCAACCGGCTCTATCAACTCAACTGCATCCGGTTCCGGCAAAACATCCGTTGTCTCAGGATCAGGTTCAGGTTCCGACACCACATCCGTCACAACTTCCGGCACCTGCTCTTCAACATCTGCCATCGTCTGTTCTTCCGCTGCCGCCGCGGCCTTCACATCCTCTGCCACCACCTCCGACAAGCTCGCCGTTTCCGGCAGCTTTAATTCGACTATCTCGTCTTTGGCGGATACTTGCTCGGCCACCTCCTGCGTGGCAGGCTCCAAACTTATTGCTTCATCAATCCGCATATCCTGCGACAATTCCAATATATCGTCATCGCTGCTCTGCAACACTTCTTCCAGCGCATCTTTCCCTTGCGCCAAAGCCTCCGGAGCCCCGCCTTCATCTTCTTCCAAAATACTCTTAATGGATGACAAAATATTTTCCACTTCCAAATCGTCGTTATTTTCAGCCATTCGACCCACTTTCGTTTGTGATTAAACCTTTATCTTGCCCCAATGCTACACAAAAAATATCAATAAAGCAAGTATTTATAATCAGTTAAGCGAAAACCACTTTCCCTTGGTGTCTTCATAATACTTGTTAGCGTCATACAATTCAACGTTCAAACCCAAGTCCTTGGCCGTCATCTTACCCATTGCCGCCAACAAATTCATTGCCGAAACATAATAGCTGCGGCGCGCTTTAACGTCATTAACTTCAGAATTAAGCAGTTCTTGATAAGCATCCAGCACATCCAAAATCGTACGATTTCCCAAGGCCTCTTCTTTCTGTACGCCATCCAAAGCCACTCTGCTGGCCGCAATCTGATCGGCGATCGCCTTCAGTTGCGATTCATTGGCCTTCATATTTTCCCACGCACTCTGCACATTGGCTTTTACTGCGCGTTTGGCTTGCAAAACTCCCTCTTGCGCCTGCCATTTTTGATATTTACTCTGTCTGATTTTGGCGTTGGTTGCTCCGCCGGCATACAGCGGCACGCTCAAATTTACTCCCCATTCGGTATTATCCACCGTCGATTTATTGTGATTCTGCTCAGCCTTGTTGCGTCCGACCGACCCGTCCAAGGTCAATGTCGGCAGCAATCCTCCCTCATTGGAATAAACTTCATACCCGCGCGCGGCGTACAAATTCTGTGCTTGTTTAATGGTGTAGCTTCCGCGCATTGCCTCATCCAACGCCGCATCATAGCTTGAGGGCATCATCTGTTTAATACGCTCCGGCTCACTCAAATCCGTCGGCTCATCTCCGATATATTCGGCATATGTGGCCATCGAAGCCTGCAAAGTTCCCTCCGAGGCTATTCTGTCAGATATCGCCTGCGAATGCCGCGCCTTGGCTTGGCTCACATCGGTGCGAGTTACTTCTCCCACCTTAAACCGCTCCATTGTCTCATCCAATTTTTTCTTCAACAGTTTTTCATTATTTTTCTGCAAATCCACAATAGCGCGATTCTGCAAAACATCCAAATAAGCGGTCGATGCCGCCACCAAAATATTTTGCTCGACATTAGCCAAATTATTCTGTGCCGCTTTAACACTCCTGTCGGCCGCCTTCACCGAATTAACCGTTGAAAACCCGTTAAACAGAGGTTGTGAAGCATTCAACGAACCGCCCAAATTATCATAGTCGCCGTCATTACCCAAACCTTTTTTCACCTTGTTTTCGCCATCGCGATAAGCCCCGTTCAAGCTGACATTAGGCCTATACCCCACCTTAGCCAAAGCCACATTTTCATCTGTAGCCCGCAGTGCTGCCCTTTCCGCCTGCAACGACGGATTGGTATTATATGTTTTGGCCAGCGCCTCAAAAATATCATCGCCTCTTGCCTCAACCGCCAGAGAGCTGACGCAAACCCCAACCAGCAATGCTCTTAAAAAACAGCTTTTCATTGTATCTCACCTACTAAAATTTATTGTTCAAATCTCCTCTCTTCATACACTAAATAATTCCAACTTTCAAATTATTTTATCAAAAAATCCAACCTTTAAGCTAAAAAAATCTCATCATGAGAATTATTTTATTAACTATATGTCAAACAATTTACCATACAATCGGCTCAAAGACGTTAAACCAATCATTTCAGGGGACCTCAAGTGAACAAAAAATCTGCCATAATCAACGAGATAGACAAAGCACGGCTCAAGTTTTCCATTGAGCACTATATTGAATATTTTATCGGCAAACGCGTTTGCGAAATCACTAAGGACGAGGCGTTGCAAGCCATTGCCTTGGCAGTGCGCGAGTTTGCCATGGACAAGATGTACCAAACCATTGCCCGCTACAACAAATGCAATTCCAAGCGTGTTTACTACCTTTCTATCGAATATCTTTTGGGCCGTTCGCTGGAAAACAACCTCCATTCTTTGGGGCTGTTTGACATCATCAAAAGCATCAAAATCGATGGTTTTCCCGACATCTCTTTAGAAGAAATTTTTGACACCGAATATGATCCGGCCTTAGGTAATGGCGGCTTGGGGCGACTGGCGGCTTGCTATCTCGATTCGATGGCCTCGCTGGGCATCGCCGGATTCGGCTATGGCATCAACTACAAATTCGGCCTCTTCAAACAAAAATTCGAAAACGGCTATCAGGTAGAACAGGCTGACACTTGGCTGGGTGAAGAATCACCGTGGCAGTTTGCCCGTCACGACCGCGTAGTAAAGATTCCCATCTACGGTAATGTCGAAATCCTCAACAACCCCGACGGCACCCAAGATTTTATGTGGATGAACACCAAAACCATCTACGGAGTTCCCTTTGATTTTCCGATCGTCGGCTATGGCGGCCGTTCGGTTAACTATCTGCGCCTTTTCTCGGCCAAAACCGACGACGAGCTCGACATCAATGTCTTCAACAAAGGCGGCTATATCGAGGCCATGAAAGACAAAATCGAAACCGAGACCATCTCCAAGGTTCTCTATCCTGCCGATGATGTTGAATCCGGCAAAGAACTGCGCCTCAAACAGCAATATTTCTTTGTTTCCTGCGCCATCCAAGACATCATCCGTCGTTTTTTGGAAAAGAGCAACGACTTCAAAAAACTTCCCACCAAGGTTGTCATCCAGCTCAACGACACTCATCCGGCCATTGCCATTGCCGAAATGATGCGTCTTTTGGTAGATGTTCACGGCTTGGAATGGGACGATGCCTGGGACATAACTTCGCAGTGCTTTGCCTACACCAATCACACCCTGCTTCCCGAAGCGCTTGAGACCTGGCCGGCGTCGCTCATCGGCCGAATGCTGCCTCGGCATTTGCAAATCATCTACGAGATTAACCGCCGCTTTATGGAATTTGCCCGTTTGCGCTTTGGCAACGACGAGGCCAAACTCAGCAAAGTATCAATTGTCTCGGGCGAGGGCGACCGCCAAATCATCCGTATGGCCAATCTTTCAATTGTCGGCTCATTTTCGGTCAATGGCGTGGCCGCCATCCACTCCGAGCTCATCAAGACCAAGCTGGTGCCCGAATTTTACGAGCTTTGGCCCGAAAAGTTCCTCAACATCACCAACGGCATAACTCCGCGCCGCTGGCTGTTGCACGCCAACACCGCGCTTGCCGGCCTTATTAGCGGCAAAATCGGCGATGATTGGGTCACCAAACTTGATGACTTAAGCCGGCTCGAGCCGCTGGTTAACGACAAAAGATTTATCCGCCAGCTCGGCGAGGTCAAACTGTCCAACAAACAGCGTCTTACCAAGGTTATTCACAAAGCCTGCGGCGTTATGGTCAACCCCGACAGTATGTTCATCGTTCACGCCAAACGCATCCACGAATATAAGCGTCAGTTGATGACCATTCTGCAGGTTATCGGCGATTATCTCTCCATCATCAAAGATAACCACCGCCCCAAGGTTGCCAAAACCTACATCTTTGCCGGCAAAGCGGCCCCGTCTTATAACTTTGCCAAATTGATTATCAAGTTGATTAACAATGTAGCGGATGTAATCAACAATGATCCCAATGTCGGCGATATGCTCAAAGTAGTATTCATCCCCGATTACAAGGTATCATTGGCCGAGGTGCTTATTCCGGCGGCCGATTTGAGCCTGCAGGTTTCCACTGCCGGTTTCGAAGCCTCGGGCACTTCCAATATGAAATTTGCCCTCAACGGGGCTTTAACTCTCGGGACTCTTGATGGCGCCAATATTGAGATTCGCGAAGCCGTCGGCGAGGACAATTTTTACCTTTTCGGTCTCACCGAAGCCGAGGTTCAAGCTCGCCGCGAAACATACAATCCGCGAGCCATTTACGAAACCAACAACTACATCAAGCGCATCCTCAACGCCGTCAATTCAAATATGTTCTGCGAAAAGGACTATATGTTGCTGTTCAAGCCGATCGTTGAGGAGCTGCTCAACCGCGATTACTATTTCATTTTGGCCGATTTGGTTGCATTTGCCCAAACCTTTGAGCGCATCGAGGCCGATTTCCAAGACAAGTCCAAATGGCACACCATGACCCTAAACAACATCGCGCGCATCGGCAAATTCTCATCCGACCGCTCGGTTTTGGAATATGCCTCCGATATCTGGCACATCAAATCCTGCTAGCTTCGGCCTCCGATTCGTCCCTATTTATTCCGCAGTTTTTTAGCTGCGGAATATTTTTTGCCAAATTTAAAGAATTTTATCAAATTTGACAAATTTAACTTGATTTTGTCACGTTTTTCTGTATAATGAGCGGAAAAACTATTGGGAGATTGTTCTATGGAAAACACCGCTGATTTGCAAAACCCCGCCTCATCTGCTAATTCTGAGGCCGCTATACCCGACGACGAAGCCAAAATCGTTCTCAATTTAGGACCCTTGCCCGAGGATTATTTTGACCAATACATTACCAAAATAATCGAGGATGAAATCTCTTCCGGAAAAATATCCAAAAAGAGAAAAAACGCTATGATTAAGGCGCGCAAACAAGCTGTACTTTCTTCGCTCAAAGACGGCATATGTTCGTTCAACCCGCAAATGTTCAACGAAGCCTATCAGAACTACATCAGCATTATGGACGAAAACGGCTACCTTTCCGTCCTCAAACCGGAAACCATTGATCAGGTTCTTCCCTCAATTTCTTACCAAGTTCCCGAGTTTCAGGAGATTAACGCCGCTATTGAGCTTTATGATGCCTATTCGGTGCTCACATCTTCTCCCGCCACTCTTAACACCAAAAGCATCAACGAATTTATTCAAAGGGTTGACAACTACAAATCCGTACTTTCACCCGACAACCTTTCCAGCATTTATTATCACACAGCGCTGGCCTTTGATGGTGTCAATGTTAACGCCAAAACTCAAGAAAGCGCTGATCAATATTTGCTCAAAGCCCTGAGTTTGACCAGTTCACCCAAAATGATTGATTCAGTTACCAAACTTTTGCCGGACACACCTTCCAAAACTGTTCTCACCCGCGGCGCCTGTGTAAGAGCTGCGCGTGTTCAGGTCTACAGTGATGACAAAAAACCGCTTGAACCGCACAATCTTTATATCATTCACAAAATCTATGGCGACACCTATCGCAAACCTTTTGTCATCGGTTTCAAACTCCGCGAAGCTCGCGCCAATTATAAAATATATAACCGCAAAGCCGCATGGCACTACAACATTGCCTTGCAATATTGCGAAGACGATGCCGAAAAGATATCGCTTTTATCCGATATCGCAGCCACTGGCGGCAAAAGCCGTTCGGATGACATCAACCGCAAATATTTCCAAGATTTGCTCACTTCCGGCAATACCGACACACGTCCCTATGCGCGCTCTGAAGCTCCCATCGGCCCTGTTGCCTCGCGCGAACGCTAAATCCTAAATCCCCGAGCGGCCGGCCTTGTTATTTGTTATTCGGCCGCTTTTCCCCGCAAAAAAATGCCTTGTCTCCCCACAAGGCATTTTTGCTTATCTTTTTTTGTTATCTCATCTTATCTTATTTACTCTCCGCCCGACGGCCAAAGACTTATTCCTGTTACTCCCTCCGCCATTACCGTTATTGTTATGCGACCGCTGATTATTTTGCTGGTTACCGGACTGCTGATTATTCTGCGATCCGCTTTTATCAGCACTCGCCTTCGGAAAAGTAAACTTCAAGTTGTCCGATTTTAACAGCACTACACCATCGCAAACGCCTGATAACAACGTATCATATTTACTATCTATGTTTCTTATCACATTTTCCCATTTACCCGCGGAGTTACTTTCAGATTTGGAATAAAGTTCATTAATCTCCGCCAAAACATTACCGCGTTCGGTTTTGATATAACTATCCAAAAACTTCTGCAACTTACCATCTTTACTGTGCAAGCTCTCATCCAACGGATTATATATCTCATACATCAATTTGCCGCCGGCATCCCGCATCAAATTTCCTGAAACGTCAACTCTGGGCATCACCCCTTTGCTTATGCTTTCAACCAACACCCGCATAGCTTTTTTGGCGGTGATAATATCAATCTTATCCAGCTCTCCGTTACCAACGCCGGCCGCCAAATTTTCCATCATACTTTCTTTGCTCTTATTAATAAAATAAGCAAACCGCGCGTGCTGCAAAAACTGCATATTATACGGTGACAAATCTTCGGTTCCCGGCTTCATCATCTGATGTGCAAACCGCAAAGCAAACTCCACACCTTTTGCCTTGCTGGCATCTGGAAACTCCTCAAATGCCTTAGCCATATCTTTGGCTTCACCGGCGCCGAATTTCGGTGTATCCGGCAACTTGGGCACTATTCCGCTCGAAATACACCCTTCCAAAAAAGCCTTATACGCATCTTTCGGAATACCGCTTCCCGGAGCCGGAATCACAAAATATTTGCACCCCTGTTTGCTAAACGCTTTCAAAATCGAGGCCGCGGCATTTTTATCCAACTTGGCCAAGTTTTGATCATACAACTTACAAACCGGCGGCGGCCCGTATCTGTAACGCAGCTCCAATATCGAAGTACGGCTCTTAATGCCAGTCTTTTTATCAATCTTACCTTCGTTGAGCATATCTTTTTCACTGCCCCACACCATCATCCTAAAGCCGCCCCACCCCGGAACTATCTTAATCACCTCCGGACTGACGTGCTTCTCCTTATATTTATCATACAGCGCCTTCAGTGCATCGTCCTTGAGCTTGCGGTCCACTTCTTTTATACGTTGGGGCGCCATAAACTGAAAACTATCTCCTTCCGGAATGTCCTTGCCATCATCGGTGTGGCCTCGGGCATAATTCGTCAGTAACTGCCTGCCCCCACCGGCCACTTGAGAATTTTCTGCAGTGTCTTGCGTTTCATCATCGGCGATATCGTATCTCTCAACCGACTGATTGACAAACTTGACCGTATTACGGCCTTCTCCGGCGTCATCCAATCTGACAAAACCACTCAAGTGATCGGCCAAACGCCGCCCATCATCTCCAGCGACCTTAACACTTTCCAGCTCTTTAATCCCCTCTTTTTCCAGCGTTACCCCAGCAACCTTAAAATATTTTTTCAACGCTTGCACTTGCTTGATACTTACTTCTTCCAGCTTTTGGTCTTTCTCGGCACTTACCTCTTCCGGCTTTGAGCCTTTTTTCTCCGAGTGAATAATCACCACTCGGTTATTGGCTATTATCAAATCCAGTCCGCTTCCGTCCAAGTCGGATATCCGGTGTTTCACTATTTTACCATCTTGACCATCCACCATTTTCCAACTATGTTCTCCGCTGTAACGGAGGTCATTTTCATGCGCAGCCAAACGCTCCTCGCCCCCCTGCCAATTTTCTTGCAGCAGTCCTTTCCATATAGCCGAAAAATTCGGTTCCCCTCTCATCGCATAGAGCTTATCCACCAAATTTTTATCCGGAAACATTGAAATAGCATTGGCAATTTCCCAACACCGACGCAATTCAGGCGACAACTCCTCGGGCGAAGCATTTGGTTTCTTCATTGCCTCACACACTTCACCAAACTTATCCCCCCACTCCGGCAGCTCCTCTTTTTCTTCCGGCCGATTTGTCTCTTCCTCTTTAGCCTTCGGTTTATCTATCTCGTCACCCTCGCTATCCGTATACTGCGAGTTGTTATCCATTATCTCGCGCAACCGCTGCTGCACTGCCAAAATTTTCCGCCAACGCGCATCATCCGATGTTCCATCGTCCACACCTGCCATCTTCATTATATTGTCAAACGACAAATATCCGCCGTTTTCCGGCGCCTCTTTATCAAACTTTGCCCCTTCGCTCGGACGAATCTTAACATAAGTAAAACCAGACATAGCTTTTCTCTCCACCATCGGACTTTTTCGAATTACTCATATGATAGCACAACTTTATTGCCGATGCAACAAATTTTGTCCAAAAAACCTCACCCTCCATTCTACTCTGCCCATACCTAACAAACTCTTAAAATTACGTTGTTTTCCTAAAAAAGCAGCTTATTTCAAGCTGCCTTATTTAATTACCCTCTTTGCGGTATTTTTCCAGTTTTTTCAACAACATCTGCCGCCGCAACCGACTGATATGATCAATATACAACACTCCGTCCAAATGGTCCAACTCGTGCTGCGCCGCCACTGCCAAAAAATCCTCTGCCAACAGCTCCTGCTCTTTGCCATAATAATCCTTATAGCGAATCCTTACTGCAGCCGGCCGCTCCACTTCGGCGCGCTGTGCCGGAATTGACAAACACCCCTCCTCACAAACCTTCTTCTCTTCCGAGCGCCACACAATCACCGGATTCACCATATAAATCGGTGCCGGTTCCTCATCCTCGTGAGCAATATCAATCACCACAATCCGCTTTGCCACCCCGACCTGCGGCGCCGCCAGTCCGCAGCCGCCGCACTCATACATTGTCTCCAACATATCATCCAAAAACTTGCGCATCTCATCATCCACCTCACCGGCATCAGCCGCCTTTTGCTTCAATATCGGATGCGGATATTCATACAGTTTTAATTTGCTCATCTCACTTCTGCCTGATATCTTTGGCAATTCCATCCAACAGTGCATTCACCATCTTAGGCTCGCCCTTGGAGAAAAACGCATAAGCTAAATCCACATATTCCTTCACCAACACTGCGCCGTCCACCGCTGTCTCATGCGCCAACTCATAAGCCGCACACAGCAGCAATGCTCGCAATGTCCCGTCAAACCGCTCAAACAGCCAGCCCTCTTTCAGATAAGCACCCAGCGATTTTTCGAGCTCTTCTTTGTTGCTTTGCACTCCTCTCACCAAATTGGTAAAATACTCGGCATCCATTGCCTCCACCTCAACCTGCTCTTCCATAATCTCATAGCCGTCGCTCACCTCATCAATCATATAGCGGCCTATCTCACCGGATACAAAATCCTTTATCACCACATCCACCGGCAACTCGCCGTATTCCAGCATATAAGTTGCCTGCACCGCCGCCAGTCTGGCTGCCGATTTACGTTTAATCTTTTCCGAAATAAATTTTGCCATTACTCTAATCTCCTCCCTGAGGTTTTGCCAAATGCTCCAAATCTTCCAAAAAGTCTTCAAAATCTTTCGGCTCGCGAAAGTCCTTATACACCGAGGCAAATCTTATATACGCCACATGATCCAGCGCCGCCAGAGCTTCCATTGCCAACTCCCCGATTCTGGTTGACAACACTTCGGCCTCACCGGTGCTCTCCAACCGCCGCTGGATAGAGCTGACAATCTTCTCCACCCGCTCCGAGCTCACCGGCCGCTTACGCACTGCCAAAAAAATCGAGCGCGCCAACTTATCACGGTCAAACATCACCCTTTCGCCGTTTTTCTTCACCACGGTCAAATCCCGCAGCTGCACGTGTTCAAAGGTTGTAAACCTTTGCCCGCACTCCGGACATTCTCTTCGTCTTCTGACCGCAGTCTCATCGTCGGTGTTGCGTGAATCTTTCACCTGCGTGTCATTGCACCCGCAAAACGGACATTTCATAATCAATGTTTCCCTTTTTCAATCAGGCTCTCGCTTACCTTATACATCTTTGAAGAATATCTGGCTCCTTTTATAAGAACAATATCATTATTTTGCAAGCAGTTATTTAACAAAAATTCATCCACCCCTTCAAAAGAAGCAAAATAATGCTTTTCTTTGGCATCGCTCACCTGAGCCAGCAAATCTTTCGTCTCCTCACACACCCCGATAACCACATCAGCACCGCTTTTCTCCGCTGCCTGACCGATTTCAATATGCCTTGCTTTTGAGGTGGCGCCCAATTCGGCCATCTTGCCCAACACCAATATTTTACGGCCTTTACCCTCCATTTTGGCCAAAGCCTCAATCGCCAGTTTGCAAGCCTCCGGCTGTCCAGAATAACTATCATCAATCAGCGTATATTCGCCCCCCTTAGGCAGTCTCAGGTGATGTTTGGCGCCTCTTCCCGCCAAAGCCGTAAAATTATTCAGCGCCGGCAAACTCTTTTTCTCATCCAACCCCAACGCTTCTATTGTTTTCAGCACACACCACGCATTATAAAAATTATGCTCGCCATCATCTTGCAATTGCAGTTTCAGCTCTGAGTGATGCTGCTTGCCGAATTTATAAACTTTCAGTCCGTTTTCTTCTGCCCGTGACTGCAAAATATCCGCAAAATTGGTATCCTCATTAATAATTGCCGCCCCGCCTTTTTTCACTCCCTGAAAAATCTCGGCCTTAGCCTCGGCAATCCCTTGCAAATTCTCAAAAAACTCTATGTGCATCGGATAAACATTGGTCACTATCGCCATATCCGGCCGCGCGTACGCCGTCAGCTCGGCAATCTCGCCTTTCGCACTCATCCCCATTTCAATAATGGCAAAATCGGCAGTCATATCCATATCGCATAAGGTTATCGGCACCCCGATATTGTTGTTAAAATTTCCTTGTGTAGCATAAACCTTGCCATATTGGCTCAAAGCCGCCTTCAGCTCCTCTTTGGTCGTGGTCTTGCCCGAACTGCCGGTCAGCCCGATTACCTTCCCCTTAAACTGCTGCCGGTTATACGCACCGATTCGCCCAAATGCTTTTAAGGTATCGGCTACCACCAATTGCCGATCGACTGCCGCCTCTGCAATCTTATGGTCCACTATCACGGCCGCCGCCCCTTTTTGCAAAACTTCATTCACAAAATTATGCCCGTCAAATTTTTCGCCGCGCAACGCTACAAACAAATCTCCGGCCGCCACCTTTCGCGAGTCGGTAGTAACCCGCTCAATCTCAGCTTGAGCAATTATCCCATCA
This sequence comes from Alphaproteobacteria bacterium, assembly GCA_017470165.1. Taxonomy (GTDB): domain Bacteria; phylum Pseudomonadota; class Alphaproteobacteria; order RF32; family CAG-239; genus CAZU01. The sequence continues at coordinate 44,380 of JAFUEX010000016.1, forward strand.
CATTCCAGTATTTCCGCCAATTTTCTTGTGCTGATTTTTTGCATACCCTTGTGCCTTTTCTTCAATTTTGTTTTCCGCTTATTTAACCGTCAGCCTAGCATACAAAGCTGAATAAATTATTTATTTTTTCTAGACAAAATTATGTCTTGCCAAATTCGCAAATTTATGTTATAACCACCTTCAATAAATTAGAGATATTAAATTATTGTTCCACTTAAATATTTTAATAAATATGAAAAAGTTAAATTTAATCGGCTTAGTGCTAATATGCCTATGCCTAACCTCCTGCAACAAGATATTCAAGCAGGATTACGAACAAGCAGTTCGTGTCGATGGTAAGCCAACCGGTTTTTATTACTACTCCTATGCCGGAGTAGAAGGCTCTTGGGGCATTCGCAATCAAGAGGGAAAGGAATTAATACCTCGCAAATACGACAAAATGAGGTATTTAGGCAACTTTTTTGTTGCTGACAGCAACAAGGAAAAAATTGCCTTCTCTCTGGAAGGAGAAAGATTATTTAGCGCCACTGATATTTTTCAGTCAGGCTTTAAGTACTTTCTTATAAGCCAAAATCCGGCCAAGAAATTCAGTGTTTACAACGCTTTGACCAAGAAAACTCTTGGCGAATGGAGCGGCGTAACCGTGTTCTGTCACGGCTTGAATATGTACTACCTTATTCAAAACGCTGAGGGATTGAGTGTCATAACTGCCAACGGTGAAGAGGTCATTGCTCCTGAATACAAGGAGCTTTACACCGTAACCGAGGTCTACACCAAAAACAAAAAAGAGTTGCAAAACAACTATTTTGTTGTTTTTGATGGCAAGCGTTATCACAAGTTTGGCCTAAAAGGCGATAAAGGACCAAACTTAGAGGCCAAGCAATGGGAAGCCGAAAAGGCAAAAATTCTCAAAGCTGCCGAAAAAAACAAGTCTTCGGTTAAGAAAATCGAGCTCGTAACCGACTGGGCTGCACGCAATCGCTGATACCCAAACCGCTGTTCTTTTGTCTTAAAGAACAGCGGTTTTGCTTTTCTCCTTCACTCTCGAAGCAACACGCTACGGTTTTTTACCGTAAGACAACAACTTGTTGCGTACCAGCCCGCGCAACGACACCTCCGGTCGCGCACCATAATGCGTAATAATCTCTGCCGCCGCGATAGAACCGATAATCGCACAAGTTCCCAAAGAGCGCCCCTGCGTCATTCCATAAAGGAACCCCGCCGCATACAAATCACCGGCACCGGTAGTATCCACCGCACCTTTAACCTCTTCGGCCTCCACAAAAATTTTGCTTCTTCCGTTAACTACTACCGAGCCTTTTGCCCCGCGCGTAATAGCTCCGATTTCCACATCATGTTTAATCAGGTCCAAACATTCATAAAAGTCTTGTCCCTTAAACAACGCCCTCAGTTCGGCATCATTAGCAAACAACACATCAACATTTGACTTGATAAACTCCAAAATTGCCTCTTCTTTGCCCTTGATGCAGTTAACATCCGACAATGAAAAAGCCACCTGCCGCTCATAATTATGCGCAATTTCCGCCGCTTTTTGTGCAATATCCCAACCATGCTCATAATCAAGAATATATCCCTCAATATAAGTAATCAAACTGGCCTTGATAATATTCTCGTCAACATCCTCCACGCTCAAGTACCGATTAGCTCCCAAATAAGTAAACATTGAGCGCATCGCATCTGGCGTCACCAACACAATTGACCGACCGGTCATCGGCCCCTGATTAAGCGGTGATGTAAAAAAATCCACTCCCGCTGCCCCGATATCGCGGGTAAATTCCTGCCCCAGCTCATCATCATGCACCTTGCCGATAAATGCCGGAGCTCCGCCCAACGAGGCAATCGCCGCCACCGTATTGGCCGCCGACCCGCCGGAAACTTCGCGCTCCGGCACCACATCGGCATAAATCCGTCCGGCTTCTGCCGCATCCAGCAGCTGCATCTGTCCTTTGGGCAAATCGCGCTCTTGCAAAAAACGATCGCCGACCTTTGCCATCACATCGACAATCGCATTTCCGATGCCGACAACATCATAGTAAGTGGTAATTTCTTTTTTCATTTTATCATCTCATCACAACAAACAAAAACTCCTCTTTTGAGGCTTAAATCTCAAAGAGGAGTCGCTTTTTTCTCTGGGACTAAGCCGCGGGCAGATTCTTAGCATTATCCTGTGCGAATTTAATCCATTTTTCCTCCGCGTCATCCTCCGGAGTGATAGCTTCTTGCGGGCACTCAGAAATGCACACACCGCAATCGATGCAAGTATCGGGATCAATCACCAGCATATCATCAGCCTCGTGAAAAGCATCCACCGGACAAACCTCGGTGCAGCTTTTGCATTTGACGCAAGAATCATTTACAACAGATACCATAGTTTATTTAACTCCATATAAATTATTGTACATCAGGCTTAAATTTAGCTGTTAAATAAAAATAAATCAAGCACAAACTTGCATTACGCAAAAAAAATCACTAACTATAAGATTGAACAAAACAAATATTAGGGAGTTGATAGATATGAGCAACAAACAGGCTTTTCAAGCAGACGTCAGCAAAATGTTAGACATTGTGATTAATTCGCTTTATTCGGAGCGGCAAATATTTTTGCGCGAACTCATTTCCAATGCCTCGGACGCTTGCGACAAACTCAAATATTGGGCATTAACCAACCCGCAGGTTGCTCCTTTTGCCCAAGGTTTCAAAATCACAATAACTCCCGATGATAAAGCCCTAACCTTAACCATCGCCGACAACGGCATCGGTATGAATGATAAAGATTTAGCCGACCACCTTGGCACCATCGCCAAATCAGGCACTGCCGAATTTGTCAAAAACGCCTCGGCGGGCGGCAATACTTGCGAGCTCATCGGCCAGTTCGGCGTCGGCTTCTACTCGGCATTTATGGCCGCTGACAAAGTAGAAATTCTCACTCGCAAAGCCGGCGAAGACACCGCATGGCGCTGGACATCCGACGGTATTGACGGATTCGCGATTGAAAAAGCAGAAAAAGCGGCTTGCGGCAGCGAAATCAAACTTTACCTCAAAAAAGACGCCAAAGATTTCGTCGACACCATTTACCTGCGTTCTGTCATCCGCACCTATTCCGACCATATTGCCTATCCGATTGTACTCAATCTGGGCAAGGCCGGCGAAGAAACCATCAACAAGGGCTCTGCCTTGTGGACAAAGCCCAAATCTGACATCACCCCCGACCAATACAAAGATTTTTATCAGCATTTATCCCACAATTTTGACGAACCATGGTTAACCTTGCATTTCAAGGCCGAGGGCAACCTTGAATATACCGGATTGCTCTACATTCCCTCGAATATGCCCTATGATTTATTCCAGCCAGATAAAAAGCACTCGCTCAAACTTTATATTAACAAAGTCTTCATCTCCGACAAAATCGAAGCGCTTTTACCCAACTACCTGCGCTTTGTCAAAGGCATCATCGACAGTGCTGATTTACCGCTCAATATCTCGCGCGAGATGCTGCAATATTCTCCCTTGCTGGAAAAAATCAAATCCGGCACCGTCAAACGCCTGATTAAAGAACTGCAAAAACGCGCCAAAAATTATGACGATTACCTCAAATTTTGGAACAATTTTGGTATAGTGCTGAAAGAAGGTATTTATGAGGATTTCACCAACCGCGATGATTTGGCAGCTTTGGCCTATTTTGCCTCCACTGCCGATGCACAGCGTCTCACCACCTTGGACGAATACATCTCGCGCTGCACTTCGGAGCAAAAAGCAATTTACTATCTCACCGGTGATGATATCAATATCTTGCGCAACCATCCTCAGCTTGAGGCCTTCAAGCAAAAAGGCATCGAAGTTTTGCTGCTCACCGACCCGATTGACGAGTTTTGGCCGCAGGTACTCACCACCTACAAAGACCATACCATCAAGCATATCAGTCAAGCCGATATAAATATGAATTGGCAGCGCACCGAGGCCAAAGCCGACGCCGGAAGTTTGCAAAAATTGATTGATATTATGACTGAATTGTTCAAAAATGAGATTGGCCGCATAAGCGCAACCGAACGGCTGACCACCTCACCTGTCAGTTTGGGCGTTGAGGCCGGCCAAATGAGTCTGCATCTCGAGCGGCTGATGCGCAACCATCAGCAAGGTGTCGCCATCTCCTCAACCCGTGTGTTGGAGCTCAATCCTTATCACCCGTTGATTATCAGTTTGACACAAATGACATCTTCTCCGGACAAACGCGCCCAAATTGAGGAAATATCCCGAATTTTGCTGGATATGGCCAAAGTATCCGAAGGTGAGACCTTAACCAACCCCGCCGAATATACCGCCAAAATCAGCGAGTATATCCTCAAATCGCTCTAAATTAAGCAGGAAACATCACCCTAAAGCCACTCCTTTCTCCCTTTTCTGTCACCCTCGAGCGGCTATTCCTCTCCTGTCACTCCCCTTCTTTCCTCTCCTGTCACCCCTTTTTCAGGAACGATAGTTCCTGAAAAATCAGGGGTCTCACGACCATTATGCACTTAAGACCAACAGCCAGCTTATTCGCCGTTTTACAAACGGCTCAGCGATGACATAAAAGGGAGCCTCCTCTCTTGCTGTCACCTCTTTTTCTGTGGCTTATGCCACAGAAAAATCAGGGGTCTCATCGTCATTATGCACTTGTGACCAACCACAAAAAAGCCCTGCTTACCAGCAGGGCTTCGGCCTAATCGGTCTAAAAATGCTCATCACACCGACGAATCAAATCCTCAATATTCTCAGGCGGCCATCCCGGAGTATCCATACCCAAATGGATCCCCATCTTAGCCAAAACCTCTTTAATCTCATTGAGCGACTTGCGTCCGAAATTCGGCGTTCTCAGCATCTCAGCCTCAGTCTTTTGAACCAAATCACCGATATAAACAATATTGTCATTCTTCAGGCAGTTGGCCGAACGAACTGACAACTCCAGTTCCTCAACCTTCTTCAACAAGTTGCGATTGAACGGCAATTCTTCCTTCTCAGCCGAAACTTCCATTTCCGGCTCGTCAAAGTTAATAAACGGCTTCAACTGGTCTTGCAAAATACGCGCCGCATAAGCCACCGCATCCTCCGGCGTAACCACACCATTGGTCTCAACCACCATTGTCAGCTTATCATAATCGGTAACCTGCCCGACACGAGTATTCTCAATTTTATAAGAAACCTTCTTAACCGGCGAATAAATAGCATCCACCAAAATCACTCCGATCGGAGTATCACCGTTCTTCTGCTGCGCCGCCGGAACATAACCCTTGCCGGTTCCGACCGTCATTTCCATATTAATCTTTGCACCGCTGTCCAAATTACAAATCACTAAATCCGGATTCATAATCTCAACATCGTGACCGGTCTCAATCATAGACGCTGTAACCGCACAAGGCCCTTCCGCCTTCAAAGTCATCGTCTTAGTGCCTTCCGAATGCATGGCAATCGCCAAACACTTAACATTAAGCACAATATCGGTCACATCTTCTCTAACGCCGGGAATAACTGAAAATTCATGCAGCACTCCGTCAATCTTAATACTGGTAACCGCTCCGCCCTGCAAAGACGACAACAACACTCTGCGCAAAGCGTTACCCAAAGTCAAACCAAACCCTCTTTCCAAGGGTTCAACCACTATCTTGGCTCTATTGGCGCCATCAGCACTAATATCCAAATTAGTCGGTTTAATAAGTTCTTGCCAATTTTTTTGAATCACTGGAATGCCCTCTACGTTTATCGAAAAGTTCAATCAAAAACAACCTAAAGATTGAACGCCCAAAGTCCAATTCAATCTTTAGGTACAAAACACTCAATTAGACGCGACGTCTCTTTCTCAATCTGCATCCATTGTGCGGAATAGGGGTAACATCGCGAATAGTTGTGATAGTAAAACCGACAACCTGCAATGCTCTAATCGCCGATTCTCTTCCTGATCCCGGTCCTTTAACTTCGACTTCCAAAGTCTTCATACCATGCTCCTGAGCCTTCTTGCCAGCTTCTTCCGCCGCTACCTGAGCCGCATACGGAGTCGACTTTCTCGAACCCTTAAAGCCCTGAGCACCGGCAGTCGACCAAGCCACAGTGTTGCCCTGAGCATCGGTAATCGTGACCCTTGTATTGTTAAAAGAAGAACTGATATGAGCAACACCCGCGCTTATATTTTTCTTCTCTTTTCTCTTCAATCTCTGTGATACTGCTTTAGCCATTTTTCAAATCACCTTATTTCTTCTTATTTGCAACAGTCTTGCGTTTACCTTTGCGGGTACGAGCATTTTGTTTGGTGCTCTGACCTCTTACCGGCAAACCTTTACGATGGCGCAGACCGCGATAGCAACCCAAATCCATCAATCTCTTTATATTAACACCGACCTCACGGCGAAGCTCACCTTCAACCACCACCTCGTTGTCAATAACTTCACGAATTTTCGCTACTTCATCTTCACTCAACTCATGGACACGGCGATCCACCGAAACACCGGATTTTTTGCAAATGTCTTGAGCAGTTTTGCGTCCAATGCCATAAATATAAGTCAAAGCGACTTCAATTTTTTTGGCAGTTGGAATATTTACACCAGCTATACGAGCCAAATTAACTCTCCATTTTTATACATTAAACCACATTTAAAAAGCTGATCACCCACTTTTCAAAATTAAGCCGGATTATATGACAAAAAATATTACTGTCAACCTCTGATTCGTGATTTTTTCAAAAAAAATGCGATTTTTTCACATTTGCTGTCTATTTTTCGTGAACTACCGCCAGCAAATTCTCAATTTTCTTGGCCACCGCCTCAATTGCACCGGTTCCGTCAACACAAATCAGCAGTCCTTTGCTCTCAAAATAAGGTATCGTCGGATAGGTCAGCGCCCGATAATTCACGAGTCGATTTTGCACGGTCGTCCGATTATCATCGATTCGCCGATAAAACTCCGTGCCGCCGCAATTATCACACACGCCGTAAACTTTGGGTTTCAGATATTTATCATGATATCCCTGACCGCATTTCATACAAGCATAGCGCCCCAATATGCGCTCCATAATAATCTCATCAGGAACCTGAATTTCTATCGCCGCATCCAAGGTAATTCCCCGACGGGTCAGCACTTCGTCCAACACCTTCGCTTGCGGCAAAGTCCTCGGAAAACCATCCAGAATAAACCCATTCTTGCAATCGTCCTTCTCGATTCGCTTTTCCAGCATCTTGATGATAATTTCATCAGAAACCAAATTGCCGCCATCAATCAGTGCCTTAATTTCGCGCCCCAAGGCCGAACCGGTTTGCGCCTGCTCACGCAACATCTCGCCGGTGGACAAATGCGGCACGGCGATTCGCTCGCGCAAAAGCCGCGCCTGCGTCCCCTTGCCACACCCCGGAGCACCGGTCAGAACAATATGCAGTCCCAAACCATTGGCATTCATTGCAATCGCCTTTTCTTACTATCTCTTTCGCTTGCCGGCCAACGAGGCTTTACGTATCAGCGAGTCATATTGATAAGCAATCAAATGCGACTGCACCTGCCCGACAAAATCCATCGTAACCTGCACCACGATGAGCAAGGTTGTTCCGCCCAATACAAACGGCACCGACAGCTTGCTGATTAAAATCTCCGGCAAAATACATAATCCTACCAGATAAACCGCACCCAGCACCGTCAGTCTGGTTATCACATAATCCAAATATTCCGCGGTGCTCTTGCCGGGTCTGATACCCGCCACAAAACCGCCGTGTTTTTTTAGATTATCGGCAGTTTCTTCTGGATTGAATACAATCGCCGTATAGAAGAAAGCAAAAAACGCTATCAGGAAAGAATACAAAGCCAAATACAACGGCTGACCATGTCCAAGCATTTGCGACAAAGTCTGCACCCATACCGGCCCGTTCTCCGCGCTCAAGTTAGCAACCGTAATCGGCAGCAGCAACAGTGAGCTGGCAAAAATCGGCGGAATAACCCCTGTCGGATTAATTTTCAACGGCAAATGCGAACTCTCCGCCGAGCTCATCCGCCCCATAACCTGACGCTTGGGATATTGGATAACAATGCGTCGCTGCGCTCTCTCTACCAACACAATCAAATAAATCAGTCCTACCGCCATCAGCATCAGCATCAAAATTACGCCGGCCGACATCGAGCCTACTCTGCCCAGTTCAAAAGTCTGCGCCAAAGCCGCCGGAATGTTAGCGATAATACCCACCGTAATAATCAAAGACGAGCCGTTGCCAACTCCGCGCGCCGTAATCTGCTCGCCCAGCCATACAATAAACATTGTACCGCCAACCAGCGAAACAATAGTTGTAAACTTAAACAGCCCTCCCGGCAGCAACACCGCCGAAGCACCGAGAGAATTGCTCATACTCTCCAAACCGACCGCGATTCCATATCCCTGAATAATGGTAATCAGCACTGTCAGATAGCGCGTGTACTGTGTAACCTTGCGATGTCCGGCCTCGCCCTCTTTCTTCAAAGCCTGCAGCGAAGGTATAATCGACTGTCCTAACTGGATAATAATTGAGGCCGAAATATAAGGCATAATATTCAAAGCAAAAATGGTCATACGTTCCAAAGCACCGCCGGCAAACATATTGAACATCCCCAACAATCCGCCGGAATTCCGTTGGAACAACTCAGCCACCACCGTCGGGTCAATCCCCGGCAGCGGAATAAATGTTCCCACCCGAAACACAATCAGCGCCAACACGGTAAACCATAGTCTTTTCTTCAGTTCTTCAGCCTTGCCAAAGACCGACATATCAACACTTGCCGCCATCTTTTCTGCTAATGAAACCATCTTTATCTTATCCTTTATCCTTAAAATTGCTTCGCGCCCTAAAGCGCACAACATAGTATCAGTACTGTAATACACGAAAAAATTTTTTATGCAACTGTTTTGTTGCTATTATTACAAGACTACATAATGCTTTGCAGTTTTTGCACCGTTTCTTTGGGAATACGCGTCGGCTTTTTATCTGTCAAATCCAAATAAACTGCCTTCACATTAACCAAGGTCAAAACCTCCGCTCCGCGACGAATTTCCTGATGCAGCATCACACTCGCCCCACCGATATGGACCGCGCTGCAGCTCACTTGCAGTTCATCATCAAGATAAGCCGGCGCCAAATACTCAATCTCGCAGTTTTTCACCACAAAACCAGCCTTATTTTTCGTCAAACTCTCTTGCTGGCAACATCCCAAATAGCGCAACATTTCCGTTCTTGCTCGCTCGGCAAACTTCAAATAATTGGCAAAATACACAATTCCTTGCGCATCGGTGTCTTCCCAATATACTCTTATCGGAAACCAAAACTCTTTGCCGATAACCTCCCCCTGCGGCATACTTAATGACTTAACTATCATTTATTCCTCCAACAAATCCAACTGCACGGTGGCCTTTTCTTTGCGGATTTTAGGAACTCCCAAATACTGACACCCCAAATCCGAAATTATGCGCCCGCGCGGTGTGCGTTGCAAAAAACCGAGTTTAAGCAAAAACGGCTCAATCACTTCCTCAATCGTATCGCGTTCCTCCGACAATGCTGCCGCCAAAGTATCGGCTCCGACCGGCCCGCCGCCATAATTTTGCAAAATACAATTCAGATACCGCCGGTCAAACGCATCAAGCCCGTAATCATCAACATCCAGCCTTTTGAGCGCCACATCGGCAATCTTATCATCTATCTCTTCGGCCTGTGAGACAGCCCCGAAATCACGCACGCGCCGGAGCAATCTTCCCGCCACCCGCGGCGTCCCGCGCGAGCGCTTGGCTATTTCTAAAGCCCCTATATCAGACAGCGGCATATCCAGCAGCCTCGCCCCGCGCAACACAATTTTTTTCAAATCTTCCGGCGAATAAAAATCCAGTCTCAACGGAATGCCGAACCTTTCCCGCAGCGGCGTTGACAACATTCCCGAACGCGTTGTTGCCCCCACCAGCGTAAACGGCTGCAAATCAATCCTTACCGAACGTGCCGACGGCCCTTCGCCGATTATCAAATCAAGCTGAAAATCCTCCATCGCCGAATACAACACCTCTTCGATTGCCGGATTCAGTCGATGTATCTCATCAATAAACAGTACATCGTTGCGTTCCAAATTGGTCAAAATCGCGGCCAAATCGCCTGACTTGGAAATCATCGGTGCAGCAGTTGCTCTAAAACCGACCCCCAACTCGTGCGCCACAATCGATGCCAAGGTTGTTTTGCCCAACCCCGGAGGCCCGAACAACAGCACATGGTCCAATGCCTCACCGCGTTGTTTTGCCGCTTTGATAAACACTCTCAGGTTCTCGCAAACCTGACGCTGTCCCACAAAATCATCCAAACTCAGCGGCCGCAAGCTCACCGGCAGATTATTGTTGTGCTCATCTTCCTCTTGTTTCTGCGGACTAACGATTCTCTCCTCATTATTCATTAGATTTTATCCTTCATAAACTCTTTCAAAGCCCATTTTATCAATTCGCCCATATCCGCCTCAGGTGCCTTGATTGCAGCCTGATTAACCGCCTTATAAGCCTCGATTCGCTGATACCCCAAATTAACCAGTGCCGAAATCGCATCCTCAATTTTGGCCGGATCTTCCGTCATCCCCACCGGCGCTGTCTCCTCAATCGTTTGCAACTCATCATCCGACAACGGAGCCATAGCTTCATTAATATCCTTTGCCACCTGAGCCATCGGCACACTGACAATTTTATCTTTCAGTTCGGTAACAATCCGCGCCGCCAACTTCGGACCCACACCGCTGGCCATAGTAAACATATTTTTGTCTTGTGCCGCCACCGCCTGCCGCAGTTGATTTACGCTCAACGCCGACAAAATACTCAATCCGACCTTAGCCCCCACTCCTTGCACCTTGGTCAAGGTATTAAACCACTCTTTTTCTAACGGATCGGCAAATCCAAACAGCGTGATACTGTCTTCTCGCACCACTGTCTCAATCAACAGCGCGGCCGGCTGCATAACACTGAGCCGTCCCAAAGTTTTGGCACTGGCAAACACCAAATACCCCACTCCGTTAACATCCAAAATCAGATAATCTTCGCCGATACTATCGACCAGTCCCTTCAATTTTGCAATCATCTCTGCACCTCAACTTAATCATTAGTTTCAAATTTATACGACAAGCCCTCTTCTTTCAAGTATATTTTCGAGTTGACAACAATCTATGGCTCTTTCACCTCCAATCAATCCCTTTTATAAATTTATAGAGTGTCGTGTAATCAACCTTCAGCATTTTGGCAATTTGTTTCTTTTGCATTTTTTGCGCTAATAATGTTTTGATTAAATCATCTTTGCCCGATAGTTTGGTAAATTTGTTTTTACTTCCCTTTGTCCTGCCGATATGCTTTCCCTCTGCTCTCAATCTGTCTAAACAACGTTTTGTTCTTTGAGAAATCATTGTTCTTTCTATTTCTGCTGACAATCCAAATGCAAATGCTAACACTTTTGATTGAATATCACCGCCCAGTTTATAATTATCTTTAATCGTCCACACCCGACAACCGATATTTATACAATGATGAAGTATGGACATAACTTGTAACAAATTACGCCCCAGCCTGCTCAACTCACTGGCAATAATAATATCATCTTGCTTTATCTTTTTTAACAAATGACCCAGCTTGCGTTCATCCAAACTTTTGCGTGATGAAATTGTCTCTTGCACCCATTTATCAATGATAATATTATTATTTTTAGCAAATTGCTCTATTTCAAAATGCTGATTTTCATTGCTTTGTTTATCTGTTGAAGTCCTAATATAACCGTAAATCATAACAAATCCTTTTCAAATATTTATCCAAGGATTTAATCTTTACCATTTATTTGCAGATTGAAAAATAAGGAACATTTGAAATCAATCTAATTTATAAGGGGTTGAGAGTCAATAAAAATATAATTTTTTGTTCTGTGAATGGCTTAAATACTGGATTTTCTGCTAGCTATGGTTGTGGATATCAATTTTCCACAGCTACCTTGTAAAATAGCGTTCAGTTTTTCACAAGGTATGGTTAAACAGGGCATTTTAAAATAGCTTCTATTAACTTTTATGAAAGGAAAAATTTATGAAGAAAACTTTATTATTGGCAAGTGCTGCCGCTTGTATATTTGCTTTTAACGCAAATGCAATGGATTTAGCTCATTATGCTGCTGCCAGATTAACTTTTGGTAAAGTCAAAGTTGACGCTTCTCAAGTATCGCCTACTCAACCGGCTTATAATGGTCAAGCAAACATTAAAGATAATACTTGGGGATTGAATCTTGCCGCCGGCAGTTCGACTTCGGCTCTAGGTGGGGCATTGCGCGCCGAATTAGAAGTTGGTGCAAAAGATGGTATAAAAGATGACTACACCGATGCCGCAGGTCGTGCTCGCGGTGCATCGGCCATCATGAAAGCAGACATTCAAACCTATATGTTAAATTTATATTATGATATTAACACTGGAACAGCTTTAACTCCTTATATTAGTGGTGGTATTGGTCTGGCTCATATCAAAGCTAAGAGTAATTATGTTGATGGCACCACAACTTCTAATTTAAGCAAGTCAACCAATGAGTTTGCTTGGCAGTTAGGGGCTGGCGTTTCTTATGCCCTGAATGATAAAGTTTCTATTGATTTAGGTTACAGATATACTGATTTAGGTAATTTAAAAGGAACAACTCATCTTAATGTTGACCCTGGCAATGCTATCAATATGAAAGCAGATTTTGAATCTCATGAAGTATTATTGGGTGTTAGATACACTTTCTAATTAGTTTTATTTCATTAAAAAGACTCCAAGGCATCTCAGAACAGATGCCTTTCTTACATCTCAATCAATTCAAAATTGCCGTTATAATATTTTACTTCGGCTCTATTTTTTTAACCCATAATCTCTGCGATATTGGAAATGGCACAAGGCAATTGCTAAGGCATCTGAGGCATCATTGTTTTTCGGCTTACAGCCGGGGAGCAAAATCTTAACCATAGTTTCTACTTGATTTTTAGCCGCCTTGCCTACCCCGACCACCGCTTTTTTTACCTTATTGGGCTCATATTCTGTCACCGAAATCCCATATTGTGCCGGCGTCATAATCACCACCCCGCGCGCCATACACAGCCGCATCGTCGAGCTGGGATTCGCATTAAGAAACACTTGTTCAATTGCCGCCTCATTCGGCTTATAAGTTTCTATCACCTTGCGCAGAGTTTCATTAATCAATGTCAACCTCTCTGCTATCGGCAACTTCGGCTCAGTCGGAATAAAACCGTCCGCCACATAGTGCACGCGATTATTTTCTGTCTCAATCACGCCCCATCCCGTTGATGATAAACTGGGATCAAGCCCCAAAATTCTCATTTTTCATTCCTTTTTTATCAAAACAGCCGCCGCGGCTTCTTCCGCTGACGGCTGCAACTTCTGCGCTTTGCGTCCTATTCGGCCGCCAATTTTTGCATAACATCTTCGGCGATTTCCGCATTATGATAAACGTGCTGCACGTCATCATCCTCTTCCATCGCATCCACAAAATCCAAAAATTTCTTCGCGGTTTCAACATCCGTAATATCAGTTTTAACCAACGGCTTCCACTCCAGCCGCGAGGCCGCCGGAGTACCAAACTTAGCTTCCAGATTTTCGGTCACCATATTCAAATCATCCGGCAGGGTTTCAATATCATGATGTTCTTCATCGCTTACCACGTCATTGGCACCGGCCTCCAGTGCTGCCTCAAACATAGCATCTGCCGCCGCCGCTGCCGCCGGATATTCAATAAAACCGATACGCTCAAAATTAAAAGTAACCGAGCCGGTCTCGCCCATCGCACCGCCGCGCTTACCAAACACCGTCCGCACATTACCCGCCGTACGATTCTTATTGTCGGTCAAACACTCAACAATCACTGCAACCTTCCCCGGACCAAACCCCTCATAACGGGTAGAAACATAATCATCGCCGCCGGCTGTCTGGGTCGCCTTGGCAATTGCCCGCTCAATATTATCTTTGGGCATACTCTCGGCTCTGGCCGCCGCAATCGCCAAACGCAGGCGCGGATTCTTATCCGGCTCCGGCATACCCGACTTTGCAGCAATTGTAATATCTCTTGCCAATTTAGCAAAAACCTTGGCTTTTTTGGCATCTTGCGCGCCTTTGCGATACATAATATTCTTAAATTGGGAATGTCCTGACATTGCAACCAAACTCCTTATAAATCATTTAAATTCAACCAAAATTTTATCTGCTTATACACCACAGATTCAAAACGCGCAAGCAAAAAGTTGCTCTTTCACTGCAAACGGCGCCTTTTTCAAGGCGCCGCCCGACTATCTTCACTATTGCTTTGATTTAAGTTTATTCCACCCCGAAGTTTTTACCGCCTGTTCTTTCTGCACCTGCAGCCACTGGCGTATCGGTTCATTTTTCTTTTGCAGCAACATTTTCTGCTCTTCGGTTTTTGCCACCCCTATCGGTAGCGTCTGATTAAACAGCGCTGGTGACACAAACTCCGACTTATTATTAATCAGCGGGTTAATAATTCCATCCAAAGTTGCCGCCGCCGGTTTGGCATTAAAAATCTTCGCCCCGCCGCCATAAAATACCACCGCCGCATAACAAGGCGCCGACAACATCAAATCGGTTGAATCTACACCACGAACATAGCGCAGCATTATTTTCGGCTGTATATTACACTTCTCTGCCTTATCAAACAAAATGCTCTGTTCATCCCCCAGCAAATTACGCACCACCAAATCCTGTATCTTTTGGTTAATTACCCCGCAGAAACCCACCACGGCCAGACCATCCAGCGTATATCCGGTATAGTTTTCCGGTGGCATTGCTACCTGATAACAAAACACCTGTTCCGGAGCATTCAAATTGTTAAAAGCCCACGGCCCGATTTCCTCGGCAATCCTGCTCAAAATCTGCGGCTTAGCGGCAGTAGTTCTATCCGTTGTTTCAGCAGTGCTCTGCGCTTCCTGCCGCAAAGCCTCCTCCGAAAGGCTGACATTCCCTTGTGCCCATCCTTCAGACACCAAAAAACCTGCTACCAGTCCTATCACTATTCCCAGCTTTTTTAACATAATCATCTCCGTTTCCAATTACTCTTATTTTCAGAGTAGCTTATAACTCGATGACTTACCAGCTAAATAACCAAGATAATAACATAAAATCAATTTTTGTAATGATGATTGGGATTTTTCTTCCAAATTGCATCCGCAAACGATTTTTTGGCGGCATAAGTCATAAACAACGGCTCTTCCATCTTCAAAGCACCCAAGGTTTGTTCCAACGCCTCAAAACTCTGATATATTTTTCCCATCAAGGCCATATTGTCGCTGACCACGTCATACAACATACTTTCCGCTAAATGTTTTTGCATTTTTTCACCTTCATTAAAAATTGCTTTAACACCTCTAATCTAATCGGATTGCCCAATTAAACAAGCCGCTAAATTTCGAAAAGACGAATCATTTTTTTTGTATATGCAAAAGTTTTAGGAGTGTCCTAAGGGCAAACTCAAGCTGGCTTTTTCCACTCCTAACGAAGCCAAAGCATAAGCCCATTTATCGGCAGCCTCATCGGCAAACAGCCATTGCGGAGGCAATGATGTAACCATCCACATATTCTGAGCAATTTCTGCTTCCAGTTGTCCGGACGTCCATCCGGCATACCCCAAAACAATCATACACCTTTTCGGCCCTCTTTGGGTGGATATATCTTGCAAAATTTGCGGTGACGAGGTAATGCAAACTCCCTCACCGGCCAAAAAAGTATCATCATATATCAGGCTGTCATCATGCAAAACAAACCCCTTATCACGTTCCATCGGCCCGCCCTGATACAACGGGATAATTTCTCCGCTCTTTGAGACAAAAGGCAGATTAAACGTCAATTCACTAAAAGACATATTCGGAAAAGGCTTGTTCACCACAAACCCCATCGCCCCCTCGGATGAATGCGAACACACAAAAATCAGCGAACGGGCAAACTGTCCTTCCAACGATGGCATCGCCGCCAAACATTTACCCCTTAGGTTGTTGATGTTTATTTTATCCATTGCAGTTATTTTGTTTTAGTTTTATATATCTACCTTAGATATAGGTATTTATTTGATAAAAATCAATTTGGTTTTAAACAAAAATGAAAAAAACGCATCTTTGGAACGTCTTATTGTTTTTAATCTTGGCCGCCGTCCCCGCCGCTGCACGTGATATTTCTCAATGGCAGGGAGGTATGGTTCTGCTTGATTTGGACGAAGATGCCCCCGATGAAATTTATGATGGTTCTCAGCTTAAACCACGCCCCGACAACACCTCTCTTTGGCAAGATTTAATCAAATCGGGGTATAATTATATCGAAGACGTAAAAAACTACCACGACCTTCTCCCTGATGAAACCATCAACAAAGATTTTAGCGAAGACATCCAAACCAAATACCCGCACTATTCCGCCGGTGGTGCTAACGAATGGCAGAATTTTGTCCGCAAAGGGGTCAAAGTTTATCGCTTTTTTACCCAAGCCAAACAAAAAATCAAAGACTGGGTGCTCAATTATGAACTGCCCGTCATTGTCGACGATAACCAATATGCCACCTCCTCGCCGGAACCATACATCGAAACCGACAAACCTCTGGTTGTCGAAGACTTTAAGAAGGTAGTCAGCTACTCCAAATCTCCCAAAGACCGTCTGGCTTGGGAAGAAAAATACGCCAAAGACCATAACCAAACCCGCCCCTCACAACTGATTCGGTGGTATCGTCAACATCTAATGCAAGGCAAATGGAAAGAGTTGCTTAAAAGTGTCTTTTTTAACCCCGAGCTAAAGCCGCAAAATTCTGCCCCCGCCGCCCAAGACGACAGCCCGCACTATTTTATGTTTATGGAGCACAAAGGTCTCACCTCTGACGGACACTTTTCCGGCGCCCTCAAAATTGTTATTCCTTCCGGCAAAATCGCCTTGCTCAACTCTTATAAATATCACTCCGGCCTGCACATAAGTTTTGCCGGTTCTGCCAACACCGGCGAAATCACCACCTATCTTATGCCCCCGCAAAGCCATCGAATGTCTGACGGCCGCCTCTTATTGTTTTATTCCGACACTTTTGCGGTCTATTTCACCGGCCAAGCGCAAGATGCCGACCGACCGGTATTGCTTCGCCCGCGCATAAACCTCAGTTTCTGCCAAGATGATGATTGCTTCACCCAAGACAAAACTCTCGAATTAAACTACCGCCCGCTGGGCACCGATTCCCCCTCACGCTATGCCGATTTTGTGCGTCAGGTTAACAATCAAACTGCCGACAAACGCGACAACTCCGCCTTCAATGTCGGCGATATGATATGGGATAATTCCGAGGCCATGCCGCATCTGCGTCTAACCTTTACCGCCAAGGGCGACCCTTACAACACGCAAATTTACCTGCTTGGTGACTATGCCCAACACTTTGCCGCCCCGCAAATCAGCTTTGCCGATGGCCGCATCACTGCCCGCTTTCGCCAGATTGACACTTATTTTCAACCTTTGGGCAAAACCATACCGGTTTGGATTTTCGGCGAGCGCAACACCCAATATTTCCATTCGCACGAAATAAAAGCAGAATCCTCACTTGACACCTCCGGCAGCAAATTTAATCTCGGCATTCTCTTGCTGGCAATTTGGGGTGGTTTTCTGCTCAATCTGATGCCTTGTGTTTTTCCGGTGCTGTCACTAAAAATTTTGGCTTTTATCAAAGCAACCGATATCACTCAAGCGCAAACTCGCCGCCGCTTCGGCCTCAATAGCTTAGGCATAATCACCGCCTTTGTATTACTGGGAATATTTTTAGCCCTGCTCAAAAAGGCCGGTATGGTATTGGGCTGGGGAATGCAGTTTCAAAACATCACTTTCCTGAGTCTGGTTATTTGGTCTGTGGTCTACTTTTTGGCCTATTTATCGGGATGGGAACATTGGCGCAGCATTACCCCTTCGATACCGCAATCTTGGCGTTTCCTGCAATCTGAAAACACTTTCGAATTTTTGAGCGGCATTTTTATGGCGATATTGGCCACTCCTTGTATGGCGCCTTATCTCGGCACCGCTTTGGGCATAGCCTTGGGAGAACCGCCGCTCATCATCTTAATGGTGGTCAGCGCCACCGGCTTCGGCGCCGCCCTGCCTTACCTGCTGATTGCCGTCTTTCCGCAAACCACCGCCGCCTTTCCTCCTGCCGGCAAATGGATGAACATCCTCAGCTTATTTATGCGGCTGCTTTTGATTATCACTCTTTGCTGGCTGGTCGGAATATTGGCTTCCCAAAGCGGCGGCGAGCAAATTTGGCACTGGTTGATATATATCATCCTTGCTCTTCTTCTGTTTTATTTCAAAGCAGTCTTTGTCCGCGAGGTTGACAAACAAGCCGCCGGAGAACTGCGCGATATGTTGCACAAACATTATACGCATCGTTTTTGGGCTGCCATTATCATAATTGCCGTCTTCAGCATCTTTGATGCCCGCTCTGCCAAGCAACAACGCGACAACCTGCAAACCCAAACGACCATTCAAGAACTTGATTTGGAGGAGATTTCCCGCGCGGTAGACAATGGCGAAAAAGTGCTCGTCAAAATCAGTGCCGATTGGTGTCTCACCTGCAAATATAACGATGCACTCGTCCTCAATATGGAGCACATCCAAGACGACCTTGCCGACAGCAATGTACGGGTTATCAGCATTGACTGGACGCATTATGACGAGCAAGTACTCAACTTTATGCGTCGTTTCGGTCGCCAAGGCATCCCCTTTTATGTCCTATTTTCACCCAAGTTCAAAGATGGCATCGTGCTGCCGGAAATTCTCGACAGCGACGATTTGATGGACATCACCAATATGTAGTCATATTCATTTCAACCAAAAAAGCGCTCCGCAATTTTCGGGAGCGCTCAGCAACTAAATTCTCTATCAGCTTATTATAACGCTACAATTCGCTCAACAAGGCGGCAATCTCTGCTGCCGTGCTCATTTTGCGCAGTTTATCGCAATCACTCTCGCTCTTCAAAATACGCGACAGCACTGCCAATGCCGTCAGATGGTCAGCTCCGGCATTCTCCGGCGATATCAACAAAAAAGCGATATCCACCGGCTTACCATCCGCCGCATCAAACTCCACCGGATAAGCCGCCCGCGCAAAAAACACATAAGGTTCGTTCAATTCGACAAACCTTCCGTGCGGTATCGCCGTGCCGCCGCCAAAACCGGTCGATCCCAAATTTTCGCGTTCCATAATCGTGTCAAACAAGCTCAAAGCATCCACCTTGCAAACATTGGCCGCACGTTGCGCCAAATCCGACAAGAACTCCCGCTTTGACCCTGCCTTAACATTAAGAAAAACATTTTTTTCTTTGATAGAGTTTACAATACTCATACGACGCCGCTTTATTTAGGTTCAACCCAACCGATATTACCGTCTTTGCGGCGATAAACCATATTAAAATTATTTGTAGCCGCATTTTTGAACATCAAAGCGGATTCGTTATTCAAATCCATATACATAACCGCTTCCGACACCGTGCAAACCGGAATATTGGCTTCCAGCTCGGCAATCGTCAGCGGAGCATCGCTGATATTAACCTCTTCGGCATCTTCGTCATAAGAAAATACTGCCTCATTAGCAATCTCGGCCATTCCGGTTTTGCCCTTATGGTCATTCAACTTGGTCTTGTGGCGACGCAAGCGGGTAGCAATGTGCTCGTTGGCCGCATCAAAAGAGGAATAAGGATCGCCGGCTTTTCCGGTACCTTTCAAGATAATATTCTTCGCCGGATGAACGGTAACCTCGGCCACAAACTCTTCCTTTTCTTTCGAAAAATTAACCGAACAGCTAATAGGAGCCGGAAAATACTTATTAACCGAATTTAAAATGCTCTCTTCAACGTGCGAACGGAGTCTGTCGCCAATATCAACTTGATTGCCAGATAATGTAATTTGCATATTTTCTCAACCTTTATTCTGATTAAAACAATCGGCCATGGAACGCCTAATCCAAACATTCCTCTGCCTAACCTTACGAGATACTATCTTATTTTGCAGAAGTCAATACAAAAGTCAAAATTAACCTGATAATATCAACCGCGTTTTTGCCTTTTACGCCGTGCCGAAGTCGCTATTCCCATCGCCTCCCGATACTTTGCCACCGTGCGTCGGGCAATCTTTACACCCTCATTTTCCAGCAATTCCACAATCTTCTCATCCGACAAAATTTGTTCCTTATTCTCCGCATCAATCATCTGCTTTATTTTGTGTTTAATCGCAGTGGTTGACGTATCATCCTCCCCCAAATAACTTCCGGCAGCCGTCGAAAAAAAATACTTCATCTCAAATATTCCTCGCGGGGTTGCCATATACTTGTTGGTTGTCACCCGACTTACCGTGCTTTCGCTTAATTCAAGCGCACCGGCCACATCTTTTAATGTCATCGGCTTAAGATGAGCAATACCTTTTTCCAAAAAATGATATTGCCGAAGCACAATCTCTTCTGCCACGCGCAAAATCGCTGTCGCCCGACTATGCAGCGCCTTCACCAAAAACGACGCCTTGCCCAAATTATCCCGCAAATATCGCGCTGCCTTCTTATCGCCGCGCAACATTGCAAAATAGCGTCGGTTTATCAGCACACGCGGCAAAGTCGACGCATTAAGCTCCACACGATATTCGCTCCCTTTGAGCCGGTGCACGTTCACATCCGGAATAATATAGGTATTAAACTCCCCCGCCCATCCGGCTGCCGGCTTAGGGTTAAGCCGCCTTATGCATTTCAGCATCTCCGTCAGCTTCTCTTGCGTACAATTGCATATTTTTGTCAGCTCACCATATTTTCTATCTGCCACCAATTGCAAATTTGCCAACAACCGCTCCGTAGGCTCATCCCACAAATTTTGCTCTCTCAACTGCAATTCCAAACACTCGCTCAAACTCTGCGCAAATATTCCCGTCGGCTCAAAATTCTTCATCACTGTCAAAATTTTTTCCAAACGCTCCACCTTCACTTGCAGTTTTGCTGCCAATTGCTGTATCTCGCCGACAAAATATCCCGCTGCATCAATATGCTCCGTCAACACCGCAGCCAACAATCTGTCTGCCGGTTTGGTAAAATGCAAGTCTATCTGCTCGCCCACCACATCATAAAGGCTCTTTTCACCCGACAATCTCTCGCTAAAAAAATCATAAGCCTCATCTGCCGTCACCGCCGTATTTTTGCGATAATAATCTTTGCCGGTTATATCATCAAACTCACTATACCCCTCGGCATCTGACCCCGCATCATCAAAATAACTCTGCTCATCAAAATCGCTAGCAAACTCTTCTTCATTTCCGGCATTTTGCATTTGCTCGCCATCTTCGCCGCCGCCTGTCGCCTTTGTCTCTTCGTCTGTCGCTTCTTGCAAAAAGTCATCTTCGCGCTCCAGCAACGGATTATCCTTAAGCGCCTGCTCCACAAACTCATTCAACTCCAAATTATTCATCTGCAACAAACCGATTGCCTGCCGCAGCTGCGGAGTAACCGCCAGCGATTGCGATTGTTTTATTTCAAGTCTGGGAGCTAAAGCCATCTTATCCTATCGCTACATCGTAAAATTATCGCCCAAATAGACCTTGCGCACTTCTTCATTAGCCACAATTTCTTCCGGACGCCCCTCCATCAAAACCTTACCGCCGTGCAATATATATGCCCTATCAGTAATATCAAGGGTCTCCCGCACATTATGGTCAGTAATCAAAACGCCCAAGCCGCGATGCTTCAATTGAGCCACCAACTTACGAATTTCCCCTACCGCTATCGGGTCAATTCCTGCCAAAGGCTCATCCAGCAAAATATAATTCGGCTGACTGGCCAAAGCACGAGCAATCTCCAAACGCCGTCTCTCACCGCCTGACAATGCCAACGCCGGCGATTTGCGCAAATGAGCAATTGAAAACTCATTCAGCAACCCCTCCAACATTTCCTCTCGCCGGCTCACATCCTCCACCACCAGCTCCAAAATTGCCTTAATATTGTCCTCCACACTCAATGTGCGAAAAATCGAAGCCTCCTGCGGCAAATAACCTATACCCAATCTTGCCCGCTTATACATCGGCATCCGCGTTATATCAATCCCGTCAATGCGCACCTCGCCATAGTCCGGCGTAATTAACCCCGTCACACAATAAAAACAAGTGGTTTTGCCGGCGCCGTTCGGCCCCAAAAGTCCCACTGCCTCACCACGGCGCACATTTAAGGTCACATTACGCAGCACCGGCCGGCTTTTATACTTTTTCCCGATATTAAAAACTTCCAATTTAGACTGTTCAGGCAGTTGAGACATAAAAAATCACTCCTTATTTTGCTTGTTTTTATTTTCCTTAAACACGCCGCTCACTCTTGAGCCGCCTCCGGACAAAATACGGCTCACTCCGCTGTTCAAATCAGCCTCGGCCGCACTGCCCTTCAATACATTACCGTTTTGTTCAATCACCACATCATCATACAATTTGATTATCCCCAAGGCCGCAAAATAAGTTCCGCGTAAAGCCGTAATCACCGCATCTTGAGAATTTATCCTGACATTGCCGGCAATATCGACCTTGTCCAATATTGTCTTGCCCTCATCATCTTTGGCAAAATATGCCGTCATCTTATCTGCCCGCACACGGCTGCCTTTGGCGTCAATGGCCTCTACGCCGTCATTACTCTCTGCCCGCATCGCAGCCTGATAAAAAACTATCTCATTTTGAGCAATAATTTCCGCATCCGGTGATTTTATATGCACAGTCTTTCCTTTAAGAATTGCCTTGTCTTCATTAGCATCATAAACCAAACTCTCTCCTTTTGCTTTGGTCTGCGCCGAAGTCATCACCACATTTCCTTCTGCTTCCACCCGCGCTATCTTGTTTTTGGTTTTGGGAGCATAATACCCGACAAGCCGCCGCGCACTGATACTCATATTGCCGCGCACTGCCTTGGCATTACCAACCGCCACCAATTTTTGCTCTTTTTGATAATATTCAACCCGCTCATCGGCCGTAAGTTTCACATCATCGGCCCATACCGCTCCGATGCTCAGCAGCGCTATTGTCCCCCATATCAACCCTATTGTGGTTCTCAATTTCATTGCCCTGCATCCTCCTTCAAACTCTTTTCATCAATAATTATCGCGGTCTTACCGACAAAAGCAATCACATCATCTGCTGTTGAGACTTCCAGTCCTTCAGCGTTCAAATATCCCAAAAATCCCTCACCAACCACCGGACGTTTCGAATAACCTTTCGCTTCCTTAAAATCATAGTAAAAATCGCGGGTTTCAATATTCATCCCCTTGCTATAAAACACCTCAACCTTTGACGGCAGCCGCAGCACATTTTCCCCTTGATTGAACACCCCGTCCGCTGACTTAATATTTATCCAATCCTCACCATCCGCCGGCAGTGTCGCCTCAGGCTGGGTCAAGTCATATATTCGTGAACCGGCCTTGGTTTCCCGAATATTCTCCGCCGTAAAATTATTCACTCTGCCCTTAGCATCGGTCACATAAACCACCGTGTTTTCAATATTCATTTTTTCAATATCGCCGCCTTTTACTGCCAAATCAATCGCAAATTCATTAATATCCTTTTTGATGGTCGGCAATATCAACAACGTCAGCCCCAAAACCGCCGCCGTAATCGGCAACAGCACCTTAGCCAAAACTATCGCTCGTTGCGTTTTGCTCTGGGTAACATTCTTATTCATCTTGCCCAAAGCATCGGCATTAAAAAAATCATCAATCTTCTGCACTACGGCTCACCTCTTTTATGCAACTCCGGCGCGCAAACAATCGTGAATATGAATAACTCCGACCGGTTTGTTTTTCTCATCCACCACAAACAACTGAGTTATTCCCTTTCCGGTATTGTTCATTGTGTTCAAGGCCTCAACCGCCAACACATCCGCCGCAATCGTCTTAGGATTTTTGGTCATAACTTCGCTCACCTTTTGCGACAAAACATCCGGCCGCAAACAACGCCGCAAATCGCCGTCGGTAATAATCCCCTTCAATATTCCGTTTGCATCAATTATTCCCACACATCCCAGCATTTTTGAGGTCATCACCAACAACGCATCCTGCATCGAAGTATCTTCTTCGACCAAAGGCATCTCATCGCCCTTGTGCATCAAATCCGCCACCTTGCGCAAAATAGCCCCCAGCTTGCCTCCGGGATGCCGCTGCTTATAATCCGTTTTACTAAACCCTTTACGCTCCATCAAACCCACGGCCAACACATCACCCCATACGATTGTCGCCGTAGTCGAAGTAGTCGGCGCCAGCCCCAGCGGACAAGCTTCAGCCGCCGCCGGCAGTCTGAGCAGTATATCTCCGGCCTTACCCAATGAACTCTCCGGATTCTTAGTCATAGCAATCAAAGGTATACCGAAACGCTTGCAATAAACCAAAATATCCGACAACTCCTTTGACTCACCACCATTCGAAATCGCCAGCACCGTGTCATCAGCCGTAAACATTCCCAAATCGCCATGACTGGCCTCCCCCGGATGCACAAAAAACGCCGGCGTTCCGGTTGAGGCAAAAGTTGCCGCCATCTTACGCGCGATATGCCCCGACTTTCCCATACCGGTCACAATCACCCGTCCTTTAGTATTTTGCAGCAAATCCAAAGCCCGTGTCAAACTCTCATCAAACTCATCTTCCATCAATTTCAACGCGGCAATTTCGGTCTCAATCGTTTTTTTTGCCGAAACAATATCATCTTGATTAGCCATAGCCTAAGTTCTCCATAAAAAAGTTTCTATATTTGTCAGACTATGATTTTTTGTCTCCAAAGGCAAGCGTTTTTTATTTGTAATCCCCTTGCCGGTTGCGCTCCGCAAACTTTCGGCTGTTTTTCTCCTCTACCTTAGCTCCCAAAAAAAACAAGCGCTCAATTACATCGGCGCTTGTAAAAAAAAATGATTTTCTTTTGACGGCTAAATTTCGTTTATTGCCTCGTCAATCATCCGATCATAATCCGCATCATCCAGCTTATCGGTCAAAATCTTTCTCACCGCCGCCATCGTCAAGTCTGCCGCACTGGCCGCCACCGCATCAACTGCCGCCGCCTGCGCCATTTCCAAATGCATCTTAACCTCCTGCTCGCGCTTTTGCATATCTGCCTCCAAACGCGCCAGCGTATCCTTTTTCAAAGCCTCAATCTCACGCTCCGAGCGTTTCAATGTCTCGGCTGCCTCTTTTTCGGCCCCGCGAAACTTGCGTTCATATTCTGCCTTCAAACGCTGCGCTTCTTCCTTCAAATTTACCGCTTCGGCAATCCGCTTGGCAATACCTTCACCCCGCGCTCTCAACAACCCCAGCACAGCCTTACCGACCGGCCGAGCCAACGCCAAAACCACCAAAACAAACGCCGCTCCGACCCAAAATTCAGCCTCCATATAAAAAGGCTCAGCTGCTCCGCCAAATTCTTCCGCCGTATTTTCCAAAACATCGGCCACACTGGAAGCCGCATTCAATACCGCATCCTGCGTTGCATCCAAAATATCCTTGTTTGCCATCACCTCATCCATGGTCTTATTTCCTCTTCAATCCATCCACTGCTCGCTGTGCAACTGCCTTGCTAACACCGGAAACTCCGACTTTCTCAAGCACGCTGACCGTCAAATCCGCAGCCGCCTCTTCTATTTTTTGCATAGCGCGGTTTTTTGCCGCTTCAATCTTCTTTTCACCTTCACTTACTTCCGCACTTAGTCTGGCCGCCAAATCCGACTGCTTGCGGCTTACGGTATCTGCCAGCTCTTCTTTAGTTTTACGCAAAGACGCATCCGCCCTCTCAAAAGCCTCACGCAGCGCTTGCTCATAACGCGCCATCCCCTCCTCGACTTGTTTTTTCAACTCTGCAGCCGCCGCCAACTCACCTTCTATTTTGGCCTTCCGCAGCTCTATCATTTCTCCGGCCTTAGGGATAATAAACTTGCTCATAATAAACAACAAGCTAAAAAAACAAATCGTCAGCCAAAAAAACTGCGATGGAAAAACACTAAAATCCAACTGAGGCATACCTTTTTCAACTCCGCCCAATAAAACTCTGCCAATCTGCTTGCCCTCGAGCAACCGTCACTTTTCTTTTAAGCAACGGCTGCTCAAAGGCAACACACCTGATTTTGATTAGTTGCCGGTCAACATAACCAAAGCAATAACCAACGCATACAATGCGATAGCCTCAACAGCCGCAAATCCAGCCCAGCCGTAAATATCAACATCTTTTTTCACCTGCGGATTGCGCCCCACAGTAGAAATAATTGTTGTCCAAACCTGAGACACACCCCAAGCGGCAACAGTCATCGACAAAGCACACAAACCTGCACCCAAATAAGCTAACGGTTCCATAATTTTAATCCTTTCGTTTAATCAAATAAGTTTCGCATCCATAATTATAATCAGTGCTCATGAATTGCATCACCGAGATAAATGCAGCTCAGCACCGTATAAATAAAGGCTTGCAGCAAAGAGATAAAAATCTCAAAGCAGATAATCGCGCTGTCAAACAACAGCGGGACCGCCCCTAATACCCCCAGCCCGACAATGAAGCCGGCGATAATCTTCAGCATAATATGACCGACCGTCATATTGGCAACCAAACGCACTGTCAAACTAAACGGCTTTGACAGAAACGAAATCATCTCAATCGGCACAATCAGCGGCGCCAAGGCCAGCGGTATCCCTTTAGGCAAAAACGTCCTCAGCCAACCGATTTTTTTCTTTTTCATACCGATACCGATATTAAACAGCAAGGCAATAATCGACAAACACCCCACCGCCGTCAAATGCGAGGTAAACGTAAACGCATAGGGAAACAGCCCCAGCACATTACCGAAAGCCACAAAACTGAACACCGTAAAAATAAACGGGAAATATTTCAATCCTTCATTGCCGACATTTTCCCTGAGCAAATTATGCACAAACTCATACATTCCCTCAACTAACGACTGCGCGGCATTCGGCACCAATGTTCTCTTGCGCAAGCACAACGAAAACACCAACGTACACGCCATCACCGCTATCACCATAAACAACGCCGAATTAGTAAACGAAATATCAACCCCGCCGAGCTCCAGCGGTATAATCGGCTTAATCTCAAATTGCTCCATCGGATTCGACATACGTTCTCAATCTCCTACAAATTATTCTCTTCTTGTTTGGACAAGCGATATACATTCAACACTCCGGCCGCACCGCCAAACAGCAAAAAAGTTATCAACCCCCAAGGCTTAGTCGGCAGCACCTCATCCAACACATACCCCAATGCCGCCCCGACTACCACCGCCGCCAAAAGGTCAGTGCATACCCTAAGCCCGATTCTCGACGCGCGGGAAAATTCTCTTTCACCGTCTTTTCCTTGCAAACGCGCCTCGCGCGCCCGCACCTTCTCAATTTTTTCTTCCAGCCGTCTTAAGTCTTCCGGTATCTTGTCCATTTTGCCCAAGCCTACACTACCATTGGTTAAGCAGTTATTAAAATTTCCGATTATTTCGCATTCTCGTTATAAATCGCCGCCAAATGCGCATCAACAATCTTGCTCAGTCCCTCAAAATCAGCTCCCAGCACCATTTCATTGCCTTTGCCTGACGACACAATCAACGTCGGGGTGCCCTGAATTCCCAGTTCATCAAGTCCGACCTTGCGATCGCCCAAAATCCGCGCAGCCGCCACATCATTCCTTAGACAAGCCTGAGCCTTGCTGTCGCCCACGCCGCTCAATTTGGCATATTGCAACAACACCTTTTGCGGCTCAAAAGCGATTGCCCAATCCCGCTGGTGCTTAAACAATATTTCGGCAAAATTAAAATATTTCTCCGGTGCCACACATTCTGCCAATAACGCCGCATCCATCGAATTTTTATCCAACGGCAAGGGAACAAACACGATTCGTACCAATCCGGCATTAACATACTTTTTCACAATCTCCGGCATCACTTCCAAATGCATATCGGCACAGTGCGAGCACCCGAACGACGAATATTCATAAATGCTGACTTTTGCATCCTTGTTGCCCAAAATATGGTCCTGCGGAAAAGCAAAATTCGCCGGTATCTCTTTTTGAGCACTGCCGGTCTCTTCGGCATAAGCCCGCGGCAACACCAAAAAATTCTCATCATCCCGCACAAATCCCTTCAGTTGCAGATAAAACGATGCCGCCAACAAAAACACCACTATTCCTGCCGCGCTTGCGCTAATCCTCTTAATAAACTTTTCCACTTTTTCATCCTTAATACATTAGTTATTACCGAACAAAGAACGCCCCAATCTGGCCAAAGTTTCTGCCAATTCAGGATTCTCAATTCCTTCCACCTGCTGCCTAATATAATTTTCTTGATTGGCACTAACAAGTTTTTTTTCCGAGTTATCAGTAGGTTGTTTTGCAATTCTTGCCAAATTAAGATTCTGCACGATTTTGAGCTTATCCACCGCCTCATATCCGAAATACGAATTAACCCGTGCGATTATCACCTTTGATTTTGCCTGAACTTCCAACGCAATCGCCCCGCTGGCCGCCTCAATATTCAAAACTCCGCCCTTGCGCTCATCACGATTAAATTTAATCCCCAGCGGATGGGTAAATTCTGCCAGTTCGTCCCCGATGATTATCTTCCAGTCATAAATAACATCAGCCTCCACAAACGCTTTTTTCCCCAGCAACTTGCGCGCCAACGGCCCCAACACCGCATCCATATTCTGCAAATCGCCCAAGCGGCGGTCTCGACTGATTATATCTTTGGTTTCTTTTTCCGTTTTCTTCATATTCTGACACTAACAAACTCTATTCACAAGCGCAAGGCTTTTATTGACTTATGTTTATATTCGCCGTTATAATCCTCTCATATTTTGTTAAATTTACGATTGACGGATTAACTGACCACTATGCCGATGGAACAAATAATTACTGCCGTTTTAAGCCTCGTCTTTGTGTTGGGGCTTGTCTTGATTGTCGTTTGGCTTCTGAAATGGCTGCAGTTGAAAGGTGCTGATTTATCTTTTTGCCATTCCTTCAACGCTCCCAAGCTCATCAAAATCATCGAGCAGCGGCGGCTTGACCATCAGCATCAAATTGTCATTTTTGAGACACAAAACCATCGTTACTTGCTGATTATCGGCGGCAAATCTCCGCTATTGCTCAGTGATACCCCTCTGCAAGGAGAAACCGATGTTTAAAAAATTGCTGTTTTTGACGCTGCTTATCACCGGTTTGATTATGGCCGATTCGGCACTTGCTCAAACCATCAGCCTCAATATCGACGACACCTCAACCGGTTCAGCCACAGCCCGCATTTTTAGCGTGCTGGCCATCATAACCGTCTTGTCGCTGGCTCCCTCCATCATTATTATGATGACATCATTCACACGCCTGATTGTTGTGTTTTCCATCACTCGTTCAGCTCTTGCCACCAATGCCACACCACCTAATATGGTGTTGATATCTTTGGCCTTTTTTATGACCATTTTCATTATGTCTCCTACCTTCGAAAAATGCTGGGACGAGGGCATCAAACCGGTCATTGATGAAAAAATTGACCTAACCGAAGGACTGGAAAAAGCCGCACTGCCCCTAAAAGAATTTATGATAAACAACACTCGCGATAAAGACCTGCAGCTTTTTTCCGACCTTTCCGGCGAACCATCTTCCGCAAGCGCTATTGATACCCCACTCAAAATTACCATTCCTTCTTTTATGATAAGCGAGCTGCGCCGCGCCTTCGAAATCGGCTTTCTCATCTATCTGCCGTTTTTAATCATTGATATGGTGGTTGCCTCGGTCTTGATGTCGATGGGTATGATGATGCTGCCCCCCAGCGTTATATCCCTGCCGTTCAAAGTAATATTTTTTGTACTGATTGACGGCTGGTATATGCTTGCCGGCTCACTGATAAACAGCTTTCACTAGCCGATTTTTTCTAGCTCACTGACAAAAAAGCCGTCAGTTCCCGTCGTCGGCGGTGACATCCTTAAACAGTAATCATCATCACAGGGATAATCGGCATCCAGCTTACTTTCCCACAATCGGCGCAAATTAACTCGAGCAAACCGACCATTTTCTTGCAAAAACTTCTCCACTTGCCCTTCATTTTCTTCCGGCAACACCGAGCAAGTCATATAAATTATCCTCCCACCGACTTTGGTTTTGTCTGCAGCAATCCGCAACAATTCTGCCTGCGTTCTCTTCAAACTTTCCAACTTCTCCGGTGTCAGCCGAAATTTGGCATCCGGAGCTCGCCGCCAGCTGCCGGTGCCCGAGCATGGCGCATCCAACACAAACCTGTCAAATTCCTTATCCGA
Organism: Alphaproteobacteria bacterium; assembly: GCA_017470165.1. Taxonomy (GTDB): domain Bacteria; phylum Pseudomonadota; class Alphaproteobacteria; order RF32; family CAG-239; genus CAZU01. The sequence goes on from JAFUEX010000016.1 coordinate 74,704, forward strand.
ACCGGCAATTATATCCGTGAGCTCAATATTATGCACTCCCATTCTGGCCATTCGCGGTTTAATATTTTCCAGCCTCTGCCCGTCAATATCATAAGCCAAAATATGCCCTTGTCCCTTCAACAAATTGCTCATTGCCAACGCCTTGCCGCCGGCTCCGCAACAATAATCCACAATTTTGTGTTCTGGCCTGACATCTGTCAAAATTGTCGCTATCTGACTTGCTTCGTCTTGCACATCCAGCGCTCCGTCTTGCCAAGCCATACAATTATTCAGCACCAACCTCCCCTTTATTTTCAAACAATAGGGTGAATAACCCCCTTTAGTGCTTTCGATTCCCTCTGCCAACAACCGCTGTTGCAACTCATCTCGTTCGATGCCGTGTGCTCGCACATTGGTTTCGGCAGGCTCGTTCAACGCTTTCCAAAAAGCAACATCCTTTATCTTGGCAAACAACCACTGCGGACACTCCGCTTCCACCCAATCCGGATACGGTTGTTCGTTTTCTTGTTCAAGCCACGCTGCCTCCTCGGCACTCAAAGCCTCCGGCCCATATGCCGCACCATCAAACACCTCATCTATTTTTTCCCGCGCCCAATACAGCCAAATCCTCCTTGCCTCACTGCTCTGGGCATCAAAAGTCAACCGACAGCGCCGCCGAATAATCTGCCACACCCCCTCAACAATAAACCTCCGGTCTTTGGCCCCGATATATTTGCGCGCTCTGATATAATCATTGACAATTTTATCTGCCGGCTGCTCATCTTTAAGCACCTCGGCAACTATCTCATACACCGCCTGATACCTTGCCCCGCTCAGCATCATTCCTCCTCATTGGTGGTCATTTTTTTGTATCCTTGCGCCACCAAATAAGTCTCCGGTGATTCTTTACGGCTGGCGGCCGGCTTAAAATGTGCAACCTTCTCAAAATTACGCTTGGCATCGCTCAGCAGCTCTCCTTCGGCGCCTCCTTGAAAAACTTTAGCAATAAAAATACCGCCTTTTTTCAAAACCTGCTTGGCAAAATCATATGCCGCCTCCACCAAAGCAATGGTACGCAGATGATCCGTCTGCTGATGACCGATTGTGTTGGCCGCCATATCGCTCATCACTACATCCGCCTCGCCATCCAACAGAGCTATCAGTTTATCCCCCGCATCTTCCGAGGTAAAATCCTGCATTATCAGTTCGGCTCCCTCAATCGGCTCAGTCGGCAAAATATCAATACCTATTACCTTGCCCTTTCCCTTGTTGCAAAAAGCCGCCACCTGCGTCCATCCTCCCGGAGCGCACCCCAAATCCACAATATTTTTGCCTTTTCCCAAAAAATGATACTTCTCATCCAACTGTATCAACTTAAACGCTGCCCGCGAACGATATCCCAATCTTTTGGCCTCACTGACATAAGGGTCATTAAATTGCCGCAACAGCCACTGATTCGACGACTTTTTCTTATATTTGGCCGTCTTAACTTTCACCGCCAGCGTATGCCGCCCCTCTACCAATTTGGCCGATTTTCCCATCTTAGCCATTGTTTTTATCTCTTTCCATCAAATTAACTATTATCGCATCTTTGGCACTCTTGAGCGAGGCTATAATCTCCTCGGCGCCTAACCTTTCGGCAATACGTGCAAAAATCACACAAGCCGCGGCAAAAATCGGCGCTCTGCTTTCGCCGACACAAGGCTCTTTTGCCAGCTCATCCGTTTTTTTCCGATAAATTTCATCCAGCAGCTCTCGTAATTTTGCTCGCTTAATAATATGTCCGTCTGCCTCCCTACGATTATATTCCTGCTTTCCTTCCAACATCGATACCAGCCTCAACGGTGTTGACGAGGTTGCCACAAAGCACACTTTTCCGCTATTCCCCGTCGGCAGCTTCCCTTCGAGCAAAAACTCGTCCAAATACCCATCCACCACCTTTTCCAGCTTATTGGCCTTCGATTTATCATAGTCCGCCAAAGCAAAATCCTCTGCTCCGTTGCGTGCCCCGTAAGGAATGGATATTGTCCGCAAAATACTCGGCTTATTTCCGTTGGTCGCCAAAGTTACCTCGGTCGAACCCCCGCCCAAGTCCCACACAACGACATACTCTCCTTTACCCTTAGCGTGCCACGCCGCTCCTTGCAGGTTAAGCTCGGCTTCACTGCGTCCGTCAATAATCTCCAACCGAATTCCGCTCAACTGCTTGATTTGCTTAATAAACTCCTCACTGTTGCAGGCCATCCGACAAGCCGCTGTGGTAATCGCTCGCATATTTTCTTCTCTTACCTGCCACTCATCCAAATGCCGCCTTATCTCCGCAAAAGCCTCTTTCGCACGCCCAAAAGCCTCTGCCGAAATCCGGCGCTCTTTACCCATACCTTGCGCCAACCGTGTGGCATAATTCTCCTCCAGCAACCTCTCCCCTTTTTGATTGCATATCAGTAACCGACACGAGTTCGACCCCAAATCTATTGCCGCATAATTAGTCTCATTTGTCATTAGCCGCCTCGGTGTTTTTGTTATTGTCATTAAAATACCGTCGATATTTCTTACCATAGGGATAACGCGCCTTGCGACGGCATCTTCCTCGTTTTTCGTTTCTGGCCGGATGCATCAAATCGAGCAATATTCCCTCACGTATTCCTCTATCGGCAATTGTAATCTCCGAGATATCCCAAAACGACATCAGTCCCTCAATAATTGCACAGCCGGCAATTGTTAAATCAGCCTTCTGCAGCCCGATACACGCGTGTTTTTTACGTCCCTCATCACCCATCCGTTTAATTTTAGATATTGTGCGCATCACCTCCGCACGGCTCATCGTCAGTCCGTCCACCACCGAGCGATTATAGCGCGACAAATTCAAATGCACCGCCCCCAGCACCGTAACCGTGCCCGAGGTCCCCAGCACCTGAATTTCCTGATTGGCAATTGCCTGCGAGATATGGAATTTAGCCTCAAACTCACCCAAAATTTTATGCGTACGCTCTATAATTGTATCATATGCCAAATCGGTCATATCATGATTAGGAAAGGCCTCGCTTACCGTAACCACTCCGTAGGGCAGCGAAACATAGCCCTCAATTATCGCCCTTCCCGCCGCGCTCATCCGTGCCAACGACACTTCGGTCGACCCGCCGCCGATATCAAACACCAACGCCCGCTTAATATGCCGCGGCAGCAGTGGCACACATCCAACCACCGCCAGTCTGGCCTCTTCCTGACTGGAGATTATCTCGATATTAAGACCGGTTTCCCGCTTCACCAAATCCAAAAAATACTTACAATTTTTTGCCCGTCGGCAAGCGGCTGTTGCCACATAGCGCGTCTTAACCAAAGGTGCATACTCATCCAACACCCCCGAACACACCCGCAAAGCATTGATAGTGCGCCTTATGGCATTGTGCGACAGTTCATTATCATTAATAATTCCCTCGCCCAGCCGTGTGATTTTCGAAAAAGTTTCCACAATACGAAAAGAGGTCGGCGTTGGTGTGGCAATCACCAGCCGGCATGAATTGGTCCCCAAATCTATCGCCGCATAATTTTCTCTTTTATTGATATTTTTTCTATCGTCAAAACCTCTGCCGCGATTCTCTCTTTCGTCTTTCCAATTACGCATTATCCAACAAAAATCTTCGTCTTAAAAAATAAACTTAAGCTCACTATAGCCTAAGTTTATTTTCAGCACAATACATTTTTTCAGTTTTTATAAACCGGCCTCGGCCCGCAACACCTCGCGTAATTCATCAATTGCACCCAGCTCTTTATCAGGCTTTTCATAATGCCAATAAGTCCACCCGTTGCAAGCCGGAGCATTTTGCGCCGCTGCTCCCACCTGATGAATTGACCCCTCGGCCTTGTCACTTTTGAGTGTACCATCTGCGCGCACAATCGCCCAATGGCGCCGCGCCGCATCATATAACATATCCCCCGGCTGCAACAACCCGCGCTCCACCACATTACCGAACGGGATACGCGGCATTTTTTTCTTCGTCATATATTCCAGACATTGCTCATTTTCCACCGGTTGAACTGCATCAATCCGCTCTTTGGCTCCTTGAATATAAGCCGGATCTTTTTCAATTCCGATAAAATGCCGTCCCAATTTTTTGGCCACCGCACCGGTGGTTCCCGTACCGAAAAACGGGTCCAACACCACATCGCCCACCTTTGAAGAAGCCAGCACCACCCGATACAGCAAGGCCTCCGGCTTTTGTGTCGGATGCAGTTTATCGCCGTTCTTATCTTTCAACCGTTCTTTACCGGTACACAAGGGAATATGCCAATCCGAGCGCATCTGAGTATCCTCATTCAGCGCCTTCATCGCCTCATAGTTAAAAGTGTAGCGCGACGCCTGCCCTTTCGAAGCCCAAATCAGCGTCTCGTGTGCATTGGTAAAGCGGGTTCCCTTAAAATTAGGCATTGGGTTCACTTTGTCCCAAATAATATCATTCAGTATCCAAAAGCCCAAATCCTGCAGTATCTTTCCCACGCGGAAAATATTATGATACGAGCCGATAACCCACAAAGCGCCGTCATCTTTCAACACCCGACGGGCAGCCTTCATCCAAGTAGTGGTATATTGGTCGTAGGTCTCCATACTCTCAAAATTATCCCACTCTTCATATACCCCGCTGACATTACTGTTATCCGGCCGCAGCAAAGCCTCGCCCAATTGCAAATTATAAGGCGGATCGGCAAAAATCAAATCGACTGACTTTTCCTCCATCTGATTCATCACCTTGACACAGTCATCATTGACAATCGTGTCAAGCAAATCACTTGTCTGTCTTACTTTCATCAATTTTAACCAAAACTGTTAAACCCAATATGCGCACATTATGCCAAACAGATGGTTATAAATTTATTAACAGCCTTATTTTTTTTAAAATTATTAGCCTATCCTACCCCTTCTCCTACCCTCCCCTATAGCGCTGTAATGTCACCCCCGAGCGGCTGTAAGCCGCGAGTAAGCGATCTCATCGTCGTAAAGATACTATCACCCCTTTTTCTGTGACGGATGTCACAGAAAAATCAGGGGTCTCATGTTGTTTTTTTATGTCATCGCTGAGTGCCGTAAGGCACGAATAAGCGGTCTCATCATCAAGGGGATGACATTATAATGAAAAGCCACCACAGGGATGTCATCGCTGAGTGCCGTAAGGCACGAATAAGCGATCCCATGTTGTTTTTTATGTCATCGCTGAGTGCCGTAAGGCACGAATAAGCGATCCCATGACCATTATGCACTTAATGACCAAGAGACCCCTTACTCGCCGTTTTACAAACGGCTCGGGGGTGACATTCCTTGAAGGACCAACAGCCCCCTTATTCGCGGACTGATGTCCGCTCGGGGGTGGCACAAAAAAGGAAGCGGCAACACAAAAAGAGAGCAGCTCAGCGGCTGGGGCGATAAAGAAAAAAGGCACTTAGTTTCCGCAAATCATAGGATACAGGTCATCCCAAGC
>JAFUEX010000017.1 GCA_017470165.1 Alphaproteobacteria bacterium
CTTTCAAGGAATGTCACCCCTGAGCGGCAACGCCGCGAGTAAGGGGTCTCTTGGTCATAAGTGCATAATGGTCATGAGATCGCTTATTCTCCGTTTTACAAACGGCTCAGCGATGACAGAAGGGGGGGGGCCGCTCGGGGGTGACAGAAAAAAGAAAGGCCGCTCGGGGAGGACAGTAGAAAAAAGAAGGGGGACATTCCCTTAATGGTCAGGAGACCCCTGATTTTTCTGCGGCACAGGCCGCAGAAAAAGGGGTGACAGTAAGGGAAGAAAGTGGATGACAGCAAGAGAGGCGGCTAAGTGCTGTCGGTGGGCAATGACTAGTTATTGAACCACGAGCACCAACTTCCGGTATCACAAGTCGTGGGGATGTAGCCGGCCGAGGCAGCGCAACCGGTGGCCTGTCCGCACAACAGCGAATAGCTGCCATCAACGAACGATTGGAATGAATAAGCAAATTTGACATCCATTTTTCCTTTGATGGTTGAGTTGGCGACAGCCGATTTGATTTGACCGGTTTTCCCGTTTAGACCACTAATTGCGGTTGTCAGTGTATTGTCTGAACTATTGAGCTGTATATCGCCCCAAGCGCTATTACAACGCAGATTGCAACCGCTCTTAGTAAAGTAAGCATTATTGCCTGTCCCATCTGTAATAAGCCCGATTGGGGTGTCGGTTATCAAACCAACACCGCAGCTCGTGTCTTCGCATTTGCGACAGGTTATAATTTCAGCATTGACGGTTTTGATTTTTGCACTATCTTTTTCTTCTGCATTAGTTCCGCAAGAAGAAACATCAGAGTAGGGCTCAGCACAGGTATTTGCGTAGAAATATTTAGCGTCTCCACCATAAATAACCGGAGCCTTGAATATTAACGGAAGTGCATTAGCCGCTTTGGCAAAATCAGAGTTAATGTCAGGTTCGGAGTAAACGTAACCAGGGGAAGAAGCGTTATTGATTGATTCCCAACTAGTGCCTCCATTTGTCGTAGCAGTAACAACAGGTGAATCCTTTATACAAACGTAAGAATCACTCCTATAGTTGAACCTTGAGCCGGAATAGGTGTATTTTATGTCCGGAACAGATTTATTTGCGCCTCTGATTTCTGTTCTTTTTACATCGATAGACAGAGCGATGTCTTCATTTTCTGTGACAGTGTAAGAACCATGGCTTGTTTCGCTGGTTCTGCCGGAAACTGTATAGACATTATTAAATTCATTCCACAAACTTGTCATGGTGGCAACAGCATTGCCATTTGCAAGTTTAGCTGACGGTATTCCGGTGAGGCTGGTGAAACCTTGTTCGGTATTGCATCGCATATCGGATACATCTTGGTTAACACAAACAATATCAGTCTGGGAAGAATTTTGATATTTCCACTGAAAAGCGCAAAAATAACTAATCAGTTTTCTAATATCGGTGATATCTCTCACTTTAGGGTAGACTTCTGACAGACCTGCTTGCAGAATTCTTGCGGCATCAGCTGCTTTAGGACTACCAGTGTTACATTTTAAAAGGTCTGTCAAAGCTCTCATGTTAAGCTCAAATGTACCGGACGGGCATCCGCAAGTACCATATTGTTCTCGACTGCCATTATAACATTTTGTGTCGGTAGAAGTGAAGCTATCCGTACAATTGAATTTCCAAACATATCCATCCGGCAGTGTGTCATTTTTATTAGTTTCTTGCCAGCAGGTCGCACCTGTGGTCATGCCTGAGGGGTAGGAATACTTATTATAAATACGGCAATCTTTAGTCCCTTTTGTGGCAGAGCCTGCGGCGGTTTGAATGTTTTTGCACACTTGTTGTCCGCCGCATTTGCTGCTGCTTCTGCAATTGCTGGGATTGGCATATTGACAGGCTTTAAGGGTGCAATAAGACCCGTCACAACAATCCTGTTCAATTGGACCTGTTTCTATTGCATAATTTATCCCCTTATAATCTTGAATTTTTACTACTTTGGCAGAGGCCAAGCAGGGTGTCAGGCACAAGGTGAGTGCCAAAATAGCTATTTTGCGACTAGTCTTCATAATATGTCTCCCCTTTATAGACCCCAAACCGGCGGACAAAATGCGCGCGAACACCGCCTTGGCCGAGGCAACTCAAACTTTACGTCCTAATTATAACACGTATTTGTTAATAAAACAATAATTTTTTTGCATTTTTCCCTGTGATATCGCTTCATTATAGTTAATATTTCGAAAAAACTAAAATCGAAGATGAGGCGAGGAGAAAATATAATAAGGCGCCGCTTTTTTTAGTTGAGCGACGCCTTGATGAGTATACAAAAAATGCCAAGCGTTTAGAAATAGCGCTGCAGCAAGCCGGCTAAAGCCTTGCCGTGACGAGCTTCGTCGCGAGCCATTTCGTGAACCGAATCGTGAATCGCGTCAAGGTTGAGCTCTTTAGCCTTTTTGGCGATGGCGGTTTTGCCATGGCAGGCGCCATTTTCACCGGCCAGCATTTTTTCCAAATTGGCCTTGGTGGAGGTGCCGACCAACTCGCCCAACATCTCACCGAAGCGGGCGGCGTGCTCGGCCTCTTCATGGGCAATTTGCTCCAAAACGACTGCTACCTCGGGCAGACCCTCGCGCATGGCCTGACGAGCCATGGCCAAATACATCCCAACCTCGGAGCACTCGCCGTTAAAATGGTTGCGCAGGCCTTCCAAAATTTCAGGGTCAACACCTTTGGCAATGCCGATGACGTGCTCGGCAGCCCAAGACATTTCTTCTTCCTTGTAGACAACCAATTTTTCGCCTTTGGCTTTGCACACCGGACAAACAGCCTCTTGTCCTTCGGCAATTTCAAAAACCTGACCGCAAATCAAACATTTGTATTTCATAAAACACCTCGTTAGTTGTAAAATAAGTTCACCCCGATGTTTAACAAAAAAAATAAGTAAGTGCAAATGCTTTCGGCATCCTTGCACAATTTTGTTGACTTTGGCGCGACAATCACTATAATCGCCGACAATCATTAATTATTAACTATATAATTCAAAAATTATGGATCAGAAAAAAGAAGATTATCAAGATTGTCCGAAAGCAGCGCAATTTGAACGTGAAATCAGGATGATTGCCAACCGCGATTACGAGGAATTTTTGTGTTTGACCGGACGCTATCCTTTGACCGAAAGTGGCGAAATAATGCTGGTTAAAAGCGGCTGGAACAAGGCGATTTCCGATTATGCCAAGCATTTTGAAATGAGTACGGAGGCGCAAATCGAGTTGGTGAAAACCGCACCGCAAGGTTTGTTGCTGGAGTATTTGTCCGAAACCGAGATGAACAGCGAGGCGGATTTGGCGCTTATTGAGAGCCAAAATTGGGAGGCCGTCAGAGTTTATATCGACGGGTCTACTTTGGGCGAACAAGCGGAGATTAAGTTTTTGGACAGCGGACAAGACAAATTGGTGGAGCGTTATTTGGCCACCAATCGCTTGTCAAGAAAAGCTGTTGAAAAATTGATGGCTATGCACAAGGATAATTATTGGCGGGTCTATGTCAATAGCTGGGGAATTGACGAGCGGGTTGGCAGCATCAAAGTATAATTCGGCAAAATACGGATTTATCAGGACACCTTAAAGTTTTAAGCAAAGTTTTTGCAACAAACAGGTGTCCTTTTTTTGTTGACTTTTGTCTAAAATATGGTAATTTGTCGGCGTAATTCGAATTATTAATTTAATATTTTTACGGTAATGAACAATCTCAGTAATGACGAGATCAATCTTTTGAAAAAGAAGATTGTATCTTATGAGGATTTTAAGCATTATATTCCGAATGCCGAAGATTTGAAAGACGCAGATCATAATCAAATTATGGCATTGCTGCGCAAGCGCAGTTTTTACGATGATGTGGTGTTGGAAGACGATGCACAGGTGTTTTTGGTTAACCGCGGCAACAAGGAAGAAATTTTGACGATGTTTTCTGTTGTTTCGGACTGGAACCATGCAACCGAAGAGGCTATTGTCAAGTGCGGAGACGACGAGATTATCCTTGCTTATTTGCGTCAGCATCGATTGCACAGCAAAGAGGCTAGGCAGTTGTTGATTGAGCTTAGTACCGAGCAGAGTGTGGTGGCGCTTATTGACAGATTGTTGTTTGTACTGGATGACGATTTGCAAGAGATGATTATTAACAAAAAAATGCTAAGGTGTTTTTTTGCGCATATCAAACATCACAATCTCAGCATAGGTGCCGAAGTGGCACTGATGAGCTCGGATTTGACGCATCCGGCGCTGGTATATATCACTAGAAATTCGTTGAGCGAGGCGGGCGAAAAAGCTATGTTGAACAATGCGAAGATGAAAGAGGTGGCGGGGTTTTATATTGACCGCACAAGGTTGAGCGAGGCGGGAGAAGCGCTGATGATTGATATCGGTTCGCTGCAGCTGATTAAACGCTATATCGACCGTCATCCGCTGGGAGCTCAAGCAATGAAAAAGCTGATTGCTCAACACGAGCATCTGACGGCATTGCTGAGCTATGTGCAAAAGCACGAGATACCGGCCGAGGCGATGGAAGATTTTGTAACCAGCGAACGGGTGATTGCGGCATCGAGGTATTTTGAACATCATCACTTGACGAATTTTCGCCATCAGGAGGCGCTGGCTGCACGTGGCTTAAAAGAGATGGTGATGACTTACATCGGTTATTACTATCTGGATGATAGCGCGGAGTGTTTGTTGTTGGATAGAGGTTGGCCGGATGTGATTAGCTTTTATCTTAAGCGTAACGGACATTTTTTTGCCGATGCCGAGGAAAAGTGGTTGCCTAATGCGCGGCACGAGGATGTGATGGAGGTGGTAAAACGCCACGAGTTGTGTTTTTCTGCCGAGATGATGCTGATTGAACGCGGCAACAGCGAGGAGATAAAGACCTATATTTCCAATCATTATCTGTATGATCGTGATGCGCGGGAAAAATTGCTGGAGCGCGGTGTAAAAGAGGAAATCGACATTTTTGTGGAGCGCTATTATCCGAAAATAGCCGATAACAATGCTTAAATTGACTTGAAGGAGGGCTTGGGAAACACCGGCCTTCCTTTTTTGTTTGAGTTTTTATTTGACTTTGAGAAACGAGAGTGGTAGGTTGCTCAACCGTATAACATATAATTTAAAATATATACTATTATTATGGCAAATTTATCAAGACAAAAAATTGAACGTTTCAAGCAAGCAGTGGCAGAGTATCGCGATTTCGGCGGAAAAGAAGTGTCTCCAGAGTTGCTGGCAGAGGCTTCACACGAGGAAATTATGGCTTTTTTGCAAAAACATTTGCTAGGGGCAAGGCCTTGGGCAGATGCGCAGGAAGACAATCATCGCAAAGATATCCGACAGGTAATTTGGGAAGATGTTATGCAGACCAAAAGCGGAGTGCTGAACGAGGATTGTCAGGTGGCAATTTTGCGGCGAGGCGATATACGAGAGATTAAAGCGCTGATAAAGTCGATGCCGTTGTGTCCTCTTGCGCAGATGGCAATAATCTGCGCGGGAGAGGCGGAGCTGAAACAATGTCTGTTTGAAAATCAGATATTGTCGGCGGTGGCGCTTAATGCCTTGCTGAACAAAGAGTGCGATGTCGCTGATGTTAAGATGTGGTTGAAAACGCCGATAAGCGTGGTGCAGCGTCGGGAAAATGCTATGTTGAGCTATGCTTTGGTTCGCTTTTTGCCAGACGAGGAGTTGTGCGAATATTTGGAGCAGAACACCTTGTGGGGCGAGCAGGCGCAAATTGAGCTGATTGAGCGCGGATGCGAAAAGGCGGTGCGGATTTTTATCAAAAATCAGATGCTGGAAAGCAATGCGCTGTTGACTTTGATTGACAGTGATATGCACGATGTATTGCTGGAATATGTCAAGAAACGCGATTTGCCAGATGAGGCGGTTGAGGCGATTTTTGACGGAAAGCTGGAAGATGCGGCACTGCTTTATATCAGTCGGATAGAGGATTTGAGCGACGAGATGGAGGTTAAACTGATTGACGCACAAATGCCGAACGTTTTGGAGAGTTATTTGGAACGAAGTGATTACGGCTGCTATGAGTTCAGCTCGGGTACCGAGGCTTATTTTATGCGCTATGGTGCCAAAGAGGCCGTGATGACATATCTGGGACGCGCTTTGTTGTCGGATGATGGTTTTTTGGCATTGGTTGAGCGCGGTGATGACGAGGCATTGCAATGGTATATCAAACAGCAGAGCTATACACTCATCAGCGAGATGCAAGAATGTTCTTTGGTGCAGAATTGCAGTCATAGAATAGTGATGGAATACTTGCAGTATGCCGAGTTGTTTGATATCAGCGAGCTGGCTTTGGTCGAAAAGGGCAACAGCGAAGAAATCATCACTTATTTGAAACGTCAATGTCCGCAAAACCGGTTGGTGATTGTCGATTTGTTGGAGCGCGGCATAAAAGAAGAAATTGATGTCTTATTGTCGCGTTATTATCCGGAAATCGTTATCGGTGACTGAGGCGGATGGCAAAATGGGAGGAAAGTGTCGGAGGGATGCTTTCCTTTTTTGTTTGACTTTTTGTCTAAAATATGCTATTAGTGAGGACGAAAATTAAAATTGTATATATTATGATGTGGAACAAAGAACAAGAGCTGAGCATTGTGCGAAATAATGATGTGGCAGCGCTAAAAGAAGTTTTGAAGGTAAAGGCTTTAAATGAAGACGCCGAGAATGAGTTGATGGACAACGGCAGTATTGAGATGTTGACTTGTTATTCCAAACACTATCATTTGTTTGGCAACGGGTTCAGGCGGTTTGTCGCTGAGGGAAAGCAGAGCTTGGTTAATGCTTATCTCAAAAGGGTGAAGTTGTCGGAGACGGCTGAGTTGTGGTTGTTGGACGAAGATTATCCGCAGGCATTGGCTATATATTTGCGGGCATTTGAACTGAGCCGACCGGCAGAAATGAAGTTGGTGGAAAAGTCCAGCCACGATATAGTTTTGACTTATATTTCCAAGCGGCAGTTGCGGCGTTCGGCCGAGGAAAAGTTTATAGAACTGCGCTCGGGTGATTTGGTCAAACGCTATTTTAGGAAATATATGCTGCGTGAACAATCGGAGCTGATTTTGGTAAAAACGGCAGAAGAAGAGGTCGTGTTGGATTATTTGGCTTCTAACTGGCTGTATGATCGGAGTGCGGCATTTATTTTGGCCGGAGGCAACCAAACACTGATTAAAGCCTACAAGAAGAACTTGAGCAAAAGTTGAACTTAAACGGAAGCAAACGAGCTTCCGTTTTTTTGTATAAAAATTCTGGCTATGGCGTATGGGGCTAAGCGGGGTGTTTTTGGTTTACCTTGAGAAAAAATTATGCTATCTTCCTGAATGTAAACTAAATTATTAATTTAAAAAATAATATTTTTATGAGCATGAAGTTAACAAAATTAACAAAAGAACAAGAACTGGAACTGATTAAAAACAATTTTACGGCAAGTGATTATTTCGGCTATCACGCTTTGAGTGATGCCGGTGAGGTGTTGCTGATGCGTAAGGGAAGGGCGTCTTTGGTGACGGAATATATCGGAATATACGATTTGAACCGAGAAGCACAAGGCGCTTTGCTGGAAAGAGAAGATTTCAGAGAATATTTCGACAAGTCTTTGGAAGGTCACTTCGTCTATGCGGCTAATATGGTGACGGAGATGGAAAAATTTCCGATGATTATTTGCTTGATTTCCTGCTGAAGGAAGAGTATGAACCGACCGAAGAGGCTTGGGAGTATTTTTTTAAGTACCGATTGTCGGAGTTAGAAAAAATCTGGCAATTTTGAAGGTTATAGCTTTGGCATTAGGAGGAAAGGCGGATTTGGCAATCAACCGGTCTTTTAAGATAGAAAGGCTGCTGATTGATTATGGCTCGCAAGATATACAATGCCAGTATTATAAGAAGCATTATGGCTTGAGTCCAGAAGGTGAGGCTTATTTAATAGGGTCTGCTACTACACCACAGAAGGTAGAGGTTTATATTAATCATCACACTTTGAGTGACAGAGGATTTGCGGCGCTTGTGGATACCGGTTTTGGAGATTTGGTTGAAGGGTATGTCATAAAAAATACTCTGACTGATGCCCAAGAAGTAGCTTTGATTAAGAGAGGTTTTTCGCGCGTAATCCTAAAGTATATCGAACAAATTTTTTGATACTGAGATATTGTCACGAGCAAGGATTTTGTGCTTTGGCGCAAAAAGAGATAATCAGACGATGGTTAGGTGCTTGAGCCATAGGCGGTGAAAGCAGTTGAAGTACAGCAGACTTTTCTTAAAGAAAGGTCTGCTTTTTTGTTGACATATTGGACGAAAATGATTACTATGCGGAGTGTGCAAATAATTATTAATTTAAAAATCTATTGTTATGTTAAAATTAGAAAAAAAGAAAATTGAGCAACTGAAAAAGCAAATTACATCTTATGAGGATTTGTCGCCGCTGACAGCGGAAACATTGCAAAATGCCAGTCACGAAGAATTGATGGTTGTGTTGCAAAAGGAGAGTTTTTTTGTATGGCCTGCCTTTTTGCGGGATGCTTTGGAAAAACTGTTGATTTGGCGCAACAATACTGAAGAGCTGAAGGCGCTGGCTAAAGCAGGTTCTTTGGTGGCTGAAGAAAATATGTACAGTTTTGTCAAGCACGTCGAATTCGAGGTGATGAAGTATTATTTGTCCTTGAATGAACTGCCGGATTGTGTTGTCGGTTACTTGTTAGCACGAGAAGATTGCAAGCGGATATTGGACGAGTGCAATGTGGTATTTTGCACCAGCCGCAGCGATATGTCGGAAGATGACGCTCTGGCTAAAACCCAGCTTTATTTTTTGCAAAAAGTTGAACCGCGACACGCCGAGAAGTTTATCCGCAAAAATAATTTGTGCGATTGTGCGGTTGATTCGTTGATAAATGAGAAAAACTTTTCCTTGCTGAAGGTTTGGATAGCCGGATGGGATTGGGAACAAGAGGACGAATATGAGCGTGTGAATGCGGTGTTCCAAGAAGGAGGACTGCCGGATGAGGTGTTGGCTGAGTTGCAAAATATTGAGAATTTGCCGGAAGAGTATTTGGAACTGTTGATTGAACGCAAATGCAGCAAAACTTTGCAGAAATATTTTCAGTACCATTCTTTGGAAGATGAGGGATTGGAAGAGGAGCTGTTGCAAACTGCGGATGATGAGTGTATTTATGCGTATATTTCGCATTGGGTGGTCAGCGAGAATAATATTCCGGTGTTGTTTGAGTGTTGCAGTGACGATGTGGTGCTGAAGTACATAAGGTTGTATAAACCAGATGAGGACGAAGAGAGTTATCTGATTGATTATGCCAGTGAAGCGGTGGTTGAAGATTATATCAAGCAAGTTTCGGGATTGTATGAGGATAACGAAATGCATTTGGTGGAGCGCGGTAACGGTAAGTTGCTTAAATTGGCGTTAGAGCGTTTTTGCTTTAAGGATTTTTTGGCAACTATGGAACTGATTGACCGAGCTCAAATAGATGAGATTGAATGTTTGCTTAAATATTATCCTAAAATCAAATTGTGAGGATAAAGGTTGCGTATTAAACGGGTATTAAGGGGAATAACCCCTGATTCCCGTTTTTTTGTGTTTTGGTCTGACTCGACAAAAACATTGACTTTTGTCAATAAAAGGTGTACCTTAGCAGAGCAATTTATTTATTAACCCTATAATTTTTCAAGCTATGCAAGCAAGTATCAGAGACCAATTGAGTGTGGTCGAACGCGGAAGTTTGGAGGATTTTAAGAAGTTTGTTGACAGCAATTCGCTCAGTGCTTGCGCCGAAATTCGCTTAATTGAGCTGGACAAAACCGAGGAGTTTTCCTATTATGTCAGACAGTATCGTATTGAGATGGCCACGCAGATAAAACTGCTGGAACTGGGGACGGAAGCAATGCTGAACATTTATTTGCGAAGCAACCATGGTGTGAAGTTTCCTATCAATGCCGAAATTAAGTTGTTGCGGCGCAATGATTTGGTTTTGTTGGCCGTTTTTTTGCGCTATACTTCGTTTAGTTCGCGAGCAATTTCTTGGATGATGAAGCATTGTGACAAGCGAATGGTTAATGCAGTATTGTCACTCAACAGATAACTACTCTTATCACTCCGAAGAAAAAAAGAGGCTCTTTGTAAGAAAAAGAGACCTCTTTTTTTAGTAAAATTACTAATAAGAAGAATAACCGATAAATCTGGTTTTGGCTGTTTCGCAATAGTCATAATAATCGTCGCATATTATTTCGGCAAAAAATCCGACTATCCAGTTGGCTTCGGGAATATTATGCGGTGAGACGGCATAGTAAAACCCAGACAACGGCGGAGCTTCGAGAGAAACAAGTGCATCATTTAGTTTCGGTAATACCGAAAACAGGCGGTTGCAAAAATGCACCATCGGATAAAAGCGTTTTGAGATACTTTACTGTCGGCGGTGCTGCGCGACCAATTATCAGTCTCACTCAGATGAACATAGTACGGGCTGTCCTTAAACGGAAAAATACCCACCGCATCGGATGTCCGTCGGGTGAACGGCTTGCGTCGAACAATGCCTTTGTCTTGTTTGACTACCAAATCAAATTGGTCAGTAACAGAACATTGATCAAAAACGATCGGATGCTATACTATGCGGCTTTGTTTGTTAAGCAGAATGTGAGAATGGCAATTTATCCAATGAAAAGAAAAAACAACTTGACTTAGAGTATGGTCTAACGATTACATTTATGTCGATGACAAAGTTGTAATTTAAAAAATAAAGGAGCTTAAGATGACCAAAAATCTGGTGGTTTATTTTTCAAAAGACGGCGAACAATACGGTGTGGGTGAGATTACCGAAGGTAATACGGCGGTTTTGGCTAAGATAATAGCGGCAAAACTCAAGGCGGATTTGTTTGAGATTAAACTTAAAAATGATACTTATCCTAAAGGATATGAGCCACTGACCAAAGTGGCGCTGAGCGAGAAGAAGGCCAAAGCAAGACCGGAGATTGAGGAAATGGCGGCAGATTTTGCTCAATATGACACGGTGTTTTTGGGGTGTCCTAACTGGTGGGCGGATATGCCGATGGCGGTTTACAGCTTTATTGAAAAATATGACTGGAGCGACAAAAGGATAGCCCCTTTTGTAACTCATGAGGGTAGCGGAATGAGCGGAATTGATACCAAAATTGCAGCGGCAGCTAATCCCAAAGAAGTGTTGAACGGGTTGGAAATGTATGGCCATATAGCGCAAAATCAACGCGAAGAGGCTACACAAAGAGTTGATGTATGGTTGAAAAAATCAGGTTTTTAATTTGACGGAGGAAGAAATAATGAAGGTTTTATTGGTAAACGGCTCGCCTAACAAAAAGGGATGCACTAACCGCGCATTGGAGGAGATTGCCGCAACCTTGCAGGCTGAGGGAATAGAATCGGAAATTTATCATATCGGGATAAAGCCGATTGCCGGATGTCGCGCTTGCCGAGCCTGTGCCAAATTGGGCAAATGCGTAATTGATGACGTGGTGAACGAGTTTGTTAATAAGGCGGCGGAGTTTGACGGGTTTGTGTTGGGCTCACCGGT
Source organism: Alphaproteobacteria bacterium (assembly GCA_017470165.1). Classification (GTDB taxonomy): domain Bacteria; phylum Pseudomonadota; class Alphaproteobacteria; order RF32; family CAG-239; genus CAZU01. The sequence goes on from JAFUEX010000017.1 coordinate 11,560, forward strand.
GCATTATGCCTCGGCCTCGGGAATTGCCACTTCGTTTTTGGACAGAGCGTTTTTCTCGGCGTTTATGGCCGGACGCGGCGAGGTGTTTAAGCACAAGCCGGCAGCAGCGGTAGTGAGTGCGCGGCGTGCCGGTACGACTTTTGCGCTGGATCAGCTTAATAAATATTTCAGTATTTCGGAGATGCCGATTATTTCCGGCAGATATTGGAATATGGTGCATGGCGCAACGGCCAAAGAGGTGGAGCAAGATGAAGAGGGCTTGCAAAATATGCGGATTTTGGCTCGCAATATGGCGTGGCATCTCAAATGTCGCAAGGCCGGCGAAGCTGCAGGCATTTTGCCGCCGGCGGATGAGGCTATTACCTTTACTAACTTTATCCGCTAGGGAGGCAAGGCTATGCAATATGTAAAATTAGGCAATACCGGAGTTGATGTTTCGAGAATTTGTTTGGGATGTATGAGTTTTGGCAAGCCCAGTAAAGAAAACGGTGTTTTTCCTTGGGCAAAAGACTATGATGAAGCTAAGCCGATTTCTTGATGGACGGCGGAACAACAGCCTCTTACTGGTATGGCGATTTGCAGTATATGCGCAATACCATGGGAAGGTGAGGAATTACTTTTGCAAGAACGGCTTGATGTTGTCCCATACGGCCGCAAAGTTGGTGAGAAATACCTGATGCGGAGCGTCGGCAATTATGGCGATTTCGGCCTTGGGTAACATCCGATAAGCGGCGATGATGGTGTCAAGCGGTGCGTTGGTGTCTTTTTCACCGCTGATAAGCAAAACCGGACATTTAACTTCTGATAAGGTTTCTTTGCTGACAGTCAGATGATTATAGAAGTTGTAATAATCATCCCAGTAGTCCTGCAGTTTTTCGACCTGAGGCATAATGTCGATTTGGCCGCGCATAAAGGCTTCGTCCGAAGCGATAACATCATCAACTTTTGGTGTGGGGAATATGCGGGTTTGCGGAGTTATTTCACCGGCGCCGATAGCGATGATTTTCTTGATGCGTTGCGGATACATGGCCGCCAGTTTATAGGCAGTGTAGGCGCCGTCGCTGAACCCCAGTACAATTACCGGCTGCTCGGTGGTGTCATTGAGCACGGCCAGCATATCGTTGGCCTTTTGTTCATAGGTAATTTTGGCGGTGCCGATTTCGGATTTGCCGTGACCACGGGTAGAGGGTACAATTACCTGATAATCTTTGGATAATTCATCAATAAAACGTCCCATCTCATAACTACTGCCAACTCCGCCGCCGTGCAGTACCAAAACAGGATCGCCGCTGCCGTAAACTTCGTAGTAAATTTTGGCATCGTCGGCTTGGACGGTTTTTCCGGCTTCGTCATTTTTGCCATAAGGGATATCGCTGACAATATCACTGTCTTTTTGTCCGAAATAGCGAGTGGTTACCTTGGAGGAAGGATAAGGTTGGATGTCGTTGTCGGGGAGGGTTTCGCCGATAAGATTATCGCTTAAGTCGGCGGCGGCCTGTTCAAGAGCGGCTTGGGCAGCCTCCATTACCGATACCGTCTGGTCGGCAATGATATCATCATCTACGGGTTCGACAATCAACTCTTGCGCGCCGGCCGATGCGGTCAGAAGCGCCAGCAGGGATACGGTGTAAATCAGTTTTGACATAAATTTTCTCCTGATAAACAATAAAGCGGACAAAGTTTTATATCTCCGATTATTTATCAGAAATACTTAAATTATGATTAATTTTGCGTGAGTTATATTAAAGATGTGATGAGTGCGTCAATCTCGGATTTAGTTTGCTGCAAAATTGCATCGACATCGTTGCCGATAATATCCAAGCCCTCGGCTTTTATTAAATGCACGGAAGGTATCTGATAAAAATTGTGCGCCAAATATTTAATATAGTCATAGCCGAAATCATCAGGGTTGTAGCCGCCTTTGGTGGTGATATAGCAGAGTTTTTGTGCACGGCACAAAGAAACCGGACGACCGTCGGCGCCATAGCGAAAGACCAATTTGGCAACATTGATATGCTCAATGTATAATTTGAGCAGGGAAGGAAAGGACAAATCCCAATAAGGAGCAACTATTACTATCAAATCGGCAGCGGCAAAGTCTTTGGCAAGAGCAAACATTGCATCGTCAAAATGATTTTGAGCAATCATGGAGGTGCGGTGCTGCAATGTTTGTTCATTCAAAGGCTGCAGGTTAAGCTGCGGCAAGATAACTTCGGTAGTGGTGCAAGTTGTTTGAGCACATAAGCCGGTCAGCAGGTAATCTGCTAAAATTTTGCTGCGAGATTGAGCACGCACACATGCGTCGATGTAAAGTAACTTCATAGCGGTTGCTCTTGGTTGATGCGTTAAGGATAATTTATGGTTAACATAATGGTTGCGGCGGTTAAAATCAAGTCCTATTGTATTTTTGCTTGAAATTGGGAAAAATTTGCAATATTACTTCTTACAAATCAGGGAAGGATAGAATAATGTTGAATCAGTTTTCTCGTACGGAGTTGGTTTTGGGCAAAAAGGCACTGGAGCGTTTGGCCGGCTCAAGGGTTGCCGTGTTTGGTATCGGCGGGGTCGGCGGATATGTGGTGGAGGCCTTGGTGCGTTCTGGAGTGGGGGCACTTGATTTGATTGATGATGATATGGTTTGCTTAACCAATCTCAACCGACAGTTGCTGGCCACTCGCAAAACAGTAGGAAAGTATAAAGTGGAGGTGGCTGCTGAACGTATTGCTGAGATTAATCCGAATTGTCAGGTTAGAACCTACAAAACTTTTTATCTGCCGACCGAGCCGCAGCAGTTTGATTTCGGGCAGTATGATTATGTGGTGGATACTATTGACACCGTGACCGGCAAAATCGGCTTGGTAATGGCGGCTGAGGCTGCCGGTGTGCCTGTAATTTCGGCAATGGGAGCCGGTAACAAGGTTAATCCGGCAGCTTTTGAAGTGGCGGATATATATCAAACTTCGGTTTGTCCGTTGGCGCACGTGATGCGTAAAGAGCTGCGCAAAAGAGGAATTAAAAAACTCAAAGTGGTTTATTCCAAAGAAAAGCCCATCCGTCCGGTAGAAGATATGGCAATAAGCTGCCGTGCGCATTGCATCTGTCCCAAGGGAACAGTGCGCAAATGTACGGTTAAACGCGATATCCCCGGTTCGACGGCTTTTGTGCCTCCGGTTGTGGGGCTGATTATTGCCAGCGAAGTGGTTAAAGACTTGACGGATTTCGACCCCGACAACCGTTGAAGTAAAAATATTTTGCCGTTTTTTATAGTTGAGACGCCTCTTGTGATGCTGCAGCAATAGCCTCCGCGCTTTGGCGCAGAATTTGCTTTTCAGCATCGGATAAGGCGGGAATGATGCTGCGTTCGGCGCCTTTGCGGCCGACAATGGTAGGCAAAGACAAGCAGACGTCTTTAATGCCGAAAACCTCAGTTTGCAGAGAAGATACCAGCATTTCTTTTTGTTGGTCTTTGATGATGGCCTCGCAGATGGCACTCAGTGAGGCGGCAATGCCGTAATAAGTAGCTTTTTTGCCGCGATAAATTTTGAAGCCGGCATCCAAAACTTCGTCGGCAATTTGCTGTTTGTCGGACAAAGTAAACTCAACTCCGCAGTGTTTGGCATATTCGTCGAGCGCCGCACCGCCGATAGAAGCTCCTGACCAAGCAACCAGAGAGGTTTTGCCGTGTTCACCTAAAACATAAGCGTGAATGGAGGTGGGAGAGATATGTCCGAGCCGCTCGCTGAGAATAGCTCGAAAGCGGGCGGTGTCCAGTACGGTGCCGGAGCCGATAACCCGCTCTTTGGGAAAACCGGAAATTTGTTTGACCATTTTGGTCATTACGTCAACCGGATTGGTGGCGGTCAGGATTATACAATCAGGTGCAAAGCGAACAATATTAGGAACTATTGATTTGATAATTGCCGTATTGCCGGCCAACAAAACCATACGGTCGCCATCAAGCGTTTTTTTGCTGTCCACCGTGATAATAACAATATCAGCATCCTTAAGGTCGGGATAGTCGCCGTAAAAAACTTTGCAACGCGAGGTCAAAGATGCAGCATGATAGACATCCAAGGCTTCGGCTTGGGCTTTTTCGCTGTTGAGGTCAATTAAAACTATTTCATCGGCATTGCCTTTCATTGCCAAAGTATATGCGGTGGTGCTGCCGACAAATCCGGCGCCGATAATTCCGATTTTCATTAATGTAACTCCTTTGTTGATTATTATTTTTTATTCGGCGGTATAATAAAGCTAAATATTTTAAAATAAACAGTTTTGTTATTTGTATTGCATAAAATCGGATTTAGCGTTGCTTGAATGACAAACCGGTTTATATTGTCGATGTTGCAATAGTTGAGGAGAAAATACCAATGGGATGGGTGATTTTGGTAATAGCAGCGGCCGGTGTGGCGGGATATTTGCGGCAGCCGATGTTCGGACGGCTGCCCGATAAGATAAGTTTGGCAAAGATGAAAAAATCTGCTCATTGGCAGCACGGACATTTCAGAAATATTCATCCTACTCCGCAAATGACGGGCGAGGGAGGTTTTTTTGCCACAATGTATGATTTTTATTTTAAGAAACACCCGCATACCAAGCCGGAACAACCTCTGCCGGTGTTGAAATATGATATTAAAGCCGAGGATAAAAATAAAGACTTGCTGATATGGTTTGGGCATTCGTCTTATTATATTCAGCTAGGAGGTAAAAGTTTTTTGGTGGATCCGGTGTTTAGCGCCAATGCCTCGCCTTTGCCGCATAATGTGGTGCCTTTTTTAGGAACCGATGTTTATACTCCCGAAGATATGCCGAAGGTTGACGGGATTATTATCACTCACGATCATTATGATCATTTGGATTATGCTACGGTTAAAAAGTTGAGAGATAAGGTGAAACGGGTGGTGGTGCCATTGGGAGTTGGGGCACATTTTCGCCGGTGGGGATATAGGCCGGAGATAATTGAGGAATTGGATTGGGACGAGGAGCTTAGTTTCGAAAACGGGCGGATAGTATGTTTGCCGGCGCGGCATTTTTCGGGAAGAATGTTGCCGTATCGCAGTCTATGGGCTTCGTTTTTGCTGGAAATAGCCGGATATCGCTTATATATTGGCGGGGATTCCGGCTATGATGATCATTACAGACAAATCGGTGAACGTTTTGCGCCGATAGATTTGGCTTTGCTGGAGTGTGGGCAATATGACGCCAATTGGCGGTTTATTCACCAGCAACCCGAGGAAGGTTTTAAGGCTGCCGAGGATTTGCGGGCAAAACGCGTATTTCTGGGACATAATTCCAAATTTTGTATTTGTAATCATCCGTGGCGCGAACCGCTGGATAAGGCTGCCGAATTGGCCAAAGAAAGTAAGGTAAAATTAATTACTCCGCAGATTAGCGAGGCGGTGAATTTGCGAGATGAAACGCAGCAATTCACACGCTGGTGGAAGGATTGTATTTAGCCTTCTTGGTGCCAAAATCCGTTGTGGCAAAATGTCTCAGAGGGGTTTAACGGCCTTGGTGGATATAGCATTGAAGGATATCAGCCAAAGCATCTGACCAAAATCGCACTCCGCGTTCCATTGAGGTAAATTCGTCATCGCGGATTTCAATCAGTCCATAATCCAATCCTTTTTCTTCGCCGCAGACTACTACAGCGCCGGTGTTGTACAATCTTAGGTCATAGGGGACATTGGTGCCGATAATTTTATCGCCGCGTGCCCGCAATCGGTCGGCCGTAAATTGAGCGAGCCGGGCCGGTTTGTGCCACAAAATGCCGGCCTGCCACAATCTCGGCTCTCCGCCTCTGAGCTGCGGGGTAAAGCTGTGTACCGAAAAAAGCAACGGAGACAAGGCTTGGTTTTGCACCAAAGCAATTTGCTCTTCAAGGGCGGAATAATAAGGACGATAGTATTTGTCAATGCGCCGAGAGCGCTCGGCCGAACTCAGATTTTGATTGCCGTTGATGAGGATACCGTCGCTTTTCTCAACAAGCAATTCGTCCTCGTTTTCGCGGCGGTTGAGGTCAATCAGCAGGCGGGAATATCCGCCCAACACCGCACGGCATCCCAATTTGGCTGATAGTGCATAAGTTACTTCACGAGCGCCTTTGTCTCTGGCAATATGGGTATCAAGCAAATCAGGTGAAAGTCCTAAATTGTTATACTCTGATGGAATGTCGGATGATGCGTGCTCGCAAGTAATAATCAGCGGACACGCATTGTTGCGGGCGGCAATCACTTCTACCGGTTTAGCGTCCATGGTTCATAACCTCTCTCATTTTTTTGTTTTGACAAGGGTTATAGTACCTTAGCTTTTTGGTAAATTCAAGCGCGTGGGCCACGACACGGGCATAATTTTGCTCTTCTTGCGCCAGTTGGGGTGAAACACTGCGTTTCATCGGTCGATACGAATCGTGCGGCACAAAGTCGTAACCGTATTTGAGCTCGTGCATTACGGTTTTGTTGTCGCTGGTTTCGTTGTTATGCCAAGTGTATTTATTGAGCAGAAAACGATTGACATGATGCGGATTGTTAGCTGCTGCCGAAGCCACAAATTCACGGTTGAATTGCAGGTAGGCCTCGACAAAACGCTTGTTGAAGTTGGCATTCATCGAACGCATTTCAACCGTGTGTTTCGGCATAATGTTTAAGGTCTTGTATTTGTTGCCGAATGAGGCCATTTCTTCCAGTTCGCTTTTAGTGTTACACATATCAACCATCAACGCCAAAAACGGATAGTCACGGTGGCTCTGCGAGCTCAGGTTGCGACTTATGTATGTGGCATAAAGCAGGTTGTTGTCGCGGCGTTCGGGGGCGGCAAAGGCACTGACAATCTCGTCTTCGTGCTGCATAATTCTTTTGACCAAACGCTTGTAGGTGTCCATATCAAAACCTTGGGCTGAGAGATGCTGGTGCAAAGAGCAATGTTTATTGACATGACCTTGGTCAAAGGCATCCAATATCTTCAGGCAGCTTTTTTCGTCTTCCGGACTGCGCATTACGCGGCTGGCAAATTCTACCGGAAATAATTTGTCATAGGGCGCCAAACTTTCGTCGCGCATTATGACTCCGGCCGAGTTCATATCATTGTAGACCTCGGCATCTTTGTTGCTGAAATAAAGTTTTTGCCAGCCGTTTTGCTGCTTGAGATAGTCGGCCAGCACTTGATAGTTGCTGAATTGTTCCGGTACATAAAACTCCAACTCAAACCCGTTGGGCCAATAAGCGGTTTTTACCGGTTGGCTTGGTTGTTCAACCTGAAACATATCATTGAGTTCGGGGTTGTTGTGCGGCATATTATTATAAGCGCGGCTCAAATGGTTGCGCAGGTCGTGCAGCTTTTTGATGCTGTTTTTGCGGTTGGTGAAGTTGTATTTGTTATTATAGGCATAGTTTTTGGTAATGGTTTGCCGCAGAAAATTATCTGCCGCATTGAGGGCTGCAGCATAGGTATCAGAGCTGTTATTGATATGTTCAAAGTTTTTATCCAAAAAACGCAGCAAATCTTTGGCAACCATCAGTCCGTGCATACCGGAATAGGGCATATTGGCTTTGACCGGCCAATAGCCGAATTCGGCGTGGTGGTCTTCTTTGGTGCCGAAACTGTAAACAAATTGACGAAATTCGAATCCGAAAGTATGTGCACCATTGAGCAGAGAATTCAAGCGTCCGTCTTTGGTAACGGAGTATTTTTTGCCGCTCAGCGGAGAAAGCTGCGGTTTGTCGGGGTTGTAGCTGTCAATGCGGGCGGCAAAATCTTCGACAAATTCGTGAAAGGCAGCCGGTGCTTTTTCTTGATAGTTGATAGCAAAATATTCGGCCATACCGGCAAAAGGAGCCAGCATATTATCTACGTGCCAGTCGTAATAAAATTGTTTAAAATGTTTGCTGCCGGTCATGGTAAAATAATCATTGAATGCGGATTTTACTTCATAAACCAGTTGCAGCATATTATCATTGTTACTCATTATATTCCTCTTTTAAGTATCGATTGTTTAAGTGTGCCGAAAATGTGTCGGTGTTACTCCTCTGAACACCCACATTTTCAATACACATCAACAAAAATGCTCAGAGGCCGATACTCAAGAAGCTAATCAAAATATAAAAGCAAATAAAGCAAGCCGAAACCGCGCCGCTATCTAAAACGGACGCTGACAAGACGGAAAAATTGTTTTGACTTGCGTGGGTCATTGTTAACCTTATCTGTTACACTAACCCTCCAAGTATAAGAAAAAGAAAATTGTCTGTCAATTAAAAAAATGCAAATTGCCGAATTATTTGGCAGCGAGCGCCTGTTTGAGCAGTTCTTGCAAGATAAACACGCGGATGGCACTGGAAAGATTAGTGCCGCGTTTGCCGGAATCGATTTGCGTAATCAGGGCATTGACGCTTTGTTTGCGCACGGCGGCCTGTCGTTTGAGCTCGTGCCAAAACTCATCTTCCAGACATATGCTGGTGGAATGGCGTCCGGCGATAACCACAGATATTTTGCGCATCATTTTTTCCGAAAGGCATCAATGGATACAACATCGGCTTTGGTGCCGGAGGGTTTGGCACACGATGCCGCAGAACGAGAGGCGGCAGCTTCTTTGACCGGTGCAGTTGTTTCATCAGATGAAGGGGGTGTTGTTTCTTCAAACGCAAAACTGAGCCCGAATCTGGCATAAGGGTCGGCAAAATAAGTGATTGCATCCCACGGAATTCTCAAGGTATGGGGCACATCATTAAAGCTCAAATCAACCTCAAAGTAATCATCGCTTATCATCAGGTTGGCAAATTGATGTTGCAACACAATGGTCATTGTTTCCGGCCAACGGTCGAGCAGCGCCGTATCCATCCGCACATCGGGATGGTCGGTTTTGAAAGTGATATAAAAATGGTTGGTGTCGGACAAGCCTTCGTCTGCGGCAATTTTTAAGGCCTCGATTACCACGTGTTTCAGCGCCTTTTCCATCAAGCGGTCGTAATTTATGTCGTTGTTTGCTTCGCTGTCTTCCATAATCTGCATCTCCTTTGGTCAAACAGACGGACTTTTCTGTTGATAGGAAAGCCCGATAACCCCACTCAAAGGAGCTTAAGCCTTTGAGAATTTAAGAAGCGTTGCTAACCGCCAAATTAGGCAGCCATTGCAACAGAAGCTACGTTATTATCGTTAGCATTCATTTTAAGTTGAACCGATAACGGTGGTATCTCACCGAACACAGCATGATGTCTTTACTGATACCTGTCAAACCTATTTCACCCCCGATATAAAACACGCTATACGAGCGTATTTCGTCGTCAACTTTTGCGATATGCTTCCAAATTGGTGGAGGTGCCGAGTACCGCCCTCGGGTCCAAATATCCTATTTCACAGAGCCTCTAGTGTCATAGTCAGAGAAACCTCTGACAATGAGTAATATAATACCATAATTTGAAAATGCAAGCCTGTTTTTAAGGGAATGCGCCGAAAAAATGATTATTTTTGGCGTTTTAACAGACAATAAAAAGCTCCGCTGCCGCCATCTTCCGGCAATGCCTGCGCCACACTCAATATATAAGGCCGAATATCCGGATGGTTTATCCAGTTAGGAAACGACTGTTTGATGATGCCGTGGGATTCCCACCAAGGGTCGCGCTTTTCTCCTTTGCCGGTGATTATCAACAGGCAGCGGCGCTGCAGCCGGTAGCCATACGCTATGAAATCTCTAACCGCGGTAAAGGCATCCTTTTCGCTAAGTCCGTGCAAATCAAGCCGCGCCTCAATTTTGAGTTTGCCTTTGGTGAATTTTTCAGCCAAGCGACGATCGATATTGGCAGTATCACCGATATTAAGCCGGTTGAAAGAATTATGATTGTACAATCCTTTATGGTTGGTTGAAGGAGTTATTGCCTCAATTACCAACGGAGCCGATGGCGGTTCATCAACTTCGGGCAGCGGTTTGATGTCGGCTACCTCCTGCAACCAAACCTCGTTATCTTGCGGCGGACGGCAATCAGGCAGCTTTTTCATCTGCGGACGCTTCAATAGGCACAACTTTTGCTTCTTCGGGGCGGCTGGTCATCAAGTCGGAAAAATACCGCACCACAAACTCCTTCCAATCACCTTCCGGCGCCAAACAGCCGATTTTTTTGTCATCGGCCTTAACCAGTACCAAACCGCCGAACTGCCACATATCGCAACAGGATTGATAGTCGGAGACAAACTTATTTTTGGCGCGTTCCAGCAAGCGGTTTTCCAATTTTTTGCGCGCCAGATGCGAGGCGGCAAATATTCCGACAGTCATCACCGTTATACCGCAGGCAATGCCAACAGCCCAAATCAATATCAAGCCCAGCAACACCGGAGATAACAAAGGCACCAACCCCTCCCAAGGGTTGTAAACCGGCGAAGACGGAATGTTGATTTTGGAGTTAATGAGGCAGAGGTGGATTTTTTCGGCGGCGATAGCTTTTTGCAAAGCGCTGAAAATCAGCCGGTCGGCCTTGTTGATGCGTTTAGTCATTTCGGGAAACCTCCTGAGAATTGGGTATAAGCACAAAGTAGCGTCCGGTAGAGTTCATTTTGCCGGCGGCTTCCAAAATATCATCGCCGCCCGAACCGTAAAAATAGTCGCCGCGCACTGCTCCTTTAATAGCTCCGCCGATATCTTGAGCTACCACCAGTCGATTGAGCGGCGAGCCGTCGGATAGCGATGTCTCAAGCCACAACAGTGCGCCAAGCGGCATATAAGACGTATCAACCGCCAGCGAGCGACCGGCAGTTAAAGGTACGCCCAAAGCGCCGACGGGACCTTCGGGATTGCCCAGTTTATGAAAGATATAGCGTTGATTTTCTTCCATATTGGCTTTGGCCAGTCCGGAATTGTCTTTGAGCCATTGCTTGATGCTGCCCATAGATGCCTGCGAGGGCGAGAGCAGTCCCTTGCTCAGCAAAATAGAGCCGATGCCCTTAAAAGGACGCCCGTTGTTGGCGGCATAAGCAATACGGAGACGCTCGCCATCTGGCAAAATAGCTACGGCAGAGCCCTGAATTTGCATAATATAAATATCAATGTCGCTATCACCCCAAATTACTACCGGCGCGTTGATGCCATGGGCAGTGATATCGGCGCGCGATGGATAAGGTTTGAGCCGGCCGTCTTCGACGCGTCCGACTATAGCTTTGGCCGGCAGTGAGCTGTCAAAATCTTTCAAATTGACTTCCACCAAATCATAAGGACGACCATAGACAGGGTATTTATATATGTCATCGCGGGTGCGAGAGGCGTGAATTTCTGCCTCGTAATACGAGGTAAAGCGGCCGTTGTCGCTGCCATGATACAAAACACGGTAAGGGGTAAAATTGGCCAATACAAATTCTTTGAACTTGGCGGGCATAATCTGTTTGGCCTTTTGACAATTGAGCAAATAGGCTTCACGGTTGATTTTAACCAGCGAATCGGCATTGAGAAATTCACCATGTTTGGCGGCGATTTTGTCACAGCTTTTGATATAAGCATTATAAGCGCCAAGCATATCATCATCGGCAACTGAGCCCAAATCTTCAAACGAGGTTTTGACCAGTTCAAATTCTTTTTGCTTGATGGTTTCGGAGCAGGAGGCCAACAGAGCGGCCAACAAAAGTACACTAAGACGGTTACGCATTTTTCGAGCTATCTTTCGCAGTAGATTTCAGAAGCCAAACCTTCTCTTTGGGGTCGAGGCTTTTGGCAAAAGTCCAAACATCGACAATGTTTTGGATATAATTTTCGTCGCCTTTTACCACCTCGCCCGAGGCATTGCGCAAAACATTAACCTGTTGTGAGCAAAATTTCACCGTGATTTCGGCAGTTTTTTCTTTGACGACGGCTTCGGTAATAATAATTTCTTCAAAGCCGATGAATTCGGTTTCAACAGTGAGACCGTCGGCTTTGCGTTGGTCAATGGCCTGTTTGAGCTGTTGAGCGAGTTTCGGCTCGGTGAGCAGCTTTATGGTATCGTAATCGCCCTTGTTAAAGGCGGTGGTAATCATCTCAAAAGCCCGACGGGCACTGCTGACAAAATTTACACGATTGAACGCGGGGATGCGAAACAGCGTACGGTCGGGCTCTTCGATGTCTTCGTGTTCAAGCGGGATGATTTCGCCGCCATCGGTGAGAAGGCCGGCTTCTTCCAGTTTGCCGGCTTTGATAATGTCGATAACCTCCTCAAGGTTTTTGGGATGAAGGTTAAGTTTGCCCTTGGTTTTGACTTTCGGCGGGGTGTTTTCTCCGCTGCCCAAAATTCGCCACAAGCGCTGAAAAACCACAAAAGCCACTACCAACAGCACCAAAATATCAAAAGCCATAATACAAACCACCCTTATGTTACAGTTAATCTGCCGACAATATAACCTGCGGATAAATTATTATCAACTGTTTATTATCATTTGACCTATGGTTTTTTTGGGTGTAGAAGAGAAGAGATATTTAACAATCAGAGGAAGAAAAAATGGCAAAAGAAAACAAACAAGAGCAGGCGCGCCCCAATATCGGTATTATCAGCCAGTATATTAAGGATTTGTCGATGGAAATTCCCCATGCTCCGCAAGTATTTAAGAAAATGCAGGCGGATAGTCCCAAAATCGGGGTGGAGTTTAATATTGAGGCTGGAAAACTGGAAGAAGAGGGGCTGTTTAATGTTACGCTTAATGTCAGCATTAACGGCGATTTGAGCGATGAAAAGGCTTTTATTTTGGAGCTGGCTTACGGTTCGGTAGTGGCTCTGCAAGGGGTAATGCCGGAGCATATTGAGCCTGTGTTGATGGTGGAAATTCCGCATATGCTGTTTCCTTATGTGCGTCAGGTGGTATCAACTACGATGGCAGGTGCCGGATTGCCGCCGTTGATGCTTAATCCAATAGATTTTGCGGGGATGTATGCCGCACGCAAGGCGAATGAGGCATCCGTGTCCAAGGACAGCAAAAAATAAGATAAGCAAGACAGCTTAAAAACGGCAATAGCGGCTGATTATGAGGGCAGCTGTGGCGGTTGCTATGGTTGGGGCAGGGAGCTCTTGTTCAGCCGTTAACAAAAAAACAGGCCTGTATCACTACAGGCCTGTAGATTGGGCAAAAGATGGGCTACTTTTCATTATTATTCCGGCCAATCAAGCGTCGCATATTTTGCATTATCTTAGTTTTTTCATCTGTATCATTAGGATTATCATTTTTTTTGTGATTGATTTTTCCTTCTGAAGCGGTTGGGCCTTCTACGCTATTGTTCGTTGGTATTTTATCGGTGTCGTTAATCGGCAGATAAATTTTATCGTCGTCAGAGGATGAAGGCGAAAGTCCTTTGAGCTTTTGTATGGTATCTTTAAGGGAGCCTATTCTGGCTTTAAGGCCACGTTTTAGCGGATTACCCAAACTACCGAGAGTTCCCATTATTTGTTGTTTATCATTTTTAAACCAATCTGTTTTGCTAACCTTAATAGTCTCTTCCACTTCGACAGTCTTTTTGGGGGCTTCGCCATTGGCGTGAGTTGACCATTCATTACCATTCTCGTCGTATACTCGAGGGTTTCCTGAGGAATTGTAGCCCAATACTCCATCATCTTGTTTGTCAGAGCCTTCATAAAAACCGGTTTGATTGATTTTTGAAATATGATTATCAATGACATCAAAAGCCTTAAGGCCTTCAGGAGTTGGATTGAAGTTTCCATCGCTGTTAAACAGGTTTTTTACAGCATCAATTTGTTCGGCCGTGGCATAGCCTTTCTCAGGAAAGATGTTAGTGTGGTTGCCGTGGGTGTGAACATCAGGACCTTCCTGTACGTGGTTGATGGTGTCGGTCGGAGCAATGGCTCCACAATCATGAGCTGCCAGCAGTACACGATAGGGGTTATAGTCTGTACCGTGATCAGCGTTGTATTGCATGATTTGGTCTACTCGTTGTTGCAACATATCTTCGTGGCCTTTATACCAACTGTCATGAAGTATGTCTTTAGCATGCTCAACCACCCCTTCTTTGTACTGAATCTCTTGTTTGATTACTTTTTCTTCAGTGGTAGTTGTGTCTTGATGTTTGAAAATATTGCTACCATGATCGTTGGCATAGTCTATGATTTGTCCTGCAGCATACCGTCCCAAGTATCCACCGGCGGCCGTGGCTCCTGCTACGCCCAGGCTCCACGCACCGCTTTCTAATATGCTTAGACCGGCATTTCTGCTGTCTTTGTAGGTTTTGACAGCATTTTTTGCACCGCTTAAGGTCATTGCGGATATACCAAGAACCGAGGCAACTCCGGGATTACCGGTTATGGCAAAACCTGCGGCTGCCGCACCTAAACCAGTAGATGCGATAGTTAACATTAGATTAGGATCTTTGAACATCGTTTTCCAGCGATGTTTATTTCCGGCCAATTTTTGCTGTTTGCGCCATTTGCGGATAGTGTGAATGGTCATGCCGACACCAAGTGCCGTACCAATTATCATACCGGCAAATTTATTCGCTCCACCTGTCGCCATGGTCAAGCCTGCATCTCCGGCAATGGATGTTCCGACTAAAGATAGCGCCATTGACATTCCGCCGGCCAACGCCAGCCCTTTTCCCATGCGTTTAAGATTTTCGATGCGCTGTTGACGTCTGGCTTGTCTGGCTTTGAGACGGTCATCCTTACGTTTGTCAAAAGAGCTTACTTGGTTTGTCAAACGTGTTACCAGCGGAGCATCAAGTGCGGGGATACCTTTGTTGCCCAGCTTGTCCGCCATTCGTCGAGCGTAGCCTATGCGTGTGTTGATTGCCTGATCGATTGTGGCTTCAAACACGGTGGAAGAAATGGTTAGTTTTCCGCCGTTTTCTAAATTGGCTTTGAATTTGTCAAAAAATGATTTGTCGGTAAATTGTTTGGGATCTTCTTTAGCTCCGTTGGCAATAACCGAGTTTACGTGTGCGGCATAGGCAAGTTGCAATACCTGCTCAGTCAAATCTGCGGAATTTATTTCTTTGACAGGAGATTTATCGCCCAACTGCTCCATCAATAAATTAGCTTTGGCCAATTCTACCAAAGTTTCAAGAGAGCTGGCTCGTTTTATTTTCCCATTTTCAAATTGCGGTGTTACTTGCCCTTTTTCATCGGGAAACTCAAGCCGCTGCAACATCGCTATTTGTTCGTCATCAAATTTTATTTTGTCAATAGCCCTTTCTAAATCGTCGCAACGTTTTTCCAAATCTTTGGCACTTTTATTGGTGATACCTTCAAGATGCAGCTCTTTGTCATAAGCGGAAATTTGTGCCTCATTAATATGTGCTGCTGTTTCGTATAATTGCTTTGTGCCGACGTCTCCTTTAATGTCGGGATAGCGAGCCTCAAACATTGCTTTGTAACCATGATAAGTGTCAGCAGTATTGGTTACATCGGTAAAATTTATTTTATTCATTCCATTTTGAGCCGACTGACTTGTGAGATAATCAATGTGTGTTCCAAGTCTGTTAGTGGCGGTGATTAATTGGTTTTTTTGTTGTTCATCTTGGACTTTTCTCTGCATATTTTTGAGGCGGATATAAGCGACAGCCAGCACTTTGGGTGGCATAACTTGGAAAAACGGTAATTCTCCATTTATTTTTTGAGTGGAGACATAAATCGCCAGACGGTCTTCAAAGTCCTCTTGTTGTTTGTCGGATAAAGGGTATTTATTAATTAGAGCAATAACTGCCTCGGGGTTTTGCGTATCAACATTTTTGTATTCCTCTTCAGAGATTAGTTGCATCTCCTTGTATATGTCAAGCCGCACTTTGTCAAAAGTATGTTCGTTGATATCGGAATAAGGACTGCGTTCACGATAAATTTCATTTGCGGCAGCTTCAACTTCATCTCTCTCCTGTTTATCGGAGGCTTCAACCTGTTGGGGGTTAGGATTTTCAATCTCTCCAAGTGTGACTGTGGGGGCTGCTTTTAGTTCAGCGATTTTCTGCTTAACAGCATCGGGGTTAGACACGCGGTCGCCCAGCTTATCCATCATCAATTGCAGAGCTTCAGCGGTAAATGCTTCGGGGTTAATCCGCACCTTCGTATCTTGTGGTAATTTTTCTATCAAAGCATCTACGGCAGCCTCATCTGGATTACTCGGTTTTTCCGGATTGCCTTTGTCATCTGTGGTGCGAATGCGATAATGATTGCCATTTTTCGAGATGTTGTATTTGTCACTGTTGGCTACATCTTCCCAAGGTGTATCGGAATCATCGTTATTTCCATCATCACCATCAACATTTACTTTGTCTTTTTGGAGTTCATTGTCTAATATATGTTTCCATAAGTTGTAACGTTCCAAAAATGTATTAACCTCGGCCTCGGTAACCGTATATCCTGTGTATGAATTGTCTTCTGCGCCATTTATTATTCCGGTGTTTTTATTCCAAGACAATCCTACGTTAATGGGATATTCATTTTTGTCGTTGGTTTTTGTCCACTCATCAATTGATCTGTTGGCAATTTGTTGCAAGGTTTCAGCATCTATATCTTCGCCATAAATTTCCTTTCCGATTTTGGCCAGCCGACCATAAAAACCAACTATCAACCAATCCGGTTGAAAAGAGGAGGTTGCTAATTTTTTTACTTCATCGTAATCTGTCAGATATTTTTCAGGAAGTTGTCGAGCTATATATTCATTTTTAAATTGCTGATATTCCTTAGATGATTTATAGTCGTTCGGAAGATCGTGCTCCCCCCCCCCGGCATTGTCCGGAGCCTTGTCTTGTAGGTATTGTTTATAAACCTCAGACAGCATTTTATTGGCGCGATTTACATTAGCCAGCTGTTGTTCTTTTTCCGAAAACTGTTGCATAGCCTTCAACGTGTCGCGCAGATGCTCTTCAATTTTTAGGGTAAATTGTCTGTATTTGTCTTCCCCTGTCTGCTCAATTATATCATTTTCAGCCATGTCGGTGTCCTCCATAAATGTTTAATTATCATCACTTTACCATATTTTGACAAATTTGGCAAGAGTTTTTGTCAACAATTTTTACCGACATATTACCATCTATTGCTTAAAATTTATTTAATTGCTTGCTTTTTGCTGATAAAAGCCCTAAATATCATTTGCAGTGTATAATATTTGAGTGAAATGTGAATTATGACCGAAAGAGATTACTACGAAATTTTGGAAGTGAGCAAGTCGGCCTCCGGTGAGGAGATAAAAAAATCGTTTCGGCAGCTGGCTATGCAATATCACCCCGACCGCAACCCCAATGATAAAGAGGCTGAGGCGAAGTTCAAGGAAATTAACGAGGCCTATGAGGTACTCAAGGATGACCAAAAACGCGCTGCTTATGACCGCTACGGTCATCAGGCTTTTGCCAATGGTGGCGGGGGTAATCCGTTTGGAGGGTTTGATTTTAATTTTAGCGGCGGCGGGTTTGCCGATATATTTTCGTCGGTGTTTGAAGAGTTTATGGGCGGCGGGCGGGCGCGTTCGGCCAGAGGGGCTTATGAACAACGCGGCGAAGATGTGCGCTATGATGTGAGTATCACACTGGCCGAGGCTTTTGCCGGTGTGGAAAAGGAAATCAGCGTCGATTCGACGGCGGTGTGTGAAAAATGCCACGGTCACGGCACTAACGACGGCGGCAAGGCTCCGGTATGCCCTCATTGCAACGGCAGCGGCAAAGTGCGGATGCAGCAAGGATTCTTTGTGATGGAGCAACCTTGCCCGCAATGTCATGGCAGCGGGTATTTGGTAAAAGACAAGTGCGAGGCTTGCAAGGGGCGCGGGTTTGTCGAGCATCAAAAAACACTCAAGGTCAAAATTCCCGCCGGTATTTATGATGGCGCCCGTATCCGAGTTGTCGGCGGCGGGTTGGCAGGTGTACGCGGCGGTGCAGCGGGAGATTTGTATGTGTTTGTCAGTGTGGAGACCCACCAGATTTATGAGCGGATGGAGCATAATCTTTATGCGCAGATTCCGGTGTCAATTTGCTGTGCGGCTTTGGGCGGCAGTGTGAAGATTCCATCGCTTGACGGCAGCAAAATCGAGCTGAAAGTGCCGGCCGGCTCACAGTCGGAGGATATAATCCGCATCAAAGGGCAGGGAATGAGCATTTTACGCTCGACCTCCCGCGGCGATTTATTTGTAAAACTCAAGGTGGAGACACCGGTTAATCTGACCGCGCGGCAAAAGGAGCTGTTGGAGGAATTCCGCAAAGAAAGCGGCGAGGATTGCCAACCGCAGGAAAAAAGTTTTCTTGATAAAATAAAAGCCTTGTTCAGCGATTGAACTGGATGATAAACCAAAAACGATAAAACAAAACAGTCTTCTGCCGAAGCAGGAGACTGTTTTTTAAGGGTTACAAAACAATTGCCAGACGGATGTGCGGATAAACCTTTGCATCAGGGAGGCTCTCGGCGTCCAAGTACATTTGGTCATCCAAAGGCTCGGCTTGCGGAGTGCGATTGGCCCAATCATTGTAACGATATCCCAGCTTGTTTACGTGAAGGAACATATTAGTAGTAGGGACGCGCCACTTTTTTCCGTTGATGGTCGGAAGCTGGTCTATTTCAGCCAGAGCTTGAGTAAGGGTCATATCGTGAAAGTGGTCATAATGACTGAAGACAACGGTTTTGTCATTCGGCGTTTTCCAAGCAATGCCTAAAATCTCGCCGTCACTGCTGCCCAAATGTGCGATGTCAAGTCCGGTTTTTTCATCGCGGACGAGGTGCAAAGCCAAAGGACGTTTTTCTCGGACGGCAACGAAAACTCCCTGATATGAGGAATTCGTTGTCTCGGGCAAGGCAAGTTCGTCAATGCTGAGACCAAGCTCTTGTGTCAGCAAGCGGATGGTGTTGACGCGGTCAATTTGCGTGTCGGCCAATCCCATAGCAGTCAGCATGGCGGCAACATTTTTGATTTTTTCGCTATTATCCATAAGTGTAAATTTTATTTAATTGATTAATAATTAGTTTCTATAACGAGTTGTAACCGATGAAGGATGTTTTGTCAAGTACGAGATGCGCGGTTGAGCTGCGGTGTTATCGGGGCTGCCTGAGTAATGTTCCATGAGGGGTGGCGGGCAATAAAGTCGCGCTTGGCGGCGGGAGAAATATCAGCCGACAGCTCAAAGACAAGTTTAGGCGGTAAAGCGGGCTCAGAATTATCTGCCGTTGTTAAGTCGGCAGAGCCTGTTAATACATCCGGAGTGAAAATAAGGTTGAGATTGGAGCCTAATTTGATTTTGCGGAGGGTGGTCAATTGTCCTTTTTCCAGCATAATACCGCCTTCTATGGCGTGTTCGTCAGACGATACGCCGCCGGAGCCGAAAGTGTAGAAGGTAATCGGGTGGTCGGGGGCGACAGCGGTCAGGTCAATTTCGGTGAGTTTGGGGCATAAGTTCCACAATAGCAAAAAATCGTATTCGCGCGGCATAGCCAGCCGTTCCAAATCCGGAAAACAGGTATAGGATGAGGTGCTGATATTGACTTTGTCAAAGCGCTTGAGATTGAGGCTTTTGAGCCCGTCTAAGGTTTGGCCGGTACAAGAAAGAGTTGTTTGGCGGATGGTGCTTGGTAGACAATCCGGATCAATAAATAAGCCGCCTATGCCTTGTACGGATTTGAGTGCGGGGTATGCCGAAAAGTTGAAATGTGCCACCTTACTGCCGGTGTATGCCGATTGAGGTGCAAGCACAAGCTCTTCAAGCGAGGCGGGAAGCAAAGGCAGGCGGTTATCAACCAGTATCGACAGCCGCTTGACGGATGAGGCGTTGCCAATGCTGGTAATACAAGCATCAGAGCAGCGTCCGGCAGCCATTTCCAAAGTGTGAAGATGAGGATAATTTTGCAGGCACAGGTCTTGAAGGTTGGGTATCTCACAATAGTTGAGGTTTATCTTTTTGATATCCGGTGGAAAGATAATATGTTTCAGTGAAGGTGCGGACATATGCCACAGATTGGAACCGAAATTTCGGCCTTTAGAATTGGGAAAACTGTTGTGCAGCAAAGGATTATATTTGCTAAAGCGCGATGCTGAGCGATCTTTGGGAAAATGTGTGGGGGTGAGATTGCCCAAGACAGTGTTGACGGCGTATCCGACCGCCATAGATTGTGTGGGAGAAAAATCAAGCGTTTCCAAATCGGGCCAATTACTATGTGAAAAATCGACATAACGCATATTTGCCGGCAAGATTAACTGTTTGAGATTGTAAAAAGTGCCTAAGGTTAGTTCTAATTCGCGCAGTTGGGGAAAACAACGCGGCAAATCCAGCTCAGGCGCGGTCAGACCGAAGTTTCTGAGTGATAATTTCCGCAAGTTGCAAAGAGGAGTGATTTGCGCAAAATCACAGATAAGTTCGGAACCGGTGAGAGACTGCAAAGACGGGTTGAGCCGGAGATGGTTGTGCTTGATGTCGAAGTTTTGCAGCTCCAAAGTATGACAGGTATCGGGAAGGGATAATTGCTCAAGAACAAAGAAGGGTTGCCCACCGGTGGGGGTGGTGCGAAAAGTGGTGCCGTCAAATGAGATGTGAAAATTGTTGAGCGGAACAGAATTGGTGAGGGTAATCTCCTTGAGACGAGTGTTGCTGAAATTAAAACAGGGCGAAAAATCAATAAACTCACCGGAAATGGTGAGATGTTTTAAGGAAGCGGGCCAATTGATGTGTCTGATATGCCCAATGTCGCCGGAGAGGGACAAGGATTCAATATGGTCGGGCAATATGATGTTTTGCAAATTCGGTGCGCTTTTAATGGAAAGCTGAAGCTGGGACGAAGGATACCACGAAAAATCCAAGGTCTGCTCGTTAAATTCAAAATCGTGGAAATAAAATTCCGCGTTGTCGGATATCATAAACGAAGATATGGGCAAAGTATTTTCGTTGCGATAGCCTCCGTATAGATGCAACTGCTTAATTTTGAGCTGATAGGGAGCAAGCATTTGCAGGGCTTCAAAATTCATATGCATAGATTGAAAGGTGTAATTAGTGCTATCAAGGCTGAGAATATCACGGCAGATGCCGGTGGTATCAATCATCAGTCCGATGTTGGGTTTGTCTCCGATATCAGGATTGGCGATGATTTCGCTGATGTCGGTGTAGCCGTGAAGGCGCATTACCAATTCCCTGACCGGAGCGATAAAAGGAACGGCTATTTGTTTGTCATTGAACCCTTTGATTTGTTTGACCGTACCGTCCTTAAATTCAATGGTGGCACAGGGGGCCATCTCGTGATTGGCATCGGCGCAAGTGCGCAAAGAATAGATTTCGGTTTTGCCGGTGGCCACATCTGAGGCATAAGTGGCAACGCAATGGTGCATTTTACTGCCTTCATATTGCAAGGATGTTTTGTCGATGAGCTTGACAGCCTGAAGGTTGAGCTTGGGAAAACTCATAAACGGTTCTATGCC
Organism: Alphaproteobacteria bacterium; assembly: GCA_017470165.1. Classification (GTDB taxonomy): domain Bacteria; phylum Pseudomonadota; class Alphaproteobacteria; order RF32; family CAG-239; genus CAZU01. The sequence continues at coordinate 32,887 of JAFUEX010000017.1, forward strand.
GAGATGGCTTTTTTTGATGAGATTGGCCTCTTTTTCCGATGGGGTATTAAGGAGGGTAAAATAAGCATCAATGGCGATAGCAAGGTCTTCAAGGTTGCGCGCGGATTTGTGCAGGCCGGTAAAATGTTTGGCTCCCTTCACCCGTTCGGGATAGTTTTCGATATAGGAACGGCAATAGTCGCGGATGTGGGTGATGTGGCGTGCAAGCGGCGATGATTTGAGTTTTTGCGCATCAAAAATGAGGTTGCCGTTATCATCAGCTAAGAAATGCGGCGAGTTGTCGGCCAAAATTGCCGCGGTCAGATATTTAAGCAGCAAAGGCTTGGTGCAGGCATAAACTTTGGCATCATAAGGCAATTGACTAAATAAGGTGATGTTTTTTTGCGCATTGTATTTTTTGACCAATTCGCTTTTGGCCGTAAGATAGGAGTTCAAAATTTGTCCGTGTTGTTTCTTATCGGCTGCAGTTGCAGACTGTCTAATCATCAGTTTGTAATCGGCGATTTGAGCCAAAAGGGCGTTGATTTCTGCCGATATTGACGCGAGCTTTGCTTTGCGCTGTTCTTTGGAAGAGCGCAGCGCGGCAAAATAGTCTTTGATATCGGACACGGCCTGCTTGGCAAACAACATATCCAAATAGGCGTTATAATCGGCAAAATTGGCAATAGCCATTTAAGTTCTCCGTTGGTGAAACTTTGGTGCTATAGCATAAATTTTCCGGCAAATCAAGACAAAATTTGTGATAAATTGTGAAAATTAGCAATATGAAATCGGCAAAGAGGATAAGCGATGCGAAGAGTTTGACAATTGGTGATAAGGCGATATGATAGGAAAAATGAATTTCGGAAGGGGAATGAAAAAATGAAGCTGAAAATGTTGGGATTGATTGCCATTGCTTGTGTTATTGCCGGCGGATTGACTTGGAAGCACATTCGGCAGCGCTGTTGGTGGGACAAAACCTTTGCCAAAAGCGAGCTGGTTGAGGTGCGCAAGGTTAGTTTTAAGAACCGCTACGGCATTAAACTTGTCGGTGATTTGTATATGCCCAAAACCCGCGATGGAAAGCCGATGTCGGCTATAGCGGTGGCCGGCCCTTTCGGCGCGGTTAAAGAACAGGCTTCGGGTTTGTATGCGATGAAATTGGCCGAGGCCGGATTTGTTACTTTGGCCTTTGATCCTTCGTATACCGGCGAGAGCGGCGGTTCACCGCGGGCGGTGGCATCACCGGAGATTAATACCGAAGATTTCAGTGCGGCGGTGGATTTTTTGAGCCTGCAACCCGAGGTTGATGCGGAAAAAATCGGAGTGGTCGGGATATGCGGATTTGGCGGTTTTGCATTGAATGCAGCGGCAGCCGACACTCGGATTAAGGCTACGGTTACCGCAACGATGTATGATATGACGCGGGTGAGCGCGCGCGGATATTTTGACGCGATGGATGAGGTGCAACGCCAACAATTGCTGAGAGGGCTTAATGCTCAGCGCACGGAAGATGCCAAGAGAGGCAAATATGCCAAAGACAGCGGTTTGCCCGAGAAGTTGTCCGGCGATGAGCCGCAGTTTGTCAAGGACTATTATGATTATTACAAAACGCAAAGAGGGTTTCACAAGCGCTCGATTAATTCTAACGGCGCATGGAACAAGACGACCAAATTGGCTTTGATAAATATGCCGATATTGGCGTTTGCCGGCTCGATTACTACTCCGGTTTTGCTGATACACGGGAAAGATGCACATAGTTTGTATTTTAGCCAAGATGCTTACAAAAAACTCAAGGGTAAAAACAAAAAACTGTTGGTTGTCAGAAGAGCAAACCATACGGATTTGTACGATAATTTAGAGAAGATACCCTTTGCCGAGATGGTCGAGTTTTTCAAAGCGATGTAGACTTATTGACCGGTGATGGCGGAACTTTAATTTAGGCAAGTATAAAATTATATTAAGGTTGACTGGCGTTTTTTGACGGCGTATAGTTGCGCATCTGTTGTATGGAGATGAGAGGTTTAGTGATGGCTGGAAACACTAAAAAAGTGATAAAAAAAGTTATTTCGTGGTCGGGGCTGTTTTTCTTCTGTCTGGCGGCTTATATGCTTTATCGGCAGTTGTCAAAATACAGCTTGGACGATATTAAGAATGCGTTGTTTGCCATACCGGCAAGGAATCTGTTGTTGGCTTGCGTGGCATCGATTTGCGGTTATATTGCTTTGTCGTCGTACGATTTTTTGGCGTTGAAATATATCAAACGCAAGTTAGCGGCGTGGAAGTGGATTTTGGTTGGATTTATCGGGTTTTCGGTCAGCAACAATGCCGGACACGCGATTGTGTCGGGCGGCACCATTCGCTATCGGATGTATACTCGTTGGCGGTTTAAGGGCAGTGAGATTGTGCGGATGGTAACTTTTTCGGGGTTTACCTATCTGATAGCTTGCTTTTTTCTGATTATTGTGGGGTATTGCATCACGCCGGACCATGCGTTCGGAGACGGTTCGGTTTCGAAATTGACCACACAGATTACCGCGCTGGTGGCGTTAGCGGGGTTAAGCGGCTATTTTGCCTTGAGCGTGTGGTACAAAAAACCGCTGATTATCAAAGAGATTGAGTTTGATATGCCGCTGCCGAAGATGGCCTTGGCGCAGGTGTTTATCGGGGCGGCGGATATTTTGATGGCCTCAATGGTGCTCTATTTTGCTCTGACTGCATTTGTGGATATTCCGTTTCAGACCTTTATGGGGGTGTTTATTATCGCTAATGTGCTGGGCACTTTTTCGCAAGTCCCCGGAGGGTTGGGAGTATTTGAGGGGCTGTTTATGTATATTATCCCCGGAGAGCACAATCGGGCGATGTTGTTTGGCGCGTTGCTGGCTTATCGCATAATCTATTATCTGTTGCCGTTGGTTATTTCGGCGGTGATGTTGGTGAGTTATGAGTGGTACCTCGGCAAAGTTAATAAGCAAAAGATTGAGCGTATCAAACTTTTCCGCCTGCAGAATATTGATGCCAAGGGCAACCTTACAACTCCCAAGGACAAGAAGAAAAGACGGTGATATTTTCTTTGACTTCTGTTATTTTCTTTTAACCATTTTTCCTCTCCATCCTTCCTTTTTTATGTTATGACAAATCTGCTCTTTTTTCTGTCATCGCTGAGTGCCGTAAGGCACGAATAAGCGGTCTCGTGACTAAAAGTGCACTATGACGAGGAGACCCCTGATTTTTCTGCGACATCCGTCACAGAAAAAGGGGTGACAGGAGAAGGAAAAAGGGGTGACAGGATAATGAAAAACCCCTCCAAGGAATGTCACCCTCGAGCGGACTTTAGTCCGCGAATAAGGCATCGCCTCGTCATAAAAAACATTTCTTTTTACGTTACTTTTGCACGCCCAAACAGCCACAGGCTGGCGTAACCCTTATTTTTTTTACGTTACTTTTGAGTGATCAAACAGCCGCGGGCTGGCGTAACCCTAAAATCATCGGGCTATTCGCCGCGGGGCGGTTTTTCTCAAGGCATAGGGCTGCGACCTACTTACACGCGACAATACGCGCGTGACGAGGTCGCAAAAGGATAATCATCGCCAGCTTTGAGAAAAAGCCGCTGTTTCCCG
>JAFUEX010000018.1 GCA_017470165.1 Alphaproteobacteria bacterium
GTGACAGCAAGGGCTTTGGGTGCATAATGGTCGGGAGACCCCTTATTCGCCGCGATGCAGCAAGGGGGGGTATTTCCTTAATGGTTGGGAGCCCCTGATTTTTCAGAAACTATCGTTCCTGAAAAAGGCGTGATAGCATAATGAAGGAGAGGGGCAAGTTAAGAATTTCGGAGACTGTTTTTGATAAGAAATAAGAGAAAAATTGCCGTTTATTTTGCCCATAAGAATATGAAGGTTTGGGGACGGTTATAAGTAAGTTAGTTAGTAATTAAGTTAGTTAGAGCTGGTAAGGTTTATGTGAAGGTTATATAAACATAAAAAATGGGCTGGAAAATTCCCCAAACCACTGAAAATAAACAATATTTTCTTCGTGCTGATTAACGTTTGGATAAAGAATAATAACTTTTTATAGTGTAAAATCAATATGTTATATGGTATATTTTTGTTATGTGAATATAATGTGAAATTTTTTTATAGTTATCTACTAAAAACCTAATTCCACACAATTTTTAAAATCATCATCTTTGTTTTTGAAATGACGCCAAGCTTCATAACCATAATAAGTAAAGCAATGTGCTTTATTTTTCTCTTTTTTGCATACCATACTATATTCTCCGATTGTATTTTTTACTTTCCCATTATACCAATACATTTTGCAGTGACATTCATCGCAATACTTCAAATTAAAACGCAAAGTTTTTTGATCATCATCTGAACAATAGTTTAAAACATAATTCCCATTACCAGTACTATGAAATACCGCTTCTTCTCCTACCCCTACGTGACAGGTTACTTCTGTATAATCATCATTATGCTCTTCACAAAAAAATTTTAAGTCTTCTTTTCTGCCTGTATTCTTTTCCGTGATTGTTCCCACACATCCCGCATTACCACAATTTGCAAATGATGTCGGAAATTTGGATGAACCTGAAAGGTTGATATTTAAATTATATCCTTTTGTATCTCCTTTATAAGCATATTCAAAAACATCACCATTATCGCTGATTGTTTCGTATTTTTCAACCTTTAGAGCAAAGCATGGCCAATCTTGTGGCAAAGCATAAGCCTTGCCGCAAGAAAGGGCCATAAACAATATTAAAATAATTTTATTTTTCAAATTCCCTTAACCTTGTTTCAATCCATAAAAATTTTGTTTTCAAATCAGGATCATTTATTTTATCATAATCCATATAATACTTACCATTTTTATCCTTTTCAATATTCTTAAAAAATTTATTCATATAATCAATTCCTGTCCGGTGAATTGCTGCTAATAATCCTGTATCTGTTAGATCCTATTCATGATCTTTGGCATATTGAGACAAGCCGGATAGGTCAACTTTTGCCACATCAGATTGTTTTACTCTATCCGATTGATATGGTTCCGCCCAGCAACGGCAATTATAATCTTCTTTCGGATTCCCGCCTTGAGGAGGAATATATTTGTTGAATATTTTTCCCTCTCGCTCAGCGTGTGCGCCGCGCACCTTATCGTCTTTACAGGTGCGCCAAATGTAATAATTTTCCGGATTTTCTTCCATATCATAAGCTAATATTTCCTTGATTTTCGGATTAGCCGTATTTTCACTTGCAACATCTATTTGCTGCATATCCGAAACGGTTTCGGCATCCCTTGGATCAAGATAATACCAATCCGTTTCTCCTTTTTGCTTAGAATCACGTCTAATCGGCTTAAATCCGTTCATTCTTTGATATAAATCATTATATAATTCATCCATTGTTACTGTCCTTTCCATAAAAAAAGAGCCTATGTCTTAAAGACAAAGCTCTTTGTTGATAAAAAATATGGCAATAAAACGGGCATAAAAAAATCCCGCCATTTTTATGACAGGATTTTTACCCACTCATCCACCATACCGAAATTTGTAACACCACCCGACGGCTAAGTCAACAGACACACCCTGATATATCCACAAAAAGTTGATATTTTTAAATTATTAGCTGTAAATAATTTGTGAAATTTATGAACCGAGAATTTAATAGAATCAGTATGATTGCCAGTATTATGTTCATCAAAAAAATGGGTTGGAAAATTTTCCAGCCCATTGAAAATAAACAATATTTTCTTCGCGCCAATTAACGTTTGGAGAATTGGTACGAACGGCGCGCTTTTGCACGGCCGTATTTCTTACGTTCAACCGCACGGTCATCGCGGGTAAGAAAACCAGCCTTTTTCAAGCACTCGCGCAACTCGGGCTCATAAGCGTTCAAAGCCCGTGAGATGCCGTGTTTGATGGCTCCGGCCTGACCGGACAACCCGCCGCCTTTTACAGTGCATACCACATCAAATTCACCGGTGCGGTTAGCAACTTCAAACGGTTGGTTAATAATCATCTTCAAAACCGGACGTGCAAAATACTGATCAATGGTTTTATCATTGATGGTGATATTGCCTTTACCTGCCTTAATCCATACTCTGGCCACAGCGTCTTTTCTTCTGCCGGTGGCATAAGAGCGGCCAAATTTATCTTTCTTAGCCTTGCGGACAACCATCTCTTCAGTTGAGGTCTCGGCCTTGGCAGCCTTTTTAATATCCTTTAAGGATTCGATTTTCTCAGCCATAATTACTTGCTCCTCTTATTCTTGGGGTTTTGAGCGGCTATATCCAAAACTGTCGGATTTTGAGCAGTATGCGGATGATTCTCGCCGGCATAAACTTTCAACTTAGTCATTTGCTGGCGCCCCATCGGGTTGCGTGAAATCATACGTTCAACAGCCTTAATCACAACTCTTTCAGGAAAACGTCCGCGCAACAGTTTTTCCGCGGTAGTCTCTTTAATACCGCCGGCCCAACCGGTGTGACGAAAATATTTCTTGGCCGACAATTTGTTGCCGGTCAACTTTACCTTGTCGGCATTGATAACAACTACATAGTCGCCGCAATCCAAATTAGGTACGAAATTCGGCTTATGCTTGCCACGCAGAATCTTGGCAATCTCCGCCGAGAGACGACCCAACACAACACCTTGCGCATCAACTACATACCATTTTCTCTCAATGTCTGAGGGTTTTGTTGCATATGTGTTCATCTTTTTCTCTCTGTTATTAAAATTAAATTCAATCATCAAACTCTGTTATAATGTTTTTTTTCTTATTGTCAACAAATTTTTTTGAGTAATTTTCAATAAGTTAGCAAGAGGTAAAATATTACCGCTAAGTAACTGTATGATTATTCTTAATTTTAACCGGTTTTTACCATTATTAAAAAATACCTCCTTTGGTATAAGTTGGCGAAAATAAATTCGAGGCTTATGTATAAGAACAATTATCAAGCCCAATTTTTTAGGATTAGTAATGAGTATCTGGTTAAAATTTCGCTATTTTTTAATTGCTGCCGGCATATTGGTCTACCATTTGGTGTTCAATATTTTGAGTGCCGGTTCTGCGGTTCCCGCTCAAGCAGACATTTTAGAACTCAATGCCATACCGATTGACCAACGCGAAGTTCGATTGGAAAAAAAATTTGTCGGCTATGTAATTCCCATTGAACAAGTTATGATGGCGGCCAATGCCGAGGGTTATATTGATGATGTATTGGTTGAAGGCGGGCAAAATGTAAAAGTCGGCGATAATTTGGTGCTTATTGACCAGCGTCCTTATCAAGCGCAACTGGAAGCTGCTAAAGCTGCTGTCGCTCAGGCCGATGCCGAATACCAAAATGCGAAGAGTTATTATAAACGTGTGCGCCAATCCGGCAAACAAGCCTTTTCGGCCTTAGAGCGCGACAATGCTCTCAGCCGTTACAAATCAACCTATGCTGCATATCAACAAGCGCTTGCCAATGTTCACAAGGCTGAAATTGACCTTAATTACACCGTGGTGCAGGCTCCCATCAACGGTATTGTCGGCAATATTTTTATCACCAAAGGCAATTACATAACTCCCAATACCTCTATGTTTTCGTTGGTTCAATCCGATCCTGTGCGCGTGGTGTTTTCTATGCCTGATAAAGATTTTTGGCGCCTTACCCGCGGACAAGAAAATAAATTTTCCGATGAAACCATAAAAATTTCTTTGCCTGACGGACAGGTTTATCCGCATAACGGAATTTTTAAATTTTATGACAATGTGCTTGACAAATCGACCAATTCCATTGCTGTTTATGCCGATTTCGCCAATCCCGAACGCGAGCTTATTGCCAATCAATATGTGGATGTTTTGCTGCAAAATCCGCCTTTGAGAGCCTCGCTTATCCGCAAAAATTATGCCATTATTAAAGATAGCGGCATCTTTGCTTATATTGCAGCACCAGGACGACTCAAATTGGTAAAACTTGAGGTAGCAGGTACTTTGGGCGATTTTTATGCCGTTACCAACCGATTTGCAGCGGATGAATATTTGATAACCGACAACATTACGGCCGTTCCACCCTCAGCCAAGGTTAAAATAATGGTATCATCTAAGGAGAACAGTTAAAGTGTTTTCTAAGTATTTTATTGACCGGCCGGTTTTTGCCGGAGTAGTCTCCATAATTATGGTGTTGCTGGGGTTATTGGCGATTGCCGTGTTGCCGGTGTCGCAATATCCCGACATTATACCTCCGCAAATTGTTTTGCGAGCCACTTATCCCGGAGCTTCGGCGCAAGTGTTGGTTGATACTGTAGCCATTCCGATTGAAAATGCCATCAATGGTGTCGAGGGTATGCTTTATATGTCCTCTACCGCCAATGACAACGGAAGTTACAAACTGACCATAACCTTTAATGTCGGCACCGATGCGGATATGGCGCGGGTTAAGGTGCAGAACCGCTTGCAGCAAATAACCTCGCAGCTTCCCGAAGAAGTGACGCGTCAGGGCATTGATATTACCACCCAGCTTTCCAATATGTTGGCAATGTTGGTTCTGCGTTCGCCCAACAATACTTATGACAGTCTGTATCTTTCCAACTTTGCTTATGAAAACATCAAAAATCCGCTGTTGCGCATCAAAGGTATGGGGGATGTGCAGATTTTCGGGCCGCAACACGCTATGCGCATTTGGCTCAATCCGGAAAAAATTGCTTCACTGGGGCTAAACAGCACCGACATAATTAATGCCGTGGCTTCGCAAAATCGTCAAGCATCAGCCGGATTTTTGGGGGCGGCTCCCAGCCCGCAGCAAAACCCGATTGTCTTGAGTATTACCACCAAAGGTATGCTGGATGAGGTAGAAGAATTTGAAAACATCGTAGTGGCAACCTCAGAGGAGGGCGGTATCGTAAAACTCAGCGATGTAGCGCGCGTGGAAATAGGGGCGGATTCTTATAATATGAATGCACATTTTGATAATGCTCCGGCCGTTATTCTCAGTCTTAGTCAGACACCGGGGTCAAACTCGCTGGATATTATGCGCCAGACCGAAAAACAAATCGCCGCGCTCAATCAAACTTTCCCTGCCGATATTGTGTTGCGCACCGCCTATGATTCCACTGATTTTGTGCGTGCCTCCATCAGCGGTATTATCGAAACCCTTATCATAACTTTTTTGCTGGTAGTGCTGGTAACCTATATATTTTTGCAAAAAGTAAGCACTACTTTTATTCCCCTGATTACCATTCCGGTTTCGCTAATCGCTACTTTTGCCGTTATTTATGCCCTCGGGTTTGATATCAATATCCTGACCCTGTTTGCCATGATTTTGGCCATAGGGCTGGTGGTTGATGATGCTATTATTGTAGTTGAGCGTGTAGAATATCTTATTCGTCACGAACAACTTGATGCTCATCAAGCCGCAGTTAAAGCAATGGAGCAGATAGGCAGTGCGATTGTTGCTACAACTTTTGTTTTGCTGTCAATTTTCGTGCCGGTCGGGTTGATGGTCGGTATTACCGGAAAGATTTATCAGCAGTTTGCCATCACTATTGCTGCTTCGGTATTGTTTTCGGCGATTAACGCGCTTACACTCAGTCCTTCGCTTTGTGCCATTTTCCTGCGCGGCAATCCTTCGGAATATACCAACAAATTTTTTAATTGGTTTGATAATATGATTGAATACGGCAAACAAAAATATCTTAGTGCGGTTACTTTCTTTGCCCGATCTTGGAAGGCGACTTGCTTGGCTACTTTTGTTACGATAGCACTGATTGTGCTGTTGATGAAAACGACCCCCACTTCCTTTTTGCCACAGGAAGATCAGGGTATTATTTTTGCCAATATCCAATTATCCGACACGGCAACTATAAACCAAACCAACGAAGTTTTGGCCGAACTGGCAAAAAAGATTATGCCGCATTCGGGGGTGGCCTATTTTATTTCGGTGGCCGGTTTTTCTTTATTGTCAGGCGAGGGAGAAAACAACGCTCTGGCGGTCATCGGCCTCAAAAATTGGAGCAAGCGCTCAAGCTCTGATTTGTCAATGCAAAGCCTGCTCGGTGATTTTGCGCGCCGCTATGCGCAAAATCCGAGGGCACAAATTGACTTTTTTGCCCCGCCGTCTATCCCCGGAGTGGGTACGGCTGACGGACTGTCATTAGAACTTTTGGCCACCGATGGCAGTGTTACCGGCATTCAGTTGTCGGAAGAATTGCAAAGATTTTTGCAGCATCTCAACCGCCTTAATGAATTATCCTATGCTTTCAGCACCTATCGTGCTGATACGCCGCATATATTTTTAGATATAGACCGCATCAAAATGGAAAGTCTCAATATTCGCTTGAGTAATTTGTTTTCGACCCTTGGGCACAATTTGGGCTCGAGTTATATCAACAATATTACCCGCGGCGGGCAGGTTAATAAAGTTATTGCTCAAGCCGATTTTGCCTATCGGCAAAATATCGATGATATCCTCGGTCTGTATGTGAAATCTGATGCCGGAGATATGGTGCGTGTAAAAAATTTTATTAATCCTCGCTTTGCCATATCCCCCAAGATACTTTATCGGTATAACTTATATTCTGCGGCTGATATTACTGCCCAAACCAAATCAGGCATTGCCACCGGCAAAGCGATTGAGGCGGTGGAACAGGCCGCTAAACAATACCTTTCCAATGAATATTCAATTGCTTGGACCGGACTTAGTCTGCAAGAAACCCAAGCCTCAGGTGTAGTTATCATACTAATTATCTTGGCGTTGATTTTTTGCTATTTGTTTTTGGCGGCTCTTTATGAAAGCTGGATGCTGAGCTGGGCGGTGATGTTTTCCACCGTTTTTGCCATACTTGGTGCTTTGTTGGGCTTAAAGGCTATGGGGCAACATTTGAGTATATATGCTCAACTCGGTTTGGTGATGCTTATCGGATTGGCTGCCAAAAATGCCATTTTGATTGTTGAGTTCACCAAAGAATATCGCGACAAAGGTATGGCCATTCTGCAAGCGGCGCAAAAAGGAGCGCAAGAGCGTTTTCGTGCCGTTTTGATGACAGCTTTAACCTTTGTTTTGGGAGTGTTTCCGATGATTATTGTCAAAGGAGCCGGCGCCGCCAGTCAACACGCCATCGGTGCGGCAGTGTTTTTCGGGATGATTGCCGCAACCGTTATCGGCATAATTTTTATTCCTGCGTTGTTCGCGCTGTTTGAACATATCAAAGAAATTAATTGGCGTGAGTTCTACAACCATCGGAGGCAAACCAATGAACAAAACTAAATTAGCCTCAGTGCTGCTGGTCTGGAGTTGTTTTGCCTGTGCCGCAGGGCCAAACTATAATGAACCCATCGGCTATAGCGACCAAGATATTGCACAAAGTTTGGACCTTGCCGCAGACGATGATTTTCCGCAACTGAGTCCTTTTTGGCAATGGCAAGATGAGAGCTTGCTTGAATTGATTAACTTGAGTTTGACACAGTCGCCCGATGCCAAAAAGGCCGTTGAGCAAATGCGACAGGCGCGCTATAATCTAAGCATTGCCCGTGCACAGTTCGGTCCGGTTATTGATGCCGCCGGCGGTTATACCAAATCCGATAGTTTTCAAACACCCGACCTTAAAAGCAAAAGCGAATACTTTACTCTCGGATTTGATGCTGCTTGGGAAATTGATATTTGGGGCAAAACTCGGCGCTTAAACGAAAGTCAGGAAGCTATGTTGCAAGCTGCTGCCAGTAATTATGCCAATGTCAGGCTGGCGCTGGTTGCCGAGGTGGCTTCTAATTATATTAACTATCGCGCTTACGAAAAAATGTTGCAAATTATGGAACAAAACTATCACTTGCAAACCGAGATATTGCAAGTTGTACAAGAAAAATACCGCGCCGGTATCGCCGATGAACTGGAACTGGAGCAGGCTAAATCCGCCCGCTATTCCACTCAAGGTCAAATTCCTCCGCTCAAGACTGCCATGGCAGCCTATCGCAATGCATTGGTCAAACTAACCGGCACACTTTCTGCCGATTTGCCCATCAAAGACAGTCAAATTATGAGCCGTTCACCGGAAGTTAACATTGCCGAATTGCTTAATCTTCCGGCATCTGCCATCCGCTTGAGACCGGATGTTAAATATTTTGAGCGCAGGTTGGCGGCGCAAAATGCATTGGTGGGCAAGGCGGTTGCCGATATGCTGCCCGCTCTTTCGCTTAAATCACTATTTGGCTGGCAAAACACCACTTTATCGCCGATTATCGCTGAGGGCTATCAAGTATATTCGCTTGCCGGAAATTTAAGTCAACCGCTATGGCATTGGGGAGCTCTATACAACGCTGTTAACTTACAAAAAAGCGCTACCAAAGAAGCCTATTACGACTATCAAACGGCAATGCTTGCTGCCATTGTTGATGTGCACAACAGTTTGCAAAATCTGCAAAATCAACACAAACGGATTAATCTCACGGCGCAAAATCGCGATGCCAACGCTAAAATTTTGCGCTTAAGTATGATAAAATATCGCAACGGATTGATAGAGTTTGCCGATGTGCTGCAGTCCGAACAAAACAAACTAGCTGCCGACAAAGAATATACCCAAAATCTTGCTGATGTGTATTTAAGCCTTATCAGCTTTAACAAAGCCGCCGGTCGCGGGCTCTAAATGGGAACATATCGCGGATTAATCATAATAATCGCGCTGACTGAACGGATGCCACAAGTTCGGCTGCCGCGCTTTATAAAGATTAATATTGGTAATCTCTGGAATGTCGTGGTTGCGGAACCAGTAGCCTTTTTCTTTCATACAAGTTACATATTTGTGCGGGTCTATGTCATAATCATCGTATGGGGCATTGACAATCAGCGGAGTTGCTCCCTCATAGGGGATATAGCTAGCCCAAATACCTCTGTCCGAATTCCAGTCGGCGCGGGTGTTCAAATGCGTTTCTTCGGTATAAAACCACGATTGAAAATCTGGAAACCACTTGATGGCCTTGCCGTGTTGCAAACACTCCTTATGGTCGCGCACAAACCGCTCTACACCGGTGCGTGTACGCTCCCAGTGATATACCAACTGCCCTACACCACCGGAAAAATATGAGCAAGCGCCCAACCAACAACATCCGATTATCAAAGCTCCGATTTTTTTCATTTCAAAAGTCCAAATTGGTATAGTTACGACTGGGAATTATGCCGGCGATGGTATCTTTGAGCAAATCTTTGAACGCCGGACGCGATTTAATTTTAGAGTACCACAGCTTTGTCAGTGGAAATTCGTCCCATGGAACATCGCCCAGATAGTCAATCACCGAGATATGTGCACCGGCGCTCAAATCCGCCAAACTCAGTTCTTCTCCGGCTAAATAGGCGTGCTTTTCAAACAACCACTCAATGTATTCGAAATGGAAACCCAAGTTATTTAATCCGGCCTTCAACGTAACCGAATCCGGCGATTGTCCGCGCGCAAACCGTTTGTGCACCTTTTCCCAGACGATATTACGATAAACTTCGCGATAAAACTTGTTATCAAACCAGTCGGTCATGCGGCGAATTTCCGCTTTTTGCTCCGGAGTGCCGAATATCAACGGTACATCGGGATTGGTCTCTTCCAAATACTCGCAAATCGCATAATGGGAAGAAATTATCTTGCCGTCATTGAGATAAATCGGCAATTCTCCCGCGGGATTGAGCTTATAAACATCCTGCGACAAATTCCATGGCTCTTCGCTCCTTAGTACGAAAAGCATCCTTTTTTCACTCATTTGCAGGCGGATTTTGCGGGCAAACGGCGAAGTTGTATGATGAATCAGCAATACCATAATATCCGAATATATATGCTGTTTTAATGTTCGTCAAGTTGGGATTTTGCTTTTTGTTCAGCCTGTTAATCGTTTGTTGGCTTATTGTTTTGCAGCGGCGCTGCCGCTTTAGCTTCGTTGGCTTCTTCAGTCGCGGATTTTGCATTCACATCAAAAGTTGGCGGTACTACTCCGGCATATTGTCTCTCGAACTGCCGGATAATATCTTGCAATTTTTCGTTCACGTCATTTTTTACTTGTTTGTCATTAAAATATCGGGCAATATGACGAATTATCCGGTCTTTGTGCGGTGATGTTTCGCTTACTCCGACAAAAACCGGAATATTCCACAAGGGTTGTTTGGAAATGGCGATGTAATTCTTAAGTCCCGATTTAATCGCCTCAATCATACCGAAATAATATCCGGTAACCACATAATCGGCTTTGCGGGTGAACAATTTTTCAAAAATATCATAAAAAGAGTCGCAAGGTTCCAGATTAAGCTCACTCAGGCGATTCTCAACAAAGTCGGTAAAGACTTCGCCGGAATACCGCAGACCTTTCAGTCGTTTCAAATCCTCCGGCGTTTTCACCTCGCCGGTGCGGATGGTGAGCATAAAAAAAGTCACCGGATTGCTCAATATCGCCGGATACATCAGTTGCATTCTCTCAAACTTATCGCTCTGATTATAAGCGCCTAAAAAAATATCCAATTGCTTGTTGGCGACATCTTCTCCCCAATTTTCCTCGGTTTGTTTGTAAGTGCGATAAATAAAATCTTTGTTTATTTCGGTTTTGAGGTTGTCCATTATCACCCCGAACACCGATTGCAGCCGGTTGTTATCATCCAGCCAGCCAAAGGGGGGATAATCCTCGTAGCCGCCGATGGTGATTTTTTCGGAATCGGCCCAAGCTGATGGAATGTTATAACTCGTTGTTATGGTTGCAAAAAATATAAAAACTGTTAGCAGGATTTTTTTCATTGTTGCTTTTGCCTTATGTGGTTGATATATTGCTGTAGAGTTGATTTTATGATATATCATTTAAGTTAACAAACATTTTATAAAAGGAATATTTTAGCAAATGGACAACATAGGCAGCTACAAACAAACCGAAACCGCCGGTATGGACGAGAAAGAAATGGAAATCCGCGCTTTGGTAAAATCCTCCGCGGCCTTGAACCAACTCAAAGAAAACTGGGAAGAACGGCGCAAAGAATTGCCTCAGGTTTTGGAAAAAAACCGCCGTTTGTGGGTGTTTTTGGCCTCGGGTGCCCGTGATGAGGCTTGCCCGCACAACCTTACCGTTCGGCAGAATATTATCAATTTGGCCAATTTTATTTTTAAGCGCACCTACGAGGTTTTGTCGCATCCGTCACCGGAAAAATTGGAGGTGCTGATTAATATCAATATGCAGATTGCCAACGGGCTTTCCGGCAAGGCGGAATAGAGCTGCTGATAAAGCGCGTTATCGGCTGCGGAAAAAAATATTATTTTTGTTAAAAAAAACAGTTGACTATAAAAAATAAATATATTATTGATAACTCTGTTTTCGGGGGTATGGCGGAATTGGTAGACGCGCTAGACTCAAAATCTTGTGGGCTCAGCCCGTGTCAGTTCGAGTCTGACTACCCCTACCAGATTGATAAACCTCGGTTTTTTATTAACCGAGGTTATTTTTTTTCATTCTGACTTTTGGGACTCATCGTCAAAGTATGGGGCAAGGCAGAAAAATTATAAAAGGTTAAAAGTCATATTTTGCGGAGCTGAGCGTGCATCAGACTGCACGTCACCATTCGAAGTTTTCCTTGTCAACTGGATTATTCTTCGCAAAACCGCCTTTTTATGCTTGCCAAAAAAACAAAATGGTCTAACCTGTCGCTTATAACATAACCATTGTGAAAGGCCGAACTTATGTTGCAATCGGACAAAATTTTTATCTCTTGGGATGAGTTTCATCAGGATGTCAAAGACTTGTGCGTCAAAATCAAAGCCTCGGGTGAATATAACAAAATCGTGGCTATTTCTCGCGGCGGTCTGCTGCCGGCCGGAATTGTGGCCTACGAATTGGGAATTCGCAATTGTGCGGTCATTAATATAGCTACCTATGTCGGCGCCGAACATCTTAAACTCGACGAAATCGACCATCCGGAACAGGTGGGCGGTGTCGATGAGCATACGCTGATTGTTGATGACCTATCCGACAAGGGGCAAACTTTTCGCGTAATGCGGCGGGCGTTTCCTCGCGGTAAATATGTAACGATTTACGCCAAACCTGTCGGCAAATCGGAGGTTGATATTTTTGCCCGCGAATTGGAAGACAAATGGGTGGTATTTCCTTGGGATGAATAGGACTTAAACAGTAAAGCAGCAATGCTGAGCAGTAAGTAAAAGGGTAAGGCGGCAGAATCGATACATTTCTATTTTGGCTACGATATGCCTATGATTTGTATTGACGATTTAGTTAAAAGTATTAGTATAGCAACGTATTTAAAGGAATTATAGATGAAAGTACAAAAAAGTTCAAAAGAACATTTACATGATTTGTTTACAAATCCATGGTATAAAGTTTTGTTTGATACTTTTAGTGCAATTATCAGTTATACTCATGAATTTTATAAACAAAAAGGATTAAGCCCTATTTTATTTCCAATAACAACTGGTTCCATTAGTTCTCCTATGGGAGAAGGAAGTGATTCACTTCCTGTTCAAATCGAAATAAAAGGTAATAAAGTTTTTTTAGCTGATTCTATGCAATTTAGTTTGGAAGTGGGAACAAGACTTGCTGAAAAAGGGTGTTATTATATAATGCCTTCATTCCGTGGAGAGGAAGTAGATGAACGTCACTTAAATGAATTTTTTCACTCGGAAGCTGAAATACGTGGAAATCTTGATGATGTGATGCAATTAGTTACAGAATATATATTGTTCTTAGCTGATAACTTTTTAAAAAATAATCAAAAAGAATTAAAAATGTTTACGGATACAAGTCATATTGCTGAACTTGTTAAGTATCCAACGCGTCATTTCAGTAAAATTACCTATGCAGAAGCCCTCAAGATGCTTAGTGGTATTGAAAAAGCAATTAATATTGATGAGTATGGTAATAAAATAATAACTAAATACGGAGAAAAATCACTGATTGCAAAATATGGCGAGTTTTGCTGGTTGACTGAATTGCCAGCTAAAATTGTGCCTTTTTATCAGGCATCAAAAGAAGATGATGCCCAAATAGCGAAAGCAGCAGACTTGTTAGCAGGAATAGGAGAAGTTGTTGGGTGTGGAGAAAGATGTGAAAAAGCAGATGAATTATATAATTCACTTCAATATCATAACATACCGATTGATGGATATCAATGGTATTATGATATGAAAAAGTTGTTTCCTATACAGACTGCGGGATTTGGCATGGGAATTGAAAGATTTATTTTATGGCTTTTAAATCATGATGATATTCGTGATTGTATGCTGTTAATCCGTAATCACAGACAAATAAATTTTCCTTAAGGAGTATAAAATGAACCTAAAAAAATTAACATCAAATGATATTGAAAAAATGTCTTACAATGAACTAATAGGTCTTGTTAAAGAAACTAACAGAATTCCTGGTGGATCACAGACGATTGCTTATATATCTGCAATGAGTGGATTGCAACCTGGGAAAAAAGTACTGGATATAGGTACCAGTACCGGCAATACAGCAATTGAGCTTGCGAATTTATCTGGTGCTAATATTGTAGGCATAGATATAAATGAAAATAGTTTAGAGGAAGCTAGAAAGCGTGCGATATCTTGTAATTTGGATAAATTACTTTCTTTTCAGCTTGATAACGCAATGCAACTATCCTTAGCGGATAAAACTTTTGATGTCGTCGTGTGCGGTAACGTTACATCGTTATTAAGCGACAGAAAGAAAGCTCTTTCAGAATACAAAAGAGTGTTGAAAGATACAGGTTTTTTGGTAGCTGTTCCGATGTACTACATAAAAAAGCCATCTAAACAATTAATAAGAGACGTATCAAAAGCAATACAAGTCGATATTAAACCATTATACAAGGATTTTTGGAAACAATTTTTTACCGAAGACGAATTTGATATTTTTATTGAAAAAGATTTTGCTTTTGACCAACTATCGGAAGAACAAGTTGATAAATTTTGCGACTACATTTTATCAAGAAAACATCTACAAAATTTATCACCAGAGGCCGCTATAACATTAAGACGCGTATATAGAGAATATATGCAATTGTTTAGATATAACCTGGCACATATGGGCTATACAGTAATGTTACTGAGAAAGAAAAATCCAGACATGGACCCAGAATTATTTACTGCTCATCCCATTTAGTTTTTACTAATCAATATTGTATAACAACCTGGGGAAATTGACAATTTCCCCATGGCTGTTATGTGCTTTGTTAAGTCAGTTTTTACTTCATTATAAATTTTTAACCACTCATCATCCGAACAATGATTAAATACACCCTCTAAATGAAAATTTAAGAAAATTTCTATTGCTTCATCAATATTTTCATAGGAAATACTGTCGCCACATAAGTGTTCAATCCTATAATTTACAATACCGTTGTTTTTAAGTTCTTCCAATGCTTCCAAGATTGTCTCTAACGATAAACTTTGTTTTTCCTTTCTATCGTATACATAAGACTTTTTAGCCCATTGCCTCATTAAAATAGTTTGTTCTTCTGAATGTGAATCAAAATGTATAATAAAAAAATATCCGTTTTTTTCTAAATTTTCACAAATAAATTTTTTTAAAATCCTATTAACATATTTTTTCCCTTCAGTTTCGTTTTCAAATTTTTCCAAGTTTTGATGAATAGAGTGAGAAAAACTCCAAAGGCTGAAACAGAAATTATAAACAGAAGAACATTGTGCCATAAAAGACAAACTGTCATTTAGTATAGCATCTTTTATATCGTATCTGATTTTGCTATAAGAAAGCATATCTCTGCTTAAATCTAAAATATCTAAATCAGAATTCGGACAAACATCCAAGAAAGCCTTTGTTCCTCGACCTGTCCCGCATCCAAACTCTATACTTTTATCGGTGTAAGGTATATGCCGCAAAACTTCTTTGAATAATTCTATATCCGTTTTACCGGAAAAAGAATATGTTTTCAAAAGTTTTATATAGTAATCAGGAGGCAAATAATCCTCATGTTTACGCTTATTCATAATTTCACGAATATTTTTCATTTATTTTCAAACTCTAAAGACAAGTCATTTATATCAAGTTTTGCCACTTGTCCATACGGAAGCGTCATCATTGGCTCTGTGTGCCCAAAATCCATTCTTGAAACAATTGGCAATTCAGGGTGGTTAAATTCTACAGAAACCACTCTTTTAGCGTACTCATCAAAAGCATCTAGCTTGGACATATCATCAAAAAACTCTCCAGGACGACCTATTATTAATGCTCTTATTTGATCAAATACTCCCATTAGACCATAGTTTCTTAAACATTTCATAAAATAATTACAGCCTAAATTAATATCTGAAAGCTCTAAAAATAAAATAGCATCCTTAAAATCCTCTAAACGAAAAAAGAAAGGAGTTCCTTTTAATAATTCCAAACTTTCCATACATCCACCTATAAGATGACCGCTAACATTTTTATTTCCCTGTAAAAGTTTTGGCTCACATCCTTTAATTAATTTACGTTTTATAAATTGATTATCAGGTTTTCCCCAATCTAAAAATTCATTAGTCCACCCATCTTTGTTAGGATACAACTTAACTTTACCTTCTTCACAAATCATTTGTTTCAAGCACTCATATGAATATTTTTGCATTCCACCATTTTCAGCAAAACCAGCCATTATCGTTGGGCCATAATATGATGTTATACCCAATTTATATAAATATACGTGAATTGCTGTTGCATCAGAATAACCTAAAAATATTTTAGGATTATTTTTTATTATATCTTCATTTAGATAGCGTATTATGCGTACACTATCATTACCACCAATATTACATATTACAGCCTTAACCTCGCTATCCTCAAATGCCTTCATAATATCTTGAGCTCTTGCTTCTGGATGGTCTTGTAACCATGGATGCGGCTTCAAGGAATTAGGCATTTCCTTTACCCTAAAACCAAATTTATGCTTTAGTTCATTAATACCAGCATTGTATCTACTCGGAAATATATTTGCGGTTCCAAACGAAATTGATACTGTTGCAACTGTGTCTTGAGATTTTAATTTATTTGGAATGATCATATTTTTTCTCCAATATTGCTTGATTCACTTGAGATATCTTATTTGTGTAATTTAATTCCTTAATCATATTCGGAGCTATAGCTCCAATAACTTTAGTAATTATTGCGTGCCTATTTTTAACTTTTTTGATATCATAAGTATTTTTACCAATTTCTTTCAGATCATCTATTGCCCATTGTTCTATCGTCGAAACAACTTTATTTACTCGACCGTTTAACACATGATTTTCTATAATTCTATATTCATCAGAATTAAAATCGATTATTGCACCGGACAATATAGGCGATGTCCTATGAAAATACTTAATTAGATTTTTATAAGTTCCGCTTAAAAATTGTTTATAATTATCTTCAGTCAGTTTATAGTCTTTAATTTTATCAGGAACTCTGGAAAGTACGAATAACCTAACACGGCTTAATTCTTCAGGAGTATATACATCTTGCGAGAGGATAGATGCATCATTTTCTTGGGTTAGACAAAATCCTCTTGCTTCGTATTTAATGTTCATTTGTTCAGCGTTGAATCCATATTTGAAAATAGTCGGCATAATTAAAGAATAGTAAGGCAAAATATTTTTTCCAAAATAACAAAAGTACTCCGACTCTTTAAGATCATTTGATACATTTTCTGGATTATTTGTTAATGGTAACAGTTTTGATATAAGAGAATCATACCATAGATAAATTCTTTTATCTTTGTCAATAGGCATAACTCTGCCATAATTATTACGAGTGAAAACCCAAGTATTAAAGTTATTATCATATATTCCTTGCATATTTTGACAAACATTGGATGCCTGATCCTGTTGTTCTATCAATGAAGTTAAAAAAGAGGTTCTTGGGAGCTTAAGTTCCCACTGATGTTCCATCCTTATTTCTACATTTTGGCCACCGCATAATCTACATTCTATATCTTCATTGATAAAATCATCAAGTTTATCATATTTTTTTAAGCGATTTTCCTCTTTAGATGTAATATTACATTCAGATTTAGAAAGTTCTTCATTACAATCACGGCAATAAAAAGTAGGGTCATCAACTTTTTCAATTAGCCCTTTATTTTGTAAGTTTTTAATTGAATACTCGACAAATTCATTCATTTTATCATTGTCAGAATCAATATACAAATCAGGCTCTATACCCCACAGTTTGAGAGTATTTCTAAACTTTGTCTTGCAATCATTTATATATTTATTTTTATTTTTCACCTCTTTTAGAGCTCTGTACGCGTGTTTACCATACACATCTACTCCTGCAACCAATGTACTGTCTTTACCAAAAACCTTTAGTAACTTGTTTAGTACATCCGCTGGAAGGTATGTGCTTGAGATATTGGTATACCGAATTTCAGCTGGAATAAAGACATTTGCAGTAGTGATTATATACTTTGTCATAATAAAGTCTCCACCGATACACTTACAACTATTATTATAAAATAACGCCAAAATGTAAAGTTTTTTGTGGGCTTAAGACCAGAAATTTAAAGAATATTGCAGCATTTCACCAAATGTTGTCGTGTGTTCTTTGCGCTTGCGATAAGGTTCCCGCTTTCTTGTCCTGCCTCATTTAATTTGATTAATCCTAATATGTTTTCCATTCTCATGTCCCCTTATTTTTTTCTTTATTATAGGACATTTCTATTTTGGCAGAAGCGGTACATTTCTATTTTGGCTACTACATTTTGCAAAAAAAAGTTCTTGCTTTTATAAAATATTGTGCTATGAATCGCGCGTGTTTAAACATAATAATGCATTATTATTTTTGCCGTCCAATCGTCTGAAAATAAATAGTTTTTTAAATTGTGACGGGTTTGCGAATCGCATTTTAAATTGCGTTTTTTTTGACATATAGATGTTGTAACCTCTCGCGTACGGGATTCAGGTCGTGGGCTTGAAAAGTATTGGCGCGGGATTTTTAGCTAAAAAAGGATATTAATACGATGAAAGAGTCTTATACGAGCAAAAGACGTGTAAGAAGAAATTTCGGCAGAATCGATGCTGTGGCGGATATGCCCAGCCTTATCGAGGTTCAGACCGGTTCTTATGATAATTTTATTTCCGCCGATGGACATGATGCCAGCGAGTTCGGTTTGGAGGAAGTATTTAAGTCAATTTTCCCCATCAGAGATTTTTCGGGCAATGGTGAACTGGAGTTTGTAAAATACGAACTGGAAACCCCAAAATATGATGTTGATGAGTGCATTAAGCGCGATATGACTTATGCGGCTCCGGTTAAGGCTACCTTGCGTTTGGTGGTATGGGATGTTGATGAGGCGACTGGTGCCAAATCTATCCACGACATTAAGGAGCAGGATGTTTATATGGGCGATATTCCTTTGATGACCGACAAAGGAACGTTTATTTTCAATGGCACCGAGCGTGTGGTTGTATCGCAGATGCACCGTTCGCCGGGGGTGTTCTTTGACCATGATAAGGGCAAAACGGTTTCGTCGGGCAAATATTTGTTTGCCGCGCGGATTATTCCTTATCGCGGTTCGTGGTTGGATTTTGAGTTTGATGCCAAAGATTTGGTTTATGTGCGGATTGACCGCCGTCGTAAGCTGCCGGTAACATCGCTGTTATATTCTTTGTATTCGAAAGAGACCATTGAGAAGATGGCTAAGCTGGAAAAGCAGGGTAAATATATGGACCGTTCCGAAATTAAGGGAATGGACAAAGAAGAAATCCTTAATTATTTCTACGATGTTGACACTTATGAGGCGGATAAAAAGGGCTGGCGTGCAGCTTTTGATCCGACCAAGATGAAAGGTGTTAAATTTGATTTTGATTTGGTTGATGCCGACACCGGTGCGGTGGTTTGGGAAGCCGGTAAAAAATTGCCGGCGCGGGCAGCACAAAAGCTGGCAGATAACGGATTGAAATTTTATCGCATTGCCAAGGAGAAGGTTATCGGTAAGTTCTTGGGCGCTAATTTGACAGCTCCGAAAACCAAAGAGATTTTGGCCGAGGTCGGTGATGAAATTACCAAAGAGTTGATGGACAAGATTGAGGAACAAAAAATCAAAGAGATTAAAACCTTGTTTATTGACGGGGTTAATGTCGGGCCGTACATCCGCAACACAATGGCAATTGACAAAAATTCATGCCGTGAAGAGGCGCTGTTGGATATCTATCGGGTTATGCGTCCGGGTGATCCTCCGACATACGAGGCGGCCGACGCTTTGTTGTATGGCTTGTTCTTTGATAAGGACAGATATGATTTGTCATCGGTAGGACGGGTTAAGATAAATTCGGCAATGGATATTTCTTTTGATGATGCGCCGGATACCTTGGGCACCTTGCGTAAAGACGATATTTTGCGCATTGTGAAGCATATGGTTGAGCTGCGCGACGGCAAAGGCGAGGTCGATGATATTGACCACTTAGGCAATCGTCGTGTGCGTTCGGTCGGTGAGTTGATGGAAAATCAATATCGGATGGGTCTGCTTCGGATGGAGAGAGCTATCCGTGAGAGAATGAGTTCTGAGAATTTGAATAATGTTAAGCCGCAAGATTTGGTGAATGCCAAGCCGATTGCTTCGGTTATCAGAGAGTTCTTCGGGTCTTCGCAGCTGTCACAGTTTATGGATCAGAACAATCCGTTGTCCGAGATTACTCACAAGCGTCGTTTGTCGGCGTTGGGCCCCGGAGGATTGAGCCGCGACCGTGCCGGATTTGAGGTACGCGATGTGCATCCGACGCACTATGGCCGTATTTGCCCGATTGAGACGCCGGAAGGACCGAACATCGGTTTGATTAACTCGCTGTCAACCTATGCGCGCATCAATAAATACGGTTTTATTGAATGTCCTTATCGTAAGGTGGTCAACGGCAAGGTAACATCCGAAGTGGTTTATTTGTCAGCGGACGAAGAAGGTAAATACCGCATCGCGGAGGCCAATGCCAAGGTTAAAGATGACGGGCATTTTGAAGCAGAGTTGGTGGCTTGCCGCAAGGCCGGCGAGTTTGAGTTTGCCAAGCCGGAAGAAATCAACTTTATCGATGTTTCGCCGAAACAATTGGTGTCGGTGGCAACAGCGTTGATTCCGTTCTTGGAAAACGACGATGCTAACCGCGCATTGATGGGATCGAATATGCAACGTCAAGGTGTGCCTTTGCTGCGCTCGGAAGCGCCGTTGGTAGGTACCGGTGTTGAGGCCGTGGTGGCCAAAGATTCCGGTGCGACCGTTGTTTGTAAGGCTGACGGTATTGTTGACTCGGTTGATGCCAACCGTATTGTGGTGCGCTCAAAAGATGAGCACGCCGCCAATGCCGGTGTGGAAATTTATCGTTTGTCGAAGTTCCGTCGTTCCAACCAAAATACCTGCATTAACCAAGTGCCGTTGGTTCATGTCGGTGACGAAGTTAAGGCCGGTGACATTATGGCTGACGGACATTGCACTGATATGGGCGAGCTGGCCTTGGGTAAGAATGTTTTGGTGGCATTTATGCCGTGGAACGGGTTGAACTATGAGGATGCGATTTTGCTTTCCGAGAGGATTTCGCGTGATGATGTGTTTACCTCTTTGCATATTGAAGAATTTGAGGTAATGGCTCGTGATACAAAATTGGGACAAGAGGAAATTACCCGCGATATTCCCAATGTCGGTGAAGATGCTTTGCGTAACTTGGATGAGGCCGGTATTGTATATATCGGTGCCGAGGTTAAGGCCGGAGATATTTTGGTCGGCAAGGTAACTCCGAAAGGTGAATCGCCGGTTACTCCTGAGGAAAAATTGTTGCGCGCTATCTTTGGCGAGAAGGCATCGGATGTTCGCGATACTTCGTTGCGGGTTCAGCCCGGTATTGAAGGCGTGGTGGTGGATGTTCACGTATTCTCCCGTCGCGGACTGGAAAAGGACGAACGCGCTTTGTCAATTGAGCAGCAGGAAATTTCACAACTGGCCAAAGACCGTGATGATGAAATTGCCATTATTCGCCGCAACGTTGAGGCGAGAATTAGTCAAATGCTGGTAGGCCAAGAGGTGGTTGATGCTCCGAAGGGAACTTTGGCGAAAAAGGCTAAAATCACCGAAAAAGATTTGGCGGCAATTCCGTCTTCGCAATGGCGCAAAATCGTAGTTAAAGACGAAAAGGTGATGGCCAATTTGGAAGAATTGCTGGCCGCTTTTGACAAGCGAGTTGAGAAGGTACAGCATCATTTTGATGATCGCGTAGAGAAGGTTCAGCGCGGTGATGATTTGTTGCCTGGGGTTTTGAAGATGGT
The DNA here is from genome assembly GCA_017470165.1 of Alphaproteobacteria bacterium. Classification (GTDB taxonomy): domain Bacteria; phylum Pseudomonadota; class Alphaproteobacteria; order RF32; family CAG-239; genus CAZU01. The sequence goes on from JAFUEX010000018.1 coordinate 21,559, forward strand.
TAAAGTGTTCATTGCTACCAAACGCAAAATCCAATCCGGAGATAAAATTGCCGGTCGTCATGGTAACAAAGGTACGATTTCACGCGTTTTGCCGTTGCAGGATATGCCTTATATGGAAGATGGTACACCGGTTGATATTGTGCTCAACCCGTTGGGTGTGCCTTCGCGTATGAATGTGGGGCAAATTTTGGAAACTCACCTCGGCTGGGCAGCGCAGAAATTGGGTGCTCAGGTTAATGAGTTGTGGGAACAGTATAAAAAAGGCGAGAAATCGGAGAAAGATTTGCGGGCCAAACTGAAAGATGTTTATGGCGAGAAACAATATAAACGCGAAATCGAGAAGATGACCGCTAAAGAGCTGGACAAAATGATCCCCAACCTGAAACGCGGTATTCCGATGGCAACTCCGGTATTTGACGGAGCTACGGGCGATGATATCAACAAGATGCTGTCGATGGCCGGCTTGCCGACATCGGGGCAGATTGATTTGTATGACGGTCGCACCGGTGAGAAGTTTGACCGCAAGGTTACCGTTGGTATCATTTATATGATTAAACTGCACCACATCGTTGATGAGAAGATGCACGCTCGTTCGGTAGGACCTTACAGTTTGGTTACCCAACAGCCGTTGGGCGGTAAGGCGCAATTTGGCGGACAACGTTTCGGTGAGATGGAGGTTTGGGCTTTGCAAGCATATGGTGCGGCCTATACCTTGCAAGAAATGTTGACAGTTAAATCCGATGATGTGAACGGACGTTCAAAAGTTTATGAGGCGATTGTTCGCGGTGAAGATACGTTTGAGACCGGAATTCCGGAATCGTTTAACGTATTGACCAAGGAAATTAAATCTTTGTGCTTGAACGTTGAACTGTTGAACGATGAAATTTAGGATAGAGGAGTTAGTTTAAGATGAATGATATAGCAAAATATTTTGGTGGACAGGTATCGCCTGAAACTTTTGATAAAATCAAGATTTCGATAGCTTCTCCCGAGCAGATTCGTTCTTGGTCGTATGGCGAGGTTAAAAAGCCCGAAACCATTAACTATCGCACGTTTAAGCCGGAGAGAGATGGCCTGTTTTGTGCACGTATTTTCGGTCCGGTTAAGGATTATGAGTGCTTGTGCGGCAAGTATAAACGGATGAAATATCGCGGCATCGTTTGTGAAAAGTGCGGTGTTGAGGTTACTTTATCCAAGGTGCGCCGTGAGAGAATGGGGCATATTGAACTGGCGGCACCGGTAGCGCATATTTGGTTTTTGAAGTCGCTGCCCAGCCGTATTTCGATGATTACCGATATCCCGATGAAGGCTTTGGAACGCGTTTTGTACTTTGAGAGCTACATTGTGATTGAGCCGGGGTTGACCCCGCTCGGGATAAACGAGTTGCTGAGCGAAGACCAATATCAGGAGGCTTTGGACGAGTATGGCGAGGATGCTTTCAGAGCATCTATCGGCGCCGAGGCTTTGAAAGAGATTTTGGCTAATATCAACTTGGAAGAGCAACGCGATGTTATTCGAGCCGAGTTGAAGGATAATGCTTCGGAGGCCAAGCGCAAAAAGCTGGTTAAACGGCTGAAGATTATTGAGTCGTTTATCGAATCGAACACTAAGCCGGAATGGATGATTTTGGATGTGTTGCCGGTAATTCCGCCGGAGTTGCGTCCTTTGGTGCCGTTGGACGGCGGTCGGTTTGCCACTTCGGACTTGAACGATTTGTATCGTCGGGTAATTAACCGCAACAATCGATTGAAGAGATTGTTGGAATTGCACGCTCCGGACATTATTGTTCGCAACGAAAAAAGAATGTTGCAGGAATCGGTTGATGCCTTGTTTGATAACGGGCGCCGGACCAGAGCCATCACCGGAACGAATAAGCGTCCGCTGAAGTCTTTGTCGGATATGCTGAAAGGTAAGCAGGGACGTTTCCGTCAGAACTTGTTGGGTAAACGCGTTGACTATTCGGGGCGTTCGGTTATTACCGTAGGTCCGGAGTTGAAATTGCAACAGTGCGGATTGCCTAAAAAGATGGCGTTGGAATTATTCAAGCCGTTTGTTTATGCCAAGTTGGAGCTGTATGGTCATGCCACTACTATCAAAGCGGCGAAGCGTATGGTGGAGAAGGAGCGTCCGGAAGTATGGGATATTCTGGAAGAGGTTATTCGCGAGCATCCGGTTTTGCTTAACCGCGCGCCGACCTTGCACCGCTTGGGTATTCAGGCGTTTGAACCGGTTTTGGTCGAAGGTAAGGCAATTCATTTGCACCCGTTGGTTTGTACAGCGTTTAATGCCGACTTCGATGGTGACCAAATGGCCGTTCACGTTCCTTTGTCGATTGAGGCGCAGTTGGAGGCTCGTGTTTTGATGATGTCGACCAACAATATTTTGTCGCCGGCATCCGGTAAGCCGATTATTGTGCCGACGCAAGATATGGTGTTGGGTATTTACTATCTTACTTACGAAGCCGAAGGTATGAAGGGTGAGGGAATGTCTTTTGCCGACTTCAACGAGGTACAGATGGCTTTGTTTGAAAAGGCGGTGGATTTGCACGCCAAGATTAAATGCCGTATGGAGTATGTCGATGACGAGGGCAACCTGAAATATGGTTTGGTGGAGACAACTCCGGGACGTATTATCGTTTCTGAGACTTTGCCGAAGCATAAAAATGTGTCGTTTTCGTTGGTAAACCGCTTGTTGCGTAAAAAGGAAATTGGGGAAATTATCGACACGATTTATCGTCATTGCGGGCAAAAAGAAACCTGTTTGTTCGTTGACAAAATTATGAGTTTGGGTTTTGCCAATGCTTGTAAGGCGGGTATTTCTTTCGGTAAGGACGATTTGATTGTGCCGGATACCAAGAAGGCCTTGATTGAAGAAACCGAGGCGCAGGTCAAAGAATTTGAGCAGCAATATCAAAACGGTTTGATTACCAAAGGCGAAAAATACAACAAAGTGGTTGATATTTGGGCGGCTTGTACCGACAAGGTGGCCGACGAGATGATGAAAAACATCTCTAAGACGGAAAACGGGTATATCAACTCGGTTTATATGATGGCCCACTCGGGAGCCCGCGGTTCGGCAGCGCAAATGCGTCAATTAGCCGGTATGCGCGGATTGATGGCTAAGCCGTCGGGTGAGATTATTGAGCAGCCGATTATCTCAAACTTTAAGGAAGGTTTGACGGTGTCGGAATACTTTAACTCGACGCACGGCGCGCGCAAAGGTTTGGCCGATACCGCTTTGAAGACTGCTAACTCGGGTTATCTGACCCGTCGTTTGGTTGATGTGGCGCAAGATGTTGTGGTTACGGAGACCAACTGCGGCACCGAGCGCGGTATTGTAGTGCGTCCGGTGGTGGATGGCGGTAATGTTATCGTGTCCATCGGCGATAGAATTTTGGGACGTACCATCAATGAAGATATTGTTCATCCGGAAACCGGTGAGGTCCTGATTAAGAAGGGCAAACTGATTGATGAGAATGATGTCGAAGTGGTGGAAGCCGCCGGAGTGGAGCAGGTGAAGGTGCGTTCGGCGCTGACTTGCGAATCCGAACATGGTGTATGTGCTGCTTGTTATGGTCGCGATTTGGCCAGAGGTACTCCGGTTAATATCGGTGAGGCGGTCGGCGTTATTGCCGCACAGTCCATCGGTGAGCCCGGAACTCAGCTTACCATGAGAACTTTCCACATTGGTGGTGCGGCTCAGAAGGGCGCGGAACAAGCGTCGGTTGAAGTGCCGTTTGCCGGTGTAATGAAGTTGGATAACGGTCATGTGGTGGTTAACTCCGAAGGCCACGGGTTGGTGTTGTCGCGTAACTGTGAGATTGTGATTGTTGACAATCAGGGCAGAGAAAAATCGCGCCACAATATTCCTTATGGCACCAAATTGCTGGTGGCCGAGGGAGATAAGGTCAAAAAGGGACAAAAGATTGCCGAGTGGGATCCGTTTACGGTTCCGGTGATTACCGAAAAAGCCGGTCGAGTTGAATTGGTTGACTTGATTAACAATATCTCGGTTAAAGAGGTTACCGACGAGACTACCGGTATTGTCTCCAAGATTGTTATTGATTGGCGCTCAAATGCAGCTAATGCCGGTTTGAAGCCGAGCATTATTCTGAAAGATGCCAAAGGTAAACAGGTAATGTCGGACAATGGCAAAGAGGTTCGCTATTATATGGCAGCTGATGCGATTTTGTCGGTTGACAACGGTATGGAGGTGAAAGTCGGCGATGTTATTGCCAGAATCCCCAGAGAATCGTCGAAGACTAAAGATATTACCGGTGGTTTGCCCAGAGTTGCCGAGTTGTTTGAAGCCAGACGCCCGAAGGATCCGTCAATTATTTCGGATATCGACGGTGTGGTCGAGTTTGGTAAGGATTATAAGTCCAAACAACGGATTATGGTGGTTCCGGCTAAAGGTAATGCTGTAGAGTACTTGATTCCTAAAGGGCGGCGGTTGATTGTTCAAGACGGCGATGTGGTCAAGAAGGGCGACGCTTTGGTCGATGGTACTCCGGCGCCGCATGATATTTTGCGTGTGTTGGGAGTTGAAAAATTGGCCGAGTATTTGGTCAAGGAGATTCAAGACGTATATCGTCTGCAAGGTGTTAAAATCAACGATAAGCACATTGAGGTTATTGTATCGCAGATGTTGCGCAAAGTTGAGATTACCGAGCCCGGTGATACTACCTATTTGGTAGGTGAGCAGGTTGACGCTGATGACTTTGAGGCCAGAAATGCCAAAGCAATCGAAGCCGGTGAGACTCCGGCACAGGCAGATCCGGTGCTGTTGGGTATTACCAAAGCCAGTTTGCAGACCAAGTCGTTTATTTCGGCAGCATCCTTCCAAGAAACCACCAGAGTTTTGACGGAGGCTGCAGTTGAAGGCAAGGTCGATGATTTGCGTGGTCTGAAAGAAAACGTCATCGTCGGACGATTGATACCGGCCGGTACGGGAACAGTTTTGCGGGCGTTGAAAAAAGTTGCAGCGCAAAATGACAAAGAAATTCAGGAGATGAGAGAAGACCAAAAGAAGTTGGTGTAGTCTTATCTGACTGATAAAAAATAAAAAAATACTTCTCAAGGGGAAGAGTGTCGCTTGATTTTAAGCAACGATGCTTTAAGCCTTGGGAGGTATTTTTTTGTGGTTAGAAAGCGATAGATAAAAAAATAAAAAATGTGTTTTTATGCTGAGTAGACTCTGATTTGACAAAAAAATAAAACCGCGCAAACAGAGTCTGGGCTTAAGTTTGCGAGCGCGGTAATGGTAATTTTTTTTGATTTTTTGATGAAATTTTGCTTGCAATTGAATTTATGATATGTTATAAAGCGCTCACGTCAAAGGTTCGGACGTGATTTTAGGTTGCGGACTTTTGGGTATATGACATAGCGTAACCCTTGGATTTGGCTGATTTTTTTGAGGCGCATTGCGAAGGTTCAGCAATGAAAAAATAAAATCACAAGGCTCTGCATGGTTTAACAATTTTTAGACGGCGGCTTAAAAAAAACTTAAGTGGGTGCCGTCTAGTTATAAGGAAAAGTGTAAAAATGGATGCACAAAATATAAGAATTCGCCTGAAGGCTTTTGACCATCGTTTGCTTGATCTCTCGACTGCAGAGATTGTGCACACCGCCAAAAGAACAGGCGCTGAGGTAAGAGGTCCTATCCCCTTGCCGACCAGAATCGAGAAGTTTACGGTTAATCGTTCTCCGCACGTTGATAAAAAATCGCGTGAGCAGTTCGAAATCCGTACTCACAAGAGATTGCTGGATATCGTAGATCCGACACCGCAAACGGTTGATGCTTTGATGAAGCTGGATTTGGCAGCCGGTGTGAATGTCGAAATTAAGTTATAATTTAATGTTGGCTTGTTGAATTTTCGGGCAGGTCAACCAATTAAGAAAAGGAAAAATAATAATGCGTACAGGTCTGATTGCAAAAAAACTTGGAATGTCCCGCATTTTTGAAGTTGACGGAACTCACGTTCCGGTCACGGTTTTGCAGGTTAACGGCTTGGAAGTTGTCGCAGTTAAAACCAAAGAGAAGGATGGCTATACATCGGTTCAATTGGGTTGCGGCGATATCAAAGCAAAGAACTTGACAAAGCCGATGAAGGGATATTTTGCTTCAGCTAAAGTTGAGCCGAAGAGCAAGTTGGCAGAGTTCAGAGTATCTCAGGACTGCCTCTTGAATGTCGGTGATAAATTATCTGTAGAACATTTTGTTGCCGGTCAATTTGTTGACGTTTGCGGCACATCAATCGGTAAAGGTTTTGCCGGCGTTATGAAGCGTCACAATTTTGCCGGTTTGGAAGCATCGCACGGTGTGTCTATTTCGCACCGCTCTCATGGTTCTACAGGACAAAGACAAGATCCCGGTAAAGTGTTTAAGGGCAAAAAGATGGCCGGACATATGGGGGCAGAGCGGGTTACCGTACAAAACCTCAAAGTTGTGGCTGTTAATGCTGACAAGGGATTGATTATGGTTAAAGGCGGCGTTCCGGGAGCGGATAATTCTTGGGTTTATGTCACCGATGCCATCAAGAAATCTGCTTCAGTTAAGTTGCCGATGCCTGCCGGTTTGATTAAAGTTGATGAACCTGTTGCAGCTAAAGCCGAAGCTGATACTGCGGCTGAAAATGCATAAGATTGAAGGATGAAAGATATGAAACAGGACATCTTAAATTTGGAAAATACAGTTGTTGGTTCGATTGAGCTTGACAAGTCGATTTTTGGCTTGGAAGTTTGCGCCGACATCTTGCATCGCGTTGTAGTTTGGCAATTGGCCAAATTGCAGGCCGGCACTCACAAGACCAAGGGACGCTCGGAAGTAGCACTTACTCCGGCAAAGCCGTTTAAGCAAAAAGGCGGCGGTCGGGCACGTCAGGGTTCCAGAAAGGGAACTCAGTTCCGTAAAGGTGGCGTGGTGTTTGGTCCGGTGGTCAGAGATCATTCGCATGATTTGACCAAGAAGTTCAGACAATTGGGTTTGAAGACTGCATTGTCGTCGAAGTTGCAGGAAGGCAAATTGGTAATTTTGGATGAGGCCAAATTGACTGAGCCGAAAACCAAGTTGCTGAAGAATGCTTTGGAGACTTGCGGTTTGGACAACTGTTTGATTATCGGCGGCAAAGAAATTGACACCAATTTTGCATTGGCTTCGCGCAATTTGGTTAATGTTGATGTGTTGCCGGCGATTGGCGCTAACGTGTATGACATCTTGAGAAAAGATAAGTTGGTCTTGACTAAGGATGCAGTTGCCTGCTTGGGAGAGAGATTGAAATGAGTAAGTCGAAAAACACAAATAATGTAACCGCCAAGATGTATGACACATTGGTTCGCCCGATTTTAACCGAGAAGTCAATGTTGTCTTCGGAAAATGGCAAGGTTATGTTTATGGTTCCTTTGTGTGCCGATAAAAATGACGTTAAGGCTGCGGTTGAGGCAATCTTCAATGTTAAGGTTACAAAGGTAAACACTATTTGTATGAATGGTAAGACAAAAGTTTTCCGCGGTCACAAAGGTCAGCGTTCTGACTTCAAGAAGGCTGTGGTTACTCTTGCCGAAGGTCAAAATATTGATGTTACAACGGGAATTTAAAAAATGGCATTGAAAAATTATAAGCCCACATCTCCTGGACTTCGTCAGCTCGTTATCGTTGACAGAAGCGAGTTGTACAAAGGCAAACCCGAGAAGACTCTGACTGTCGGTTTGACAAAGACCGGCGGCCGCGATAACTTCGGGCACGTTACAAGCCGCAGGGTTGGTGGCGGTCATAAGCGCAAATTACGCGTGATTGACTTCAAACGCAGAAAGTTTGATTCTGAGGCAACTGTCGAGAGAATCGAATATGATCCGAATCGTTCTGCTTTTATTGCTTTGATTAGCTATGCAGACGGCGAAAAGGCTTATATTTTGGCTCCGCAAAGATTGAAGGCCGGTGACAAGGTTATTTCTTCCCAAAAGGCGGATATTAAACCGGGTAATGCTATGCCTTTGAAGAGTATGCCGGTTGGTACCATTATTCACAATGTTGAGCTGAAGGCCGGTAAGGGCGGACAGTTGGTTCGTTCGGCCGGATGTTATGCTCAGTTGGTGGGTAAGGATGCCGGCTATGCGCAGTTGAAATTGAGCTCCGGAGAGCTGAGAATTGTTCGTGAAGAATGCTTGGCTACCGTCGGCGCGGTTTCGAATCCGGATAACCAAAACAAGTCTTTGGGCAAGGCCGGCCGCAATCGTTGGCTGGGCAACCGTCCGGTATCGCGCGGTGTTGCCATGAACCCTGTTGATCACCCGCACGGCGGTGGTGAAGGTCGCACTTCGGGCGGTCGTCATCCGGTTACTCCTTGGGGTGTTCCGACTAAGGGTTATAAGACTCGTACTAACAAAAAGACGGATAAGTTCATTATGAGAAGCCGTCATGATAACAAGAAGAAATAAGGAGAAACGCTAATGACACGTTCCGTATGGAAAGGCCCGTTTGTTGATGGCTATCTTCTGAAAAAAGCTGAAGCTGCCAGAGCTTCCAAGCGTAATGAAGTGATTAAAATTTGGTCGCGTCGTTCCACCATGTTGCCGCAGTTTGTCGGTTTGACTTTTGGTGTGCACAACGGTCACAAATTTATTCCGGTTTTGGTTACCGAGGATATGATTGGTCATAAATTCGGTGAGTTTGCTCCGACCCGCACATTCTACGGGCACGCAGCTGACAAGAAAGCTAAGAGAGGTTAATTATGAGTCAAGTTAAGAATAAAAGAAGAGTGAGTGACGGCGAGGCTTTGGCTGTTTGTCATTCAATCCGTACCTCTCCGCGCAAGCTGAATCTGGTTGCTCAGACTATTCGCGGTATGAGCGCTTCTAAGGCGGTTGCCGAGCTCAGCTTTTCGAAGAAAAGAATTGCTAAAGTTGCTTTGACTGTTTTACAATCGGCGATTGCCAATGCTGAAAACAATCATCAGCTTAACATTGATAAGTTGGTTGTTAAATCGGCTTATGTCGGCAAAGGTTTGGTAATGAAACGTATGAGCGCGAGAGGTCGCGGCAGAGGGGCAAGAATTTTAAAACCCTTCTCCAGCATGACAATCGTCGTTGCAGAGCGTGAGGAGTAATCTAATGGGACAAAAAGTAAATCCTACCAGTCTTCGTTTGGGCGTTAACCGCACTTGGGACTCTCGTTGGTATGCTGATGATAAGTATGCGGATTACCTTCACGAAGACGTTAAAATTAAAGAGTTTTTGAAGGATAAATTGGCGGCTGCCGGTGTTAGCAAGATCTTGATTGAAAGACCGGCTAAGAAGGCTCGGGTCACCATTTATTCGGCAAGACCGGGTGTTGTAATTGGCAAGAAAGGTCAGGATATTGAAGTTTTGAAAAAAGACATTCAAAAAATGACTGATTCTGAAGTTCAATTGAACATCGTAGAAGTGAGAAAACCTGAGTTGGATGCACAGTTGGTGGCAGACAGCGTGGCTCAGCAGTTGGAAAGACGTGTTGCTTTCCGCAGAGCGATGAAACGCGTTATGCAGTCGGCTTTGCGCTTGGGTGCAGAAGGAATTAAGGTCGCTTGCTCGGGACGTTTGGGCGGCGCCGAGATTGCTCGCACCGAACACTATCGCGAGGGTAGAGTGCCTTTGCACACACTGCGTGCTGACATTGATTATGCAACCTCAACAGCTCATACAACTTATGGCGCTTGCGGCGTAAAAGTTTGGATCTACAAGGGTGAAATTATGGCTCATGATCCGATGGCTCAAGACAAAAAGTTGGCTGAACAAAAATAAAGGTGAATAGAAAATGTTAAGTCCAAAAAGAATGAAATTCCGCAAACAGCATAAGGGTCGTATTCACGGCTTGGCCAAAGGCGGATCAGAATTGAGTTTCGGTTCATATGGCTTGAAGGCTCTGACACCGGAGCGCATTACAGCTCGTCAAATTGAGGCGGCGCGTCGTGCGATTACCCGTGAAATGAAGAGACTTGGTCAGTTGTGGATCAGAATTTTCCCTGATGTTCCGGTTTCGGATAAGCCGGCCGAGGTACGTATGGGAAAAGGTAAAGGCTCAATAGAATTTTGGGTAGCCAGAGTTAAGCCGGGGCGCATTCTGTTTGAGTGCGGCGGCGTAAGCGAGGAAGTTGCTCGTTCGGCGTTGGCTTTGGGTGCTGCTAAATTACCGATTAAAACTAAGTTTGTTAAAAAACTTAATTCACAATTGGGAGCAGAATAATGGTTAAAACAAAAACTAAAGATTTGCGCGCTATGAGCTTGGATGAATTGGAGGCTAAGCTGGTCGAGGATAAAAAAGAACAGTTTAATCTGCGCGTTCAACAAGCAACCGGACAATTGCAGAATACGGCTCAGTTGGCAAAAGTCCGCAAAGAAGTAGCAAAAATCAACACGCTCATCACTGAGCGCAAGAAGAATAATTGAAGGGAGAAATAATATGCCTAAAAGAATTCTTCAGGGTGTTGTTGTGAGTGATAAGCAGGATAAGACCGTCGTGGTCAGCGTAGAGCGTCAGGTTATGCATCCTGTTTATAAAAAGTTCATCAAGAAAAGCAAAAAATATGCAGCTCATGATGAGAATAATCAGTTCAAGGTCGGCGATTTGGTAAGCATTGAAGAATGCGCTCCCATCTCTAAGCATAAGACTTGGACTGTGGTCGTTAATAACGCCTAGGAGTAACTGCCTTATGCGTTAAGAAAAAAGTTTTGTCTGCGGAGCGAAGACGGGTTTAAGGTTTGATTGTGCCGGTTTTCGCTACCGCGGATGACAGAGGTTCTAACGCGTAAAGCGGCAACATAAAAAGAGAAAAGGAAATAAAAAATGATACAGATGCAAACCAACCTTGATGTCGCCGACAACTCTGGTGCTCGTCAGGTGCAGTGCATTAAGGTTCTTGGCGGGTCCAAGAGAATGCACGCCTCTGTTGGCGATGTGATTGTAGTGTCGATTAAAGACGCTATTCCAAAGGGTCGTGTGAAGAAAGGTGATGTTCACAAGGCAGTGATTGTTCGTACTGCCAGTGATATCAGACGCAAAGACGGATCGGTAATCCGCTTTGACAAGAACGCTGCTGTTCTCATTAATAAGGACGGCGAGCCGATCGGTACTCGTATCTTCGGCCCCGTTACCAGAGAGCTCAGAACCAAGAAATTTATGAAAATTATTTCATTAGCACCGGAGGTATTATAATGCCTAAATTGAAGATTAAAAAGGGCGACCAAGTTGTCATTTTGTCAGGCGATGACAAAGGCAAAACTGGTGAAGTTTTGAAAGCAATGCCGAAAGAAAATAAGGTGATTGTTCAGGGTGTGAACTTGGTAAAAAGACATACCAAGCCCAGCCAGACCAACCCCGGAGGTATTGTGACCAAGGAAGCACCGCTCAATGTTTCCAAAGTAGCTTATGCTAAAGATGGCAAGGCCACCAAGGTAGGCTATAAGGAAGTTAACGGCAAAAAGGTGCGCTTTGCTCGTAAAACCGGTGACGTAATCGATTAATAGGAGAAAAATTTATGGCAAATTTTGAAGATTTGTACAATCAGGTCATAAAAAAATCTCTTGTGGAAAAATTCGGTTACACCAACCCACATGAGATTCCGAAGCTGACTAAAATTGTGCTGAATATCGGCGTCGGCGATGCTGTCGCAGATAAAAAGAAACTGAATAATGCTGTTGAAGAGTTGGCGTTGATTGCCGGTCAAAAACCTGTTATTACCAATGCTCGCAAATCAATTGCTACCTTTAAGTTGAGAGAGGGAATGCCCATCGGCTGCAAGGTTACTTTGCGTTCGACCAGAATGTATGAGTTCTTGGAGAGATTGATTAATATGGCATTGCCGCGGGTCAGAGATTTTCACGGTATTACCGGTAAGAACTTTGACGGCAGAGGAAATTTTGCTTTTGGCATTAAAGAGCAGATAATCTTTCCTGAGATTAACTATGACAAGGTTGAAAACATCAGAGGTATGGACATTTGCATTTGCACATCGGCCAAGACCGATGAGGAGGCAAAAGCCCTGCTGACAGCTTTTAACCTGCCCTACAAGAAATAAGAAAGGGAGAAACCAATGGCAAAAACAAGTTCAGTTTACAGAAACTTGAAAAGAGCTAAGATGGCGGAGAAGTTTGCTTCGCGCCGTGCAAAGCTCAAGAGCAAAGTTATGGATAAAACTCTCTCTCCTGAAGAGAGATTCCAAGCTACTTTGAAATTGGCGGAGATGCCGCGTAATTCTGCAAAAATCAGATACAGAAATCGTTGCAGACTTACCGGACGTTCTCGTGGTGTTTACCGGAAGTTTGGCCTGAGCCGTGTTGAGTTGAGAGATATGGCAAGTTTCGGCGAGATTCCGGGATTGGTTAAATCAAGCTGGTAGGGAGATAAGATCTATGTCTATGTCTGATCCTTTGGGCGATATGCTCACACGCATTAGAAACGCACAGAGAGCGAAGAAGAGTGAAGTCGTATCACCTGCTTCTCGCTTGCGTGAAAATGTTTTGGAAGTTTTGAAAAAAGAGGGATATATTTTGGGCTATGAGAAGACCAATGTTCGTCCCGGGATTGATGAACTTCATATTAAATTGAAATACTTTGAGGGCGCTTCGGTTATCACTGAGATTTTCCGGGTGTCTACTCCGGGCAGAAGAGTTTATTCTTCGGTGAAAGATTTGCCGAGAGTTTACAACGGCTTGGGTATTTCGATTATTTCCACCCCGCAAGGCGTTATGAGCGACAACGAAGCTCGCAAAGCCAATGTCGGCGGTGAGGTTTTGTGTCAGGTATTTTAAGGGAGGGTATTTACGATGTCGAGAGTTGGAAAATATCCGGTTATTGTTCCTGACGGAGTTAATGTCACTGTTGAAAACGGCAATATTTCGGTTAAGGGAAAAAATGGCGAGTTGTCGTGCCATTATGATGTTGACCATGTTGATGTTGCTTTAGACAGCGGCAAGGTGGTAGTTTCTCCTAAAGCTGAAACCAAGCAGGCCAGAGCTTTGTGGGGTACTACGCGGGCTAATGTTAACACCTTGGTAAAAGGGGTTAGTGAAGGCTTTAAGAAAGATTTGGAGCTGGTTGGCGTCGGTTATAAGGCGCGTGTTGAAGGCACAAAGTTGATTTTGTCTTTGGGTTTCTCGCATGATGTAGTGGTTGAGACTCCCAAAGGGCTGAAGATTACTTGCGCTTCGCCGACACAAATCAGTATTTTTGGTGCAGACAAGCAGCTTGTCGGACAGACGGCTTCGGAAATTCGCGCTTACAGAAAGCCCGAGCCCTATAAGGGAAAAGGCGTTAAGTATGTCGGTGAATATGTACGTCGTAAAGAAGGCAAGAAGAAATAAGGATAAATAAATATGAGTACACCAAGAGAATTGTTTGAAAAGAGAAAAGGGCGTGTTCGCTCGGCTCTCAAAAAGGCTGCCAACGGCAAGATGAGATTGTCGGTTTTCCGCAGCGGTAAACATATGTATGCCCAGATTATTGACGATAGTAAGGGTGTTACGGTGGCATCGGCTTCGACTTTGGATAAAGAAGTCAGAGACAGCCTGAAGAAGACGGCCAACATTGAGGCGGCAAGTTTTGTCGGCAAGTTGGTTGCTGAGCGCGCTGTTAAGACCGGTGTTTTGGAAGTGGTTTTTGATCGCGGCGGTTATATTTATCACGGCCGTATCAAGGCTTTGGCTGACGCAGCACGCAGTGCTGGATTGAAATTCTAAGGAGAGTCAAAATGGCACAACAATCTGTAGATCAGCGCAATAGCAAAGCTGAGAGAAAAGACGAACTGGTTGAGAAACTGGTTCATGTCAACCGCGTTGCCAAGACGGTTAAAGGCGGACGCACGATGTCGTTTGCCGCGGTAGTGGTTGTCGGCGATCAAAAGGGCAGAGTCGGTTTTGGTTCGGGTAAGGCCGCAGAGGTTCCCGAGGCGATTACCAAAGCTACTAATGAAGCCAAACGGAATATGGTTCGCATTCCGCTGCGCGAGGGCAGAACTTTGCATCACGATGTTTCCGGACATTTTGGTGCAGGTAAGGTTTACTTGCGTACTGCTCCGGCCGGTACCGGTGTTATTGCCGGCGGACCGATGCGTGCCGTGTTTGAGGTTTTGGGCGTTCAAGACGTAGTTGCCAAATCAGTCGGTTCCAACAATCCTTACAATATGATTAAGGCCACTTTTAATGCTTTGGAGTCAATCAATTCGCCGAGAATGGTTGCGGCCAAGCGTGGTAAAAAGGTGGGTGATATTGTTTCGCGCCGCGAGAGTTCAAATTCTAAAACCGCAGCAGAGGAGGCTTAATAATGGCTAATTCGAAGAAAAAAACGATAAAGGTTGAGCAAATCGCAAGCCCTATCGGCAGACCGAAAGACCAGAGAGCCACTTTGATTGGTTTGGGTTTGAACAAACTGCACAGAGTTTCCGAGTTGGAAGATACTCCGGCGGTGCGTGGGATGATAAAGAAAGTTCAGCATTTGGTCAAAGTTTCGGAATAAGAGTTTTGCAAAAGGGGTGTCATGCTTGCAATTTTTTCACTTATGCAGCTTGTATGTACACAGCGTTCAAAAATTGTTTCGCAGTACACTCCTTTATCAAAACTTATTGAGAAATGAAATTGAGACTTTATTATGAAGGAATATGAAAAATGAAACTGAATGAAATTAGAGACAATGAAGGTGCCCGCAAGCCGCGTAAGCGTGTTGCCCGTGGTATCGGCAGCGGCTCCGGCAAAACAGCCGGTCGCGGTCAGAAAGGTCAGAAGTCGCGTTCCGGTGTAGCAGTCAATGGTTTTGAAGGCGGACAAATGCCGATTTACCGTAGATTGCCGAAGCGCGGTTTTAAGAACCACTTTGCCAAAGAGTTTGCCGTAGTTAATTTGGATACTTTGCAAAAAGCAGTTGATGCCGGCAAATTGAATGCTGACAATATTGATGTTGAGAGCCTGCTGAACGCCGGTGTTATCAACAAAAAGTTGGACGGTGTTCGCTTGCTGGGCAGAGGCGCTTTGACGGTTAAGGTTAATGTTAGTGTTAATTCGGCGTCGAAGACGGCAGTAGCGGCTGTAGAGAAGGCTGGTGGCGTTGTAAAACTCGTCTAGCTGGTAACTAATACAGAAGCTCCCTAAAAAGTTTGGTCATGTACGCTTAAGTACACTCCCTTCACTTTTTAGGGAGTTTCTTATTATTTACACACGCTATCCGAGTTTTACTTTTTTAATGCGAATAAGCAAAAGCGCTGTGAGAGGGGTGAACCTCAAACAGCGCTTTTGCTTATTCTTTTGCCATTTACGCACCGCAAGCGGGGCGAAGGCAGGCAAAATACATCACCACCAAAGTGATGAAGAGTATCGTCATCACGACGGCTAATCCCCTTAATATCCACCTTCCTCTTCCCCACGTTTCTTTTCCGTTTGTGAAGAACGTAATCAGCACGTACGTGCATAGCACAGCTAGGGCTACTGCCACACAGGCAAGCATTGCATCGCTCCACTTCAATCCGAAGATGAAGTGAAATACGGACATCATGATGCTTCCGACGATGGCTGAAACATAGGAGACGACGACTGCCAGCTTAAGTTGCTTGCGGTAGTACATGACCGGGTGCATCTTCTTCAGGTATATGTCGCCGAACCTCATCTTCAGGTACATGTCGGTGCATTTCTCCAGGTACTTGTCGGTGTCGATGTTGATGATGATGTTGATGTTGATGTTGATGTTGGTTGATGGGGTGTTGTTAATGTTTTTCATTTTTTTACGTTTTAAAAGTTAATATTCAATTAAAAAAATGATTACTAACAGCTAGAACACTAAACAACACCAATGCAACCGCATCAGAATTATCCATAGTTATAGAGAGTTAATAATCATTTACAGTTATGATTATACCACGTTTTACCCCCCCCCTTGTCAAGCGATTTTTTTCTTAAGTAAAATCAATTATTTATCCGCTGTTTCCAACGCTTAATATCAATAATTATTAAACCGAAACAGCATATAAATTATCAAGTTAACCTCAAAATTTTGGTTGCCGATTTCTTGGCTGATCCGGTTGCAACTTTTTTTGATAAGAGACAAAATGGGGCAAGGGAGATAATTTTTGGGCAGTTGAATGTTTATTTTTTTATCGGTATATCCCTATATTTTGCTTGAAGAATCTTAAAAAGTAATATAACTTGAACGCGATTAAAATTGTGTCTGAGCAGGAGAATCGTGTGTCTTGCGAGGGCGTTGGATTAACAAAAGCTACGAAAGGAGCTATTATTACCATGAGTAAATGGGTTTATACATTTGGCAACGGTTCGGCCGAGGGTGATGCTTCCATGCGCAACCTGTTGGGCGGCAAGGGAGCTAATTTGGCGGAAATGAACAAAGTCGGTCTGCCGGTTCCTCCCGGATTTACCGTTACCACCGAGGTTTGCACCTACTACTACAACAATAACAAAACCTATCCGGCTGATTTGAAAGACCAAGTCAGAGCCGCGGTAGCCGGAGTTGAGAAGATTATGGGCAAGAAGTTTGCCGATGCTGACAATCCGCTGCTGTTTTCGGTGCGTTCGGGCGCGCGTGTTTCGATGCCCGGTATGATGGACACCGTTTTGAATTTGGGTTTGAATGACGAGACGGTTAAGGCCTTGGCCAAGTCTTCGGGTAATGAAAGATTTGCTTATGACTCTTATCGTCGTTTCTTGCAGATGTTTTCGGATGTAGTGTTGGGCGCCGATTTGGATTTGTATGAAGAAGCGCTGGAAAATATGAAAAAAGCTCGTGGTTATAAGCTGGATACCGATTTGACTGCAGATGACCTTAAGGAATTGGTTAACCAATACAAGGCCATCGGTGAGAAAATCGGCAAAGTCGTTCCGCAGGATCCGTGGGAGCAGTTGTGGGCCGGTATTGGTGCCGTGTTTGGCTCGTGGATGGTTGACCGTGCCATTACTTATCGCAAACTCAACAATATCCCCGGAGATTGGGGTACAGCCGTAAACGTTCAGACCATGGTGTTTGGTAATGCCGGCGATGATTCAGCTACCGGCGTTTGCTTCTCGCGCGATCCGGCTACCGGTGAAAATGTTTACTATGGCGAATATTTGGTAAATGCTCAAGGTGAGGATGTGGTTGCCGGTATTCGCACCCCGCAGCCGATGGGCTCAAAAGGACAGGGAAATTCGTTGGAAGAGTTGTGGCCGCATCTCTATCAAGAGTTGGTTGATGTTCGCAACAAGCTGGAAACTCACTACAAAGATATGCAGGATATGGAATTTACCATTGAGCATGGCAAGTTGTGGATGTTGCAATGCCGTAACGGCAAACGTACGGCTCAGGCGGCCGTTCGTATGGCGGTTGAAATGGTCGAAGAGGGAATGCTCACGAAAGAAGAAGCAATTATGCGTGTAGGAGCTGACCAATTAGACCAGTTGTTGCACCCGATGTTGGACCCCAAAGCTAAGAAAAATGTGATTGCAACCGGTTTGCCGGCGTCTCCCGGTGCGGCAGTCGGACGTGCAGTATTCTGCGCTGAAGATGCCGAGGCTTGGGCTGCCAAAGGTGAGAAGGTTATCCTTATCCGCAACGAGACCTCGCCGGAGGATATCGGTGGTATGCACGCTTCTCAAGGCGTTATCACTGCCAGAGGAGGTATGACTTCGCACGCAGCGGTGGTGGCCAGAGGCATGGGAACTCCCTGTGTTTCCGGTTCGCAAGAAATTCACATCGACTATACCAAGAAGACTATGTCTACCGATAAGGGTGTCGTAATTAAGGAAGGTGATTGGGTTTCGCTGGATGGTGGTAAAGGCCAAATCATTGAGGGACAAATCCCGACAGTTAAGGCTGATACCAATACCGGTAATTTCGGCAAGTTGATGAGCTGGGTCGATGAAATCCGCACTTTGGAAATCAGAGCTAACGCCGAGACCCCGAGAGATGCTCAACAGGCACGTGATTTTGGCGCCGAAGGTATTGGTTTGGCGCGTACCGAGCATATGTTCTTTGACGCAAATCGTATTGCCGATATGCGGGCGATGATTTTGTCCAAGGATGAGGCCGGACGTCGGGCTGCTTTGGCGAGATTGCTGCCTTATCAGAAGCAAGACTTCAAAGATTTGTTCAAGATTATGAATGGTCTGCCGGTGGTTATTCGTCTGTTGGATCCGCCTTTGCACGAGTTTTTGCCCAATACCGAAGCCGAGATGAAAGAATTGGCCGACAAGATGGGTATGAGCTTGGATGAAGTTAAGCAGAGAGCAAATTCGTTGCATGAGGCTAACCCGATGTTGGGTCATCGCGGATGTCGTTTGCCGATTACTTATCCTGAAATTTGCGAGATGCAAACCAATGCCATTTTGGAAGCGGCAATCGAATGCGAAGCTGAGGGGATTAAGGTCCTGCCGGAAATCGAGGTTCCGCTGACCGGTTCCAAGAAAGAGCTGGATATTGTCAAAGACATTATCGATACTACAGCGGCAAAACTGTTTGCCTCGTTAGGTAAAAAGGTTGAGTATCAGGTTGGCTCGATGATTGAGTTGCCGCGTGCGGCACTAAAAGCTGATGAGCTGGCTCAGTCGGCTGAGTTCTTCGGATTCGGCACCAACGATTTGACCCAAACCACTTTGGGTATGAGCCGCGATGATACCGGTGCGATTTTAGATGAATATCGCGCTCGCGGTGTTTATGTGGCCGATCCTTTTGCCTCCATCGATGTTGAAGGTGTTGGTATGTTGGTTAGACTGGCTTGCGCCAAGGCGCGTTCTTCCAATCCGAAGATTTGGTTGGGCGTATGCGGTGAGCATGGCGGTGATCCGGCATCCATCGACTTCTTCCAGACCTGTGGCATGAACTATGTTTCCTGCTCGCCGTTCCGTGTACCGGTTGCCAGACTGGCAGCGGCGCAAGCGGCGGTTCGTCACAAAGGCGAAAAGGTCGAAGATTATTGCTGCTGTAAGAAATCAGCCTAGTAAAAAGTTCGTCTAACGGGCTATTGCTTGAAAACGGCTCCGCTTATGTACTAGTTTTGTACACCGCGCGGAGCTGTTTTGCTGCGCACTAGCGACGTTATCCGAACTTTTCGCAAAGGGGATTACAGCGTATTAGGCTCGTTAACCAGCTTTTTTTGTATGTGCGCGCGGAGCCGTTTTGCTGCGCACTAGCGGCGTTATCCGAACTTTTTTTTCGCAAAGGGAAAAGTTATCGGGTGGTGGTGTATGTATGCGGTTGATGGGGAGGGAAATTATTTTTTTAAGGACAATTCTTCCCAAGTTTTAAGTCCCAAAGCACGGGTATCCACCGGCAAGTTGCGTACAATATTAACATCGGCAAAATAGGCGTCGTTAATATTTTCCAAAAGTGTTTCGACGATTACCAACTGAGATGATTGACGCAGTTGAGTGCGTACATTGGGGTTGATATAATCCAATACAATGGTTTGTTGCGGCGAGCGTACCAGCAGGGCGTGGTCGCGTCCATCATATACTATATAAGGATTACTGGGGTTTCCGGCTTTGGCTTTGAGATAGATATACAATTCGCCGGCCTCGTTTTCAGCAATGGTGTATTGCCCCTCGGTTTGATAGTTTGACATTAGTTCACATCCCCAATTTTTTTGCATAAATCGAGTCGTATTATAACATTTAGACAAAAAGTTGTCAACCTGCTTCTTGCGGAAAAACTAAATTATTAAGATAAGCGTCCACAAAATCGGCGCGGGAGTTTTGGTAATCCAAATAATATGCGTGTTCCCACACATCAATGCCAAGCAAAGGTTTTCCTAAATCCAGTGCGATGGGGTTATCGGCATTGGCGGCAGAGGTGATTTGCCAAAGGCCGTCTTGGTCGGTCAGCCAACAATAGCCGGAACCGAAACGAGCCAGTGCTTGTTCCTTAAATCGGCGTTTGAAATCAGCAAGCGAACCAAAATGTTCATTGAGCAATTTTAGCGATATCCGCGGCCGATTAGGAGCAATATGAGAGAAGAAAAATTCGTGGTTCCAAACTTGCGCGGCATTGTTGTAAATCAGCGGAGTGTCTAAATGCCGGCTGTCGCGGATAATTTGCTCCAAAGGCATATTTTGCCAAACCGTGCCGGTGGTTAATTCGTTGAGTTTGGCAATATATCCCATATAATGTTTATTATAGTGAAAATCCATGGTGCGCGCCGAGATAAAAGGCTCCAACGCATTCAGTGCATAAGAAAGTTTTTGCGGTGTAAACATTTGCATACTCCTTGATGAAGGTTAATTGGAAGAAGAGTGATGTTTGATATAAGCATTGGTTCCGATTTCATCAAGCATTTTTTGCTCGGCATCATCAAGCATTTTTTGCTTGGCTTTTTGTTGAATGTTATCAATTATCTCAAAGGTTTTTTGTTCTTTGAATACATCAGCCATAATATCCCGCAGTTGTGATATGTCGGCCTCGGCTTTTTCAATCGATTCTTCCAGAGCACGTCGTTTTTTTAGATATTGCGCGGTAAAAGCGCCAAAATCATACAGTGCGGGTTGTCGACTGACAAATTCTTTTTCCTTTTCGTAATCGGAGTTGAGATGATGGAGAGCCGTTTGCAATTTGGCCAGATTGTCAAGTTTGAGCGCCAAGCGACGGCGTTGTTCGTCGAGTTCGAATTTTTTGACGCGTTCAAGAGTTTTGAGAGCCTTAGACATCGGGGATTACATTTCCGGCAGATAGGGGGTGTTGAGGATTTGCGCCAAAAGCGCATAACACTCCTCAAGCGAAAAGCGCTCGTATTTGGACTGGGCAAGAAACTCCTCAAGTTTAGGGTAGTAGAATATTGCCTCATCAACTTCATGGTTGGAGCCTTGTTTGTAGGCACCAAGCCGGATGAGCTCAGCCATATCTTCGTAAGCGGCGATATATTTGCGGGCTTTGGCAATGAGGGCATATTCCTCAGGAGTATCACAATCGGGCATGGTTCGGGATATGGAGCGCAAAATATTGATTGCCGGATAGCGGTTGCGTTCGGCAATGGCGCGGTCAAGCACTATATGTCCGTCTAAAATGGAGCGCACGGCATCAGCAATCGGTTCGTTGTGGTCATCACCATCAACCAGCACGGTAAACAATCCGGTAATGGTGCCGACACCGGAACCGGGGCCGGCGCGCTCAAGCAGACGCGGCAATTCGGAAAATACGCTGGGGGTATAGCCTTTGGAAGCAGGCGGTTCGCCGATGGACAAAGAAATTTCGCGCTGAGCCATGGCAAAACGGGTAATCGAATCCATCATACACAAAACGTCTTGATTTTGGTCGCGAAAATACTCGGAAATGGCCATTGCAACATAAGCAGCCTGACGACGCAGCAGCGGGCTTTCATCAGATGTGGCCAAAACCAGCACCGATTTCTTCATTCCTTCTTCGCCCAACACATCTTCAACAAACTCTTTGGCTTCACGGCCACGTTCACCGATAAGCCCGATAACCGAGATATCCGAATCGGTTTGCCTTGCCATCATAGACATCAGGGTAGACTTGCCGACACCGGAGCCGGCAAAAATTCCCATACGCTGCCCTTTGCATATGGTGAGAAAAGCATTGACAGCTTTGATGCCGAGGTCGACCTTGCCTTTGACGCGGTCGCGAAATTGGGCGGGAGGCGGCGAAGATTTGATGAAATAAGGACGAGAGCCTTTGATAAGCGGCCCCTTGCCGTCGATAGCCTCACCGAATGCATTAACAATGCGCCCGAGCCAACTTTGGTGCGGGTAGATAACCGGCGCCACGGATGACAATTCTACGGAACAATTTACCCCGATGCCGTCCATTGAACTATAAGGCATTGCAAGAATTTTATCGTTTTTGAAGCTGACAATTTCGCAAGGAGTGCGCTCGTCGCGGTTGTTGATGATGGAGCAGGCATCGCCTACCGACAAGCCGCTGAGACGACCGGAAACCTCGACAAACAATCCTTGCACGCCGGAAACCTTGCCATAACAAAACGTGTTGTTAAGGCGATTAACCGAGTTGATGATGCTGTCGCTCAAGGCGGTCATGAAATGTCCTTAAAATCTTTTGTGAATCGTATATTGCCATATATAGCACGCTTTTACAAAGCAGACAATAAATATAACGGTTATTAACAAATTAGAAGCGAGATATAAAAAGCTGTTAATAATTGTTAACAAAATTAACCAAATGAAATTTATGCATATATAGTAACGATATATAAGTGTATTTTTTATTAGGGAAGGAACGGTTAAAATGCGTGTTTTGTTAGTGGAAGATGATTTTGCGGTTTCTCAAAGCGTTGAAACTATGCTGAAAAAAGAGGGTATGATTGTTGATACCACCGATTTGGGCGAGGATGGTTTGGAAATCGGTAAATTGTATGATTATGACATCATAATCTTGGACTTGATGCTACCGGACATTAACGGTTATGAGGTTTTGAGAAATCTGCGCGGCGCCAAGATTAAGACGCCGGTGTTGATTTTGTCGGGATTGTCGCAGCCGGACAATAAAGTGAAAGGTTTGGGATATGGTGCAGATGATTATTTGACCAAGCCGTTTGATAAGAATGAGCTTTTGGCGCGGATTAAGGCGATTGTGCGGCGTTCGAAAAACCATGCGGAATCGATTATTGAGACCGGAGATGTGGTGGTCAATTTGGACACCCAGACTGTTACGGTGCAGGGAAAGTCCTTGCATTTAACCGGTAAGGAGTATGGAATTATGGAGTTGTTGTCCATACGTAAAGGTTCAACCTTGAACAAAGATCAGTTTTTGAACCATTTGTATGGCGGAATTGACGAGCCGGAGTTGAAGATTATTGATGTGTTTATTTGTAAGCTGCGCAAAAAGTTGGAAAAGGCTTCGGGCGGCAAGAACTATATTGAGACGGTTTGGGGCAGGGGGTATGTGCTGCGCGATCCCGATGAGGATGCCAAGAATAAAGGCAAAAAATAGCTCTTTGAGAAGTAATCATACGGCCGGTCTGCCAGCAGACCGGCTTTTTTGTCGGGTTGAGGCTGAGGATAAGGAGCAGAAAAAAAATACGCCGGCAGAGGACTTGAAAAAAACAAACAGCGGTGTTATTATCCGCGGCGTAAGTTTAATTATTAATTTTTATCAATTATGGAGAAATGCACTAAATACAATAAATTTTCCGATAAGGCGGAGGAATTTATTGCAGATGAAGAAATCGTACAGACACTGCAGTTTGCCGAAGAACACAAAAATGATGCGGGGTTGATAGAGGATATTTTGCAAAAAGCCGAAGAAATGCAGGGGTTATCGCACCGCGAGGCCTGCGTGTTGCTGGATTGCGAAATTGAAGAATATAACGCGCGCATCTTTCAACTGGCGGAAGAGATAAAACAAAAGTTTTACGGCAACCGCATTGTGTTGTTTGCGCCGCTGTATTTGTCAAATTACTGCGTTAACGGTTGTGTTTACTGCCCTTATCATGCGAAGAATAAGCATATTCCGCGGCTTAAAATGACGCAAAGCGAAATTGCCGAACAGGTGAGAGCTTTGCAAGATATGGGACATAAGCGGCTGGCTGTTGAGGCGGGCGAAGACCCTAAGCATAATCCGATAGAGTACATTTTGGAGTCGATTGACACAATTTACGGCATTAAGCATAAAAACGGCGCAATAAGGCGAGTTAATGTGAATATTGCCGCAACCAGTGTGGAAAACTATCGCAAATTGCACAAGGCCGGTATCGGAACATATATCTTGTTTCAGGAGACATATGACAAACGTAACTATGAGTCGTTGCATCCCTCCGGTCCCAAAAGCGATTATGCTTATCATACCGAAGCATTTGACCGCGCGATGCGCGCCGGAATAGATGATGTCGGACTGGGGGTGTTGTTCGGATTGTCGACCTATCGGTATGAGTTTGCCGGATTGTTGATGCACGCCGAACACTTGGAAGCTAAGTTCGGAGTGGGGCCGCATACAATCAGTTTTCCGCGGATTAAGCGAGCTGACGATATTGACCCGACGGCATTCAGCAATGCAATTTCAGATGATACATTTGCTAAAATTATCGCTTGTACCAGAATTGCCGTGCCGTACACCGGAATGATAATATCCACCCGCGAGAGCAAAGCAGTGCGCGAGAAGGTTATTCGCTACGGAATATCGCAGATTTCCGGCGGTTCGAAAACGACGGTCGGGGGTTATGAGACAAACGCGGCAGACAACGGTTCGGCTCAGTTTGAGGTTAGTGACAATCGCTCGTTGGATGAGGTGGTGCGTTGGCTGATGGAGCTGGGGTATGTGCCTAGTTTTTGCACGGCTTGCTATCGGGCAGGACGTACCGGAGACAGGTTTATGGAATTTTGTAAATCCCAACAAATACTGAATTTTTGTCATCCGAATGCGCTGATGACATTGAAAGAGTATTTGGAGGATTATGCAACAGCGGAAACCAAAAAGGCCGGAGATGCTTTGATTAGAGCGAATATAGCGCAGATACCGAGAGGCAATGTGCGCTTGGTTTGCGAGAGATATTTGCACGAGATTGAACAAGGTGCACGCGATTTCCGATTCTGAAAGGTAAGAGGGGCGATAAAGCTCCTCTTTTTTATTGAATATATGTTGAAAACGGCACAAAAAGTGCTTGCTTTTTATTTTTTTTTATGCTATAGGCAAAATATAAAGATAATAAATTATATGAAGTGGAGCCGCAAGCTCCGCTTTTTGTTTAGGAGAGAAAAGTTTATGCAAAGCCATCATTTGAGCAGCTTGCTGGAGCCGGTGATTGATAATATGGGGTTTGAGACTGTGCGGATTATGACCATCGGAGTGCAGAATCCTACATTGCAGATTATGATTGAACCAAAAAATCACGGGCAGTTGAGCGTGGATGATTGTGCAAGGGTGAGCAAGGCGATATCGGCATTGTTGGATGAGAAGGACCCGATATCGGGAGAATATACGCTGGAGGTTAGTTCTCCGGGGATTGATCGCCCGCTGACCAAGAAGGAGCATTTTGAGCGGTTTGTCGGCTATGAGGCTAAGGTGGAGACAACCGAAGCGGTGGATAAACGCAAAAGATTTAAGGGCAGAATTGTGGCCTTGAGAGACGGCAGTGTGGTCGAAATTGAGATGGAGGGAACAAATTATTTGCTGCCCTTTGACTTAATCGGCAAAGCCAAACTTGTTTTAACGGATGAGCTGTGGAACGAATATGCGGACGCAGCTTCAGCCAATGACTAACCTAAAATTTTGAGATTGTAGAGGTAAAAATGCAAGAAAAAGAAAATATGCCCAGACCCGGAATTGTTATGGTTGCGGATACTGTGGCGCGCGAAAAGAACATTGATAAAGAAGATGTTTTTGAGGCAATGGAAGTTGCCATCCAAAAATCGGCTCGTACCAAATACGGAATGGAGCACGATATCAGAGCGCGAATTGACCGCAAGACCGGCGCGATTGCTTTGTCAAGATATCGCGAGGTGGTTGCCGATGAGGCAGCACGCGAGGATGAGGTTACGCAGCTTACTTTGGAAGAGGCCAAGGCCTATGATCCCAAAATTAAGGTCGGCGAGTTTATTATTGATGAGTTGCCGCCGATTGACTTCGGACGAATTGCCGCGCAGACTGCCAAACAGGTAATTATGCAAAAGGTACGTGAGGCTGAGCGTAACAAGCAGTTTGAGGAATACAGCGAGAAAATCGGCACGATTATCAACGGTAATGTTAAAAGAGTCGAGCATTCCGGCGTGGTGGTTGATATGGGCAAAGCCGAGGCAATTTTGCGGCGCGATGAGATGATTCCCAATGAGAATTTGAAAGTCGGCGACAGAATCCGCGCTTATGTTTTGGATGTGCGTAAAGAGAATAAGGGACCGCAGATTTTCTTGTCGAGAACTTGTCCCGAGTTTATGGCTAAGCTGTTTCAATCAGAGGTTCCGGAAGTTTATGACGGAATTGTACAAGTGGTTGCGGTGGCGCGTGATCCGGGGTCAAAGGCCAAGATGGCGGTTAGAAGCGATGATGTGACTTTGGATGCTGTCGGAACTTGTGTGGGCTTGCGCGGAATTAGAGTTTTGGCAGTGAGCAATGAATTGCACGGCGAGAAGATTGACATTATCCCTTATTCGGATGACAAGGCTCAGTATATTGTCAGTGCTTTGGCTCCGGCCGAAGTTTTGAAGGTGGTGTTTGATGAAGAAAGCGGCAAAATTGAGGCAGTAGTTGCCAAAGAGCAATATTCGCTGGCTATTGGACGCCGCGGGCAAAATGTGCGTTTAGCCTGCAAGCTGACCGGATGCGATATTGATGTATTGACCGAAGAGCAGGAGCAGGAGCGGCGTGCTAATGAAAACAGAGTGCGGTCGCAGCGCTTTATGGAAATTTTGGATGTTGATGAGTTGTTGGCGCATTTGCTGATAGCCGAAGGATTTTCCAATGTTGACGAAATAGCAATGGTTAATGTGGCCGAGTTGGCGGAAATTGAGGGATTTGATGAAGAAATTGCTCAGGAGCTGCAGCGTCGGGCGCAGGCCTATGTCGAAAAACGCAATAAGGAATTTGCCGAAAAGAGCAAGACAATGGGATTGGATGAAAAACTGCAGACCATCGAAGGTTTAGATAAGGATATGCTGATGACGTTGGCCGATAACAATATCCGTACCATTGATGATTTGGCGGATTTGGCAACCGATGAGTTGGTCGAAATTTTGGGCGAGGATGTGTTGTCGACCAAGGATGCCGAAAAGGTTATTATGGCGGCACGTGCCCATTGGTTTGAGGAATAAACTGCGAGGATGTGTGATGCGGCAGCGGAGATTATTTCCGCTGCCGCTACAGGAGAGATAAAACAGATGATTAAACCGGACACAACCAGAAAATGCATCGTCAGCGGCGAACTGCGGGATAAGCGCGAGTTGTTGCGCTTTACGGAAACTCCCGACGGCCAAGTGGTGCCGGATTTGAAACGTCGGCTCGGAGGTAGGGGTGTTTATGTGGTTTGCGCCAAGAAGCAACTGGAAAAGGCGGTGGCGGCAAATTTGTTTGCCAAAGCGCTGAAGCGGAAAGTTAAGGTTGATGCCGCGCTGGTTGATACGGTGGAGGAAATTTTGAAAAAACAGGCATTGCGTGCGGTGTCGTTGGCGCGCAAGTCGGGGTGCTTGATTTGGGGTTTGGATAAGGTTTTGGAGGCGTTGAAAAAACAAAAGGCAGAATTTTTGATTGAGGCGGGCGACGAGAATAGTGACGGCCGCAAGAAGATAGTTTCTCATGCCGAGGGAATCGAGATATTCAGTTTGTTTGATGCGGATGAGCTGGATGAGGAGCTTAAGCATAGTAATACGGCTCATGCAGCGGTGCTGAAAGGCAGTGCTGCGGGGTTGGTGAGAGAGAGCTTTGCTCGTTTGGCAGCTTTTCGCAATAATTAAAAAACGGAGATAGAGATATATGACAGAGGATAGTGCAAAACCTAAATTAACATTATCGGGGAAATCTACCCTTACTTTGAAGGCCGGAAGTGCCGGCAGACCTGTCGGTGATAAAAAAATGGTGCAGGTCGAGGTGCGCAAAAAGAGAATTATCGGCAGCACTTCCACCGTGCAAAAACCGCAGGTGCAGATTGATCAGGAAACGGCTGCCAAGCTGAAATTGTTGGCTGAAGCTAAAGAATATGATATTAAGCGCAAGGCAGATGAGGAAGAGCGTAATATGCAGCGCAAGCGCTTGGCAGAGCAAGAGGCCAGAGAAAAGGCCGAGGCTGAGGCCAGAGAAAAAGCGGCCAAAGAGCAGGTGGATAAGGCAGCCAAAGAAAAGCAACAAAAGTCTGCTGAGGATGATAGTGCGGTATTGCAAGCAGAGGTTGGCGAGGCGAATGAAAATAAGATTATCAGCAAGTTTAAGGAACGCCAAAAGCACAAATATGATGATGACGATGATGAAGGCGAACCGCTGAATACCCGCGGAGTTTCGAAGGAAGAGGTGTTTGAGCAAGAGCGCAAAAAGCAGATTACCAAGCGCTCGTTTGAGCCGCAACGCCGCAATGCAAAGGTCAATATTCACAATATCCGTACGGAAGATGATGAGGATGATTTCAGCTATGGTTATGGCGGAGTTCACCGGAGATTTAAGAAAAAAGCGCCCAAGCCGGCGGTGCAAGTGACGCCTGCGGAAAAGGTGATTAAAGAGGTTGTTATTCCCGAGGTAATTACAGTGCAGGAGCTGGCCAACCGAATGGCAGAGAAGTCGGCCGAGGTGGTTAAAAAACTGATGGCATTGGGGGTTATGGCCACGATTAATCAAGCGATTGATGCGGATACGGCACAGATTATCGTTGAAGAGTTCGGACACAAATACAAAAGAGTGGCTGACAGTGATGTGGAGCAAGGACTGCGCGGCGAGGAGGATACGGCCGAGCAATTGCAGCCCAGAGCTCCGGTGGTTACGGTGATGGGGCACGTTGACCATGGTAAGACTTCGTTGCTGGATGCTTTGCGTGAGACTAATGTTGTGGCAAAAGAAGCCGGAGGTATCACGCAGCATATCGGTGCATATCAGATTACGGTTAAATCGGGACACAAAATCACCTTTATTGATACTCCGGGGCACGAGGCGTTTTCCGAAATGCGGGCTCGCGGTGCCAAGGTGACCGATATTGTGGTGCTGGTGGTGGCGGCTAATGATGGTATTATGCCGCAAACAATTGAGGCCATACGTCATGCACAAGCAGCCGAAGTGCCGATTGTGGTGGCAATTAATAAGATCGATTTGCCTGGGGCTGATCCGATGAAGGTTAAGACGGCATTGTTGCAGCATGGTATCGGTGTTGAAGAAATGGGCGGCGAAAGCCTGTGCGCTGAGGTTTCTGCCAAAAAACGCATTAATATCGACAAACTGGTGGATGCGATTTTGTTGCAGGCCGAGATGTTGGATTTGAAGGCTAATCCCAATCGGGCCAGCGAAGGTGCGGTGATTGAGGCCAAAATGGAAAAAGGTCGCGGTACGGTGGTTACGGCTTTGGTGCAGCGCGGTACTTTGCGAGTTGGCGATATTTGTATTGCCGGCAAGGAGTGGGGACATATTCGCGCTATGTTTAATGAACACGGACAGAAACTGCAAGAAGCCGGTCCGGCTACTCCGGTGGAGATTTTGGGACTGCAAGGCACTCCATCGGCCGGTGACGATTTTATTGTGGTGGCAGACGAATCCAAGGCCAAAGAAATTACCGGCTATCGGATTAGAAAAGAACGTGAGGCCAAGTTGGTGAAATCGGCTAAGTCGGCAATGGAGCTGATGTTGGATAAGATTAAGTCGGGTGAGGTTAAGCACTTGCCGATTATTATCAAAGCGGATGTTCAAGGCTCGATAGAGGCGATTGAGGGTGCGGTTTCCAAGTTGTCGAATGATGAAGTCAGTGTGCAGATTTTGCACTCGGCCGTGGGAGGTATTTCCGAATCGGATGTGACACTGGCCAAGGCTTCGCACGCGTTGATTATCGGATTTAATGTGCGCGCTAATGCTCAAGCGAGAGATATGGCGCGCCGCGACGAAGTTGAGATTAAGTATTACTCCATTATTTATGATGTGCTGGATGATATCAAGAAAGGTTTGGAGGGAATGCTCTCGCCAGAGTTGAGAGAAAAACTGCTGGGTTATGCCGAAATTCGCGAAGTTTATAACATTACCGGCGTGGGTAAGGTCGGCGGATGTATGGTTACCGAAGGACTGGTTAAGCGCGGAGCCAAAATTCGACTGTTGCGGGATAATGTGGTGGTTCATGACGGAGCCATCGGTCAACTTAAGCGGTTTAAGGATGATGTGAAAGAAGTCAAGGAGGGCTTTGAGTGCGGTATATCTTTTGAAAATTATAATGATATTCAAAAGGGCGATTTCATCGAGTGTTACGAGATTGAGGAAATAGCCAAGAATTTGTAAGACCGAACAAGAAAAAAACACTAAAGGGCGTTTGCGGGGCGGAATGAAAGATTAGCCGCGTCGACGCCCTTTTAATTTGCAAAGATTGGGGAATATTTTGTATTTTATGGTTGCCGAGGGGTAATTTTTTTTATATATTTCTGTGTGAATTTGATATGTTTTTTAATCACAAAAGGAATAAATAATGACTGCGGAAGTTACAAGCGCCGTGGAGCAAGAGTATGGCGCGGATTCGATTAAGGTTTTGAAGGGATTGGATGCCGTGCGCAAAAGGCCCGGAATGTATATCGGGGATACCGATGACGGTTCGGGTTTGCACCATATGATTTATGAGGTGCTGGATAATGCGATTGACGAGGCGTTGGCCGGATATTGCGACAAAACCGAGATTATTTTGAATCCAGACGGTTCGGCTACGGTACGGGATAACGGACGCGGTATTCCGGTCGGAATGCACAAAGAAGAGGGAATTTCGGCAGCCGAAGTGATTATGACCGAATTGCACTCGGGCGGAAAATTCGATAACAACTCGTATAAGGTGTCGGGCGGTTTGCACGGGGTGGGCGTATCGGTCGTGAACGCTTTGTCAACTTGGCTGAAGCTGCGGATTTGGCGTGAGGGCAAGGAGCATATTGCCACTTTTGCCAATGGTAATGTGGTTGAGCATTTGAAAGTAGTGGGCGAGGCGCCGAATATGCATGGTACTGAGGTTACTTTTTTGCCGTCGCCGGAGACATTTACCAAAACCGAATTTGATTTTGAAACTTTGGAGCGCTCAATTCGCGAAAAGGCGTTTTTGAATTCCGGTGTTTATTTGAAATTGATTGATAATCGCGGTGCGGAGCCCAGAGAGGTCGATTTTCATTATGAAGGCGGTTTGAAGGCCTTTGTTAACTATTTGAACAAGTCAAAGGCGCCGTTGCATGAGGAGATTATCGCCATTGCCGGTGAAAAAGACGATATTACGGTTGAGGTAGCGCTGCAGTGGACCAATGCTTATAACGAGAGTATGCTGTGTTATACCAACAATATTCCGCAGAAAGACGGCGGTACACATTTAGCCGGTTTTCGCGGAGCTTTGACGCGCTGTGTTAATAACTATATTCAAGAAAACGGCTTGTTGAAGAAAGAAAAAGTGGTGCTGACCGGCGATGATATGCGTGAGGGATTGAGCTGCGTGTTGTCGGTGAAAGTTCCGGATCCGAAGTTTTCATCGCAGACCAAAGACAAGTTGGTTTCGTCCGAGGTGCGTCCGGTGGTGGAGAGTGTGGTTAATGATAAGCTCAAAGAGTGGTTGGATGAGCATCCCAATGAGGCGAAGATTATTGTCGGCAAAATAGTCGAGGCGGCCACCGCACGTGAGGCAGCGCGCAAAGCAAGAGAATTAACGCGTCGTAAAGGAGTTATGGATATTGCCTCATTACCGGGAAAATTGGCTGATTGCCAAGAAAAAGATCCGGCGTTGTCGGAAGTGTTTATCGTTGAGGGAGATTCGGCGGGCGGTTCGGCAAAGCAGGGGCGCCATCGCCGCAATCAGGCGATTATGCCGCTGAGAGGCAAGATTTTGAATGTGGAGCGCGCACGGTTTGACAAGATGCTCAATTCGGCGGAAATCGGAACAATTATTACGGCCTTGGGCACCGGAATCGGGCGAGATGATTTTAATGCGGACAAGTGCCGCTATCATAAGATTATCATTATGGCCGATGCCGATGTTGACGGAAGCCATATTCGTACTTTGTTGCTCACGTTCTTTTATCGGCAGATGCCGGAGTTGATTGAGCGCGGGTATGTTTATATTGCTCAGCCGCCGTTGTATAAGGTTAAAAAAGGTAATTCGGTTTTGTATATCAAAAATGAGCGCGAAATGGATGATTATTTGATTCGCGGCGGCTGTGATGATGCAACTTTGGTGTTGCGCAGCGGCGAGCAAATTGCCGGCGCCGATTTGGTGGATTTGGTGGCTAAAAACCGCAAGGCTCGCGGATTGATAGCCAATTTGAGCAAAAATGTTCCAGAGCGAATCGTAGAGCAGATGGCAATTTTCGGCTTGTTTGCACCGGAGTTTTTGTCGTCAAGCAATACGCAACCGCAGTTGGATAAGCTGGCAGCCCGATTGGATGAGCTGGAGGCGGAGTATGACCGCGGCTGGAAGGCAAGTATGCAAGACGACGGGACTTTGAAGTTTGAGCGTACTTTGCGCGGGGTTACCGAAAAGCATATTATTGGCAAAAATATTTTGGAAATGCAGGAAGTAGAGGCCTTAAACAGCTTGCATAATGTGTTGGCTGATACTTTTTCCGAGGTTTCAACATTGGTGTCTAAGCAAGGTATTGAGCTGAAAATCAGCGGACCGGTTACATTTGTTGATGCAATTATGGCGGCTGGCAAGAAAGGCATAACCATTCAACGCTACAAAGGATTGGGCGAAATGAACCCCGAACAATTGTGGGAAACAACCCTTGATCCGGAGGCGCGTTCGCTTTTGCAGGTACATATTGACCATATGGAAGAGGCGGACGAGACTTTTGCCACACTGATGGGTGATGTGGTGGAGCCGAGAAAAGAGTTTATTCAAGAAAATGCACTAAATGTAGTGAACTTGGATATTTAAGCGGCCGCTGGTTGAGCATTGTTTTTTTTGGGGGGGGAGAGAAATAAAAAACGCCGACGTGTTTGTTGTAATTTGCGATAGTTGACTGAGATAAAAAAATCCCCTCCGCGTTGAAGTACCCTTGAAATCGGGGCAATTCAAACGGAGGGGATAATTTTAAGCTAAACCGAAAAATCGGCAATTAGTTCTTTTTGACACTGCATAGAATATAGTCCATTTGGGCAATCGGAATTTTTTCGATGATGCCGGTGCGTCTGATGATACCAATCTCAGTGTCGTCATCCTGAGCATCTTGAGGTAAGAAGCAGATATGATCAGAAATATCCGGAAGAAGCGGCTGTTCGTGAGAAGATTTTTTTAAAAGGTAAGCAAGTCGACTATACCTTGATTCGTTGAACAGCAGTTTAAGTGCATCGGATATATTAATCAATCTTTTGTCTTTGCAACCACTCAGCGCTGCAGCCTCTCGGGCAAACAGAGCGGATGCTGCTTCTTTAAGGTCTTTTACTGTTTTTATGTCGGGTGTTTTGGCCACAGGATCGGCCATAATATCGGCACCGACATAGACAATCACCACTCTGCCGCATTCAATTTTGTTGGTATGAATGGTAAATACAGTGGGATCGTAGTCTTGAAATCCCTCTGGGTCAAAACCAACGTACTCTACCGAAGCGGGAAGCAAGTTGCTTTGCTTGGCAAGATAATAATTTACGAAATCATCTACTTCCTTTGGATCTTTACGCAACATAATATTGTTGACATAATCCTGAAATTCAAGTGCGTTCATGGCATTAAATTTTTAATGATTTAATAATGATATTCAAACACCGACATACTATGTCTGCTAAGTGAGAAAAGCAAGCTAAAAATTGAAAGTCGAGATATAATAAATATATTGACTATGAACTTTAGGCGATTAAAATATAAAAAATTTAAATAGGTAAACAAAATGAAAAAAACAGCGTTTGTAATCGGGGGAATAGCGGCAGGATTGGCCTTTCCAGCGTGGGCTGGCGAGGTAAGCTACGGCGTGGAAGGACAAGTTTCGGGAGCTTACGGATATTCTGATATAAGACCGCGGCATCATGGGGTCGGCAAGGGAAGTGTGTATTCGTATGTTGAATATGAGTTTGATGCGGATAGTTCAATGTCGGCGCATTTGGATTTGATGGGTGGAGTTGACAAAGAGCTGAAAGATTATAACCAAGGTGATTGGGGCGAAGAGGTTTGGGCAAACGCGGATACTAAGTATGGTCAGGTAATGGCCGGACAGGTTTATAATGTAGCTTCGTTGTTGCATAGCGGTGCGCCGATGGCGGGAGTTTTGAGTTCTAACAGCGAGGTGGCGGATTTTTTGCATAATCCTAATTGGCGACGGACAAAAAAAGAGACCCGCTTTGCCACGCTTAATGCAACGGATATTAATACGGACGGAGTGGCTCCGAAAATCAGCTATATAACTCCAGAGGTTTGGGGGAGTGCGCTGGGGGTGAGTTGGATGCCGGACAGTTATAATCGTCGCGGACTGATAAATAAACACGCCGGTTATGCCCACAAAGACGGATTCGCGGCGGGGGTTTATTCCGACCATCGCTGGGGGAATATCAATAGTAAAACATCGCTGGGGTATGCGCAATATCATGGCAATGATAAGGAATTTTCGGCCGGACTTAACTTAAATCGCGGCAATTGGACCTTGGGCGGTGGTGTGCGCAAAACCTATATTGACGGGGATGATAAATCTACCCCCAAAAGAGAGCTGCCGGATGATTTTGACAGTTATCGCGAGGGGTATGCTTGGAGCATCGGTGCGGAATATGAAATCGGGCCTTTTGCCACGGCGGTGTCTTATTTTCGAAGCAAACAACACGGAGCCGACAACAGCAATGGTGTGTTGGTGTGGTCAAACAAATTGCAGTTGAACAAATATGCGGAAGTGTATGTGGCAGCGGCGCGGCTGAATTATCGATTTAATGGTGAAAAAGATGACGGTTATGCCGGAGTAGCAGGTGTGGGAGTGAATTTTTGATGCAGAGTGTTTTAGTTTTGTCGAATAATAATGTTTTTAAGGAAGATTTAATCAGCCAAATTCGCTATCACGCACCGGAATTTACGGTGTGCGAAGAGTATGATACGGCGGTGGATGTGGTGGTGGCCGATGAGATTGCGACACTGCCCGATGAGATAATAACCGGACGTAAAGCACCGTTGATATTGCTCAGCACCAAAGATGTAATCGGGGAGGCGAGGGCATCGCAAGTTATATTTAAGCCGATGGTGTTGGAAAGTTTTTTGGATGCGTTGCGGGCAGCCAACAGTGTGTTTGAAAATTCGGATGACGGTTGTTTGGAGTTCGGCGAATATATTTTGTATCCGGCACGGCGGGAGATTGTGAATATTGAGAGCGAAAAGCTGTGCAAACTGACAGAAAAAGAAGTGGCGGTGGTCAAATATCTTTATAAAAATGCTAATGATTATGTTTCCAAGCAGGATTTGCTGAAAGAGGTGTGGGGATATGCCGATGATGCGACTACTCACACAGTGGAGACGCATATCTATCGTTTGCGCCAAAAGGTGGAAGAGCAAGGCGCCGCCGGTTTGATTGAAACCTCGGAAGGCGGGTACAGACTGAAAAAAGACTGTTGAAGAGACAGGCCTAATCTTGAGGACGAAAGCGACAGAAACTTTTTACGGGGCAATGAAGACAGTCGGGGTTTTGGGCTTTGCATATATAGCGTCCGAATAAAACCAACCAGTGATTGACATAAAGTTTGTATTCGTCGGGGAGCTTGTTGAGGTCAGCCTCAACCTCAAGCGGGGTTTTACCATTGCTCAACTCAAGACGTTGCGCCAATCTTAAGACGTGAGTGTCGACAGCCACGGTGGGCTCGTGCCACCAGACATTGAGCAAGACATTGGCGGTTTTGCGCCCCACTCCGGGGAGGGCTTCCAAAGCTGCGCGGTCGTGCGGAACTTCGCCGTTATACCGGTTGACAAGGATTTCGGACAAGGCAATGATGTTTTTGGCTTTGTTGTTGTAAAGGCCGATGGTTTTGATGTGGTCCTTTAGTTTTTCCAATCCAATATCAAGTATTGCTTGCGGAGTGTCAGCAAGGGCAAACAAAGGTTTGGTTGCTTTGTTCACGCCCTTATCGGTGCTTTGGGCAGACAAAACGATGGCCACCAACAGTGTGTAGGCATTATGAAATTCGAGCTCGCTTTGAGGGGCGGGGTCTTGCGCTTTGAAAACATCTAAAATTGCTGTAATTTCGTTTAGCGGTCTCATGCTTTTACTCCTCCGGCGCCTTGAGCCTTGGGGGCATTTTCGTCCAGTGGCCAGCGCGGGCGCGGCTTAAAGTCAAGCGGAGAATACATTTGTCGGAGAGCGTGCTCAACTCCGGCCCAAGCAATCATAACTCCGTTGTCGGTGCAAAGGTTTATCGGAGGGGCGGCAAACTGTAATCCGGTGCGTTGGCAAAGTTTTTGCAAGCGTTCGCGCAAGTATAAATTAGCAGCCACTCCGCCGGCAGTTACCAAATAGCGGCCGGTGGGATAATGTTGAAGGAAATAGGCAATGGCGCGCTCCAGCTTGCGGGTGAAAACATCGCCGACGGCTTTTTGAAAACAAGCGCAAATGTCGGCAATATCACGTTTGCGCATTATGGCGTGTTCAATTTGACCATCGGGAGAATAAGATTCGATAATTTTGCGCACGGCGGTTTTGAGGCCGGAAAACGACAAATCACAATCAGGAGAATTATACAATGGTCGCGGCAGAACAAACCGCGTATCATCGCCGAGAGCGGCCATTTTTTCGACAATCGGCCCTCCGGGGTAGCCCAACCCCAACATTTTGGAGGTTTTATCAAAAGCCTCGCCGGCAGCGTCATCAATAGTGGTGCCCAGGCGCTTGAAACGGCCGACGTCTTCGACTACCAAAATCTGACAATGTCCGCCGGAGGTGAGCAGCAAAAGGTAGGGATAGGCAATATCGGTATGCAAACGAGCCACCAAGGCGTGCGCCTCCAAATGATTGAGGGCGATAAATGGTTTGTCCAAGGCCAGTGCCAAAGATTTGGCTGCCATAACCCCGACAGTAACACCACCGATGAGACCGGGGCCGGCCGCCACGGCAACTGCATCAATGTCCCGCGGGATGATTGCCGCTTGGGCAAAAGTTTCGCCGATGATTTCGTCAATATGCTCAAGGTGAGCGCGTGCGGCCAGTTCCGGCACCACTCCACCGAAGTTTTTGTGCTCACTTTGGGTGAGTACGGTCGAGGCCAAAATTTCCTTGCGGTCATTTACCAACGCAGCGGCAGTTTCATCGCAGCTGCTTTCGATTCCAAGAACTAACATTATTTTTTTGCTTCTTATTAAAATTTAAATTGTTGTTGCTTATTATGGGATATTATATACACTAATAAATAATTAATGCCAAGAGTTTTCAGCAGTAAAAGAGGAGATTTTTGCGATGCCTAAAGATAAGATGACAAAGACGACAACGGAAAAGCAGGCCAAAACGGTAAAAAAAATCGGTAAAAAGGCCGGGTGGACACTGGGGATTTTGGTGTTACTGGGGGCAGTGGCGGCAGGATGTTGGCAGAATCGCGAGCAATTGCAAAAATGGCGCGAACAATTGTTCGATAATAAAACAGATGAACAGATAATAGAGCAAATTAATGCATTGCAGGGGCAATTGACCGCATTGCAATCCGAGTTGCAAAGGGTGGATTATACGGCTAAGAATCCGGATTTGTCCGCGGTGTGGCAAAAGGTGGATGATATTGAGCATCTCAGCGCCAATACGGTGAAATCTAAGGCGGATGTTGAGGCGCTGATGGGTTTGTTGGTGCGGATGGACGAGGCCGAGGCCAAACTGCGAGATTTGGCCAAGATAGGTGATGAAGGGGCATTGATTTTAACAGCGGCGGCATTGGTGCGCGATGCCGGTTTGCGCGGTGGTGAATTTGTGTATGAAGCGGAAGTGTTGGCCGAGGTAGCTAAAGACCATCTGAAGTTGCAGCCGGAGGTGACAAGATTGCAAGAAATAGCCGCCAGCGGAGTGCCCAATGTTGCCGAGTTGCAGCGGGATTTTATTGCCGCTTATGTGGAGCGGTTTCCGCAAGTTGAAGATGCTCCGCAAGAGGTTGCCGCAAATTGGAAAGATAGGGTATATAATCAATTTCGCAAAATTGTGCGGATAAAAAAGGCCGATGATAAAACCACCGAGCGGGATTTGCCGCAGATAAACGAAGAAGAGCGGGCGTGGGAGGTTATCAAGGATTATGTAATCAGCGGCGAGATTGTGCGGGCAGTAGGGATTGCCGAAAAACCGCTGAACCGTGAATTGTTGGAAAATGAGGGTTTTAGGACGTGGCTGCAGCAGGCAAAAATGTATAAAGATTTTTTGGATTGTGTGTCGCGTATTTCGGCTAATGGATTGGCTGTGATGAAAGTGAGGTTTTTAAGTAAATCTTAAGAGATTATGGATTATAACCAAAGTCATATTACTAAAGAGAGAATTGTATGAGGGGTGTTTTTGAGCTATAGTAGAGCTATAAAGATAACCCGAATTTTTAAGGAGAGGAACGATGACAATGTTTAAGCACACAGATGAGGCCGGCCGTTCAA
>JAFUEX010000019.1 GCA_017470165.1 Alphaproteobacteria bacterium
CGGGAAACAGCGGCTTTTTCTCAAAGCTGGCGATGATTATCCTTTTGCGACCTCGTCACGCGCGTATTGTCGCGTGTAAGTAGGTCGCAGCCCTATGCCTTGAGAAAAACCGCCCCGCGGCGAATAGCCCGATGATTTTAGAGTTACGCCAGCCCGCGGCTGTTTGGGCGTGCAAAAGTAACGTAAAAAATAAGGGTTACGCTAGCCTGTGGCTGTTTGATCACTCAAAAGTAACATAAAAAACGTTTTTTATGACGATACGATGCCTTATTCGCGGACTAAAGTCCGCTCAGGCATGACATTCCTTGGAGTTTTTTTATGCTGTCACCCCTTTTTCTGCGGTATGCACCGCAGAAAAATCAGGGGTCTCACCGTCACAAGGACACTTACAACCAACAGACCGCTTATCCGCTGCGATGCAGCTTTGGCGGCAACAAGAGGAAATAAAAAAGAAGCGGCTCAGCGATGGCATAAAAAAAGACGCGACAACCGGAGGTGTGAGGCGGCGCCTTTAACAGTAACAGAAAAGATAACCATCACCATCCGTCGGACGAAAAATCACCTTCTGCCAAATAGTTAACAATACCATAAAGCGTATTCAGCTCTTGCTCGGTGAGTTGCGCGCGGGTAAATATATTGCGCAAATTCAACACCAACTTATCCTTTTTGGCCTCATCGGTAAAATTGGCAAAATTACTAAGCCGCCCTTCCAGATTGCGGCAAAACAGTAGCACTTTTTCTTTGTCCGCCAGCCGCGTATGATTAGTCTCAAAATAAGGCTTTGTCTGTCCGATAGTGGTTTTGTAATATTCATACCCCGCCAGCAACACCGCTTGCGACAAATTGAGCGAGCAATGCTGCGGATTGAGCGGAATATTAATAATAGCATCACACAAACTCACGTCCTCGTTGCGCAGTCCCGTACGCTCCGGCCCAAACACCAGTCCGCATTTTTCTTCTCTTGCGATATGATTGGCAATTTCGGCCGCCGCTTGCGGTGCATCATATACCATTTTAGTCTGATCACGATGCCGCGCCGTAGTAGCAAAAACATAGTGCAAATCTCCCAGCGCATCAGACAGTGAATCAAACACTTGCGCATTTTGCAAAATTTCCGGCGAATTGGACGAGGCCGCCAGCGCCTTATCAGACAAATGATTTTCTCTGGGTTTTACCAAACGCAAGTTTTCCAGCCCGCAGTTTTTCATCGCCCGTGCCGCCATACCGACATTTTCGCACAACTGCGGCTCGACCAAAATTATATAAGGATGATTAGCCATAAAATTCGCTTTCGTTCACCTGTTTTTCCGACAAACAATCTATTTTTCTTCCGGCACACCGGCGCGTTCGTAAATATATTGCTGCACTTCTTCATTGTCTTTGGGATTAACTTGCGCCTTGGGGGTATATTCGGCAATTGCCGCCGCATCATTATAATTCTCGCCCATTTGTTGCAAATGCCGCCGGTTCATCACCTTGTCCAAATAGTTATTGGCCGAGAGAAAACGCACATTTTCCTTAGCCTCGCCCTCGCGTAAGGTACCTTTGAGCTTATCCCGCAGCTCGTTGTCAAGCGCTGCTCTTTCTTCTTCACTCACTCCGGTGACAATTCCCTCTTCTGTCGCCGCTTGCTCAACAGAAGATGCTGTTTCATCAATCACCTCAGCCTTAACCTCATCTGCTGTCGAAGTTTCTTTTAACCTTTCACGGTGGATGTGCTCATCTTGGTGAGTGGAAATAACCACATCTTGGTCAATCAGCCCCTTAAAATCGCGGCCTCCACCGTTTTGAAACATCTGAGCCTCGGCCACCGCACTCCAGCCCATCAACACCATAGCAAAACCTGTCAACCTTATCATCATCTTAGTCCCTCTTTATCAAATCAATACTGTTAAACATCAGATTGCCGACATCCAGTCCGGTAAAATGCTCAAAACTGTCCAATATCCCGTTAAACACCGTGTCCGCCGGATTATTTTGCCGTCCCAATCCGCTGTAGGCCGTGCGCAAACCATCAGTATAATCACTCAAGAAATTGGCAAACCCGTTGTCATAACTGGCAGGAATCTTATAGCCTAAGTTGCGTAGCTGCTGCACCATAACATTCATATTATTGTTATTAACCTCCGGCGCCAACATCTCTTGGCCATAGGCTTTGTCATAAGTAGTCACTGCGCCGGTATAAGCCTGTTGGTCGTATTTTCCCGAACCGCGCCAGTTGTTTACCATCCCATTGTTCAACCCGGCTGCATTATAAACCCTTGATGCAGTGTTGGCCGCATTGGCACTGCTGCGCCGCGGCAAAGCAAACTTGCCTCCCGAAGACGAGCGCCGCGGCATGGCATAACCTTTGGTTGAGGCATTTTTTATGGCGCGGTGTCCGCCGATGGTTTTGGCGGTAACTCGCGGTGTTGCAAAGCTGGCCGTATTTGTACCTGAAGTTTGCGAGGCACTTTCAACCTCCATAGCTGTTCCATATGATGTTTTGATGTGCCCCACATCCGCCGCCGCAGTTTTCTCTTGCGATGATGATGCCGCACTTGCCTCAGCCCGAGGCTCGCTCACTACCGCCCACGGATTAGCCGGCAACTGCGCTTTGGCATTTTGCGCCAGCGCCAAACCACATACCATAATTGTCGTACAAGTCATTGATTTCAGCATAATCAATCCTCCCTAAAGGCCGGTCTACACGGACATTATAACACATAATTTATGATTATAATATTACAAATTTATTATAATTTGCTTAATATCCCTCGCTTCAGGCATTTTTTTAGCCGCAGAGAATAAAATTTTCTTGAATTTTGTTTTTATTTTGTGATAAATTCCACTCCAAAATTAACCATTTAGTCACACTAACGGCATATAATGGCAAATGATATTGCTATTAATAAATTGGATTGATAAAAATGACAGAGGTTCTATTTAACGGACACGCCGGCCGATTGGAAGGGCGTTATCATCAAAGCGAAAACCCCAACGCACCGATAGCATTAATTTTGCATCCGCATCCGCAATACGGCGGCACTATGAACAACAAAGTAGTCTATACTTTGTTCAGCGTTTTTCAAAGTTTGGGGTTTTCGGTGTTGCGATTTAATTTTCGCAGTGTCGGTCGCTCTCAGGGCGAGTTTGAAGACGGCGCCGGCGAGCTTTCGGATGCCACAGTGGCCTTGGATTGGCTGCAGTCGGTAAACCCCGATGCCCGCCAATGCTGGATTGCCGGCTATTCTTTTGGTGCTTGGATTGGATTGCAACTATTGATGCGGCGTCCCGATATCAGCAATTTTATTGCCGTGTCTCCGCCGGCCAACGAAAAAGACTTTGCCTTTTTGGCTCCCTGCCCGACCTCTGGTTTGATTACTCAAGGAGCGGCAGACGAAATCGTCAATCCGGTGAGTGTCACCACTTTGGTTAAAAGGCTTAATACTCAACGCAACATCTCGGTTGATTATGCCTTAATCGAAGGAGCCGATCATATGTATAACAACCATTTGGTCGATTTGTACAAGATTGCCGGACATTATATTATTGACGCCCTGAAAAAAGGCGGTCCGGCTCGCAAAAAACGCGGCCGCCGGCGCAAAAGTGAGCTTGAGGGCGAAACTCTCCTGCTTGAAGACGATTCCAAAGATGGTGAGATGTCGGATATGGAAGATGAAACCGGCGATGACTTTGAAGATGATTTGACAGAAGGCCTCGCTGATGATGGTGATTCGTCAGATAATGATAACGATAATTAGTCATTGACTTTTTTAATCAACCAAAAAAATCCCCGTTAATCTTATGGTTAACGGGGATTTGGTTATCTATAACGATTATAATTTACAAGCGATTGCCGGACTTGCCGCCAAACGGCATATATTGTCCGACTCCGCCAAAATACTTCTTAAAGAACCCCGGACGCTGCCCTCTGACATCGGTCTTATCGGCATTGGGAGTAACATCAACCCCGTCGGCCAAACTCAAATGTTCAATCGAGCTCACCTCATCGGCCTGATTAAAGGTTATGCGCAAAACATCGCGATTAATTTCCTTTGGAGCAAAAAAAGCCATCTTTTCAATATCCGATGACGTATAAACCCAACTATTGTTGTCCAACACATTAACCGACGACGGCATCCCCAAAGTATTAATAACATCATCCTTGGAAGTGCCGACCTCCACTCTGGCGATTCGCCTTGGCGAAGGCATATTACCGGTGTGGCTCACAAACCATTCATTTTGCTTGGCAGCCGAACAAGCGCTGACCAAACAAACCCAAAAAGCAGTCGCGAAAAT
Source organism: Alphaproteobacteria bacterium (assembly GCA_017470165.1). Taxonomy (GTDB): domain Bacteria; phylum Pseudomonadota; class Alphaproteobacteria; order RF32; family CAG-239; genus CAZU01. The sequence goes on from JAFUEX010000019.1 coordinate 4,282, forward strand.
TTTGCTGATTGACATAATCTTATCCTTGCAGTTATATATAATCAATTTTTGACTAAACCGATTCATAGCACAAGGAAAATATTAATGCAAAACAAATTTTCTTATCCTTTGAAACTTGAGGATATGAGTGCCACCCCCAAAACCTATCATTTGAAGGCAAACCCTGCTCATCTCAAGGAAACGGCGGATTTGCTGCGTTTGAGCGCTCTGCATTCGCTCAACTGTGACATCACCGTCAGCTTTGATAAAACCCGACATCAAGTTGACGTAACCGGTCGTTTGTCCGCTCAAGTTGAACATACCAGTGTTATATCGCTGCAAACCTTCATCCGGCCTTATCAGATTGATTTTTATCTCACCTATGACCCCGAGCTCACCTATGCCAAACAGCGCGAGTTGGAGGATTTTTCCGACATTAATGCCGACATCCCTGAGGTTATGGAAAACAAACAAATTGATTTGGCGGCCATCACGGTGGAACAATTGGCGCTCAATTTGGATGATTTTCCTAAAAAGGAAGGTGAAACTTTTAATTTTGTTTCGGAATTTGACGAGACGGATAACCTATCACGCCGGCCTTTTGAAATTTTGAAAAAAATCAAGAAATCATAAAATTTACTTGCAAAATTCAAAATATTTGCTAAAAAGCGAACAGAATTTCGCAAAAATTTGTTTTATTATGTTGCATTTTAAAACCAAATAGTTTACAAATGCCACTAATCAACAATTGTGTTAACTTTATTTAATAAGAGTAAAAGAAATGGCTACACCTAAAAAGAAAACATCAAAATCGCGCCGTGATATGCGCCGTTCGCATGATGCCTTAACCGCGAGCACCTATATGGAGTGCCCGAACTGCGGTGAGCTCAAGAGACCTCACAGCGTGTGCCCGAAATGCGGCCAATACAACGGCAAAGAAGTTTTGAAGCAGAAAACTGCCGAATAATTTTCTTCTGCGGCTGAATTTTGTAACTACAGGCATTTAAGGGGAGCTTAAAGTGGCTGATAAAGATATCGTCATATCGATAGATGCGATGGGGGGAGATAAATCCCCCAAAATCGTGATAGAGGGGATGGCTTTAGCTGCCAAAAGCAATCCTAAGGTGAAATTTTTGGTTTTTGGCGACAGCGCAAAAGTTGCGCCGTTGTTGCAGAAGTTTCCCGAGCTTGACAAGGTTTGCGAGTTGCGTCACGCCCCTGAGATGGTACACAACGAGGACAAACCCTCTTCGGTTATCCGCAACCGCAACACCAGTATGTTTATGGCGATTGATGCCGTACGGCGCGGCGAGGCTCAGGCTGTGGTTTCAGCCGGCAACACCGGAGCGCTTATGGCAATCTCCAAACTAACCCTGCGCACCATCAACAAAATTCATCGACCGGCCATTGTCAGCATTATGCCTCATCTTTACGGACGCTATGTAATGATGGATTTGGGCGCCAACACTGAGTGCGACTCGGTAAATTTGTGCGAATTTGCCTTTATGGGAGAGATTTTGGCACGCCGCGCCTTGGGAATTGAGCGTCCGCGGGTGGCGCTGCTCAATATCGGCTCCGAGGAGATGAAAGGCAAAGAAGAGATTAAACAAGCTGCGCAAATGATTAAAAACTCGCACGTCGATATGAACTTTATCGGCTATGTTGAACCGCACGATATTCAAAACGGTGTGGCGGATGTAGTGGTTGCCGACGGGTTCACCGGCAACATTGCCCTCAAATCGATTGAAGGAACCGCCAAACAACTGGTTAAAATGTTCAAAGATGCTGTCAAAAACTCCTTTTTGGCCAAAATCGGCTTGCTGTTTATGTTGCCGGCCCTGTTCAAAATCAAAAAAATTATGGACCCCAGACTTTATAACGGAGCAATGTTCATTGGCTTGAACGGTCTGTCGGTCAAAAGCCATGGCGGTGCTGACGCTTTTTCTTTCTCCAAATCGATTGAAAATGCGGTGCACCTGGTCGAGCAGGATTTCATTCCGACGATTCGTCAAGAGGTTGACAAAGTCGACTTTGACGAGCTTCAAGCGGTTATGTACGATTACTAGCTCGGTAATAGCAGAGTTATCTGCCAGTTTATCTTCAGGACATCACTTTTTTTTCAAAGTGATGTCTTTTTTTATCTTAGGTTCCGCTTTTTACCTTCAAAAAAACAGCAATAATAATAAAAAAACAACCCTTACGATATCGGGTGTGTCATTTTAGCACACTACTTCAACCATAAGGATTGTTTTCTATTAGTATGTGGCGCCTTCGGCATTTTTACAGAAGAGCCAGCGAATCCCGCGCTATCATAACCTCTTCATCCGTCGGCACAACAAAACACCGCACCTTGGAGCCTTCAGTCGATACTTCGGCAAATTTTCCGTGTACCTCATTGGCTTCATGGTTGACTTTGATGCCCAAAAAGGCCAGCTTCTCCATAACCAATTGGCGCAAAATCGGCGAATTTTCACCGATGCCGGCCGTAAATGCAATCGCATCAAGTCCCTGCATCGCCGCCATATAACTGCCGATATAGCGAACCACGTTATAAACATAAACCTCCATAGCCATCACCGACTGCGGCTTACCTGCCAAATAATCACTCTCGACCTCCCGCATATCCGGATAGCCGGTCAACCCCAGCATACCGCTTTGTTTGTTGAGCAAGTTGTTAACCTCATCTACACTCAAGCCTTGGGTTTTCATCAAATGCAGCGGCACATAAGCGTCGACATCTCCGCAACGCGAGCCCATCACAATACCCGACAACGGAGTAAATCCCATTGAGGTATCAATACATACCCCGTCATTGATTGCCGACAGCGATGCACCATTGCCCAAATGGCAAACCACCAGTTTTTTACCTTTGCCCAATATTTTTTCCATCTCTTGCGCAATATAACGATGCGAGGTTCCGTGCGCACCATAGCGCCGAATGTGATGCTTTTCATATTGCTCCCAAGGCAAACCGTAAAGATAAGCCTCGCGCGGCATCGTCTGATGGAACGCCGTGTCAAAAACCGCAACCTGCGGCACATTCGGCAAAATACTGCGCACTGCCTTGATACCGATAACCGCCGCCGGATTATGCAAAGGTGCCAAGGCCGACAAATCGGCAATATCTTGCAAAGCCTTGTCATCAATCAGGGCCGAGTGCTTAAATATCTCGCCACCATGCACCACACGATGCCCCACCACGGTAATCTCGCCCAAATCGGCAATTGCTCCGTCTTGCAACAGCTTGAACACCTCGCGCAACGCCTCCTCATGCGAGGGCAAAGCTGTCTCCACCTCACGTTTGTTGCCTGAAGCATATTTGATTTTTATCTTGGAACCATCAATGCCGATACGCTCGGACAGCCCTTTGGCCAGCACTTTATAGTCATCACCGTTCACATCAAACAATTGATATTTCAAAGACGAAGAGCCCGAGTTTAATACCAAAACTTTTTTCATAACATTTTTCCTTATAGTCAAATTGATAATTATTTCATTGCCTGTACGGCAGTAATCGCTATGGTGCCGACAATATCATCAGCCGAACAGCCGCGCGACAAATCATTAATCGGACCGTTCAAACCTTGCAAAATAGGACCGTAAGCCTCAAATCCTCCCAGTCGCTGCACCAGTTTGTAAGCAATATTTCCGGCATTCAAATCAGGAAATATCAACACCTTGGCATGACCGGCAACCTCGCTGCCCGGAGCCTTGGACTTGGCCACACTGTCAACCAAAGCGGCATCAGCCTGCAACTCACCGTCAACTCTGACACCTAAGCTGGCAAATTCTGCGCTTTGTGCCAACTCTTTGGCAATTTTGGTACCGTTCTGCACCTTTTCCACCAATTCGCCCTTGGCCGAACCATAGGTCGAATAACTCAACATTGCCACATCCGGCTTAATCCCGAATTGTACGGCAGTCTGCGCCGATTGCATCGCAATATTGGCCAACCCGCGCTCGTCAGGATTAGGAGTTAACCCGCTATCGGCAAAAATAAAGGTCTGCTCGCCTTTGCTCATAAAAAAGAACGCCGACACCGCCATATCTTTGCGTGCCGATTTCACAATTTGCAAGGCCGGACGCACCGTATCTGCCGTCGAATGCGCCGCCCCCGAAACCATACCGTCAACATCGCCGGCCTTAATCATTAAAGTGCCGAAATAATTGGCATTTTGCGCTGTTTTATAAGCATCTTCCTGACTAACGCCCTTATCCTTGCGCAGTTCATAAAACAACTTAGCATATTCGTCCAATTTGGATGAACTAAGCGGATTGATGATTTGCACATTCTCCATGCTCCACCCGTTTTGTGCAAATTTGGCCTTTATCTCATCTTCGTTGCCCAAGATGATGATTTTAGCGATTTTTTCTTTGGCGGCTCGTGCACCGGCCTCCAGCACTCTGATATCCTCTCCCTCCGGCAACACGATGGTTTTATAAGCTGATTTTGCCTTAGCAATAACTCCGTCAATAAACTCAGTCATCAATTTTTATCCTTTTCTCTCAAGTTAGATTTGTAATTTTTCTCCAATAAACAACTTTATTCTCCAAAAGTCAAAATATCTTTTGCTTATTTGAATAAAATGTATTATATTTTTGCTGAATTCAGCAATTATATGAGGAGATGTCTGTTGCGTTTGTCTTACTTTATATCGGCGTTTTTGTTTGTGCTGATGCCGGTTTGGTGTTTTGCCGGCGATGATTTTGCCGTTAATATTCACGTTGATGTGACTGCCGCTGATGCCGCCGCTGCTCGCGAAAAAGCTCACCAAGGCGCTCAGGCTGCCGCCGTTACCGCTGCCGCCAAAAGGCTGACCGATGCCGCTGGAGTGGAAAAAATCGCCGCACTCAACCACAATCAATTGATAAACTTTGTCAAAGAGACTTCCGTTTCTGATGAAAAAACTCCCGTCAATCGTTATATCGCCGACCTGCACATCGTGGTAAATATGGATTTGCTCAAAACCTATATGCGCGAACGTTCGATTGATATTGCTCCCGAACTTATCCCCAATATTTTGCTGGTGCCGGTGTTTAAGCCCTCGCCTGCCGAAACTCCGATATTGTGGGAAATCAACAATGCTTGGCGCAAAATATGGGATGAATATGACATAAAATCGGGCGTTAATTTTGCTGTTATCAAAGACAATCAACCCAACATCGAGACAATTTCCGCTCTAAGTGCATTCGAGCTGGATAATGCTGCTTTATCCGAGCTTAAAGAACTCAACCATGTTGATGACGTATATGTCCTAAGCGCCTCTTTTGACAGTATCGACACCCTCAATGTTGAAATCTCATCGCTCAGCGGCTACCGCGACACGGTTCAAACCGCTGGGGTTAAATCCGAAAGTGATGAGATGTTTCGTCAAGCTATTGAGCAAATTATCCCCCTGATTGAGCAACAGGCTTATCAGCAAAAAGATGCTTTTGCCGCCCCCATTCAAGAAAAAATGACAGTGCTTTATCCTTTTGCCGACTTAAGCGATTGGGTCGCTGCCGAAAGCAAAATTAAAAACATCCCCGAAATTGCCTCGCTAGAAGTTCAGGCGCTCTCTCCGGGGAAAGTGCAGTTTGTTATCGGCTACACCTCGAGCGCCGACGAGCTTACCTCAGCTCTTGCCTCTTTTGGCTATGGCCTTGAAGACGGCGGCAATTATATGATACTCAAATACATCGGAGATTAGCTTATGACCCGCAATTCCTCTCGTGCCGTATGGTTTTGGCTTGGCGTGTTTATCTTTTTTGTAACGTTTGTCTATCTTTTGCGCTCGATTCTGCTGCCCTTTGTTGCCGGCATCATCATCGGCTATTTGTTTGACCCGTTGGCCGACCGACTGGAAAAACTTAAATTAAATCGCAGCGCTGCCACTTCCATTGTGCTGCTTGGTGTTGTTCTCATTATTATACCTGCATTTTTGGCCGTTGCTCACATTGCTGATAGTCAAATCCGCGCATTTATTGCAGCTGCTCCCAAATATATCGCCTCTGTCAATCATAAATTATCGCCCCTGATTTCATCCCTACAAGAGAGTTTTCCCTCACTGAGCAAGGAAGGGGTTATGCAATATCTGCAAGACAATATCAGCAACGGGTTCAAGATTTTCGTCCGCATTTTGCAAAAACTCCTGACCGGCGGTTATGCTTTGTTCAATATCGTATCATTGCTGCTGATTACACCGGTAGTGGCCTTTTATATGCTCAGAGATTGGGACAAATTCATTACCCACACCGACGACTTGTTACCCAAGTCACACAAAAAAGAAATCCGCACCCAAGCCAAAGCCATTGACCGGATTCTCTCGGCCTTTATCCGCGGACAGGTTGCCGTGTGTCTCACTTTGGGCACCTTTTATGCTGTCGGTTTGAGCCTTATCGGCTTGGATTTGGGGCTGATGGTTGGAATGATTGCCGGCGTAATCTCGTTTATTCCTTATGTCGGCTCCATCACCGGATTTGCGCTGAGTATGATGATTGCTTTTGCTCAGTTTGACAGCATTTATCCGATTATCGCCGTCATTGGCGTATTTGTCTGCGGGCAGATTTTGGAAGGCTATTTTCTCACTCCCAAATTGGTTGGCGATTCGGTGGGGCTGCATCCAGTATGGGTAATGTTCGCCCTTTTATCAGGCGGCGCGCTGCTGGGATTTTTAGGCTTGATGATTGCCGTTCCTCTGGCTGCGGTAATCGGCGTTTTGATGCGGTATTTTATCGACAAATACAAACACAGCGCTATCTATAAATAGTCCGTCCGCATCCCCTGTCCTGCTTTATAGAACTCTTTGCGCTCACGGCGGGTTTTGCTCCACAGATTGCCGATGGCATTAGCCGGCTGTATCTTGTTCAAGGTGGAAAAATTAAAGTCGCGCTTGAAGAATATTGAGGTTGCCTTCGTAAAACTATTCATCGGACAACATCCGAAAAAATCAATCTGCAGCAAGCCAGCCTCTCGCAGTCTTTCAATTGCCTTTTGGTATTCTTGCGACTTGTTGGCGCGGTCACTATCATCCAAAATTATCATTCCGCCATCCGCCAAATATTGCACGGCATAAAACGCGCACTCTTCACGCGATTTGCCGTCTATGGCAATCACATCATATTTTTCATCACCCGCAATTGCCGCCGCATAATCACTCAATTCCGGCCGGTAAAGCAATTGCAAATTGCTCAGTTGTAATTCACTTTGCCATTTTTTCAGCCAGCCTTCGTCATTTTCTACCGCCGTAACCTTAGAAGCACGCTTGGCCCAAAAGGCGCTCGAGTAACCGGCCCCAAACTCAAACACGCTTTTTTGCCGATAATCAAACTGCCGCAAAAATTCTATCGCCGGATAAGTATACCACGGCAGTTCATCTCCCGAAGCATCCGCACAAACCTTATCGTCAATTGACCTTTCCGCCCCATAAGCATAACGCCACAAATCAATAAACATTGCAAATTTTTTGCTAAACATAATGTTATATTTTCCCTCGTTGAAAAAAATTTTGCATCCTATATATCATAAGCGTATCAAAAAATAAACAGGAGATTACATCCATGATTAATTCATTACGCACGACCTCAATGATTTTGGCGCTGATTGGCGGCATCAATTGGGGATTGGTCGGCCTTTTCGGTTTTGACTTGGTGGCCTATCTGTTTGGTCCGATGAGCCTGTTGAGCCGAATTGTCTATGTTTTGGTAGCACTTTCAGCTATCACTGTGGCCTTTATGCCCAACTGCTCGCTCAAAGAGGTCGTCCAACACAAAATGGACTAAACCGACTGATAAAAAAACAAGCTCCCAAAATTCTTGACGGGAGCTTGTTTAATTCAGCGATTTAATATTTCAGTTTTCCTCAATTGCATCTTCAATTTGTGCCTTAAGCGCCCGCGGATTCTTCACCCGTGCAAACACCAAACGCACCAACCGTCCGGAGCCTGCCGAGGCAAAACACACATTGCCGTATCCCAAAATCCGCCCCATCACCGTCTGCTCCACTTCAATACTGGTCAGCGCCATATTTTTCATCTCATCACCATCCGAGGCCACTACCCCTTTGCGCGTAACCACCCTTTTGTTGGTTACTGCCATCTCTCGGAATTTTACCTCCAACAGCCCCCAGCCGGCATATACCGCCATCACCAAAGCCAACATCAACAGCCCATGGTCGCTAAATCCCAGCAACATATCAATCACAATCGCTGCCAAAGCTCCCACCATTGCCATATACGGTGCAACATAGTTCACCCAGTGCAATTCCGGCCTTACCAACACTCTCTCATCTTTTTGCATAGTATCATCAACATAAGACATTGTCTCTATCTACCTCCGTTTCCAAAACTTTTATTGCTATATCATAATCAAATCCGGCACGTACCAACACCGCCAAATCTTTGGCTCTCCGCTCTCTGTGTTTTGCCTCATCCTCGCAAAAAGGCCCGATTTTTTTCTTCTTGGCCAACCGCAGTGCCGAATCATAAGGGTCAAATTCCTGCTCGGCCAAAAGTCGAGCCGTGGTAGCCTCATCTATGCCCTTTTCTTTGAGTTTGCCGGCAATATACCGCGGCGACTTGCCGGCAGATAAATATCCCCGCACTCTGATTTCGGCAAAACGGACATCATCCACGTACTTGCAGCGTTCAAACTCATCCAGCAGATTTTCCACCCACTCATAAGCCTCTGCTCGGTTAAACTCCTTGTCAACAAAAGCATAGCCGTCCACCCTGCGCCGCAGCACACTGCGCAGATTTGCCCTTGAGGTCTCAAAGCGTTTCAAATAATACAACGCTATATTCTTCAACCGCGCGGCTGTAATTTTCTTCGGCATTTTTTTGCCTTGTTGTCGGTTTTCGTCAGTCATCGACCATTCTCTCCGTTGCTGTAACCCTATTCTTAGCACACAAATTTTGATTTAGCCACCGATTTTTAACAATTCTCAGCATCTAAATTTTTGCTTCTATATTAACGACTTATTAAATATTATCTTCTATATTCGGGTATAGAAGTGTAATAACTAGGTGGGTATTATAACCATGACAACAGCTCAAAAAATCCTGATGACGCTCGGCATAACTCTAAGCCTTACTGCTTGCGGAACATTATACGGCACCCCTGAAGAAGAGGTCACCGAATATAAGGATATTCGCTATACGCAAGAAACTCCTATTTCGCTCAAAGTAAATCGTGTTGATGTCACCTCCGAATTTACCCCGACATTTACTCGTCCGCACGTAGAGCATCTGCTGCCGGTTTCGGTTGAAAAATCAGCCAAACTTTGGGCTCACGACCGTCTCAAGGCCTCTGATTTCTCCTCTGCCAAAATCGCCGAAGTTACCATCAAAGACGCTTCGGTCGTCGAGGAACTTGAGCCGGCAAGTCAGATTTTTGAACAAGACAAAATCAAATATTCCGCCAAATTAGTGATGAGTGTTCGGGTTTATGATCCTGCAACTTTGGCTCAGGCCTCAACCGAGGTCGAAGCATGGCGCACATTGACCATACCCGCCAACACCGATATTGCCACCAAAGAAAGCTACTGGAACTCCATGGTCGAAAAGTTGATGACCGATTTTGACACTCGGATGACCTCTAATATCAATCAATATCTCAATATCTTTGTTGACGGAACTGCCTTGGAGCCCTCTTATTGGGAATAATTTTCCCCTCCCCTATCAATCCGCTTGATAGGTTTATCATCATCAGTTTACCACCCGACCTTTGGCATCATTTGCCGCCGACAAACTGAAGGTCGGGATTTTTACATCCTTTTTCTCACTTCCGGAAATCACCTTACACGAACCGTAAATCACAGCATTTTGCGCTTTAAGCGGAGCATACGACGTATACTCGAAAAATTCTCCCGGCTCCAACTCCGGCATCTCTCCCTTAAAACCTACCGAAGAATCATGATAGCGATTCCCTTGGTCATCCGTTATATTCCAATCCTTGCCAACCAGTTTTATCTTAGAGGGGGTGTCGTTTTCCACGCACATATAATATCCCCACATATAGTCGTTTTCGGCATTGTCATTATTCACCAACACCGAGCCGACCGAAATATTTATGCCGTCCGTTCTTAAACAAATCAAATCATCCGTGACGCTCATACAATTTTCCCGTGTCTAAAATTAAAAAAAAATTAACGATTCGTTAATCGTTATTATCATCATCTCATCTTGAGAAAACAAGCCGGTATGATTCTTATCCACACGCTTATGCACAACAATTTTTATCTTCGCACTATCACCTCTGTAACACTGATAATCATCAAGCCCTAACAGCAAAAGCACCTCTCTCAGGTGCTTTTGCTGTCACAATTCAAAGACTTAATGATGATTGACGGACTTACAACAAGCTATAACTTGTTACCTTTCAAATCATACTTAACCACATCAGCCTTATTCTGCAACGAGCTTATCACATCACTCATTGCCTTTTTGGCCAGCATCATCTTCAACTGCGGCTCAATACTCTTAAACGGCTCCGGTTTGGCATCGCGCACATCATCAATCATAATAACATGATAACCGAACTGCGTCTTCACCGGTTTTTGGCTGAATTGACCTTTTTTCATTTTCAGCGTAGCCTGTGCAAATTCCGGCACCATCATCTCCTGAATTTGCTCTTTGGTCAAATATCCCAACTCGGCCGGTTCTTTGGAATATTGCTTGGCCAATTTATCAAACTGCCCGTCGGAATTGAGTTTGGCAATTACTTCTTTGGCCACCGCCTCGCTGTCCACCAAAATATGTTTCAGGTTCATCTCTTGCTCGCCATGAAAAGTCCCCTTGTAATCCTCATAAAGTTTTTTCACTGCTTTGTCATTAACCGAAGCGCGCACCTTTTTATCCAAATACATTTTGCGAGCCAGCTCCTTTTTGGCCTCGGCCAATTGCGCGGCATATTCCGGCGATTCGGTTATCTTATCGGCCATTGCCGCCTGATACACAATCTCACCATCCACGAAAATATCCAGCGTGTTGTCATAAAACTCGTTAAACGACGTCTTTTCTTTCACTTTCGGATTCATATCATATGCGGTCTTGATATCCGCCACTTTCACCTGCTTACCATTGACAACAGCGGCCACTCCGTCCTTGCCTGCAGCTTGTGCATTGACCGCAGCCAACACCCCCATCATTGCTAGGGCAATCATTTTTTTGTTCATCTTTCATCTCCTCAAAATAAAAAAAATCGTCTCTCTTTCTGTTATAAATAAAAACTCCGCATTGTCCAACACATTTTTTTTGCTGGTTTATAACTCGGCTCCGCACTTGACACTGCGCCAATAAAACACTAGATATATTGTAACTAAAACATTTGAATATAACTTTAAGGATATGGATATGATAGGCAGCATTGCACGCAAAATCTTCGGCTCGGCCAATGACAGATATGTAAAGAGACAATACAAAACCGTAGAAAAAATCAACTCGTTGGAACCGGAAATCTCCCAACTGAGCGACGAACAGCTGCGCGCCAAAACTCTGGAATTTAAACAGCGCCTTGCTCAGGGCGAAACTTTGGACGAGATTTTGGTGGAGGCTTTTGCCGTCGTGCGCGAGGCTGCCAAACGCACTTTGGGACAACGCCACTATGATGTGCAGCTTATCGGCGGCATTGTCCTGCATCATGGCCAAATCGCTGAGATGAAAACCGGCGAAGGCAAAACCTTGGTCGCTACTCTGGCCGCTTATCTCAATGCCTTGGATGGCAAAGGCGTACACATCGTAACCGTCAACGATTATTTGGCCAAACGCGATGCCGAATGGATGGGGCAGGTTTATCGCTTTTTGGGCTTGAGTGTTGACTATATCATCCATGCCAAAAATGACGAGCAGCGCCGCGCCGCCTACAATGCCGATATTTTGTACGCCACCAACAACGAGCTTGGTTTTGACTATTTGCGTGACAATATGAAATTCCGTCTTGCCGATATGGTGCAGCGGCCTTTCAATTATGCCATTGTCGATGAAGTTGATTCCATTTTGATTGATGAAGCCCGCACCCCGCTGATTATCTCCGGCGCCGCCGAAGACAGCTCCGAAAAATATATTTTGGTTGACCGTATTATTCCCGAGCTCAACCCCGATGATTACGAAAAAGACGAAAAATCGCGTCAGGTAACCTTGACCGAAAAAGGTATGGTACACGTTGAAGAGCTGTTAAAAAAGGTCGGCCTGATTAAAGAGGGTGGATTGTATGATTTGGCCAATGTCAGCTTGGTTCATCACGTCAATCAAGCCTTGCGTGCTCATAAAATCCACATCAAAGACGTAGACTATATTGTTAAAGATGGTCGGGTAATGATTATTGATGAATTCACCGGACGTATGATGGAAGGACGCCGCTATTCCGATGGACTTCATCAGGCCATTGAGGCTAAAGAAGGGGTGGAAATCCAATCGGAAAACCAAACTTTGGCTTCTATCACCTTCCAAAACTATTTCCGTATTTATCCCAAATTAGCCGGTATGACCGGAACTGCGATGACCGAAGAGGCCGAATTCAACGACATTTACAACCTCTCTTGTGTGGAAATTCCCACCAACCGGCCGATTACTCGTCAAGATATGCACGATGAGATTTATCGCACTGCTGCCGAAAAATATGACGCCATTATCAAAACCATAATTGAATGCCACGAAAAAGGCCAGCCGGTATTGGTCGGCACCGCTTCAATCGAAAAATCGGAACTGGTAGCTGACCTGCTCTCTAAGCGCACCAAGCTGAAATTTGAAGTATTAAACGCTCGCCATCACGAACGCGAGGCCTATATCATCGCTCAAGCCGGACGCACCGGCGCCATCACTATTGCCACCAATATGGCCGGCCGCGGCACCGACATTCAACTGGGCGGCAATGTTGATATGCGCTTACGCGAATCTCTCAAAGGCGATGAAACACCAGAACAAATTGAGGCCTTGCGTCAAAAAATCAAGCAAGAAATCGAGGCTGACAAAGAAAAAGTCAAGGCCGCCGGCGGTCTGTATATTTTGGGCACCGAGCGTCACGAAAGCCGCCGTATTGACAACCAACTGCGCGGCCGTTCCGGACGTCAGGGCGACCCCGGAACCTCCAAATTTTTCTTATCTTTGGAAGATGACTTGATGCGCATTTTCGGCTCCGAACGGATGGGGGTTATGCTCCAGCATCTTCACCTGCCCGAAGGCGAGCCCTTAGTGCATCCTTGGATTAGCAAAGCGCTGGAAAAAGCTCAGCAAAAGGTTGAAGAACGCAACTTCGACATCCGCAAAAATCTGTTGAAATACGACGATGTAATGAACGAACAGCGCAAGGTAATCTACGCCCAACGCCGCGAGTTGATGGAAAATGACGATGTCTCCGAAGTGTTGGTTGATATGTACCACGACCAAATACGCAACGCGATTTACAAAAATATCGCCTACGGCTCGGCGCCCAAAGATTGGGATTTAGAGGCTATCGGCCAAGATTTATCGCGGCTCACCGGCATTGCTTTTCCGCTTGAAGATTGGCTCAAAAACGCTGATATCGATTCGGAAAAACTGGTCGATTTGGCAACTGCCGCAGTCGATAAAGCGCAAGCTGCCAAAAATGCCGATGTTCCGGCCAACATTGTTCGCTTGGTTGAAAAGTCCATTTTGCTGCAAGAGCTTGACACCTTGTGGAAAGACCATATTGCCACTCTTGATTATATGCGTCACACTATTGTTCTGCGCGCTTACGGCCAGAAAGACCCGCTCAACGAATACAAAAAAGAAGCCTTTAATATGTTCTCGGAGATGCTTTCGCAACTGGGCGAAAAAGTGTCGTTCATTCTGTTGCGCACCGTCATCCAGCAGAACTCTGCCGAAAAAATGGAACAACCGAGCTCGGCTCCTTTGCAGGAAGTTCACGAATCACCGCTCAACCTACTCTCCGGCAAACCGACCTCACCCGCCCCTCAGAGCGTTGCTGCCAAACCGGAGACCTTCAGTTATTCTAACACGGCAGCTAACCCTGCTGATCCTTCCACTTGGGGCAAAATCGCCCGCAACGATCCTTGTCCCTGCGGCAGCGGCAAAAAGTACAAACATTGTCATGGCAAACTCTGAGTTTATACAAAATTAACTCTTTGCCATTATACTAAACTCATAACTTGAGGAGAAAATTTATGTTCAAATATAAGGCTCTTATCGTTATGAGTTTATTTTTGTGCTATAATGCCATAGCAGCAGACAGACCGTCGCTTTTGGGTGATGATGATGCAAGCACTCTCTCTTCTGCGCCACAATCCTCCTCTGCCGCACAGGATGATGACGATTCGCTGTTCAGCTTTTTAGGAATAAAGATTCCGAAATATATCTCAACCTCTTCTAAAGAAAAAGACCAAAATTCCATCGACATCGTCACGCAAAAGGCCGAAGACGGCGATGTTGCCTCACAGCTGCGTTTGGGCTATTCATATCTCTACGGACAAGACGGTGTTGATATCGACTATGCCAAATCGTTTCATTTTTACGAAATGGCTGCCAAAGCCGAAGACAAAATCGGCCTCAATAACTTAGGCAGCCTTTATTATAATGGCATCGGAGTTAAGCGTTCGCCCAAAATTGCCGCCGAACTTTTTGCCCGCTCGGCCAAGCTCGGCAATATTGACGCCGCCACCAATCTCGGATTTATGTACATCAGCGGTAACGGTATCACCAAAGACATTCCCACCGGTCTCGAATATTTGGAGCAAGCAGCCTCCCAAGGCAATGTGTTGGCCGGCTATATCGTAGGCTATGCCTATTACCAAGGTACCTATCGTCCGCGCAACTATCATACGGCCGCCACTTTGATAAAAAAGGCCGCCGATGCCGGTCTGGATGAAGCCCAAGTTGCCATTGCCAATATGTACACTCTCGGTCTGGGCTATCCGCAAAACTATAATATGGCATTGGCTTATCTGCAAAAAGCCTTCAACCAAGGCAACCTCGATGCTATGATGAAACTGGCTGACATCTATTCAGGCAAAACCAAATATCCGGCCAACTTGGCTTCCGCTCACGTTGTTTATAATTTGGCCTCGGTGCGCGGAGTCAAAGGAGCATCACAGATTTTGCGCCAAATTGAGCATAAACTCAAAATCGAAGAAGTAATCGCCGCGCAGGAAGAAGCCTCGCGCTATGTCGAAAAACCATCATCGCTCACCACTTATGTCAAGCAAACCTACGGCGCCAATCTACAGCAATTTTTGCTCTCGCCCAACTAACCATCAAATTTAGTGTTTAGCTACTACTTAAGGTTGCGTATGGTATCTTCCAACCAATGAATATCGTACAAGCCGTCGATGTATTCCGGTTGAGCGATAATTTTTTGATGCAAAGGAATGGTAGTTTTAACCCCGTCAATCACAAACTCTTCCAACGCCCGATGCAACCGCATCAAAACACCGTTGCGGGTGCGTCCGTGCACAATCAGCTTGGCAATCATACTATCATAAAAGGGGGGTATCCTATAACCTGAGTAGATTTCCGAATCCACTCGCACACCCAGTCCACCGGGAGCGTGCCACTCCGTAATTTTTCCGGCATTGGGCACAAAAGTCTCCGGATCTTCGGCATTAATACGACACTCAATCGCACATCCCTGAAAAACAATATCATCTTGGGTATATCCCAGTTTGGCGCCATCGGCAATCCTCAGCTGCTCTCTGACAATATCAACCCCCGAGACGGCCTCGGTAATCGGGTGTTCAACCTGCAGTCTGGTATTCATCTCCAAAAAGTAAAACTCCCCATCCTCAAACAAAAACTCCAGCGTACCGGCACTCACATACCCGATTTGCTTCACCGCTTTACGGGCAATTTCGCCGATTTCCTGCCGCTGTTTTTGATTAAGCGCCGGCGATGGCGTCTCTTCAATCACCTTTTGATTCTGCCGCTGAATTGAGCAATCGCGCTCGCCCAAATGCACCACATTACCATAGCTGTCTGCCAGTACCTGCACTTCAATATGGCGCGGATGTTGCAAATATTTTTCCATATAAACTTCATCACTGGAAAACGAAGCCTTGGCCTCGGCACGCGCCATCATATAAGCAGTCTCTATCTCTTGCTCGTTATGCGCAATTTTCATTCCCTTGCCGCCACCACCGGCCTTGGCCTTAATAATTACCGGATAACCGATTTGCAATGCCCATTTTTTGGCCGCCTCAACATCCTCCAGCGCCTCCGACCCCGGAACAATCGGCAATCCGCATTGTATGGCAAACTCTCTGGCTTTGAGCTTATCCCCCATCATTCTGATTTGCTCCGGTTTCGGCCCGATAAAAGCAATGCCGTGCTCTTCCACCATCTCGGCAAAATCAGCATCTTCCGACAAAAACCCATACCCCGGATGTATCGCATCCACTCCGGTGATGGTTGCCGCCGAAATAATCGCCGACTTATTCAAATAAGAATCGCTGGAACGCGCCGGCCCGATGCATACCGCCTCATCTGCCAACCTCACGTGCATGGCATTGGCATCCGCCTCCGAATGCACCGCCACGGTTTTAATTCCCATCTCGCGGCAGGCACGATGAATTCGCAACGCAACCTCACCTCTGTTGGCAATCAGCACTTTTTCAAACATAGGCTAACCTCAAAAAATTTTTATTCAATTATCAGCAATGACTCGCCATATTCCACCGGATCACCGGATTCAACCAAAATCTTGGCCACAACACCGCTGCGATGTGCTTTAACCGGATTAAACGTCTTCATCGCCTCAATCAAGCAAACAATATCCCCTTCTTTAACCTTATCGCCGACACTCACATAATCTGGCTTGGTCGGATCGGGTGACAAATAAACCACCCCCACAATCGGTGACTTCACCGTTCCCACATTATCCGAATAATCATCTATTGAATACTCACTGCGTTTGTTTTCCACCGCCACAGGCGCTGCCGGAGCCATCGGCTGAACCGGCATCGGAGCTCCGCCGGCCTTTTTGATGCGAATACGCAGCTTTTCCGCCTCATATTCCAATTCCATCAAATTATTTTTATTCAGCACTTCGGCCAATTTATCAATAATTTCGGTATCTATTTGCTTATCCATAATTGTCTGCTTTCAAAATTTAAACTCACACGCAACATATCATTTTTTGCAAAAAATACAACAATAAATCCCTCGTTTCCTACAAAAACTTTTATTATCAAATGTTACATATGTTCTGACCATCTTTTAATTATCTTTTCAAAAATTGGCACGCATTTTGCATATAAACTGCCAACGACAACTTTTTTAAGAAAGTCAGACCGATGGAAATACAAGATAACAACATTATGCAACTGGCGTTGAACCTTAGTTTTGACAACAAAATTCAGTCTGCAGGCGACACATCTTTTCTTGAGATGCTCACCTCACCGGCAACATCTGCTCCTGAAGCCTCACTCAAAACGGCCGACACCGCAGCCGTATTAAAACCAAAAGTAAAGGTCAAAGCTCCGACAGGAACCGCTGTTGCGAGCAAACCTGCCAAAACCGCAGCCCCGAAAGAAACTGCTCCCGCCCCCAAGGCCAAACCGACCAAACGGGCAAAACCTTCTGCTGCGGAAACTTCTGGATTAGCAGCTCCGGTTACGCTCGACAACCAAACCGCTCCGGCGCAAAACGCGGCTCCTGTTTCTTCCGATACCGACACTTATGTTGCCGACATTGATACCTCTTCTGTCGAAGCTACTGTTGATGTTATTTCCTCGCCCCTAGCTCCGGCGATTGATGCCACACTTGATTTAGTCTCCGAGATTGACCTTGCTGCGCAAACCGTTGCAGCTTCATCAGAAGTCTTGAGTAATGACGCCGCTCGTCCTCTTGAAACTCAAATGCCGGAAGTTTTACCTGCCGCATCCGATGAGCTTGTGTTCTCTAAGGGCAAAAAAACCGACCTCGAGCTTGCATCTCCCATAGATGATAACGCTTTGCCCGAAGAAATTACTTCTGCCGATGACCTGTTGCTGCAACAGTCGCGCTATCTTGACCGTAAACTAAACTCTGACCATCCGATTAAAATTAATGTTGCCGCTCAAGAGGAAAAAATTGCCGCTCCTTTGTCTGGCAACATTCTGCAAAATTCTTTTGAGCTAACCTCAATGTTGCAGAAAAGCTCGGCCGAGACCGCCTTACCTTTTGCCGAACCCAAGCTTGATTCAGGCGATGAGCCGGCCGCCTTGCAAACGCAAAATTCGCTTTCCGACTTGCCGGAAGTTCAGCTTAATACTGTGGCCATGGCTAAAACCGAAACTCTTGTGCAGGCCGATTTGACTAAGGAAACTCCGCTTAGTGCCTCCGGACAACTCGAGGCGGTCTCCTTCTCCGGCTCCCGAAGCGAGGTAATTGCCAAAAATCAAGACCTCAACACCGATGCTTCACTCAAAGGTTTGGGCAAAGAGGTTGTTGAGCAAATCAAGGTAAACATCACCAAATCGGCCGTCAAAGGCGTTGATACAATTGATATTGAGCTCAAACCCGCCGAACTCGGCAAAGTGCAAATCCGGATGTATATCAGCAAAGACGGCAAACTCCACGCCGATATCATCGCCTCGCGTCAAGAAACTTCCGATTTGCTGCAACGCGAAATCGAAGGATTGAGCAAATCTTTCCAAGATGCCGGCTATGACACCGACAAACAAAGTTTCAATTTCAGTTTTCAGGAAGAAAATCAATCGCAGCGTCACTCTGAAAGTCAGCGTCTGCAACAATTTATCGGCGAGACTTTGGAACAGGAAGCCGAAGCCGAGCTTGCCAATGACAACCTGATTTATGACCCCGCCATCGGGCTCAATATCAGAGTATAACCCAAGAGGAGGACATTTACCATGACTGATTTAACTTCCATAATCGGCTCCATAACCGCCAACTCCAGCAAAACTTCTGCCGCCTCTAAAACCTTGTCGGCGGATATGAACACCTTTTTGACCATGTTGACCACTCAGTTACAGTATCAAGACCCGCTTGACCCGATGGACGCTTCGGAATATACCAACCAACTGGTACAATACTCCAACGTTGAACAGGCTATTCAAACCAACACCAAACTCGACCAATTGCTGAGCCTGTCCATCTACAATCTGGGGGTTCAGGCCACCGGTTATGTCGGGCAAACCGTACAGGTGTTAGGCGATGTAATGCCGCTCGACGGCGGAGTTGCCAAGGCAACTTATACCCTCAATCAAAACGCGGCCGATTGCCTCATCACCATCAAAGATTTGGACGGCAACACCATTTATACCGCCTCCGGTGACAAAACTGCCGGTTCGCACGATTTTATTTGGGACGGCAAAAACTCTCTCGGTGAACAATTACCGGACGGCGCCTACCAAATCGTTGTCTCGCCTTCGGCACTGCCGCAGCAAACCGCGCCGTCAGTCACCACCACCGTTTTCGGGCGTGTTACCGGAGTTGCCAGTGATGACAACGGCATCTACATCGGTTTGGGTGATGCCACAACCACCACATTGGATAGTATTTTAACTTCTCGCGGCGAAAGCTACTGGGATTCAATCATCACAAGCGCTCAAGTAAATGAAGGCGCATCCACCAACGAGAACGTCTAATTTTTAAGTTTTAGGAGAAAGATAATGAGTATTTTAGGTGCATTACAAGCTGGTGTTTCGGGCTTATCGGCCCAATCCAGCGCCATGGGAGCGGTTGCTGACAACATCGCTAACATGAACACAATCGGATACAAAAACAACAATGTATCCTTCTCAACCTTAGTAACCAAGCAAATATCGTCGAACAAATATTCCTCCGGCGGTGTTCAGCCCCACTCTTCGCAAAACATCAGCGCACAAGGGTTGCTCTCTTCGGTTTCTTCCAATACCTCGCTGGCCATTTCCGGCGCCGGATATTTTGTGGTAAATTCATCCAATCTCGGTGACGGGACTTGGGCTTATACCCGCGCCGGCGATTTCAGCATTGATGAAACCGGTTATTTGGTAAACTCCGGCGGTTACTATGCTCAGGCTTGGTCATTGATGCCTTGGGACGGCACCACAACCGCCGCCACCGTGGAAATCAACGGCTTGGTTTATATGAAAGCCTACAAAAACGACGCCGGTCAAACCGTTTACATTAACGACAACATTGTAGACGGCACCAATATGCGCGGCATCGATTTGTCGACCATCGGCGGCACGGCTACCCCTACCACCCAAATTTCGTTTGGTGCCAACCTGCCCTCCTCCACCCGTATCGGCGATACTCACTCGGTGTCCACTCTGGTTTATGACAGTTTGGGCAACCCCTCCAACATCAGCCTGAACTATCAAAAAACCGCGGCTAATGCTTGGGGACTGAACACTTCGATTCCCTCCGGTGCGGCAGTAGTAAACCTCTACAACACCGAAGGATTAATCTATTCTTCGACGGCGCAAATGGAATTTAGCACGGTTCCGGCCAATGGCTCGACCATCACTATCGGCTCCAAGACTTTCACTTTCACCACAGCACCGACAGCCACCACCGATGTTGATATTTCCTCAGGAGAGCTCTCCACTGTTATGAGCAATTTCTTGAGTGCTATTCAGCTCAATGTTCGCGACGGCGGACGCTTTGCCATCAACAACAATTCCATTGTTGTCACCCAAAGCCCCACCGGCGATGCTCTTGACTTTGACTGCAGTGGTTGTCTGTCTTGTGTTCAATCATCGGCTGATATCAACCAAGCCTCAGGCCTGCCCTCCGGCAAATTCACCTTATCGGCAATTGACAATGATATCAAAAACGCGGCCTACATTGATTTTACCGCCAATCCGGCAGCCGACAACAGTATTGTTATCGACGGCATTACCTTCATCTTTGCCGACGAGCCGACCGGCTATAGCGGCAACGACGTTTATGTTGGCTCACCTAGCGCTAATGATGTGGTCACCAATGTCAAAAACCTCGTCAAAGCTATCCAAAATTCCAAAGTAGCTGAGCCCGAGCGTTTTGTGGCCAGCGGTTTTACTATGGAAATTCTCCCCTCGGCCACCGGCAGTGACATCCAAATCGGCACCATCAATTTGGCCGGACAGTCGTCATCCTATGTCCAAGGCGGCTCCACCAAAGCGATTACCGACCCCATCACCAACAGCTTCACCTATGACAGCATCAGTCAATTAGGTGCGCTAACTCCAGCGGTTATGTTCAATTCCGACGGCACTCCCAAAAACATCAACATTGAGGATATGGAGGTTTATTGGGCCAATGGTGCACAGGATATGACCGGCAACATTGCCGACGGCGACGGCGTAAAAATCAAGATTAATATGGGCAACGAAAACACCTCTTCGGGACTCACCAGCCTCTCGGGCAATTTCAACACCTCCTACATTAATCAAGACGGCGCCACTTTCGGCAGCTATACCGGTGTAACTGTCAGCGATACCGGCATAGTCACCGCGGTTTTCTCCAACGGCGAGACCGTGCCGATTGCTATCATTCCCTTGGCAATGTTCACCAATGCCGACGGTATGGAAGCCCTTAACAACAACGTGTGGATTGCCACCACTGAATCCGGCACTCCGTTGTTGACCCAAGCCAAATCCGGCGGGGCCGGCGAGATTGCCGCCAGCTCATTGGAAAGCTCAACGGTTGATTTGGCCAATGAATTTTCTAATATGATTATTGTTCAGCGTGCTTATTCTGCCGCCGGCAAGATTATCACCACCGCCGACGAAATGCTGCAAGAGCTCACATCGCTGATATAATCTCAATCATAATTCTTAATCCTAAAACAAAAAAATGCTTTTCTAAAGAAATTAGAAAAGCATTTTTTCAATCGGTCGCAACCGACTTGTCAATTCTTATTGCTCCGACTGCGGATTGTCCTTTTGGGAGCTGAAGATTGCTGCCAAAGTTTGCAAAACTTTTTGCCCTGCTTCGGTTGCCCCGAAAGCCTCAATTGCTTGTCCCAAAGCAGCTCCGCCTTTTGGCGAAAACAAATCTAGCGCTTTGGTAAGACCTCCTTGCACACCCTCACCGGCGTTCGCGATAATTTTTATCTGACTGCCGGAAATGTTTTTGGCCTGCTCAACTCCAACTGCTTCTTGCGCTTCAACCTTGCGAATCTCTATCAGATATTCCTGATAGTTCTTGTTGTCGCCCACCTCTTTGGCCAAAGTTGTCTGCGCCGCAACCGATGCCAACTGCATCTCTTTTTCAGCATCAGCTTTAGCCAAACCTTCGGCTTTGATACCCTCGGCATTTTTGGTAGCCTTTACCAAATCAGCCTCAGCTTCCATTTCTTTTTGGCCTCGTTTGGCTTCAGCTTCCAACAGAATTCTCTGTTTTTCGGCCTGAGCTTCAACCACGGTTTTTTCTTTGGCAATTTCGGCTTGACGCACGGTCTCAACCTTTTTTACCTCCATTTCTTTCTCGGTGGTAACTTTGGCTTCTTCCTTAATGGCTTGCGTTGCTTGTTGATTAGCAATACCGACCTCGCGGTCTTTCTGCGCCTTACGCAAACCGACCATTTCGTCAGCTTCAGCTTGGCGCAAATCAACGTCTCGTTTGGCCTCCAACTCGGCAATGCGTGCTGCCTGATCATTTTTAGCCACTTGCTCGCGGGATTCTTTTTCGATGCCGGATTTTTTCTTCTTCATAATATTGGAGATAACTTCTTCGTCTTTGGCATCACGAATATCCATCAGCTCTATGGACTTAACCGGCTCGACGCCCCATGCCTTAAGCTGATCTTTCACCTCGTTGGTAAAAGTCTGTCCATACTTGGAACGCTCGCTCATAATCACCTCCAAATCTTCCTTGGCCAAAATGGTACGTGAGGCACCTCGGCAAATATCCAGCAATTGTTGTTTCAACTCGCCAAAATCCTCCACACGTTCGGCAGCCACTTTATAGTCGCTGATGCGGAAGAACGCCTTGACATCCACCACAAACGGCAGACGGTCTTTGTCATAAGCATCATAGCCTTTAATATCAATGTCAAACACTGACAAAGGCAAAGTCGACACCGTAACACCGATACCCGGAACCCACTGCGGCCAGCGATAATACGTATTGCCGCAAATCTCGTCCGCACCATCTTTTACCACCGCGGTATTACCATAAACCAAGGTTTTGCGGCCGCGACGCACAATGTGCACGGCATTAGTCGGCACCACAACCCTCAACGACAAAATAAAGCGCAACAGCAGCAACAATAAAACCAGCGCCACCGCGCAAACTCCAATGATAATCCAGTTGATTGTCATAAGCATTAATGTGTTTTACTATTAAGCATCCAACCGACAATACAAGCACTTTTTAAAAAAAGAGTTATACAAAAATGACTAATGTCTGGCGTATATTCTGATCCTCTGAAATCATAAGTTTCAAACTGCGAAATAAATCCACAGGGGCGGTTTTTTGGAGAAAAAACTCTTTAGCCTCGCATTTTGCATCTTTCGCAAACTCCAAGCGCATATTATCCGTTATCAGCTTCGATTAATAATTGGAAAAATAAGACAAATTGTGTATTTTGTACACCTAACCGCTTTTTTTGTCAATGTTTTAAGTAAAAAAAATCCCGCACAAGCGGGAAATTTTTTCAAGTTTAGGTTTAATAAAACTTGCTTGCAGGTTGATTATTCTGCTGCGTCAATCAATTCGGCCGCCTCGGTTGTATTTGCATCAGAGGCAATTTCATACTTTGTTTCGTCAGCATATTCCAACTTCATCGAACTGACCAAAACCACCGCAACAGCTATCATAACCGCCACAATCAACAATGCAGACAATAAACCTGTTCCTTCAATTTTTTTCATTTTACTTAAAAATCTAATTTGTGAATAATTAAAAAACATCGGGTGAATATATACTCATCCCCTCAGCTTGTCAAGTTGTTAATTAAAACCTCGAGGCCTGATTAAATTCATCTTGCGAAGAAAAAAAATCAGACCTCGATATTTTTTTCAACCACGGTAATTACATAGTTGCAACACAAGCTACGATTACCGCAACTATTGCGCTCGCGCCTGCAAACGCAAATATATCGTTAAAACTAATTGTTTTTACCGTGGTTACTATTTTCTCTGCCATAAGCAAAAAAAGCAGTTTTTTAAGAGGACGGTATCCTTTTATACCTCAGCTTATTCCTCTTTGTTGTTAATAAATTAAGTTATCTGGATAATCTTATTTCACCAAATTAACTAACTAAAACCGCTAATTAATGGCACGTTCTATAAAAATAAAACAAAATAAGACTTAAACGTCGTTATTATACCTCTTTTTTGCCTTTATGTCAAGTTTTTGCGCCGTTTGCGCGATAATTTTTCCGCCGATTTTTTATCTTGTCAATATCGCATTTTTTGCTGGATTTTATAATCAAACCTTTATATATTGCAGTCAGACTAATTTTTTAATAAAAGGAAAAAACATAATGTCTGATGTGAAAATGAAAATGATGGACGGCAACGAGGCTGCGGCTTCTGTTGCTCACCGTATGAACGAGGTTTGCGTAATCTATCCGATTACCCCCTCCTCCCCGATGGGCGAATGGGCCGATGCCTGGTCTGCCGCCAAGCAAAAAAATATTTGGGGCGTTGTACCCGATGTTCAGGAGATGCAGTCGGAAGCCGGTGCCGCCGGTGCCTGCCACGGCTCCATACAGGCAGGTGCTCTAACCACCACCTTTACTGCCTCGCAAGGGCTGCTTTTGATGATACCCAATATGTACAAAATCGCCGGTGAGCTCAGCCCGTTTGTTATGCACGTTGCGGCGCGTTCGCTCTCTTATCATGCACTGTCGATTTTCGGCGACCATTCGGATGTTATGTCCTGCCGTCAAACCGGCTTTGCCATGCTCTGCTCCAACTCGGTGCAAGAGGCTCACGATATGGCGGCGATTGCCCAAACTTCGACCTTGCGTTCGCGCGTACCGTTTATGCACTTTTTTGACGGTTTCCGTACCTCGCACGAAATCAAAAAGATTAAACTCCTTTCTGATGACGACTTGCGTGCAATGTTAGAAGGGGTTGATTTCTCGTTCAATGCCGAAAATGCTTTGCGTCCGGAAAAACCGGTTTTGCGCGGCACTGCTCAAAATCCCGACGTATTCTTCCAAGGCCGCGAGGCTTCCAACAAATTCTATGCCAAGGTTGAAACCATTGTTCAAGAAGAGATGAACAAGTTTGCCAAAATTTCCGGTCGCAGATACAACGTGGTTGACTATTGTGGCCCCGAAGATGCCGAACAAGTTATCGTTATTATGGGCTCGGGTGCCGAAACCGTGGAAGAGACAATTGCATACCTCAACGCCAATGGTTATAAAGTTGGCTTGGTAAAGGTTCGTTTGTATCGTCCTTTCCCCTCGCAGTCGTTCTTAAAAGCTCTGCCCAAGTCGGTAAAAGTGGTCAATGTTTTGGACCGCACCAAAGAATCCGGCTCCATCGGCGAGCCCTTGTATTTGGATGTTGTTACCACCTTGAGCCAAGCCTTTGCCAAGGGCAAAATTGCCTCATTGCCTGCTATTTACGGCGGCCGCTATGGTTTGTCATCCAAAGAGTTCACTCCGGGAATGGTTCGCGCGGTTTACGACAACGGTGCTTCGGCCAACCCGATTAACAGTTTCTCGGTAGGTATCAACGACGATGTCAACAATACCTCGTTGCCCTATTCCGATGACATTGACACCGAGGGCAAAGATGTTGTTCGCGCCGTATTTTACGGATTGGGCGCGGATGGCACGGTTGGCGCCAACAAAAACTCGATTAAAATTATCGCCGAAGATGCCGGTAAATACGGTCAGGGTTATTTTGTTTACGATTCGCGCAAATCCGGCTCAATGACCACTTCGCACCTGCGTTTTTCCGATAATCCGATTAAAGCGGCCTATCAGATTAACAAAGCCGACTTTGTGGCCTGCCACCAATTTCCGTTTATGGCCAAGGTTGATATCTTAAAGATTGCCAAACCGGGAGGAATTTTCTTGCTCAATGCGCCTTATGCCGCAGACGAGGTTTGGAATCACTTAACAGCCGAGGTTCAGGCCGAAATCATCAACAAGAAACTGGAGTTCTACACCATTAATGCGGTTGAAGTTGCCCGCGAAACCGGTATGGGCCAGCGCATCAACACCATTATGCAGGCTTGTTTCTTTGCGATTTCCAACATTTTGCCTAAGGATGAGGCAATTGCGCAGATTAAAAACGCCATTAAGAAAACCTATTCCAAGAAAGGCGATGCAATCGTTCAGAAGAACTATGCCGCAGTTGATGCCTCACTGGAGCACCTGCACAAGGTTGATTATTCCAAGGAGGTTACCTCGGCTCTGCATCGTCAGGCTCCGGTTCCTGCCAACGCCCCTGAGTTTGTCAAGAAAGTAACTGCCGAAATTATTGCCGACCGCGGCAATGAGTTGCCGGTATCTGCTTTCAACGAGGTTGTTGACGGCACTTGGCCGACCGGTACCACTAAGTTTGAGAAGCGCTGCATTGCTACCGAAATTCCGGTTTGGGACAGTGACACTTGCATCCAGTGCGGCAAATGCTCGATTGTCTGCCCGCACGGCGTCATCCGGATGAAAGTAGCTTCCGCCGAAGATTTGCAAAATGCTCCTTCCTCATTGAAATCTGCCGCCTACAAAGGCAAAGAGTTTGAGGGCAAGAAATTTATTCTGCAAATTTCGCCCGAGGACTGCACAGGATGCGGCATATGCGTTTCGGCTTGTCCGGCTAAAAACAAGGCCGCTCCTGAGCTGCACGCCATCAATATGGATCATATTGAGAACCATTTGGAATCCGAAGTTGCCAACTGGAATTTCTTTGAGACTTTGCCTTATGTAAAGCGCACCGAAATTTCCAAGAACTTGCCCAAAACCACTCAGATGATTCAGCCTCTGTTTGAATTTTCGGGTGCCTGCGCCGGCTGCGGTGAAACTCCTTATATCAAACTGCTAACTCAGTTGTTTGGCGATAGGATGTTGGTTGCCAACGCTACCGGCTGCTCGTCAATTTACTCGGGCAATCTGCCGACCACCCCTTATACCAAAGACGAAAAAGGCCATGGTCCGGCTTGGTCAAACTCTTTGTTTGAGGACAATGCCGAGTTTGGTTTGGGGATGCGTTTCTCGGTTGACCAGCAGACCTCTTTTGCCAAGATGCTGTTGGAAGGCTTAAAAGACAAGGTTGGCGCTGATTTAACCGACCGACTGCTCAACAACCCGCAAAAAACCGATGTCGAGATTGACACTCAGCGCGATTTGGTCAAACAGTTGCGCGACAAATTGGCCGGCATAAAAACGCCTGAAGCCAAACATCTCGACAAATTGGCCGATTATTTGATTAAGAAATCGGTATGGATTTTGGGCGGCGACGGCTGGGCTTATGACATCGGCTTCGGCGGCTTGGATCACGCGATTGCTTCCGGCAAAAACATCAACATTTTGGTTATGGATACTGGAGTTTATTCCAACACCGGCGGTCAGCAGTCTAAGGCAACCCCGATGGGAGCTTCGGCCAAATTTGCCACTGCCGGCAAAGCCTTGCCGAAAAAGGATTTGGGTATGATTGCTATGTCCTATGGCAATGTTTATGTTGCTCAAGTATCTTTGGGAGCTAACGATGCTCAAGTCATCAAAGCAATGAACGAGGCTGAGGCTTATGACGGCCCCTCCATCATCATTGCCTACTCGCACTGCATCGCCCAAGGTTTCAATTTGGCTGATGGCCTGAGCCACCAAAAGGCGGCGGTTGAAACCGGTTCTTGGCCGCTGTATCGCTACAATCCTGAAAACATTAAGGAAGGCAAAGCGCCTCTGACCTTGGATTCCAAGGCTCCGTCGCGTCCTTTGTCGGATTATATGTCCAACGAAACCCGTTTTCAGGTCGTCAATAAGCAAAACCCCGAGCGTTATGAAGCCCTTTTGGGCAAAGCTCAGGAGAACGTCAAAGAAAAACGTTCGCTGCTGGAGCATATGTCCGAGTTTAAGATTGCCGAATAATCCTTAAAACTTGGTATTGCTTACCTCTCCCCCAAGCTCTGCCATTCCGGAGCTTGGGGATTTTTTTATTGCGCTTAGCACTTGACAAAATACGGTATTTGTCTAAAATAAGCCACATAACAAAATTAAATATTCATTATTATGATCAATCCAAAATTTGTAGATTCGGATACGCATTTTGGTCGTTGTGTATCCGCCGTTCAGGCCTCTGAGTTGTTGGGTGAACCGGTTGAAGATATCCGTATCGGTATGGCGTCGTTTTTAACTCCATACGGAGTATGTAATTTCGACATATGGTATTGCATATATCAGGAGCTCAACTACTATCCGGTATTTGATATGCCAAAAGAGCTGATTGAACACAAGCGCCGTTGCATCGCCCTGATTCCTTATAGGGATGACGACTTCTTGTTTTATCGCGATCGTTTGTATGTTTATTCGGCCGCAACTCAAACCGTGCAATTGCTGAATTGCCTTTATACCAAAAAAGTAGCCATTGCATTTGTTAACAATTTGGGGTTTGAACCTAAGTTGATAATGCCGGTTCGGGTCAACGACAGCACAGCTCCCGACTTGCCGGAGTTTTACGCTTGGCAGTTGCGCGTGCCGCAAGGACCGATATTGCTGCCGTTTTTCGTAGATGATTCTTCGCGCTTGGTTGATGCGGATAATAAACTTCGCCATCTATCCGAGTTTAGGTACACCTACTTGTGTTTTGGCGATACTATTGAACACAATCAGCAGCGTTACACCCTTTGTCACGATGAAACCGACGAAGTGTATCTGAAACCTGATTAACTTATGCAAAAAACCTCTCTTAATCAGATGATTAAGAGAGGTTTTAATTCAGCTAATTAAAATTCTTCATAGATATCGCGCAATTTACGCTGTTTGTGGCGCAAGGACTCCTCCTGACGGGCAATTATCTTAAAATAAGACAATCCCATCTTGTCGATAATATCTCCCATATAGAAGAGATACCCGAAATCATTGCAAACCTTGGCAAACTCCGGACTTTGGCGATGCTTCAACAAATAATCCAACTCCTCAAACGGGATTTCGATTTCTTTGCTTTCACCCCATCCCAATCGCTCAAACATTCCGTATTTTTGTTCATATATAACAAAATACGTTGCAGCGACCAAACGGTCGATGTCCTGTCCGCTGTATTTCCTGCGATAGTCGCTCTCTTGGAAATACAAATCGACTTGCGGTAAAGCGCCCAAAATCAAAGTAGCCAGCAGCGGAAATTCCGACACCACTACCACCTTGGCCTTTTCGCTTTCAGTGGTAAATTCCTGACGCGGAAACAGCTTTTCCAGCATACGCTTAGCGCCGAAAACTGCCTCCACCGGATCACAGTCATCTTTTGGCAGACAACGATGATTGCTGCAAACAGTTACCTTGGTGTCAACCAGCTCTTCTCCGTAGCGGAATGAATCCGTTGCCAAGAATACGTGTACTCCAAGGTCATAGTATTGGCGCATCATCTCTGTCCACGCCCTATCATGCGAGCGTCCGACAAAAATAACCGCTTCTGCCTGAGTGTGCTCAACCGCCCATTGCGGCGTTGTATGCCACCTAAGCACATTGATAGGCTCGCCCAAAACATCCGGCAACCTATCCCAAGTTTCCATCATCACACGTCTTGATGGGCGTTCTTCGGGATGAGTGGCAAACCATTCTTCCATCCTTGCGTCAAATGCCTCCATTGCGGTGTAATAACGTTGTTTTTTCTGTTCTGCCATTTCCTCAGCAGTAACATCAAAATACCCAGGGTTGGCCAATCTGGCCTTTGTATCGCTAATGCGAGACAAAGTGCTATTAAACATTGACAGCCTCCATATGCACTGTCTCAGCCACCAGGTTTCACTCCTCAACTTACGTTGCTCTTTCTCTTTTCTCCACTCCTTGCCGGTTAATCTTGGAACCACGGCCACTTCGGTTTTTCTACTTTTCTTAGCCATAATTTTTTGTTTTTTTAATAATACATTAATAAATTTTTTATGCCTCGTAATTTACCACAATTATAGACAAAAAGCAACATATTTTTCACAAAAAAAACTCTCGAGTCGTTTTACGACACGAGAGTTTAAAAGTTATTTCGTTAAAACGATTCCCATTTGCACTCGCCGTTCACGAACCCTTGGTTCAATGAACAGCCTAGCATAGCCCAACGCTTCCAAAGTATACGGATGCACACACCCACAATG
Organism: Alphaproteobacteria bacterium; assembly: GCA_017470165.1. GTDB lineage: Bacteria > Pseudomonadota > Alphaproteobacteria > RF32 > CAG-239 > CAZU01. The sequence goes on from JAFUEX010000019.1 coordinate 34,377, forward strand.
CTTGGATATGATTTCATCCGCTCCAAGCAGACTAGGCCTGTCCAGCAGCAATGTTCCCAAATTCAGACCTCTGTTGCATTTATTAAGCAGCATTGAACTTAGCAATGCTGACACTGTCAGATCAATTCTCAGCTCGTTGCTGGGCGAAAACTTGTGCTTAGCGAAATATAATTCGCACTGTGGGCACTCATCCGCCAAGATTTGCGCCGCCAAGACCGGAAAATCGGCAAATACCGCTATATTCGGCTTACCTTGCCAACCAGCCTTCTTGGTATATCGCAGATTAAGCAACTCTTTCGCCGCTTCAACCAAATCCAGCGGACGGTACGATTCCACTACCAAGGTTGCCACCAGCCTTTTATAAACCGCATCTGCCAGTATCTCATCGTCATAATCCTGCTGAGTAACAAAAACCATTGGCACATCCGGCAAAGTTTCAGCAGTCTTCGCCAACAATTTGGCATCGTGGCTCACCACCAGCACCAAATCAGGTGTAGACTTACATAAACTCTTTGTTTTCAACTCGCTTTCATCCACCATACTCGGATAGTATGATTGATTTTTTTTGTAGTTGTAATCCATACCGCTGGCATCGGCCAACCATTTAGCCGCTTTTCTTACGAAAGGCATTGTTCTTTGCTTTTCAACTTGTACTTTCTTACCGGTCATACCGTTTATTCTAACTTCTTTTGCCATATTTCTTTATTTTTTTAGTTTATAATAATTTAATCAATCTTATGTTTTACATCACCGATTATATCCTCTTTTTAGACAAAAAGCAACACATTTTTATCACAAAAAATTCCTCTCCGCTCTCCGACTGCATCTCAAGCGGATTATATTGAGAAAAATTTTCCTTCAATTTAAAAAGATAGGGCTTATTTCAGCTTGTCCGGATTCAATCCTTGCAATTCTTTGAGACTGAATATTCCGTCTTTGCGCACCAACACATCATCAAACCATATCTCACCGCCGCCATGCGCTTTGTCTTGAATCAATACCAAGTCCCAATGTATCGCCGAGCGATTGCCGTTAAATGTCTCATCGTTATAAGAATTACCAATAGCCATATGCATTGAGCAGGCAATTTTTTCATCAAACAAGATATCCATCATTTCTTTGCGAATATACGGATTGACCCCGATGGCAAACTCGCCCATATATTTGGCCCCATCATCTACACTGAGCTGACGCTGCAATTTGTCATTATTGGCGCGCGAGGTTGCCTTAACAATCCGTCCGTCCTTAAACTCCAAACTCACATTCGAATAAAACACCCCGTCATACAATGTATCGGTATTAAACTGAATCCGTCCGTTAATAGAATCTTTTACCGGAGCAGTATAAACCTCGCCGTCCGGAATATTCATCTTGCCATCGCACACCACCGCTTTAAGCCCCTTGATAGAAAAGCTCAGGTCGGTATCTTTGCCCAAAATACGCACTTTGTCAGTCTTATCCATCAGTTTTTTCAAAGGCTGCATTGCCTTGCCCATTTTCTTATAATCCACCAAGCAGCAATCGAAATAAAAATCTTCTAATGCTGCACATGGCATCTTGGCTGTGGCCGCCATAGTATTATTGGGCCAACGCATTACACACCAGCGGGTTTTGGCAATTCTGCGGTCAAAATGCACTTGGTTATAAAACACATCGCGATAAACGTTCATCTTGCTTTGCGGCACATCCGCCAAAGCAAACAAATCATCATACCCCCTCAGCCCGATATAGCAATCCATATCATCCATCAAAGCGGCGTGCCATTTGGCATATTGTTCTATTTGCTCTTGCTTAGAGTTAGCAATCAGGTTTTTAACAAACTCGTTGTCATTATAAAAATAAAACGGGGTCGCGCCGATTTTTGCCGCAACTCGCACCAACTCTTTCAGCATATCTTTGGTCGAACTGCCAAAGGCCTCAATATAAATTTTTTCTTTATATTTCAACTCCAGCGAATTTTTCAAAATATTTTCCGCCAGTTGGGTAATTCTTGCATCAATTTTCATCTTTATAAATTCCTTATCAATTCGTTTAACAATTTGACCCCGAATCCGGCCGCCAATCCCTTGCCGTCCATCCGCATATTGCTCATATCAATATGCGCCCACACAGCTCCTTTTTCGATAAAGCCTTCCAAAAAAGCCGCCGAAGTAATCGAAGCCTTGGCCTCCGGCGCCACATTGCGCACATCTGCCAGTGTCGATTTTAAAGCCGCCGCATATTTTTCATTAAGCGGCATCCGCCACAATTCCTCGCCGCAAGCCTTTCCCGCAGCAATCAACTCGGCCGCCCATTTATCATCATTGGCAAACAAACCGCCGTAAACTTTGCCCAACACCCCGTTCAACGATCCGAGAGTGGTAACATCCACCAGCTTTTTCACTGTATAATTTCTCTGCATATAACTCAAAGCATCCGCCACAATCAGCCGCCCCTCCGCATCGGTATTATTAACTTCCACCGTCTTGCCGCTATAAGAGGCATAAACATCGCCAACCTTGCAGGCTCTGCCGTCGGGCATATTTTCCACCAGCGCCACAATCGCCAGAAGGTTCTTTTTGCAACGCTGCAAGGCTGCCGTTTTCATCACCGCCACCACCGCCGCTGCGCCGCTCATATCTTGCTTCATCTCCAGCATTCCCTGTGTGGTTTTCAAACTCAACCCGCCGGCATCAAAACAAACTCCTTTGCCTACCAAACCGAGGTCATATTCTTTTGTTTTGCGGTTTCCTTTCCACGAAACTATCACCATTTTCGGAGCATTAACCGAGCCTTTGCCCACCGCCTCAATCAGCCCCAAACCTTTGAGACTTAAGTTGTCTTTATCCAATATCTCCACATCCAAGCCTAAATATTCCAACCGTTTGATATCGCGGGAAAAAATCTCCGGTGTCAGACAATTGGCCGGCTCGTTGCACAAATCTCTAGCATAGCGAATACCGGTATAAAGCGCAACATAATCTTTATATGCTTCCGCCGCCTTTTTCTCATTTTTCACCTTAACCACCAACTGCTCGAGTGCCGGAAACTCCTCCGGCTTTTTGGTGGTTTTGTATTTGTCAAAGCTGTAAGACCCCTGCAATATGCCATATGTCACTGTCAAAGCCGCCTCATCATCACGAGCGCTCAACATCGCCCTTTCTGTTTTCTCGAGCTTGGCATACAGTTCTTTGCCGGCCTCTTGCATATCCGCGTTGTCAGGCTTTTCGCCCACACTATACACAATCACCCGCTCGTCCTTATCCCACAGCTCTACCACCTTGCCTTTGGCAAAATCAAACCCCTGATACTCAGCCTGCTTGCGATAAGCGGCGGGAATTTTATCCCCCTTTTGCCACACCACGACCTTGGTTTTAATTTTGTCATCGCCCTTAGCTGTCAAAACAACTTCCAGCATTGCCCCGATTCCTTTTTTTGAATTAACCCTGCTCTGCAGTATAAAGGCAAATCGTTAAAATAAAACAAACATTATTTGACAAATTAACCATACCGGTGCTATGTTGAGGGTATTATGACCGAAATACGCGCTTTTAATGATGAAACTTTGGCTTTGGCCGCCACCACTATCCGCTCCGGCGGGTTGGTCGCTTTTCCCACCGAAACAGTTTACGGTTTGGGTGCCGATTCTTTTAATGCTAAAGCTGTGACGCAAATTTTTGCCGCTAAAGGCCGTCCGAGTTTCAACCCGCTGATTTCCCATATTTCGTCATTTGAGATGCTGGAAGATTTGGCCGTTCCCGACAGTCGGGCTCAAGCCTTGGCAAAAAAATTTTGGCCGGGACCGCTCACACTTATTTTGCCGCGCCGACAATCTCATTCCGCTTTGGATTTGGTCTGTGCCGGCCTGCCCAATATCTCGGTTCGAATGCCCTCGCACCCGATTGCCTTGGCGTTGATAACCGCAGCCGCCACGCCGATTGCCGCACCCTCAGCCAACCGCTCGCAAACCATCTCTCCCACCTGTGCACAACACGTTGCCGATTCGCTTTTCGGGCAAGTTGACCTCATCTTAGACGGTGGTGCTTGCAAAATTGGTGTTGAATCCACCATTGTCAACCTCACCACCAAAGACACCGTCATTTTACGCGCCGGCGGGCTGTCCAAAGAAGCACTGGAAGAATTTTTGGGTGAAAAGGTTTTGCTTTCTCAAGGCAATCCAAATCTGCCAACCTCTCCGGGGCAAATGCTCAAACACTATGCGCCGCGTCTTCCTACCCGCATCAATGTCACTCCCTCAATGTTGGCCGAGGATGAATTTTATATCGGCTTTGGTGTAATGGATGGCAATCTTAACTTAAGTCCGTCGGGCGATACTACCGAAGCTGCGGCAAATCTCTTTTCTTTTATGCATCAGGCCGAAACGCAAACTCTTCACCCCAAGATTGCCATTGCCCCTATTCCCGATTATGGGCTCGGATTAGCCATTAACGACCGCATCAAACGCGCCTCCTATCAAGGCTAGCCATACCGCACCTGCAATTTTGCTTGCTTTTTGTCACATTTTCAGCTAATATCTTGTCATAAAAAAATTATTCTCAAATTATGCAAAAAACAATAAATGTGGCAATCTGCTACGATTTTGACGGCACCCTTTGCATCGGCAATATGCAAGAATACGGTTTTATGAAGCAACTTAAAATGGCGCCTGCTGAATTTTGGAACAAATGCGACACCCTCGCTCACCAAAATTCCGCCGACCCCAATCTGTCTTATATGAAATGTATGTTAGATGAGGCCAAAGCGCGCAATTTGGTTTTCCGCAAACAAGATTTTGCCGACTGCGGACGCGATATCAAGCTGTTTGCCGGTGTTGCCGCTTGGTTTGACCGCATCAACGCTTATGCACTGAAAAAAGGCGTGGTTATCTCGCACTATCTGATTTCCTCCGGTTTGGAAGAAATTATCGCCGGAACTCCGATATATGCCAAATTCCACAAAGTTTTTGCCGGATGTTTTATGTACAACGGCTATGGTGAGGCAATTTGGCCGGCGCGCACGGTAAACTATACCGAAAAAACGCAGTATATCTTCCGCATCAACAAAGGTATGCTCGACATAAGTGATGATGTCAATGCCGCAATGTCGGTTGATGAAAGGCCGATACCTTTTGCCAATATGATATATTTCGGCGACGGTCATACTGATGTACCTTGTATGTCAATGCTCAAACATTTGGGCGGCCATTGCATTGCTGTTTATAACCCGCGCCAAACCACCGCGCAAAAACAAGCCTTGCAACTAAAAATCGACGGTCGCGTTGACCTTGTAGCTCCGGCTAATTATTCGGCCGGTTCATCAATTGACCGCTATGTAAAAAGGGTTATCAACAAAATCTGTGCTGATTATGCCTTAAAAGAGTGTTGTTAAACACTTCAACTCCCTCAAAAAGCCTTAAGCCTTTTGAGGGAGTTTTACTAAAATAAGCCCGACTTCTGACTAAAGTTTTTTCTAGAAAGAACGCAGCACCGCTCCGCATTTTTGTTTCTCGGCCTGCTCAACTTTCGCCATCAGGGTTTCGATATCCTTGTCACTGAATGATGCTTCCCAAGGCTGAAAAGTTATGCTCAAAGCAATCGACTTCTTGCCGGCCTCCATATTTTCACCCTCGTAAACATCAAAAATTCGCACCTCGCTGATGTAGCGTTTGTCTGCATTGCGTGCCGCGGCCAACAAATCATCGGCCTTAACAGCGGCATCCACCACAAACGCCATATCCTTTTCCACCGGCTGAAATGCCGACAATTCCAGTTTCTTTTTCGCTTTGTCTTGAGTATTGCGCGGCTGAGGAATATTATCCAGCATCACTTCAAACGCCATTACCCGTTGCTTAATGCCGAGCTTTTTCAACACCAAAGGATGCAGCTCGCCGAAATATGCTATAACATTGGCGCCCAAACGCAACGCTCCCGACCGACCGGAATGATAATAAGTCGGCGCATCCAAGCTGATACGCGCCGAATCAAACGGCCCGTTAGCAGCCGCAATCGCCGCCAAAGCATCGGCCTTAGCATCAAACACATCAAAAGCGCGATCCTCTTTCAACCAGTGTTTTTTGCCTGTGTGACCGCAACGCACACCGGCCGCCACCATTCTCTGCTCTCCCGGCCGGCAACCGAAAAATTCCGGTCCGCATTCAAACAAGCTGACATTGGCACACCCGCGAGCAATATTGCCCTTAACCCCCAACAAAAGATTAACCAGCAGCGAGGGGCGCATCTCTCCCAGCTCTTCGGTAATCGGGTTGCAAATCTCCACCGGCTTGTCTGTCCGGCGAAAATATTTGGCCAGCCTGCCATCGGTAAAACTCCAAGTCACCGTCTCCAACAATCCGCGCACAGCCAATTCATGCTTCACCGTCACAATCCGGCGTTGCTGATAAGTCAAAGTCTGCCGCGGAAAATACTCTTTATCCATTGAGGCTGCCGGAATATTATCCAGCCCAATCATCCGCACCACTTCTTCAATCAAATCGTGCTCGCCTTCAATATCTCCGCGCCATGTCGGTGATACCGCCCAAATCTTATCCCCTTCGATTTCAACCTTAAATCCCAGTCGCTCCAAGATATCAACAATCTGAGCCGGTGCCACCTCAATACCGATAAAATCTTTTAACCTTTGCGGCCGAATAAATGTACGCGCCGGCTGAAAATTCTCCTCTCCGGCAATCTCCAACTGTGAAGCCTCGCCGCCGCAAATATCCAAAATCATCCGCGTGGCATACTCCACCCCCGTAATGTTCGAATTCGGGTCAACCCAGCGCTCATAACGATAGCGTGAATCCGAATCAATTTGGAACTTGCGCCCCGTACGGGCAACGCACACCGGATTAAACAGCGCGCTTTCCAAAAACACATTAACCGTTTCCGCGGCGCAACCTTTGCCAAGTCCGCCCATAATACCGGCCAAACATTGCACCCCTTCATCATCGCAAACACCCAAAGACTGCTCATCAAGATTATAAACTTTTTCTTCCAGCGATTCAAACCCTTCGCCGTCTTTCGCCATCCGCACACAGATGTTGCCTTTCAGCTTGTCGGCATCAAACACGTGCAACGGCCGCGCCATATCATAATTGATATAATTGGTAATATCTACCAGCGGTGATATGGAGCGCAACCCGATAGCTTCCAAACGTTTTTTCATCCACTCCGGTGTTTTTGCTCGATTATTCACCCCTTTGATATAGCGACCGACATAAGTCGGGCAAGCCTCTTTATCGGCAATACTAACCTTTATCGGCGAGGCGAATGTCGCACTAACCGGCTTAATTTCCAATGGCTTAAGTCTGCCCAAACCGGCCGCGGCCAAATCACGTGCTACCCCGCGCACTCCCAAACATTCGGCCCGATTGGGGGTGATATTAATATCAAACACCGGATCAGCCTGATACACCTCCGCCAAACTTAAACCAATCGGCGAAGCACTTGGCAGTTCAATAATTCCGTCATGGTCCGACCCGACCCCGATTTCATCCTCGGCGCACATCATCCCGAAGCTCTCAACTCCGCGCACCTTGCCCACCTTAATTTTTTCGCCAAACAGAGGTATATAAGCCCCAACGTGCGCCAAAATTCCCATCATTCCGACTTTCACATTCGGCGCTCCGCATACAATCTGCAAAATATCTTTTCCGTCATTGACCTTCAAAATATGCAAATGATCCGAGTCCGGATGCGCACTTACTTCTTCGATTCGCGCCGTGCAAAAACCTTCCATATTCGCCAGCGGATTAATCACTTCTTCAACTTCCAAACCTATTTTGGTCAAAGTCTCGGCAATCTCATCCACCGAGGCGTTGGTATCCAAATGTTCTTTTAACCATGACAATGTAAATTTCATCTTATCCTCTCCTTATCTTGCCGAACCGCCTTGTCCCGACAAACCGCCGGTCATCGATGATAAATCAAGCGGCAAAAAGCCATAGTGCTTAAGCCAACGCACATCCGATTCAAAAAACGTGCGCAAATCGGGAATCCCATATTTCAGCATCGCCAATCTGTCTAAGCCCAAACCGAAAGCAAACCCTTGATATTCCTCAGGATTAATATTGCAGGCTTTCAAAACATTGGGATGCACCATCCCGCAACCCAAAATCTCCAGCCAATCATTGCCGGCTCCGATTTTCAACTCTGTCTTAGATTTTTTACATCCGATATCCATCTCGGCTGAAGGCTCGGTAAACGGGAAATACGACGGGCGATAACGCACCGGAATATCATCCAGCTCAAAAAACGCCTTGACAAAATCATACAAACATCCCTTCAGATTGGCAAATGTTGTCTTTTTATCGATTACCAACCCTTCCACCTGATGAAACATCGGCGTATGCGTAGCATCATAATCTGAGCGATAAGTGCGCCCCGGAGCAATAATCCGAATGGGCGGTTGTTTTTTCTCCATTGTGCGAATTTGCACCGCCGAAGTTTGGGTACGCACCACAAAACTATCGTCAAAATTAGCACTGTCCGGATTGGTAATATAAAATGTGTCTTGCATCTGGCGCGCCGGATGATTGGCCGGAGTATTCAGCGCATTAAAATTGTGGAATTGGTCTTCAATGTCCGGTCCATCGGCCACTTCAAACCCCATCTCGCCAAAAATTGCCGCCACTTCTTCATAAATCTTCGACACCGGATGGATGCGCCCCTGAACTTCGTCACGCACCGGCAGTGTCACATCAATCATCTCGGCCGCCAACTTGGCATTCATTTCTGCGGTGCTGAGGGCCTCGCGTTTTTCTTCCCATGCAGCTTCAATTTCGCCTTTCAACACATTGAGCTCCTGACCTTTTTGCTTTTTTTCTTCTAAGCTCAAGGCTGCCAAACCTTTCAGCATCTCGGTCAGTGCACCTTTTTTCCCCAGTACCGCAACTTTTATCTCCTCCAGTGCCTTAACATCGGCAGCATTTTCTATCTTCTCCAAGGTCTGAATTTTCAGATTTTCCAAACTTTCCATTGTCTTATTCCACTAATTATCACCAATTTAAAATAAGCAAGAGCCTTCTTGGCAAAACAAGTCGGCTCTTTATACTTTTCTACTGCTGAAAACAAAACTATTTGTTCAAAGAAGCCTTAACCTGCTCGGCAATCTTAGCAAATGTTTCGGGCTCTCTTACAGCGATATCGGCCAATACTTTGCGATCCAACTCGATACCGGCTTTGCACAGCCCGTTCATAAATCGCGAATAGGTCATATCATGCAAACGTGCAGCAGCATTAATACGCTGAATCCACAAGCTGCGGAAATTTCTTTTCTTAGCGCGTCTGTCGCGGTAAGCATATTGCAAAGCCTTCTCAACTTTTTCAATAGCAACTCTGAAGACGTTTTTGTTACGTCCGCGATAACCTTTGGCCATCGCCAAGACTTTTTTGTGACGAGCGTGAGCCGTCATTCCTCTTTTAACACGTGACATATTTCAACACTCCTCTACAAATAAGGTAAAAATTTCTTAACAATGCTGATATCGGAAGCCGCCAACAAGGTAGTTCCGCGTGCTTGTCTTTTCATTTTTTGAGTTTTGCAAAAGAGGCAATGTCTCTTGAACGCAAAATTTCTTTTCAATTTGCCGGTTCCGGTAACGCTGATACGCTTCTTAACCGAGCTTTTAGTTTTCAATTTTGGCATTTTAATCCCTTTCTTATTAAATGGATTGTTAAGAGCCGACAGGCATACCAACAGCCTGGCCGCTCACCCTACGGCTTATAAAAGCGTATTTCTTATACGCCGTTATATTTTAAAAATCAAGCACTTTTTACATCTGCAAACCAAAAAAAAAGAAACGGTGACATTATGACCAACAGACCGCTTATTCGCGGACTGATGTCCGCTCGGGGGTGGCACAAAAAAGGAAGCGGCAACACAAAAAGAGAGCAGCTCAGCGGCTGGGGCGATAAAGAAAAAAGGCACTTAGTTTCCGCAAATCATAGGATACAGGTCATCCCAAGC
>JAFUEX010000020.1 GCA_017470165.1 Alphaproteobacteria bacterium
AATAAGCGATCTCATGACCATTATGCACTTATGACCAAGAGACCCCTTACTCGCGGCGTTGCCGCTCAGGGGTGACATTCCTTGAAAGACGAAGAATCCTCTTGGGTTCGGGCTTAATGAGCAAAGCGGGAAACAGCGGCTTTTTCTCAAGGCTGGCAATGATTTTAGGGTTACGCCAGCCTGTGGCTGTTTGAGCTTGCAAAAGTAACGTAAAAAGAAACGTTTTTACGCTCATGAGATGCCTTATTCGCGGACTAAAGTCCGCTCAGGCATGACATTCCTGTAGGGGGGGGGGCATTATGCTGTCACACCAAAGCGGACAAAAAGAAAACCAACACACCGCTCTCTCGACTTATTCACTATCCGATAAAAAATCATTTGACTTAGAGTAGGCTCTAAATATTAAACTAAGACAAACTTTTTTATGGAGACAGTAAATGACAAAACCTATAGTATATTTTACTCAAGAAATTTCCCCCGACAGCCTAATTAGAATTTATCAAGCCTTGGGGCGTGAATTGACCGGCAATATCGGTGTCAAAATTTCCACCGGCGAGCCCGGCGGTCACAACTACCTCAAACCCGATTTGATTGCCAAACTGGTACAAAAACTCAATGCTTCAATTATCGAGTGCAACACCGCTTATGCCGGCCGCCGCAACACCCTTAGCGAACATTTGCGCGCCGTTGAGGAGCATGGTTTTACCAAAATTGCCCCCGTTGATATTATGGACGCCGAAGGCGAGTTTGAAATTCCGGTATCAAACGGCCGCCATTTACAATATGACATCGTGGGCAACCATCTCAAAAATTACGATTCTATTCTTAACTTGGCGCATTTTAAAGGACACGCCATGGGCGGATTTGGCGGCGTAATTAAAAACCAGTCCATCGGTGTTGCCTCATCTGCCGGCAAGGCTTATATCCACACCGCCGGCGCCACTCGCAATGTGAATGAATTGTGGGGCAAAATCGCCGAGCAAAATGCATTTTTGGAATCAATGGCCGAGGCCGCCAAGGCAGTAGCTGACTATATGCACGGCAATATTTTGTACATCAATGTGATGAACAATCTTTCGGTTGACTGCGACTGCGATTCGCATCCTGAAAACCCTTGTATGGCCGATATCGGAATTTTGGGCTCGGTTGATCCGGTGGCGGTCGATCAGGCGGCGATTGATAAAATTTGGTCATCCACCGACCGTGGCCGCGACCACTTTATCGCGCGGGTTGAACGGCAAAACGGCCGGCACATTCTGCCCTATGCCGAATCTCTGCAGCTGGGTTCGCGTGAATATGAGCTGGTCGATTTGGACTAAGGTTTTTCTCATCCCGACTTTGCCAATCAGATGAGTTTGGTAAAGTCGGCTTCTGATAACCCTAATGCGGAGAAAAAAACAATGCTGAAAAAGCTGTTATTTATCGGATGGTTAATATTTTCAATTGCAGGAGAACAAGCGATGGCCAATGAAACATTGACTGCCAAACAACAAACAATAGCTCAAGCTGCATCCTATGCGGCGCTGGGCAATCAAGCGGGGCTGCGTCAAGCACTTAATGATGGGCTTGACGCCGGAGTTACACTGGACGAATTTAAGGAGATTTTGGTACAATCATATGCCTATTGCGGTTTTCCGCGTGCCTTGAATGCCTTAACAACACTGATGCAGCTGGCGCCCCAGAGCGACGGCGTTGCTGCCAAAAATATTGAACCGACAACATCAACGAACAGCAACAGCTTGGAAATCGGCACCCAAAACCAAACTAAACTGGTCGGACATCCGGTTGAGGGCGAATTGTTTGAGTTTGCTCCGGCAATCGATAAATATCTTAAAGCTCACTTGTTTGGTGATATATTCTCCCGCCCTGCCGTCGATTGGCAAACCCGCGAATTGGCCACTATTGCTATGCTGGCCGCGCGCGATAAGGTGAGCTCGCAGCTTAACAGCCACATCGCCATCGGCAAGCACAACGGTCTGACGGATGCACAAATAGCAGCGATTTTGGATATTGCCGGTCAAGCCAAAGCTCGCTGTGTATTATTCGGTTTCGGCAAGGAAAACACGGCCTATGCTCGTTATTTTATCGGCAAAAGTTATCTTCAGCCGCTCAACAGTGAAGGGGTTGGCATCGCCAATGTAACTTTTGAGCCCAAGTGTCGCAACAATTGGCACATTCACCACAAAGGCGGTCAAATTCTGATGGTGGTTTCCGGCAGCGGCTGGTATCAGGAATGGGGCAAGCCGGCTCAAAAGCTCCAAGCCGGCGATGTGGTCAATATTTCTCCCGAGGTAAAACATTGGCACGGCGCCGCAAAAGATAGCTGGTTCACTCATATTGCGATTGCTGTTCCGGCAGATGACGCCTCAACCGAGTGGCTGGAGCCCGTAACCGACGATGAATACAACCTTTTGCCCTAGGAGCTAATATGCACGAACATCATCATCCTGAGGTTTCTCCTCACACCGTCAAGCTGTTGGCAATATCATTCATTATCAATATGTTGCTTAGCTTGGTTGAGATAATCGGCGGCATCATATCCGGCAGTGTATCGCTGATAGGGGATGCCCTGCACAACACCTCGGATGCATTGTCAATTTTGGTTGCGGTGATTGCTTTCAAAATAGGTTACAAAAAGGCCGATACTAAATATACCTACGGCTTTAAACGCGCAGAAGTAATTGGCGGATTTATCAACCTTATTTTGTTATTTATTTCCGGTTGCTATTTGGCAGTTGAAGGGCTAGACCGCCTGATTACCCCGCAAGAAATCCAAGGCGAAATGATTATTCTGATTTCGATTTTGGCCTTGGTGATTGATGCCGCCACCGCTAAATTGTCACATCACGACGCGCACCACAACCATAATATGAAGATGCTGTTTGTCCATAATCTGGCAGATGCGCTGGGTTCGGTCGGAGTAATATTATCCGGAGTATGTGTACTGCTATGGGACGCTTATCGGGTTGACGGAGTAATTGCCTTGATGATTGCCGCCTATATGATATGGCAATCAATTGTTTCGTTCAAACCGATTGTCAATATTTTGATGAATGCGGCCCCTGATGATATATCTTTGGAAGATGTCAAAAAAGAAATAAGCAAAATCAAGGGAATAAAAGATGTGCATCATCTACATTTGTGGTGTATCAATGAAAATGAAACAGCTTTGGAATGCCATGTTGTTACAGATGATGTAGATGTGGCACAAAAAATCGCCCGCAAACTGGATAAAAAATTTGCTATAGAACATTGCAATATTCAGGTTGAAACCAAGAAAAATTGCTGTAAGTGTAATCTTTAAGCGGTTAGGTTCAAAAAAATGCACAAATAATTTATTTTTTGCTGGACAAGGCATTTTTTTTGTTTTATAAAGCCTCAGTCAACTGAAACGAGTATGCTCAGGTAGCTCAGTTGGTAGAGCAGAGGACTGAAAATCCTCGTGTCGGCGGTTCGATCCCGTCCCTGAGCACCATTTCAAACCCTTGATTTTTCAAGGGTTTTATTGTTTTTGAATCTCTGATAATTTTTAGCTTATGTGTAATTTTTGTGTAATTATGACCGGAAATAACCAGATTTATCTAGTCTTTTTTGGAAGTGTTTTGATATGCTTTCTCTATATTCGGCGTCTATAAAGTAAAAAACGAATTTGTTCAATATACTGAAAATACGCATATTGAACAAATTAAATAGCATTCTATGATATACTATTAAAAATATCGTTTTTTAAATGAATTCTGGTCTTGCATAGCATTTCTTTTGTAATCGTCTGCTATGTCGTCCAAAATATCAGCTGTTCTATAATAACCTTTATCAAGATAGGTTTGCAAAGCTCTGTTAATGGTAATTTCAGGATCAGCTAACTCATCAAGCCGTTCACGTCCGACTCTTGCTAACCACAATTTGAAAGGCTCCGCTTTGGGAGAGGGGACACTTTGAATAATTCGCAACAATTCTTCGGTATCAGCAACATCAGTCTTATAATATTTACCATCTGCAGCCTTCATTTTCAGTTGGTTACAATTTGTAACCGACTCACTCGCTCCTTCTTGAGAAAGTCTGTGCTTCAATACTTTCCAGTAGTTGCGGGCATTTTGATAATCCGATTCGGTTAAAACAGCAACAACATCAACAATCGAGAAATAATATTTTTCTTGTTCTTCATCCCAAACAATTCGGATATTACGATCTTGGAAAAGTTTAATAGCAGTGCTTTGATTCATAAGATTTGTCCTTTGTAATAAACTTAACCCGATTTTACACGGGTTAAAAATAACTATCAAGCAGAACTTTTATTTATATAAAAAGATTGCATTTTATTGAATGTTTGATATCATTAAGACACTGGAGATAATTAATGAAAATATCTATCATAGGTGCATCAGGTAAAGTTGGTAGTGAATTGACACGACTATTAGCCGAGCAAAATGATTTCACACAAAAAGTTAATATCGTTTTGTACGCGCCTAATAATGCACGTAAAATAGCAGGAAATCTTGAAGATATTGAAGAAAGTTTAAGAATAAGAGGAAAAACACCTTTTCAAAATGTATTTTTTCTTCCTTCATCTGATATAAGTAGTATATATAAATCAGATTTAGTAGTTATTTGTTCAGGATTATTTGCGACAAAAGAAGAAAAGCTTAAAATTGGCGCAAGTGATGAATATGGAAGAAGTGTGCAATCAATTAAGAATTATTGTTTAATAACTGATATATGTAAACAAATTAAAGATAGTTCACCTTTTGCTAATATTTTAGTTGTAACTAATCAAGCTGATGTTATGTCTGCAAGGGCAAGAGAAATCATACCAGATAAAAATATATACGGCTTAGGTTGCTATTTAGATACAATTCGTTTTAAAAATATTTTTACAAAAGAAGCAGGACTTTATGGAATAAATATAGATTTGGATAGTGTAAAAGCTACACTTTTAGGATTTCATAATAAAAATGTCTTTCTTGATGAAAATAACTTCTCTGTTTCTCATCATATTGAGAATATTAACGAATTAATCAGAGTATCTATGGAAAAGACTATTGCTAGAGGAAAAGAAATATCAGATATGCAAAAAGATGTCCATTTGCCTAATGTAAACAGTGGTTCATCTAAGTTACCTGCTGCTGCAATTTATAATATAATAGCAGCTTTCACACAACCACAAAAATCTTTGGAGATTCCTTTAAATAGGCTTTTAACTGAAGATGAGCTTTGTGATATTGGTGAAGCATCACCAGTTGCTGCACAATTTTATTGCGGTATATCTCAAAACATAATTCAACCAATAACAACGAGATTATCTCCTAAAAATATTGATGACTTAAGAAGAGGGATTAAGGAAATTTCATTTGAAATTAGTAAATTAAAAAAGAATAACCGATTATCAGTTTCAATTAAGGAGAGATAAAATGCCAAAAGCTATTTTATTTGACTGGGATGACACTTTGGCTCACACACGTCCGGCTGTGGTTGAGTCGATGGAATATGTTTTGGGTAAATATGGTAAAGAACCTTGGGATATAACCAAAACAAAATATCGTGATACCAAAAAATCATTGAAAGAAAATTTTCCTAATTTTTTTGCCGACGAAGCAGCTGCAGCATATCAAGATTATTTGAATTATTATACTCTGCACGGTTATAATAAGGTTGTCCCTTTAGAAGAAGCTTTTAATTTTTTGCAAGTATGTAACGATAAAAAAATTGATATTTTTATTATTTCTAATAAAGAAAAATCGCTTTTATTAAAAGAAGTGTCGTTTTGCTTTCCCAATATAGAATTCACTAAAATTTTAGGCAATGGGGACGCTCTCAAAAATAAACCTGAGCCGGATCCGGTATTTACTGCTCTTAAAGATGTAAACTATAAAATTGATAAAAATAATGTTTGGCTAATCGGTGATACCAAGCAAGATACTGAGTGTGCTTATAGTGCAGGCGTTCAACCTATATTATTAGGCAAAGGCAAGTTTATGGAGGACAACTATATAAAAGATAAGAAGGATTCATTACTGGTTTTTAATAATTTTACTGAAATTACAGATTATTTAATAGGGATTTTGAATAATGGAAGTAACTAATAAGAATCCTTTCTCTTCTGTTCCTAAGGTCGTTATATTTGATTTGTGCGGCACTATTTTGAATTCTAAAGAGATAGATCACGAAGCAATAAATTATACTTTGCATAAATTTAACAAAGAGCCGTGGAAAATAACAAGGCAAAATAAAGATCCGTTAAAGTCGATGAAAGATAATTTTCCTAATTTTTTTGGAAAAGATTCGGAGAATGCATATAATGTATATATCAATTATTTAATTGCCAATGTTAAAAATATGGAACTATTTAAGCATACGTTAGAGAATTTAAGAATAATAAATAAGATAAAAGCAAAAACCGTTATTATTACTAATAGAGATAAAGTTTTTATTGATTCGCTAAAAAATAATGAAAGTTTTAGAAAAATAGAGCCATTTATTAGTTTAATTTTGAGTGCCGATGAGATAGGAGAAAGTAAACCATCTCCCAAAGTTGTTGAATATGCATTGAATAGACTAGGTAATAAAAAAACACCAAAATCGGAAATTATAATGGTAGGGGATGCTTTAGCCGATATGAATACTGCTTTATCATATAAATGTGTTCCTATTTTATTAACTGCCTCAACTTCAGATATAACGAGCAATTTTGTATCGGAAAATTATAATAGGATATATACAGCAAACTCTCATCAAGAAATAGCTCACTGTTTGATAGAGAGTTATAAGAGACATCGTATGTATAAAAAAATAAATACACAAGAAATGTATAATGGTAATTCAAATAGAAAATAATCCTAATTATTCCATAATGTTCTATGCTAAAAATCGTGTGTAATTTTTGTGTAATTATGTTAAGAAAAATGAGAAAATAGAGCGATGTTTTGTTAATTTTAAAGAACATCATTTTTAAAATAAATATAATTATTTCAAACAGATAGTAAAAACATAGAGCTTGTGCTAAAATACGAACATAAAACTGAAAATCCTCGTGTCGGCGCTCGAGGATAAATTTGACCGATACTCCGGTCAAATTTACCGCAAGAGGCGTAGTTTGATTATATTTGTAAGGCAATATAAGTTGCCGAAACAAATATTAGCAAACAAGTGACCGCAGCGAGTTGGCGAAAGTATTGAGCCTTACGAGCAAGAACGATCCCGTGCTATAGCACCATTAACAAAAGCCACCCTTGGAGGTGGCTTTTGTTAATGGTGTATCAAGAAAGGTATCAAGTCGACACGAGCGTTGCTTTAATTTACTGCTGCCAACTGTTAATCCAGGCATCAATTTCATCATCCGGCGTAACCATTTGATTGCCGCCGTCGGTATCAAACAAAATCTCCTTAGTTGCCAAAACCTTAGCGCCTTTTGCAGCAGATATCATATCTTTTATCACTGTCCCTGCCCAACCGGCATTAGTCATATACAACACAACTTCCTTATTGCTGAAATCATTACCGCTCAAAAATGTCAAAACCGCCGGCGCCATCGTATACCACCAAGTCGGAGTACCGACAATAATACGCTCGTAATCAGATAAATTGACATTCAACGATTCAATAGCCGGTTTTATGCGATTATCCGCCTCAAACTTACAACGCTCGTTAACTTCATCATCATTCAGATTATACTTTTCTACCACATTAATACGCACCATATCCGAATTGGTAACAGTTGCAATTTTTTCGGCAATTTTTTGCGTATTTCCGCTCATCGAAAAATAAACAACCAGCGATTTTTTTGCCATAATTTATCTCCTTCTTAAATTTTCAAATCATAAAAAGGATAATCGTTAGGCTATACGTTATGGTCAAGATTTTTTTATATGTTATTAAGAAACATTTTTCCCTTATCCCATACACAAAAACCCACTCAAAAGCGGGTCTTTATGTATGGGGCGGATTATGAGACTACTTCGCATAACACTTCGTGTCAGCTCGTTCACTGCGCTCATCGGCTTTGCCGACCGCGATGCTCCCGCCTCGCTTTCGCTTGTAGTCAAACTCACTTTTTCGTGAGTTCGAGCCCTGTTTATTTATCCCATACACAAAAACCCGCTCAAAAGCGGGTCTTTATGTATGGGGCGGATTATGAGACTCGAACTCACGACATCTGGTACCACAAACCAGCGCTCTAACCAACTGAGCTAAATCCGCCATCGGAATTCCCTCCTCTTTTATCTGCTCTTCCCTGCAAAGTCAAGACAATTTTATAAAAAAATTATTTTGTTAAGAATTTGTTTGCTTTTTTCAGTTTATAATATTTGCAAGTTTGGATGTCTAAATATAGAGGATGCAAATCAAGTGAACAGTAAATTTATCAGATTGTTATTTTGTCTTGTCACCACCTTTTCGGTTATCGGCAATGCTTCGGCTGCCGCGCGCAGTCGCAGTATCTCCTCTATTGTGGTTGATGCAGCCACCGGCAAGGTTATATCATCTTCCAACGCCGACGAACGACGTTATCCCGCATCCCTTACCAAACTTATGACCTTATACATCGCTTTTGATGCACTTGACAAAGGAGCTCTCAAACCCTCGGATCGTCTCAAAATATCTCGTTTTGCCGCCAACCGCGAACCCTCCAAAATCGGAGTCAGAGCCGGTGAAACCATCAGTGTCGATCTTGCCATCAAAGCCATAATCGTCAAATCGGCCAATGATTGTGCCACTGTTTTGGCCGAGGCCTTGGGCGGCACCGAAGATAAATTTGCCCAAATTATGACCCAAACTGCGCGCGAGTTGGGGATGAAACACACCACTTTTAAGAATGCATCCGGCCTGCCTCACAAAGACCAAAAGACCACCGCTCGCGATATGGCCATCCTCGGCAGTGCTATTTATCATCATTTTCCGGAATACTATAATTTGTTTTCCACCTCAAAATTTCAGTATAAAGGCACAACCTTTTATAATCACAATCACTTGCTCAAACAATTCAAAGGCACTGACGGGATGAAAACCGGCTATACTGCCGCTGCCGGATATAATATTGTTACCTCGGCTCAGCGCGGCGGCAAACGCGTTATTGCCGTAACCATGGGACACAACACCATCAAAGAACGCGACCGCAAAGTAGCTCAAATGATGGAAAGCGGTCTCAACAAAATCAAAGGATCAACTTCTACCAAGATGATGGCCGAGCTCAAACTGCCGGATATCAATCTCGACAAACACCCCTCCTCGACTGCTCTTGCTTCTTCTGCCGAGGGTGACAACTGGGCAATTCAGGTCGGTGCATTTTCCAATTACAGCAAAGCCCGCAACTATGCCCTTGCTGTGCAAACCCAACTCAAACCAGCTTATGCCTCCAAAACCTCAGTTAACGTCGAGCCGTTTTCCAAGGGCTACTCCGTGGTCTATCGCTCTCAATTAACAGGGCTGGCAAAAAATGAAGCGGATAAGTCATGTTACCAATTGCAAAGAGATAAAAAGTCTTGTATCGTCGTTCCCGTGAACAAGAAAACTCAAATTGCAATGGTTAACTAGTTATGGATGCAAACAAAAAATCTCACATAATCGTAATAAGCAACGAAAAAGGCGGCACCGGCAAATCGACCATATCTATGCACTTGGCCGTCAAACTGATGTATGAAAACTACAAAATTGCCGTGATTGATTTAGACGGCCGTCAGGGTTCACTCAGCAAATACGTCGGTTATCGTCGCGACTTTTGCAAAAAAAATCACATAACCTTACCGATTCCGTTGCATTACATTTATGAGCCTCTTGACAACAAGGCCAACTCTTCCGAAATAAAAGCCCTTATCGAAGAGCTTTCCACCAAGGTTGATGCTGTAATTATTGATACCCCGGGAACCAAAAACTATTTATTTGAGCTTGCCCATCTCTATCCTCACACTTTGGTTACCCCAATAAGCGATAGCTTGGTCGATCTTTCGGTGATTGCCGATATTGACCCGACCACCGGAGAGATTGTTCGTGCCGGTCACTATGCCGAATATATCTGGGAAGTAAAAAAGAAACTGGCAGCCAAAGGACTGTCCTATCTCAATTGGGTGGTTTGCGGCAACAAGGTTTCGAACTTGCGCTCCAACAACAAAAATCTTGTGTTCGGCAAGTTGGAAAACCTTTCCAAACTCTATGGTTTTCGTTTCACCTCCGGTCTGAAAGACCGCGTTATTTACAAAGAACTGTATCTTAACGGCCTGACTGTGCTCGACCTCAACCAGCCGGGACTCAATTCGCGAATGAGTATGTCGCAATTGGCTGCCAAGGTTGAATTTAACAATGTGGTAGAGTTTATTTTTGCCCAGAACTAACCTTATCGGTTACCAGTTTTTTGGTTTAATAACTCGTTTATATTTCTTGTACAATTCGTTATTTGCTGCTAGATTGAGCGCATAAATCAATCAATTTCAATAGGAGCAAATATGATAAAAACTGTTGCAACTACCCCTTTTAACGACCAAAAGATGGGCACTGCCGGTCTGCGTCGCAAGTCAAAAATCGTCACCCAGCCCAATTATATCGAAAACTTTGTGCAAAGTATTTTCAATGTAATGGGCGATTTGTCCGACAAAACATTGTTACTGGGCGGCGACGGGCGCTTTTATAATGATATCGCCATCCAAAAAATTCTCAAAATAGCTGCAGCCAACGGTTTGAAAAAAATGGTTGTCGCCCAAAACGGTTTTATCTCCACTCCGGCAGGTTCGGTGGTTATTCGCAAATACAAGCTCAGCGGCGGTTTCACTCTGTCTGCCTCGCACAACCCCGGCGGCCCTGATGGTGACTTCGGCCTCAAATATTCCAATGAATCCGGCGGTCAGGTTTCCACCTCTGTCACCTCGCAAATTGAAAAAGCCGCTCTTAGTCTGACCGAGTACAAAATTTTGGAGGCTCCTGATGTCGACATATCGCATCTCGGCAGTTTCAAATTGGGAGATATGGAAATTGAGGTTATTGACGGCATCAAAGATTATGTTGCTATGATGCAGAATATCTTTGACTTTGCAGCGCTCAAAAAATTAGCAGCCTCGGGGTTCACGATGCGTTTTGATGCAATGAACGCAGTCACTGGTCCTTATGCCAAAGAGATATTTGAAAAACTCATCGGATTTAAGGAAGGTTCGGTGGTTAATTTTGTTCCCAAACCGGATTTCGGCGGTCTGCACCCCGACCCCAATTTGGTTTATGCTAAAGAGCTGGTCGACTTTATGTTCTCAGCCCAAGCTGCCGATTTTGGCGCAGCCAACGATGGCGACGGTGACCGCAATATGATTCTGGGCAAGGGATTTTTTGTTACCCCTAACGACAGTTTGGCCATCATCACCGACAATTTTAAGCTCATTCCTTATTATGCCAAAGGTATCTACGGTGTGGCAAAATCCGCCGCTACCTCCACCGCGGTTGAACGCGTGGCCAAAGCCCATGGCATCGGTTATTATGAAGTTCCGACCGGCTGGAAATATTTTGTCAACCTGATGGATTCGCAACGCATCACTTTCTGCGGCGAGGAAAGTTTCGGCACTGGATCTTCGCACATCCGTGAAAAAGACGGCATTTGGGCGGTCTTGTTCTGGTTGAGCATCATTGCTGCCACTGGCAAAACCGTAGAACAAATTGCCGTTGAACATTGGCAAAAATATGGTCGCAGCTACTATATTCGTTTTGATTTTGAAGGCGTTGACACCGCAGTTGCCGACCGGCTTATGGCCGATTTGGAAAACAAACTGCCCTCGCTTGCCGGACGTAGCTTTGGCGATTTGACCATTCGCGAGGCCAAACCCTTTGTTTATCACGATCCGGTAGACGGATCGGTTACCAAAAACGGTTTGGTGATATATTTTGCCGATGGCTCACGCATCACCTATCGGCTCTCGGGCACCGGATCATCGGGTGCAACCATTCGTGTTTATCTGGAGCGCTTGCAAATGAAAGATATTTTGCAAAATCCGCTGGATATGGTTACCCCGCTGGGACGCATTGCCTTGGAAATCGCCGAAATTCCCGAAAGGACAGGAAAACACCAAGCCGATGTCGTCACTTAAACATCATATCATAGCGCTTATTGCTTTGTTGGGAACTGCGGCATTGTCATCCTCTGCCGCGGCTTCCCTTTGTGGTTTTAATCACTATAATTCTTTGAGCCGAGAAGAGCGCATCCTCAATTTGCAGGAAGTACCTCTGCACATTCGCAATTATCGCTCAGATATGCGCGATGTTTTGCTGATGCTCATTCGCTATGCCAAAGAGCAAAAACCGGATTTTAAAATCGTAGCTCATGCCGGCGAAAATTTGTTAACCAAAAGTATGTGGGAATACTCTCGCGATGGTTATAACCGTGCCCGTACGGCCGAGGGTGTATCCGACGACTATTTTTTGTTTCACGACAACTATTTTGATGTCGAACCGCTGCGCGATACCGCAGCTTGGGAATATTTGAACAGCTTGGATGCCATCGCAGTCAACAATTTGTACTGCGGCGAAAATGTCCATTTGAGTGCCATTACGTCGGCTCACAATTTAGGGCTTATCTCCATTGAACAATGCGCTTCGGCTCAAGACCTTGAGCAAGCGATAACTTCATCAATTGCCGACAAGCGTTCGATATACGGCTTTTTGGATGCCGATGAGGCTTTCCGTACCATCGGCGATTATTCGCTCATCAACGATTCTGCCAAAAATGTTTACAATGTAAGCGATGCGCAAAACATCCTCATTCTCAACGATGACAGTCTTTACTCCTCGCAAGAGCAACTGGCCGACGATTTGAGCAAAACCAACTATGATATCATTGTTATCAAGCCGTTGTTTAATTATCATCAGCGCTTCAGCCAAGCCAACCTGCAAAAATTGCATTTTAAGAAAAACGGCAGTAAACGACTGCTGCTGGCGCAATTTGATGTCTCCGAAGCCGACCCTCGCGAATATTATTGGCGTCAAGAGTGGAAAACCTCCCTGCCGGATTGGGCAGTGCGCGCTTCATTTTGTAATCGTTTCGGCATTATTACCCGTTATTGGGACAACGAGTGGAAAAAAATCATCTCGCGCTATTTTAAGGATGTCCTAAACGAAGGTTTTGATGGTGTTTTCTTCACAGGTATTGAAAACTATCGTTATTTCGAAAGCCAAACCCCCTTGGAGTAAAATCATATGAGCGAACTGGAAATTTTTAACATTACCAAAGATGCAATTTTAACCTTATTGAAAATTGTATCGCCGATTATCGGCATCGCTTTGGCCGTAGGCTTAATAATCGGCATATTTCAGGCACTTACCCAAATCCAAGAAATGACTTTGGCCTTTGTGCCGAAAATTATCTGTGTGTTTTTGGCGCTGGTTTTGCTGTTTCCTTTTATGTTCAACCAAATGCAAACACTTTCCGATTCACTGTTTGCTCGCATAACTTCCGGCGGATGATAATTTATGAGCGAGCTGTTTAACCTTAATTTATACACATATTCGTTACTGTTTTTGCGTATCGGCGCAGTGTTTATGTTTATGCCGGGGTTTTCTGCCTCGTATATCAATATGCAAACCCGTTTGGTGTTGGCCTTATCACTCACCTTGGTATTGCATCCGCTGCTCAGCCCGACCTTGCCTGCTGCACCCGATAACTTTGCCGCCGAGCTTGTTTATATGCTTAACGAAGTTGCGGTCGGGTTGTTCTTAGGGATGGTTATGCAAATGTTGTTTTTTGCTCTCAATTTTGCCGGCTCGATTGCCTCGCAATCAATCGGATTTGCCAATGCTCAGTTGTTTGATCCGGCTTTTCAAGGTCAAAGTATGTTGATTGAAAGTTTTTTGAGCATCTTAGCACTGACACTGATTTTTATCGGCGACATTCACCACCTTATGCTTGATGCTCTGGTCAACAGCTATCAAATTTTTCCAGCCGGACAAGTACTTCCTTGGGGGGATATGGCCGCCCATCTGACCACCACCTTGAGCCGTTCGTTTGACTTTGGTTTTAAGCTCGGCGCACCGTTTATTGCTTTCACGATAATATTTTATTCGTGTATGGGGCTTATCTCCCGTCTGATGCCGCAGTTAAATATTTTCTTTTTGTCACTGCCTATTCAAATTTACTTAGGTTTAGGCCTGTTGTTTTTAACCATTCCCGTCATAATAACCGTGTTTTTCCGTTATTACGGCGAAGGGCTTTATCTTTTCGGTGAAAATTAGGAGTAAGTTATGGTAGCACCCGAAGAAGAAGACGAAGCCTCCAAAACCGAAGAACCTTCCGAACGCAAAATCTCCAAAGCGAAAGAAGAAGGCGACATTGCCATATCGCAAGACGTCAAAAGTTTTATTATGCTGACCGGAGCTTTGTTTGTGGTTTGGCTGTTTATTCCAATAATGGGACGTTGGTTGGCCGGCATCGGCGCCTCGTTTATCGAGCGCTCAGCTTCCACCGAAATTGATTTGGGCGGGTTTATTAATGTTTTTAAGCAGGGAATTGCCGGATTTTTTAAGGTTATGTTTATTCCTTTCGCGATTTTTATGCTGCTGGGTATTTTAGCCTCCTTAAGCCAGACCGGATTTATCTATGCCCCCAAAAAACTCGAACCGAATTGGAACAAGCTCAACTTTATCGCCGCGCTGCCCAAATTCATCAACAAACAAAAAATCGTCGAAAGCCTTAAAGGTATTGCCAAAATCATCATCGTCTCGGCCATAGTTTACAATGTACTCAAATCATATATACCGCAGGTTGATTTGTTGCCTAATATGAGCTCTATCGGTATTCTCAGTTTTATTCATCATCTGGTGGTGCTGCTGATTTTTACCGTAACAATTGCGGTGTTGGTTATTGCCGCCGGTGACTATGCTTGGCAAAAATATTCACACTTGCAAAAACTGCGTATGACCAAGCAAGAGGTCAAGGAAGAATACAAACAAATGGAAGGAGACCCACTGGTTAAATCCAAAATCCGTCAAATTCGTATGGACCGTGCTCGCCAGCGTATGATGGAAAATGTGCCTAAATCAGATGTTGTTATTGTCAACCCCACTCATTATGCTGTAGCATTGTCTTATAAAATGGATGAAATGCCGGCGCCGAAAGTAACCGCCAAAGGTGTTGACACCATTGCTTTGCGCATTAAAGCTGTGGCCGAAGAAAATGACGTACCTATTGTGGAAAATCCGCCTTTGGCTCGTGCTTTGTTTGCCTCAACCCAACTGGACGAAACCATCCCTGTCGAGCATTTTCAAGCCGTAGCCGAGGTAATCAACTATGTTATGCAGCTCAAAAATCAGTCGCAGGCCTGACAAAACCCTGCAAAAATCTTTTATTAAATTAGCCGTATCTTTGATATTGCTGAGTTTGTGCATATTGAGTTTTTTTGTTTTTCCGCAGCATATTATCTACTTGGCCGGTGCCGCCATTTTGTTGATTATCACTTGTTTTATGCTCACCATCAGTTCGCTCAACAATAGTGAAAGCGCCATCAGTTACGGTGGTTTTGCCAACGAGTTAATCAATCAGTCTGATTTTGCCGAACGCATCGAAAATCCCGATTTTGAATGCATAATACAGAATAAGGCGGCCGGCGACTTGTGCAAAAACACTCCCATACTGAAATTTATTGAAAAATATTTGGCGGAAAGCCCCAATAATAAAGCAGCTTTTACCCGTTTGCAAAATGCCGTTGCCGGTCTTTGCTCCGAAAAAGTGGTGCTCTCATTATTGTTCAACCGCCAAAGTGCCCGCATTTTTAATGAGCTGGAATATTTTGAAGTCTCCCTCAGCCCGATTTATCTGAAAAAGCCCAAAATTTTCAATGGAGCTTTTTCGGTCAAACGCATAAAACGCGAAACTTATTTTCACTGGAAAATTAACAACATCACCTCTCAGCTTAATATGGAGCAGATATTCAAAGAAGAATCCAATGCCCTGCACGATTTTTTGGACGATTTGCCGATAGGATTATACAGCATTGACAAAGACTTTGTCTTGCGTTATGTCAACCGCAGTATGGCGCACCTTCTCCGCTCCGAACCGGAAAACCTCGCCGGTCGCAAACTAAGCGACTATATCTCGCCGGAAACTCCCTTGTCCGGCAAAAACGAATTTTGGTTTGGTATGGTTAATTTCACCCTCTCTGGCAATGTGTCACAAGATGCCTATGTCTACCAAACCTCTTATCGCCAAAACGAAAAGAATTACCTGCGCGGCGCCGTTGTTTATGACCTCCCCTCACTGCGCGGCAACCGTTATGACATCAGCCGCTCTTTGGACGATATCAACCGCCTGCTGAAAAACTTTCCCGTCGGCATCATTCTTATCGACAGCAATGGCACCATCTTAAGTTGCAACAATAAAGCCAATCGTCTGTTTGGTGTCTCTAAGGCTTCATCTCCGACCTTAAAAGACATCCTCTCAGCCGATAATTTACAACAAACTATGTCCGCTTTGCAAAAATCTCTGCGCCAAAGCGACCCTGTTACTATTGAACTGCAACTGGGTTCGCGCATTCTCAATCTTTTCATCAATCCGCATTTTACCGACGGGGCGTCCCAATCCAACGAATTTATTATCTATATATTGGACGTAAGCCGGCAAAAGAATTTAGAATTACAAATTTCTCACGCACAAAAAATGCAGGCTATCGGGCAGTTTGCCGGAGGTGTGGCTCACGACTTTAACAACCTACTCACTGCTATTTTAGGCTTTACCGACCTTTTGCTTCAGCGTCACGGCATCGGCGATCCATCGTTTGCCGATCTTATTCAAATTCAGCAAAATGGCAACCGTGCCTCGGCTTTGGTGCGTCAATTGCTGGCATTTTCCCGTCAACAACCGCTTATTCCCAAGTACATTGATATCACCGACAGTCTTACTGACCTGAGTCAATTACTCAAGCGCATCACTGGAGAAAAAATCAAACTTACCTTCAATCATGGCAATGATTTGGGTTATATCAAGGTTGACCCCAACCAATTTTCTCAAGTGATTGTCAATTTGGTAATCAATGCCAAAGATGCAATGACCGGCAGCGGCAATATTGAGATATCCACCCGCTCCGAGCACCTTGCCGAAAAATATATTTTCGGTGATGAGGTTATTATGCCCGGCAATTTCATAGTCATTGATGTTCGTGACACCGGCTGCGGCATAAAACCGGAGAACCTTCCGCGCATATTCGATCCCTTTTTCACCACAAAAGAACCAACCACCGGCTCCGGCACCGGCTTGGGCTTGGCAATGGTTTACGGCATTGTGCGTCAAACGGAAGGTTTTATCAAAGTACATTCCGTTGTTGATGTCGGCACCACTTTTTCTATCTACCTGCCGCGCTTTGACACCGCCGATGCTCCCCAACCCACCCTCAATTCTCCCGATGTTACCGACAGTGCCGGACATACAGTGCTCAAGGTCAAAGAAACCCTGCCTACACCTTCTGACATCAATCAGAAAATCATTATGGGGCTCAATATTGCCAACACTATCGACCGCAGCCATTCGGCAGTCTCCGTTAACAACCGACCGGCGCGCATTCTGTTTGTCGAAGATGAGGCATCAGTACGCATTTTCGGCATCCGCGCCCTCAAGAAAAAAGGCTATTCGGTGGTTGAAAGCGATTCGGCGGAAAATGCTTTGGAAATTTTGCAAACCGACCGCGATTTCGACCTAATGGTAACCGATATGGTGCTGCCTAATATGAGCGGCGCTCAGCTGACTAATCGCGTCAAAGAGCTAATGCCAGAGCTGCCGGTAATATTGGCCTCCGGTTATTCGGAGGACATAGCCCGCAAAGAGGTAAACAATATCTATGACTTTGAGTTTATTGCCAAGCCCTACAGTCTCAATGTCTTGACAGAAAAGATTTTTAGTGTACTAAATAACCGCCATGAACAATAACAATATAACCAGCCAAATGGCGCTCAATTTTACCTATCGCCCCAGTTTGGGACGCGATGACTTTATGGTGGCCTCCAGCAATCTTGCCGCCACCACTGCCATCGACCTTTGGCCGAATTGGCTCTATTTTGCAATATGTATTTACGGCAGCTCCGGTTGCGGCAAAACACATCTTGCCAATGTGTTTGCCCAAAATGTCGCCTCACTCACTCATCACCCCTATCGCATTCCGTTTATTCAAGCCTCATCGCTCACCCTTGAACAGGCTCACGATATGTTTTCACTCAGTCCGTATATTGTTATTGAGGATTTGCAAAACTTGCATAATCAAGAGGCTTTGTTTCATCTTTATAACACCTATCGTGATTTGGGCGGGAATATTTTGTTCACCTGTAATCAAGCACCGGCGCGGCTCAATTTTTCGCTGCCCGATTTGCGCTCACGTCTCAACATTGTGCCGATATACGAAATTTCGGCTCCTGATGACCAATTACTGATGGCTTTGCTGCTCAAATTGTTCAATGACCGCCAAATTACCCCCTCAAGCGAATTATTAAATTATATCCTAAAAAATATGCAGCGTTCTTTTTCTTATGCCCGCAAATTGGTAGAAGAAATCGACAACATCTCACTTTCTCGCAAACGCGCCGTCAGCATCGTTATCGCCAAAGAGGCCATGTCAGTGCTCAATTCTGACCGACAATTCAGCCTGCTTTAACCTTGCTTTGTCAAAAAAATATTTAAAAAAAATCGAGATTGCCCAACCCCTTGAACAATCCCGATTCTCTCCCGTGAACAAAAACTCGTTATTTACGCCGCAAAAATGACGGTATCTCCAAATTTACTTTATCCTCGTCATCATTGCTCAAGCTCATCACCGGCTCTTGCGTCCGCACGGTCTGCTTTTGCTGATTACGTTTAGCAATCGACCGACCGGTCATAATCTCAATAAAGCTGCGGCGACGTTTTTCCGGCTCATTGACAATCAATTCTTCCGGCTCCTCTTTGGGTTTAACCGAAATCGGCGCGGCATTGTGATTGGGAAACAACTCCGGCTCCTCCTTGGGCATTCTGAGTGCGGTCTTGGGCACAAAAATATCCTCATCGCGTCTGACTGCCGCCTCAACTATCACCGGCTTTTCTTCTTTAATTTGTTCGGCAGGTGGCTCATTTTGTTCAATAATCGCCTTAAACAAAGCCGTTGCATTGGGCATATCTTCAACCACATCCGATTTCACCACATTGTCAAAATCTTGCACTTTTGCCGCTTCATCTTCTACCGGCAAAACCTCTGGTTCATCAGCGTGCAGCGGTACAACCTCAGCCTTTTCTTCCATTTCAGAACCCGACGCATCGTCAAGCTCACCGGAAATTTGTTTCAGTACCTGAGCAATATCTTCCGACTTTCCCCGCTCTTCCTCCTGCGGCTTTGTTGCCGCAGTATGATTGACCGGCTCTTCTTCCGGCACAGAAACAGGCTTTGCCTCCTCACGTTTAGTCTCAAAACGAGGAGCATAAGTTGCCTTTTGATTTTCATCAATTCCGGTGGCCACAATCGAAACTCTGATTTTGCCTTCCAAAGTATCATCAAAACTGGAGCCGAAAATAATATTGGCCTCCTCATCTACTTCGTCTTTAATCCGATTGACCGCATCGTTAATTTCCATAATGGTGACATCTTGACTGGCGGTAATATTAATCAATACACCTTTAGCCCCTTTCATTGAGCAATCATCCAACAAAGGATTGGACAAAGCCTGCTCCGCAGCTTTAATCGCGCGGTCTTCACCCTCGGCCTCGCCGGTGCCCATAATCGCCTTACCCTGATCTTCCATAATAGCCTTAACATCAGCAAAATCCAAGTTTATCAACCCCGGCTTCATCATCAAGTCGGTGATTGAACGAACCCCATCATACAAAACATTATCTGCCATCACAAAAGCATCCAACAATGTGGTGTCTTTATTGGCGATTCTAAACAAATTCTGGTTAGGAATAACAATAATGCTGTCCACCTCTTTGGTAAAATTCTCCAAAGCCGTCTCGGCAGTCATTGAGCGTTTCTTCCCCTCAAATTGAAAAGGTTTGGTAACCACGCCGACAGTCAAAATTCCCTGTTCTTTGGCAACCTTGGCCACTACCGGAGCCGCCCCCGAGCCAGTACCTCCTCCCATACCTGCGGTAATAAACACCATATTGGCACCTTCCAGCTCGCGTTTAATATCATCAAGAGCCTCTTCTGCCGCGATTTTACCTATCTCCGGTCTGGCGCCGGCGCCCAGTCCCTTGGTGGTAGTAAGTCCCAACTGGATACGCCGCTGCGTTTTCGAATTTTCCAAAGCCTGCGCATCAGTGTTGGCCACGATAAAATCGATACCCTCCAGTTTTTTTTCAATCATATTATTAACGGCATTACCGCCGCCGCCACCCACGCCGATAACTGAAATCCGCGGTTTCAATTGCACAACGTTTTTCTCGGGAACTGCCAACTTAATACTCATGGGAAATCTTACTCCTAAACCAATAAATTATCACTACTTTACCCTCAAGTCTAATGCAAAGACCTTAAGTTTTGGTTACCAAAATAAAAATATTTGCAAAAATTTATCCCCATAGTGTTTTCAGCCAAACACTGACATTATCCCACAAACCGCCATTGGCGTTGTTTATTTTGCGCACAATTTTTTTAGGCCGCCGCTCGCTACACTCAACTCCAAACAACAACATTCCTACCGCGGTAGCAAACGCCGGAGAATTGAGTGCATCCGGCAAATTGGCCACATTTTTAGGCTTGCCCAATCGCACGTGCTTGTCCAAAACCATCTCCGCCACATTTACCACTCCGGCCAACTGCGAGGCACCGCCTGTAAGTACCACCCGATGCGAAGAATCACCTCCCAAACCGACATCTGATAGCTTTTTGGCCACCATTTCAAATGTCTCTTCAATCCTTGGCGCAATTATATTAATCAACTCTGACTTGGGAATATGTTTGATACAGCTGTCATCTTCTTCTCCGACCGGATAAACATTGATGGTATCAAGTGAATCTTGCGAGGTCAAAAATGCACATCCGTGCAGAGTTTTCAATCTCTCCGCGTGCGAAAAAGATGTCGACAACCCATAGGCAATATCATTAGTGACATTAGACCCGCCCACTGGTATCGAAGTAAAATGCACCGGATAACCGTTGCGAAAAGTAGCAATTGAGGTACTTCCGCCACCCATATCCACAACCGTGGCTCCCATTTCTTTTTCGTCTTCCACCAAACAGGCCAGCCCCGAGGCATACGAATCAAACACTCTGCCGCTGATATCCAAATGCGCATTTTCCGTAATCGTATTCAAATTACGGCAAATATGCTCCGGTACCAACCCCAGCAGGATATTAATCGACAATTCTTCACCGAACAAATTGCGCGGGTCTTTAATCATCTCGCCTTTGTCCAGATTATAGCTGTTGTGAATACAATGTATCAGGCTGTATTCGCCGACATCTACCTTAGCAGTGCCCTTCAAATACAATTTTTCCAGCTCGGCATCGCCTATCGGACGATTCTTATTCAGCGCCATTGACGCCGACTTCATCACACTGCGCACTTTTTCGCCGCCGATGCTGATAACCACCTTATCAATGGTCTCATTAGCCATCTGTTCGGCATCCTGCACCGCATTACCCACGGCCAATGTAGCTTGAGCAATATCCGTTACCGCTCCGTTTTTAATTCCTTTCGAGGCATTATAGCCATAGCCGATAATACTAATCTTTTTGTCTTTAGAAACCCGTGCAATAATACAACTGACTTTAGATGAGCCGATATCCAAAGCCGCTATAGTAGCTGTCTTGCCAAACGTATGCGTCAATAAAGCCTCCTGTCGGTTATTATCGTCTATAACACTTGCGGTTTGCCCTTATTGTTAGGGTATTCCTTCCGCATTTTGACTATTATCTTATCTTCCAATCTTAAATCAATGATAGTTAATTTACGTTTAAGAATTGAGGTATTTTTATCTAAATTTATCAATCTTTTTAGCGCTGAGGCAACATTATCTTGCGGCAACTTAACCGTAATACCTCCGTTGACATCATCAAAGGTTAGATTCCAACGTCTCTTGGATATATAATTAGCCGCCTTAATCCGCTTGACATAACTCTCATCAATCTTTTTCACTTGCTCCAAAAGCTCTTTGATATGCTCCGGTGCATCTTGCCCCACCACCAACAACATCGGCTCATTGGGTTTATAATCGGCCTCAATCACATAGCCGTCAAAATCCAGCGGATAAAATTGCCGTTTAAGTTGCCAAATTGCCATAACTTCTTTTTCTTTAATCTGTATCTGCAAAATATTGGGCAAAAAAGACCTTTTCACCGTCACATCCCGCACCCAAGGCAAGTTCTCCAACCGGCGTTTTACTTCTTCTACCTCAATTTTGAAAAAATTATCCCCGCGCTTCAATCCCAAAACCCGATTAATATCCTCAAGCTCCGTCCGGCCGCGCCCGCTTATCACCACATCTTGCAGCACAAAACCATACTCGCCCACCTTGGAAATAACATAATCCTGCACCGCTTGCAGTTGTTTGGCAATCAAGCGCTGTTTGACCACCACTATTGAGCCGACCACCACCGCCAACACCGATATCAGCGCCACGCTCATTCTCAGTCGTTGTGGCCACACTCGCTTAATTTTGCGAATATTTTTATTTACCTCTGATGTTTGCTTGGTCATCTATTTTTTTATACCGACTCTTTTTACTTCCCATTCCAACACGATGGAGGTTTCATCTTTCACCTTCTTGATAATGGACTCACCTAAATTTTCAATATCTTCGGCGCTGGCATCTCCGGTGTTTATCAAAAAGTTGCAGTGCTTATCCGAAACAGCGGCTCCACCCACTTTAAGCTCATTGCTCTTGGTATTTTTAATCAGCTCCCAAGCTCGCAATCCCTCAGGATTCTTAAAAGTAGAGCCTGCGGTTTTGGCATTTATCGGCTGACTTTTCAGACGATATTGTTTTTGCTCTTCGATAATCCGCAGCGTCTCTTGAGCATCTTGCGGCAC
This sequence comes from Alphaproteobacteria bacterium, assembly GCA_017470165.1. Classification (GTDB taxonomy): domain Bacteria; phylum Pseudomonadota; class Alphaproteobacteria; order RF32; family CAG-239; genus CAZU01. Next base: position 22,936 of record JAFUEX010000020.1, read on the forward strand.
TACTTTCAGGGTCATAGATGTCACAATCCACCCTTCGGGGAAAAAGCTGCAGCGATATCCGAAATTAAAATCATCCGCACTCACCTCCAGCTCTTCGCCTTCCTCATTTATCACGGTCGCCCCAGCCAGCACATCCTTCAGTTCGCGTCCGAAACATCCCGCATTGGTTTTAATCGCACCGCCCAAACTCCCCGGTATCGACACCAAAAACTCCAGCCCCCCGATATTATTCTCGGTCATAATCTTTTTCAGTTCTGCATTTTTCATACCGGCGCCACAAATAAGTTTATCACCATCCATCTGCCATTGGCGATAAAATTTGCTACTCAATTTTATAACCACCCCCGGTATGCCGCCATCGCGCACCAACAAGTTCGATCCGCTACCGATAACAAACACCGGCAAATTATGCGGCTTATTCCGCACAAACTCGCGCAAATCATCATTATCCGCCGGAAAAAACATCACCTCGGCCGGTCCGCCCACTCCAAACCAAGTGTGTTTGGCCAAGAGCTCATGTTCTCTTATCTCGCCTTTTAATTTCGGCAACATCTTCACGATTGACGTTTTTTTCTTTCCGAACATTGTTATCCCCTTATCGCCTCGATTTTTTCGGCCAATTTAACCTGTGCATTCACTATCGCACAGCGCTTGGCATTATAAGACAACTCACGACGCAGCTCAGCATTATCCGCCAGCTCGCGCCACACTTTAAGCAAATTTTCTGCCGTAAAATCCTTTTGCTCAATTAACAAAGCACCATTGGCATCAGTCAATTCTTTGGCATTATAATACTGATGATTGTCAGCCGCACTGGCAAGCGGCACTAATATCGCCGGAACTCCTGCTGCAGCAATTTCATAAATCGACGAGGCTCCCGAACGCGATATCATCACATCGGCTTTGGTATACAATTCGTCCATATTCACAAAAAATGACTCTACTACCGCATCAACCCCCATAGCGTGATATTTGTTTCTTATTTCCTCTTCTTCTCCTTTGCGGCATTGTTGGTAAATTCGCAGATTTTTTCGGCTGTTATCATCCAACAAACCCAGCATCTGCGGCACCACTTCACTAAAGATATGCGCCCCTTGCGAACCTCCCAGCACCACAGTATTAAATTTATCTCCGGCTTTGGGCGAAACATATTCTTTTGCATTAAGTTCAGCAATTTTACCGCGTATCGGCATCCCGCTCAAAAAAGTCTTGGCACTTTGCGGGGTGTTGCGCACGTGATTAAAACTCTGCGCCACCCAGCGAGCAAACGGCGCCAAAATACGATTTGTACGGCTCATAACCGAATTTTGCTCATGAATAATCAACGGAATCCGCAAAATCACCGCCGCCATCGCCGTCGGAAACGAGGCATAGCCGCCAAACCCGACCACTACTTTCGGCCTTTTAACCAACATATGCACCATAGCCTGCAGCACACCGATTCCCACCTTGAGCAGGCTGAGCGCTTTAGTTTTGAGGTCTTTTCCCATCACGCTGCCCGAGGCTATGGTAACATTTTCAATCTCGCTCAACACTCCTTTATAATTACCCAGTCCGCGTTCATCGGTATAAAAAATTACCTCAAATCCTTTCATCCTCAATTCCACCGCCAAGGCCTCCGCCGGATAAATATGTCCTCCGGTACCTCCCGCAGTCAAAACTACGGTTTTATTATTACGCTGCTTCATTATCTTTATCCTCCGCATGAACATTTTTTCTGGTCAATGCCAACAACATCCCCATCCCGATAGCCGATCCCATTAACGATGACCCACCGCTGGAAATCAACGGCAATGCCATCCCTTTCGTCGGCCCAAGTTGCAGGGTCGATGCCATATTAATCAGTGCCTGCAATCCAAAACTGACTGCCAACCCGCACACCGACAACACAATAAACATATTGCTTTCTTTAGTACTCAGAATCATCGAACGCGCCACAACCACTCCGTATGCGGCCACAATCAACAAACACAAGAACATTCCGTATTCTTCGGCCGCCACCGGAAAAATAAAATCGGTATGTGCATCGGGAATATGCATTTTAACTACACCTTCACCGACGCCTACTCCCCAAAAACCGCCATTCTTAAACGCTTCCAAAGATTTTTTCACCTGATAAGGAGGCTCACCGGAGAACATTCCGGTTATCATCTGATTAACCCGCACTTGCACGTGCGGCAACGCCAAATAGGCCGCAATCACCACTATCACAAATGCCGCCACCGGTATCATAAACTTTTTTATCGGTACACCGGCCAAAAACAACTGGGCCAGCCACACCGCAAACACCACCGCTGTCATTCCGAAATCCGGCTGCCTCAACAACATCAGACAAGTCAGCCCCAACAAGGCAAAACTTATTATCACTCCGTGAAAATTCTTATATTGCCGCTGCATTTCAAACAACCACGCGGTACATACGATAAACACCGGTTTCAAAAACTCCGACGGCTGTACCGTAAATCCCAATTTAAGCCAACGACGCGCGCCCTTCACTTCGTAACCGAACATCAAAGTTGCCACCAGCAGCAACATTACACCGGCATACCCCAAAATCGCCATCCGTCGTGTCCATTTCAATCCTTGCATTGAAAAAAACAGCATCACTCCGATGGCCAAGCACATATAAATACTGTGATGCAATACCAAATTATGCAACCTTTTTGCCACTGCCGGCGAGGCCGAAAACGAGAGCACAAATCCGCATCCTATCAAAAATGCCACCATCGCCAGCAGCGGTTTATCAACCGTCCACCACCAGCGGGCTGCCATATTTCTGCTTGAACGCGAAAAAAATAACTCCATTTTATCCCCTTGTCATCCTTACAACAACGCCGCCAATCCTATCAAGGCGCACACAACGCCTGCCGCCCAGAATCTGCACACCACCTTCATCTCGCTCCAACCCGATTGCTCGAAATGATGATGTATCGGCGCCATTTTGAAAAACCTTTTACCTTTGGTCAGCTTGAAATAATACACTTGAATTATCACCGACAACGATTCGCCGACAAACACAAATCCGGCTATGGCCAAGATTATTTCTTGTTTCAGCATCACCGCCGCCACACCCAAGAAAGCTCCCAGAGCCAGTGAGCCGGTATCTCCCATAAACACTCTGGCCGGTTTACGATTAAACCGCAAAAATCCCAAGCAGGCACCGGCCACTGCCGCGCACATCACCGCTACTTCCGCGGCAAAAGGTATTGCCGGTATCTGTGTTGTACTGATTGCCAAAGCTGCCGCATAAGCGAAAATAACAAAAACCGTAAAAGCCACACTCAATAAACCGGCTGCCAATCCATCCAATCCATCGCTAAGGTTGACACCGTTTGACGCACCGGCGATCACAACCATTGCAAACAGCACATAAAACCATCCGATATTCCACTGCCAATTAAAATACGGCACATTAAGCACAAACCTGTAATTATCCGGCGTTTCCCACGAAACAGCCGCAATTGCCGCCAAAGCAGTGGCAAATTGCAAAACCAGTTTCATCTTAGCCGTCATCGCGCGCGAAGACTGGCGGGTTACTTTCAAATAATCGTCGGCAAAACCGATAGCCCCATATATCAGCAGCACCCCGCAGCCGACCCACACGCTCACACTCTGCCAATCGGCAAACAGCAAAATCGACAGCACCGCTGCTCCCAAAATCATCACACCGCCCATCGTCGGCGTACCTTTTTTCGTCAACAGATGCGACTGCGGCCCGTCCTCTCTTATCGGCTGACCTTTTTGCTGATGTTTGTGCAACATTGCAATAACCTTGCCGCCGCTCAACCACACACCGGCAAACGCCGTCACCATAGCTGCAACGATTCGCAGCACTAAATCGTTAATCCCGAATCCGGTAATTCCATCCATCAAATGCACCAGCATTACTTCAGTCCCTTTTACTTCAAAGCTAACTCCCAATGCTCTGAAGTCTAACATACAAATCTAAACAAAGATTAAATATGTCGCCGATTTTCTGCTTTTTTCGCGAAAAAAATAATCATCAGGCAGCACGTTCACGCTTTGCCGTTTTGCTGATAGATATAAGAAATAATCTCAGCCACCGCGGCAAAGGCCTCCAAAGGTATCTCCTGATTAATGTCCACCGCTTTCAAAATTTGCAGCAAATCAGCATCTTGACGTATTTCGATATTATTGGCCTTGGCGATTTCCACTATTTTTTCGGCAATTTCGCCCTGCCCTTTAGCCACCACCTTAGGGGCATTGTCCTTTTCTCGGTCATAACCCAAAGCCACGGCATAATTTTTGTCATCGGCTGTGGAAAAAGCGCTTGCCGCGTTGCCTTTAGCGCGATTTGTGCTATTATTGTCACTGGATTTGGCCATTGCCGTTGCTCCGCAAATTAATCAATACGTTCTCCAACATAATTGGTTTGACGGATTTTGGCAAGAGGTTTGTTTGGCATATAAATTGCATATCGCTTAAATAAGCAGTTTGTAATGTGTATGTTTTTTATGAGGTAAGGAAATGGCGGATTTACGCAACTTAACGGTTTTTAATATGGCAGGCCGCAATATGCAATATCTTTCGGCCAAGCAACGGGTTATCGCGCAAAATATTGCTAATGCCTCAACTCCCAAATATCTGGCGCGCGACATTGAGGAACCTGCTTTTCTCAATGCTTCTGCTGCCAAAAGCATCACCCAAATTATGGGCTTAAAAACCACCCATGCCAAGCACTATGCCACCCTCAAGTCCGAGGCTGACAAAACCACATCCGCCGGTTTTCGCGTTTATACTCCATCGCCCAAAGAAGCACTGACTATCGACGGCAACGGAGTAATCATCGAAGACCAAGTCAACGAGGCCAGCAAAGCCAGTTCGGAATACAAAAAGATGATTACCATCTACAATTCTTATAAAAATATGCTTTCAACCGCCAACACCAAAATAAACGGATGAGATAAATGGCCAATGACTTAACTATCAGCGCGGATATTTCCGCTTCAGGGATGCGAGCTCAGGCCGAGCGGCTCAAAGTTATATCGCAAAATATGGCCAATGCCGATTCGCTCTCATCCGAAAAAGGACAAGAGCCCTATCGCCGGCAAGTAGTAAGTTTTGCCAATTACATTGACGAAAAAACCGGTGCTCAAAAGGTAAAAGTTGACCGCATTGTCAAAGATATGTCACCTTTTGAGAAAAAATATGATCCCAATCATCCGGCTGCCGATGCTAAAGGCTATGTCTCACTGCCCAATGTCAATCCGCTGGTTGAGATGATGGATATGAAAGAGGCGCAACGGGTTTACGAGGCAAATCTCAATATGCTCAAAACCGCACGTGAAATGAACAATTCAACCTTAGATATCTTAAAATAATTAGGGGGAAAATGCTATGACTTCAATTAATAATGCTTTGGCTGCTTATCAAACTGCTCTCAACCGCATCAGCTCACAGACATCCTCAAACACGCCGCAGATGACCTCAGCCGCAGAGTCGAATTTTACCCATGTACTTAAAAACGTGGTTGATGAGGCTGTTGATGCACAAAAGCAAGCGGAAATCACCACCATTAACGGCATCAAAGGGCAGGCCGACATCCAAGATGTTGTTTTGGCAATTGCCAACGCCGAACAGGCCTTGGAGACCGTTGTTGCCGTACGCGACACCGCTATCAGAGCCTACAACTCCATTATGCAGATGAACATCTGACTGGCGCACTCGCCTTAACAGCGTTGTTTTTTATTCTTATCCTGATTTATTCTGCCATATCCGGATTTAAGGTTTTAGGACTGCATTTTACGCTGCAGAAATTCCGGCAGTTCCTTCAATCCCGAAGCACCGGAGGCTTTTTTGTGACCGCCGCCGCCAAATTCTGCGGCAATTTTTGACACATCAACATCATCCCTTGCCGTATAAAACGACAAGTTCCACGAGTTTTTGCCGTTCATAAAAAAGTTACACATAAATGCATAGTTTTTAATATTGCGCATACTGTCATAAAACTCCGAATACCCCTGCGGCATATTAGCGCATATACACGTCATCCCCTTGTAACTGCTTTCAAACGACATTGCCTTGCACAAGCGATGGTTGCGATTTTTGATATAAGACAAAATTGCCTCGCCTTTTTTCACCATCTCTTTAATATCCATCCGTCCAGCAAACAAATCTTTCCAACTGGAATCCGCCGGCTTGTTCACTCCCAATGACTGAAATGCATATTCAAACGGCCGCACCCGTTTGTCACGCAAATCATACAAGTCATTCAGCCCCAGCAGTTTAACCCCTTCCGGCAACGGATCATCGGGAAAGAAATATTGCCAAGTCAATACAATTGCCGCCGTACCGTTTTTGCGCACACCTTTAATTGCCCTCTTGCCCTGCGTCATAGCGACATCATACGCCTCAATCACCGATGCGTGATGGTCAATCCACGTCAAATCCTTGCTCTCATTGAGCTCAAACATCACATCCATAGGCAAAGCAATATCACAAATAACAATCTGCTCGTGTCGGTTAATCTCTTCCCAAGGCACATCCATATCATGGTTAAGTCCGAAAAACTCAACCTCGCCAAACTTGCGTCCGACAATTGCTGCCGAGCCCTTGCCGTCATGGTCTGCAATATGATATATACAAAGCATCTTCCTATCTCCTTACCATTCAATCGTCAAATTGTCATACGCCGGCTGCACATTCTCCGGCGTGCGGCGGTTCACCTCATCATAATCACACTCACTGGCCATATGATTCAGCACCGCTTGCTCTGGCTTAAACTTATCAATACACTGCAACACACTGTCCAATCCTGCGTGGTGTATATGCTCCTCCATCACTGTCAACGGAATTGTCATCAACTGCGGTTCGATTTTGTTTATCAGTTTTTCGGCCGAACTTGCCAAATACCTGAAATCGCCCAAATGTACAATTTCGTCATTGATAATATATCCGCAAGACGGCACATTATGTCCCAACAGCTTTATCGGCACTATCTTAATCCCTTTCAACCGAAATTCTCTATTGGGTTTCACAACATTAACCTTCACACCGCCGCGCGCCGAATAACCGTCTCTTATATACTCTTGTTTGTTGCGTTTGTCCATCACCATATAGGCATAGCGCTTTTTTATCACCTTCATCACATAATCTGGCGCATAAACATCTAACGGTTTGTGATTAATCCGATTAATCTCACGCAGCTCATCAATTCCGCCGATATGGTCAAAATGCGCGTGCGTAATCAAAATTCCATCTAAATATTTAATCTCGTTATCCAAAAACTGCGCCCGCAAATCCGGTGAAGCATCCACTAAAATTCTCACCCCGCCTATTTCATAAATTGTCGAGGTGCGCGTACGCCGATTCTTCGGATTATTCGGATTGCAACATCCGAACCCGCAACTTATTGACGGCACCCCCGGAGATGCTCCGGCTCCCAAAAACAATGCTCTTGTCATACTCCGGTCAACCTCCGAAAATTATCTGTAGTTACTTTGGCAATTTCCTCAAAGCTGACTTGCTTAATCTCTGCCAACTTGTGCGCGGTCAACACCACATTGGCCGGCTCATTAATCTCCCCGCGTTTGGGCACCGGCGCCAAATACGGTGCATCCGTCTCCACCAGCAATCTATCTAAGGGCACTTGCGCAAAATTTGCTCGGATATCCTCCGATTTCTTAAAAGTTATAATCCCCGAGGCCGAGATATAAAATCCCATCGCCAAAGCTACCTCAGCCAACCTTGCAGAAGACGAATAACAATGGATAATCCCCTTAAATTCCTTTTTCTCATAGGCCGAAGACAGCAGTTGTATCATATCATCATCCGATTCACGATTATGTATAACCAACGGCAACCCTGCCTCTTGCGCCGCAGCAATATGTTCTTGCAGCAAATCAATCTGCGCCTGCCGTGGCGCATAGTCATAAAAATAATCCAATCCCGCCTCACCGATAGCGATAACCCCGTCATTTTCACACGCCCGCAGAATATCCGCTGCCCGCAAATCAGCAAACTCGCTTGCCTCATGCGGATGCACACCGACACAGGTATATACTTTAGCATATCTCCGCGTAATTGCCAAATGTTCGGCCAAATGATTGATATTGGCACCGGCATCCAAAATATATTCCACTCCGGCCTGACGAGCCCGCATTATCACCCCGTCCAAACCTTCGTTATCCTCCAAATGACAATGACTATCCGCCAACATTATTGCCCGCTCCATGCTAGTAAATCCGCGCCACTTTGGTCATAATATCCGTTACAACTTGCCTTTTATCCATATTCACTGCCTCTTGCTCCCTAAAAATTTTCACCGCCTTGTCAAACACCTCTGCACTTTCCTCCACCTTGTTGCCGGCTTTGGCCTGTTCGGTCAAAAATTTCAAAATCAACTCCTTAAACAACTCATAATTAGTTTCACTTGCCGCCTCGGCGCAAAACTTCAACATCGGGGCAATACGAAAATTTTTACCTCCGGTGGCCACATCATATATCCGCTTATAAAATTCCGCCGCCTTGCCGTCGGCATAAACAATTGCTTTGCCGATACTCCCCTCAGCCATTGCGCAAATCTGTTTAATCTCACTCTCACTCAGCTCCGAACGATACCTCCGCAGCAAACTGGCTGTCAAGCTATCACTCAAAGGCTTCAGCTCCAGTTTGGCACACCGTGAGCGAATAGTCGGCAACAGTCCCTTGGGATTATGCGAAACCAGCAGCATAATTGTCTTGTGCGGCGGCTCTTCCAAAATTTTCAGCACCGCATTAGCTGCCGAGCGGTTCATCTCGTCCACACTGTCAATCAGCACCACCCGCCAATTGCCATCGGCCGAGCTTTTGGACAAAAACTCATTGACTGCGCGCACATCATCAACCACAATTTCACCGGATTTTTTCAACTCGCGCAGTTCGTCATCGCTCATATAATTGCCGCTTTGCACTGCCTTGATAATTTTTTGTTTATCCGTTTTGATATAACCGCGTTCCACCACCTTGAAATCAGGGTGCGATTCGGAGCTTATCTGCTTAAACACTTTAGCTTCCGCGCTCACTTCAAGCGAGGTATATTTATCCCGCTTGGTCTCATCCGCACTCAGCAAAAACCGCGCCACCCGATAGGCAAAAGTCGCCTTACCGATTCCTTTTGCTCCGGAAATAAGCAGCGCCTGATGCAAATTACCCCTCCGCCATGCTTCCAAAACAAACTTCTCGGCCTCGCTATGCCCTGCCAAATAAGCATTATCTTTCGGCTCAAAACTCTCCATCTTTCTACAACCCGAGTCTTTCGTGCACTATATGTGCTATATCCCGATGTATGACCTCGATATCCCGATTGGCATCAACCACCGCGCATCGTTGCGGCTCAAGGGCAGCAATCTCCTTAAACCCTTGCCGCAAATTCTCGTGAAAACGCAGTTCCTGATTTTCGAACCGCAATTCTTTCACCGCTTCGCCTTGGGCTTTGGCAAACGAACGCTCCAGTCCGATTCGCGGATCAATATCCAAAATAATCGTCAAATCCGGCCTAAAATCGCCGGCTGCAATCATATATAATTGCTCCAGCACCTCTCTTTTTACCCGTTGACCGTAGCCATAGCACTGATAGGCAAAAGTCGAATCCGCAAACCTGTCGCTTATCACCACCTTGCCGTTTTCCAGCGCCGGCCATATCTTCTGGCTCAAATGAATATGCCTATCGGCAAAATACAACAGCGCCTCAGCCGTGGCATCCATTTTGTTGGTGTCACCGCATACCAACAACTTTCGGATTTCCGCGCCCAGCTCTGTCCCTCCGGGCTCGCGAGTGGTCAACACCTCACACCCTTTTGCCGATAAATATTCAGCCAGCAGTTTAACTTGAGTCGACTTTCCGGTACCTTCGCCGCCTTCCAAAGTTATAAATCTGCCCGCCATCCTACAGCTCTCCGGACACCAAATATTTCAAATTAGCCAAAAACTTGGCGCGCAACCCCATCTTGTTAATTGTCTGCCCCGCTACCAAAGGCACCTCCTGAGTATCATATCCGGCAATTTCTATCCGCAAAACTCCCAGTTTTTGCCCCATCTCAACCGGTGCCTTAACCGGCTTATCATAAACAACCATAACTTTGGCCTGATTATAATGACTTTTTTTCAGGGTCTTAACAATATCTTCTTGAGTGACTAACGGCACAGTTTTGTCCGTACCGTACCACACCGGAATATCTGCCAACTTGTCGCCTTTTTTAGCCAAAGTATAGTTATCATACTCGCGAAAAGCCCACGACATCATTTTATCGGCTTCTTCCGAACGCTCTTTATTGGAATTTAAGCCGGTCATCACCCCGATAATCCGCCGGTCGCCTTTTTTAGCCGACGCGGTCAGGCAATATCCTGCCTCATCGGTATGTCCAGTCTTAAGCCCGTCGGCATAAGGCATTGAATACAACAACGGATTACGATTGCCTTGGCGAATATTGTTGTAAACAAATTCTTTTTGCGAAAAAATATGGTAAAACTGCGGAAATTCCTCAATAATATGCCGCGCCAAAATCGCCAAATCTTCAACCGACATCTTATGATCCGGATGCGGCAGCCCCGTCGCATTGGCAAATGTCGAATTTTTCAGTCCCAGTTCTTTGGCCTTGGCATTCATCAGTTTGACAAACGATTCTTCATCACCGGCAATATTTTCTGCCGCCACGATACAAGCGTCATTACCCGATTGAATAATAATGCCCTTCAAAAGCTCATCAACCCGCACCTCATCGCCTATCGCCAAAAACATCGTCGACCCGCCGCTGGCCGCGCCACCTTTACGCCACGCATTCTCGCTCACCTTAAAAGTGTCATCCAGCGACAAACTGCCGTCACGCAGCTTATCAAAAATCATATACACCGTCATCAACTTGCTCATTGAGGCCGGCGGTATAGCCTGCTCAATGTCTTTTTCAAACAAATGGGTTCCGGTGGTATAATCCATCAGAATCATATTCCGTGCCTTAGTATCAATCGCCTGCGCCATACTCAGGTTCATCATCAATCCGACTATCAGTCCGCCCGTCATCAAATATTTTTTCATTTTATCCTCTTTTATTTTTTCAACTCAAATTTTATTAATCTGCAACCACTTTGGCGCCGCCTGCTCCCCGATAGCGCACCTTAGCCGCATTTTCTTCGGCCTCCAAGCGATTGGCATAAGGCCCCATCCGCACTCTGTAATACTTTTCGCCGCTGACATCGGCATAATAAATCTTGGCATTGGCATACTTATCAGCCGCCGCCCGCGCTCGTTCACTTTCCTTGTACGAGCCTATCTGCACAAAATAACTTCCCTTGGGATAGCTCTCCGCCACCTCGACCTCAGACTTAATTGCAGTCTTGGGGGTTGCCTCAACAGCACCGGCATAAGCCGACGAGCTCGCCGGAGTGCCATTCAGCAGCGCAGCTTTCAGCGCCTTGCTTTCTTTTTCCAACACTTCAACCCGTACTTTGGTAGTTCCTTGGGTTTGAAACCCGAGCAAACCTGCAGCGCGCTTTGACACATCCAAAATCCGATTGCTGGCATAAGGCCCGCGGTCATTAACCCTCAGCACCAGCGAGCGTCCGTTTTGCAAATTAGTCACCTTGACGATGGACGGCAAGGGCAAAGTCCGGTGCGCCGCCGTCAACGCATTCATATCATATTTTTCACCGTTAGCCGTCCGTTTGGCGTGAAAATCCTCGCCATACCACGAGGCGACTCCCACCTCCGAATAGCTGTAATCCTCCTTGGGATAATACCATTTGCCCTTCACCTGATAGGGATTACCCACCTTATATATTCCGCCCTGTCCGCTGATTGCCGAAGCCTGATCATACTTACCGAACCCCAAATTGGTATATCCGTAAGTACACCCCGACAATGCGCCCACAATCAGCGGCAGCCAACATACTTTCCAGTTCATAAAAAGCCCTTATTGTTACTGTTTCACTAACTTTGGAAAGGATTTTATATGTTTTTTTCCGCTTCGTAAAGTAATTATTTCGGCTTGTGTAATTTTCTTGGCGGCAGCGGCGGAGCAAACCCCCGCTCTTTGGTATATTCGGCAATTTTATGCAGCAACTGAGCATCGGGATATCCGTCGGCGTTCAAATGTGCTTTTTTTTGCAAATCCTGCACCGCGGCTTTGGTTTTACTTCCCAATTGACCATCTTCATCCAATTTACCAAAGCTATGTAGGTTAATAAATTTCTGCACTTTAACCACCTCATCTGTCTTAAGCGGCCGATGTCCGTAGTATCCCGCCGGCTGCCATTTTTTGCCGCTCAAGGCATAATCTGCCAGCTTTCCGATAGCCAAGGCATAATTTTCCGAGCGATTCCATTGCATAATGCGTCCGAAATTGGCGCTCACCAAATAGACCTGCCCTTTGGCCCCGTCCGGAGCAATCACTGCGGCCGGCGTATCTGTCGACACCTTGCCAAGACCGTTGATTTTTACCCCTTGTTTTATCCACTCGTGCAACGGTTTAGCTTTATTGCGCCCGCTTTGCGCATAGTCAAAATTCCACGGCAGCTCAACCTCCCAGCCCCAAGGGATTTCCTTTTCCCAGCCGATAGCACTCAAATAGTTGGCCGCCGAAGCCGCCGCATCCTCAAATTCTTCCCAAATATCAATTTTGCCGTTACCGTTAAAATCAACCGCGTATTTGTCATAAGTAGTCGGCATAAACTGGAAATTTCCCATTGCTCCTGCCCACGAGCTCTGCATTTTTTCCGGGGGCAATTGCTGTTCTTCCACAATTTTCAGAGCATAATAAAGCTCGTTTTTAAAAAACTTTGACCGCCGTTTATCATAACTCATCTCGGTCAGCGCATCAAAAACATTATACCCGCCGAAAGTTGTGCCAAAATCGGTCTCGGCGCCCCAAAAGGCAATTATATATTCCGCCGGCAGATTGTATTTCGCCTCAATTTTAGAGAGTTGCGGTTTCAGCTCCCGATATTTGGCCGCAGCCTTAGCCGCCCGCTGTTTACTCACCAACCGGTTCAGATACCCCGCCGAGGTCAGCACAAACTCCGGCTGCCTGCGGTCGTGTTTTACCGCATCGGGCTGCGGATGATAAAAATCATTTTGCCCATACACTTTATCAATTGTGGCCTTGCTGATACCGCGTGTCATCATCTCTTGTTTCAGCTCATCCAACCACTGCAAATATTCCATCGGCGGCTGATTGTTCGCCGGCATTTCCGCACAGGCACCGGCCGCCAGCATACATATTGCCACCGCAACCCCGCTGCCGATTTTTTTCCGTATTTTTCCCATCAAAAAAATCCCATATAATCCGAACAAAAGCATTATATGGGACAATTACTTAAAAAAAGTTTACCTTGTGCTCTGATATTTCACCCGCGGCCGCTTTGCCCTGTCATAAGCAGCTGCGCCACATTAACTTCATTATTACCGTCCCGCACAGATTTGCGATTGTCTTTGAGATAACTGTCAATCTTATTCAGGTTCATCGCCACCTTCTCCATATCCGGCAAATTCGGTCCCTTCAGCTGATCCTTGCTTTCTGGCTCACCGATAAGCTCCAGCGCCGCCCGAGTGAAATTCAGTGCCGAAGTAAATTCTTTCTGCTTCATTTTTTCTTCCGCCGCCTTAGTATACACCTCCAGCGCCTCGTTAACCGCCCCGCTGTCGGCTTCGGGAAGAGTTGCTCTTTTGTACATATACCAGCAGGCTTGGTTCGTATCACCCTCAATCGCACAGATATCCGCTACCTCTTTGTACACCTTCGGCAAAAATTCTTTTCCTTTTTCCGGTGAAGCTATAGCTATCCGCGTCATCATCCCGACCACTGCCTCGGCGCTTGTTCTGTCGGTTATACTATCCATCAAATACTGGCACACCGGAGTTTCGACCTTTGCCAACACATTCAGATTAGTCTGATTGATTACTTTTGCCAAATCGGTCATACCCATACCATTATTTGTCAGATTTTGCACCACCGAAGCATATCTTCCCTTCTCAATATTCTTAGTCAGACGTTCGGTCACATCTTCTGCCACTTTGCGCAGTTTGGCCTCATCTTTTGCCCTGACAGCATTCCTAAAAGCATTCACCTCGCCATCCGTCATACTATAGGTCGTAATCTTTTCGCTTATACCGCCCAAAGCACTGTAAACTTCAGGATATTTGTACAACAGCGCCAAAAAACAATTACGCTTGCGATAGGCTTTCATATATTTACTATTACAGGTCAAGTTAACCATATGCGACATAACTTTCCAGTCATCGCCTTTGCTGTTCTTCACCTCGTCACACAGCTTCAATCCTTTTGCCGGATTGTTCCAGAATACGCCGATTACCGCCGCCAATTGATTTTCGCTGATATAAGTTCCGTCCAAATGCGCACCCATTTTTTTGACCAAACTTCCGTTTTCTCGGGTGGTAAAATACCAGTCAAACAATTGCATTCCCACCTCCAGCGGCACAGCCTGTTTTTTCAACTGCGGATATTTCGCCAACAAACTTTTCACCGACTGCTCACTCGACGAATCACAGCTAAAGCCTTTGCCTTTCTCATAAAAATCCTTGGGCACCGTGATATTGCCAAACCCCACCGTCCAATGTCCGTCGTTATAAAATTTCAAATTAAACCCTTCAACGTGCATCAGCATAATTGCCAACCCCATTCGGCTTTGGTTGACAACCTCGCCCACATTGTCTTTGGTAACCAACACCTTTTTGCCGATGTTTGCCATTATCTCATTTTGCACATCGTTAAAACTCTGATTGACCGCGGCAGGGTCCACCAAATTCCCAAACAAGCTGTAATCAATCTGCACAGCCCCCCCCCAAGCTGCTGCGGACGAACCCGCTTCTTTTTCAGTATTTGTTGCCTTGATAGTGGTCTCAATCTTGCTGCCTGCCTCGTTTTCGGTTTCCTTATTGCCGCCGATTGTCGCATTTACCGCACCCGTGGCACTGCTTCCCCCCAGCGTCAGCGCTAACAATGTTGCTGTACGTATCTTATGTTTGAGCCTGTTCCTGAGCTTATTTAACCGTTGTTTCATCTCATTGCTTGCCATTGTTTTCTCTTTCATCTACCTTCCTTTTTACTCTCCACTGCTTTTCTATATGCTTTTTCACTCTTATCATAATCGCCAACCTTGGCATACGAGTGAGCTTCCAAAAACCGTGCATCACTCTCATTTTCTAATGCCATCTTTTCTACCTCTCTGCATAGCTTAATACATTCCTCGTTATTACCATTTTTAAAATTCACTTCAGCTAGATTCAACTTTGCCTTACCTCTGGCATCATCGGAAAGGAAACCACTATGCTCAATATTCTCCAACACCTCAGCCATTTTTTCCACATCATCGCCGTACATATCCTTCGCCGCATTCACTATCTCATACCCCAAAGCCCGATAGGTTGTGGTATCCGCATTAATCTTTGCCAAATCAGCCGCCGCCTGCGGATAATTTTTGGCCAACATTTGAATATAAGTCTGATTTTCTCCGGTATTACTCTTGTTTTTGGCAACAAACGCATCCATCGCTAAACTAAAAACGCTGTAATCTCCTTTTTTGGCTCTCTCTAACGCCTTGTCAAAATACTTGCCCATATATCCCATACCGACAATTTTGCAACGCGTATGGCCGTCTCGGTCGATAGATTCCGTAACCTCCATATTAGGAAGCTTTGCCAAATTTGCCGCATTGACATACAAACTAACCTCCAGCATCCGGCGCGATTTAATGCCTTCAATAAAACCTGCATTGCACCAGCTCAAATCCATCATCTCTTCCACGCAGGCCTGTTTATCACCTCTCACGTGCGCTCTGGCAGCTCGCTTTCCGGCAGGCGGATTATTATAATACACACTCAGCAGTGCCACAAACTCGCTCTCAGTATAACTGCCGTCCTTAACAGCATCATACAAATCATCGGCACCACTGCCGTTGTCCCGATTCATATACCAGCCCCACACCCATTTCTCGTTTAACTGCATCCAGCTTTCAGCCGCTTTCTTGTACTCCGTAACTTTTTTGATATAATCTTTGTCCTCTTTAGTGAGCTGCGAGATCTTCTTCCAGCCGTCCGGTCGCGTAGGATCTCCGTCCTTCTGCGCGGTATATATGCCGGAATACATTGTATTAACATTTTTCCTATCGCTCTTGCCGTTATCGGCATAAAGCCCGTCTACATAAATCTCCGAACACAAAAACTTGTTCATCAATGCCGGAAGCGCCTGTTTAAGCAACTTATCAAAATCAGCCCGCGACTTAATTTCGTGCTTTACAGTCAGATTTTTATTCACCTTTTTTTGCCATTGCTGGTTGTGCGTCAACTCCGGTTTGTCTTGGCCTTTGTGCGAAGCAACATAAGTTGCACCGCCTATGCCCGCTGCCAACACTAAACCTGCAACTTTCTTACCTGTTTTGGTGCGCAAAAAATTTTTTGCCTCTCTAAGCCCCTCTTTTGCTTTTTCTTTGAGCGGATCATACATTTGGTCTTTCCCCTTTTGTGCCGCCTTGCGCACTTGGTCTCTGACTTCTTTCGCCAAAGCCTTCGCCAAGTCTTTCTTGTGATGCTTCACTGCCTCACGCAGCAAATCTGTCATATTATATTCTGTATCTTTTGCCATTGCGCACCTCTGCCATAACTTTCGTTCAATCAAATTATAACAAAAATTTTTTCCATTGTCAATTTTTTGTCTAAAAAATTATGGTTTTATTATACTAATTATTAACCAAAATTTGGTTAACGTCGAACCATCAATTTCGACTTTCGGTCTGCTTTTGGAGTCGTATTTTTTCCGCAACCGTCTTTTGGCTTGAAAATTATGGATTTAACCTTGGATATTAAAAACAAACTCAAACATTATTGGCTGCCGCTTTTGTGCGGTTTAATCATTATTTATTTTGTTTTCAATATCTTTTGCGGCAACCGCAACATCTATCGCCTCATTGCCCTCAAACAAGAAATCATCAAAGCCAAAGCCGAGGCGCAAACCTTTGCCGACCAAAAAAAACGCCTGCAACAATTGGTCGACCATCTCTCCGACCAAAGCCTTGACACCGACCTTTTAGACGAGCGCGCCCGCATTGTCCTGAACGTGGCGGCCGATGATGACTTCATCATCTTGACCGATTCGCTTTAATCACCCGTATATTTACGCGCCTCATCGTGGTCGGAAAACTCTATCACCTCTCCGTTGATATATTGTCCGCTTTCGTGGCCTTTGCCGGCCAAAACCAGTACATCGCCGGCCTCTGCCGTCGCCATTGCCTCGCGGATGGCCTCACCGCGGCCGGCAATATTAACCCCCTTCGGACACGCCGCCATAATTTCCCGCCGTATCTCCGCTGCATCTTCAAACCGCGGATTGTCATCCGTCACATACACCGCATCGGCCAAATCATTGGCAATTTTGCCCATCAACGGACGTTTACCTTTGTCCCGATTGCCTCCGCAGCCAAACACCACCATCAAGCGGTTTTTGGTATGTCCGCGCAAGGCCTTGAGCACATTCTCCAATGCATCGGGAGTATGCGCATAATCTATGTATACCGCAGCCCCGCGGTGAGTGTTGCCCACCCACTCTAATCGCCCCTTGGCGCCCTTAATCTTTTCGGCCTGTGCCAACACCGCCTCAGCTTCTCCGCTCAAAGCTGCAGTCAGTCCGATGGCGCAAAGCACATTCATCGCCTGAAATTCGCCGGCCAAACCGACAACTATTTCCTGCTTACGGCCGAAATATTCCACCTCCAACACCTGCCCGTTGCCGTAATTTCGGCTTTTCAGCAATTTTAACTCGCGGCCGCCATACCCATAGCTCACAATTTGGCATCCGCGTTGCCGGCAAACCTCGCAAAGCGCCGCATAATGTTCTATATCTGCGTTCAATACCGCGGTACCTCCGCTTTTCAGCCGCCGCTCAAACAAAAGCAACTTTGCCTTAAAATAATTGTCAAACGTCTTGTGATAATCCAAATGATCCCGCGTCAGATTGGTAAAACCCGCCGCCTCAAACTCCACTCCGTCAAGTCTTCCCTGCACCAATCCGTGGCTCGAAGCCTCCAATATGGCATATTCCACACCATCGCTGTACAATTTACTCAACGCCCGATGCAAGGTAACATTGTTGGGTGTGGTGTTGGGCAAAACCACCGGCGCCGCATTATTTTCGATAATTCCCAATGTACCGATACTGGCAGCGCTTTTGTGCAGTCCGACCAACATTTGGCGGGTAAAATCGGCAATTGAGGTCTTGCCGTTGGTGCCGGTTATCGCCGCCAGATGCTGCGGCACCGCTCCATAATATTTCGCCACCGCTTGCGCATAAACTGTTTGCGGCGATTTGGTGCGCACCACCACAACCCCTGCTGCCTGATGAAACTTGCTCTCCTCGCCGACAATCACTGCCGCCGCACCTTTGGCGATTGCATCATCAATATAAGCATCATCATTAAGACTGCCGAACAAAAACCCTTGCTTCACCTCACGCGAATCGGCGGTAATACCTTTAATTTCGACCTTTTCGTCACTATCTGTAATATCACACAACCTCATTATAAACCTCTTTTTGCAAAATTTAGGCATTTCTTATCAAAAAAGTATCTAATTATTAACTATTTATATGATATAAAACTTTTGTGCAATAAGAAAGGTGTGAAACATGAACAAAGTAATTTTGTGCTTAATGGTCTTATTATCAGGGATTTCGAGCGCAAAAGCCGATGATATCTATCTTTTTTATAATGCCTCCAGCGACAATTTGAGCGAGCTGGGCTTAAGCAAAAAAGAGACATCGCGTGTTTTTGAAGACGAATTCGGGCCGGCAGCCGAAGAATTGCCGTTGGAAATCAAATTTGACGACTTTTATGTCGCCAAATATCCTAACGAAAGTTACAGCTTCATCCTCAATGCGCCCTACAATTGCGGACGTTTGGGTTGCAAAACCATGGTCTACACCCGCGATGAAGACGGCGACTTGTTCTCAAGCGAATCGACTACTCCGGTTAAGTGCAAAGTTTATGATTCCGACAAACTCTTGTGCACGCAAGGCGGCTATCACCCCGAGGTTAAAGTGAAGCCGAAAAAGAAAATCTTGCATTTCTACCCGCCTCAGAGCTCTGACAAGTAAGGAGGTTGATAGTTGTTTTTTGTAAAAAAAAGACAAAAAAATATAAAAAAATGCTTGATTTTTAATTAAAACCGGCTTATATTAGCCAAAAATTATGATAATTTAAACAAAATTGTGCAACTTATAAACAGGATATATGGAGATGAAAAAATTTATCGTTATTGCTTTGACCGCCATGGTATCTGCCTGCGCCTGCTTCGACTGCGATGACAACAATACCCGTGCGGTTACCTACCAAACCAGTCACGACACCAAATTGGACTGCGATTACTTTGATGGCAAAACCTGCTATCGCTATGTTTACAAAAACATTCAGCGTCAAGCCCCGCAACCAGCACCGGTATATCGCAATGTTATCCAACCTGCTCCAGTGGTAGCACCGCGTCCGGCACCTTGTGGCTGCCAACGTCAGCAGATGACCACTGTGGTTGAGCATCCGGCACAAGTTCCGGCTCCGGCGGTATTGCAAACCAGCGGCAACGGCGAGTGCCCCGACAAAATCTCCGAGACTCGCGAACCAGTCGAGATTGTATACAAAAAAGTAACAACCCGTACCACTTACGAGCCCAAGACGACTTCTCAGGTAAGCTACGAGAAAGCCCCTTATACAAAATCCGTAGCAATTGAACAGCCTGAGCCGGTAGAAGTTATTAATAGAACTACGACTACAACTATTGAAGAAATAAAATAACTTCTATCTCCTCCCCGAAAACCGTCTCTCTCGAGACGGTTTTTTTTATTAATGCTTTGTAGAGAACCCTCATTTTAGTGGTGGATGAATAAAAAGATGTTGTGAAACAACATCGCCTCCACGCCAACGAGCGTGGTCAAATCGCAAGTTTTGTTAAACAAAACAACCACGGGGGCATCCGTGGATATCTATTAATGCTTTGTAGAAAAAAACTCGCCAATACCATCCCTTACCCTTGCTTTTTTTTCTTTTCTTTTCTTTCTTCTTCCTGTCACCCCTTTTTCTGCGATGCAAGCCGCAGCTCTCCCCTTCCTCTTGTCACCACTTTTCATTATGCTGTCACCCCTTTTTCTGCGGTATGCACCGCAGAAAAATCAGGGGTCTCCCGACCATTAAGGCAATGTCACGCCAAAGCGGCCTTGCTTTTTTTCTGTCACCCCAAGCCGCCTTTCTTTTTTCTGTCACCCCTTCGCCGCATAGCGGCGAATAAGGGGTCTCACCGTCACAAGTGCATAATAGTCATGAGACCGCTTATTCGCCGTTTTACAAACGGCTCAGCGATGACATTCCTTGGAGAACAAAGAGCCCACTCATTCGCCACTCTCCGAGGCTCAGGCATTACAGTACCATGAAACCACAACTGTTTTAGCCTAACCGATTTCATCGTTCAACGGATTTTGCAGTTATCGCACTAATGGTATCCTTGGATTGCTTAGACTTCTGGTTTGCTACTTCAACCTCCTTCATCCTCGTTTCCTCACACTCAGCGATCCTCTCCTCCATGCCACCAGAATCGCAACTCGTCATCTAGGACACACTTATAGTGCTCGCCGCAAGCAATGCACCTTTACGTAATAATGCACCTTTACGACGTACTTTTGGCCCTAACTTTTTTTTAACCTTTTTCAACTTTTCACGTAACTTGCTCATCTTTCTTCTCCCCGTTTAGTTGATGCTGCTTTCAGTATACCCCCTTCCATTTGACAAAAATCAAGCCTTTTTGTCAAAAAAATCATTTGCCACCGATTTTCTACTCCTCTCCTATCGGCAAATTATTTTTTTATCTTATGTTTGCAAAAAAAATTATTGAATTATAATCCCAAAACCTGCAAAATATATCCCGATATACAATCCGCAATGTACTATGCGACAGCTTCTCAATAAAAAGGAGTATCGGCTTATGAAACCATATCTCAAACGGCCCTTGACAGCAGGTGGTATATTTATAATGTTGGTGGTAGGAATTATGATTATAAATACATTTTATTATAACGAAAACACAAATTATGAACCGCAAATTTTCACCTCGCCGATTACCAAGATAAAGGTTGTAAAACACACGCGCAAATTATATCTTTTAAGCGATGATGCCATCGTTAAAGAATACCCAATTGATTTGGGATTTAACCCGCTTGGCCCCAAAACCCGAGAAGGTGACGGCAAGACGCCCGAAGGGATTTATCAAATATCCTCGCGTAACCCGAACTCTAAATTTTATTTATCTTTGCGTATTTCCTACCCCAATCAACAGGACATCAGCCAAGCTCAAGCCAATGGTGTCAGTGCCGGCAGCGATATAATGATACACGGATTGCCTAATTTTACTTCGTTTTTGTAGTTCCGGCGCAATTTGAAAAAGGATTGGACACTGGGGTGTATTGCCCTGCAGACTAATGCCGAAATGCAAGAAGTTTGGGATAATGTAAAAGATGGCACCCCAATTGAAATTTTGCCATAAAAACAAGAAGTAACAATTGAATAAATAGTAAAAGGGAGTGTTAGCTATTGATTTAATTTTAATGGGCTTGTATTTATTAACCGCATTTGGAAGAAAGAAATTGAGACAAAATTCATACTTAAATTGAAAAAGTACAACTTAAAAAAACGCCGATTTTTCAATTCGGCGTTTCTACAATTATTCATCCCCGATTCTCAGCGCCTCAATAAAGGCAGATTGCGGAACTTCCACCTTGCCGAACTGACGCATACGCTGCTTTCCTTTCTTTTGTTTATCCAAGAGTTTGCGTTTGCGGGTAACGTCACCGCCATAGCATTTGGCAGTAACATCTTTGCGCAGCGCCGATATAGTCTCACGCGCCACCACGCGACCCCCTATGCACGCTTGCAGTGGAATTTTAAACAAATGTCTGGGGATTAGGTCCTTCAATCTTTCGCAGATTTGCCGTCCGCGGGCTTCAGCCTCGGTTTTGTGGCAGAGAAAAGCAAGTGCATCAACCGGTTCTTCATTAATCAAGATTTGCACCTTTACCAAATCCGAGGTTTGATAATCCGTCAACTCGTAGTCAAAGCTGGCGTACCCCGAGGTAATTGATTTCAACCGGTCATAAAAGTCAAACACGATTTCGTTTAGCGGAATTTTATAAACCACCATCGCTCGTGAACCGACATAGGTGAGCTCAAGCTGCTCGCCTCTTCTCTCGGTGCAAAGTTTAATCACCGAGCCCAAATATTCGTCCGGCGTCATAATCGTTGCCTTCACAAACGGCTCTTCAATAAAAGCGATTTTGGTCGGATCGGGCATATCTGCCGGATTGTGCAAAGTGATAACTTCCCCGTTGGTCATATGGATTTTATAAGCCACCGACGGGGCTGTGGTTATCAAATCGAGGTCAAATTCTCTGCCCAAACGCTCTTGGATAATCTCCATATGCAGCAAACCTAAAAATCCACAGCGAAACCCTAGCCCCAAAGCTGCAGAATTTTCGGTCTGATAATCGACGCTGGCATCATTGAGTTTGAGTTTGGCCAAAGCATCTTTTAAGGCGCCGTATTGACTGGAATCCACCGGAAAAATCGAGCAGAACACCACCGGAACCGATGGCTTGAACCCTTTTAACGGCGCTGCACAAGGCGACTTATTGTCAGTGATGGTATCTCCGACCTGACAATCGCCCACACTCTTGATACTGGCAGTAATGAAACCGACCTCTCCGGGGTATAGGGCATCTATGTCTGTCATTTTGGGAGAAAATATGCCCACCCTGTCCACCAAATAAGTCGCATTATTGGACATCATACGTATCTGTGTTTTTTTGCGCAAAACACCATCATAAATACGCACTAAAATCACTACCCCGAGATAGCTATCATACCAACTGTCAATCAAAAGGGCTTTCAAAGGTTTGTTTTCATCGCCTTGCGGAGCGGGAAGTTTATTGACAATCTCTTCCAACAGATTATCAATTCCCAAACCGGTTTTGCCGGAAGTTTCGACTGCTGCCGAGGTGTCCAAACCTATAACATCCTCAATCTGCTGTTTAACCTTATCGACATCTGCCGAGGGCAAATCGACCTTGTTTAATGCCGGAATAATCTCATGGTTGTTATCAATCGCCAAATAAACATTAGCCAAAGTTTGCGCTTCCACTCCTTGGGTTGCATCCACCACCAAAATCGAGCCCTCGCACGAAGACAACGACCGCGAAACCTCGTAAGAGAAATCCACGTGTCCCGGAGTGTCAATCAAATTAAGTTGATAGGTCTTCCCATCACACGCAGTATAATTAAGCCGCACGGTTTGCGCCTTGATGGTAATACCGCGTTCGCGCTCAATATCCATATTATCCAGCACTTGCTCGGTCATCTCGCGCGCCTCCAACCCGCCGCAACGCTCAATCAAACGATCGGCTATAGTTGACTTGCCATGGTCAATATGGGCGATTATGGCGAAATTGCGAATTAAACTGATATCATGACTGCTCAAAGATATTCTCCACGATTAATATTATGCTCAACCATAAACTAAATTAAAATTTACGCAAGCATTTTTAATATGCGGTTTTGCAATTTATAGCAGCCCGAAATATAAATTCATTTCCGCGAGTTATATCTCGTCCCATCCCTCAACTGCCGTACTTTGGTTATAAGATGAGACATTAGCCTCAAAGAAATTACCTTTAACATTGCCCTCGCCATTGGTATCGGCCACTTTTTCCAGCTGCTTATACGGGTTCTCATCATATCCCTCATACATCGGCTCCAACCCGATATCCCGCAACCGCTTGTTGGCAATAAATTTGGTATATTCTTCAATGGTTTTTTCGGTAATGCCGATTATATTTTTGCCGATAATATGATTACTCCAAGCAATTTCCTGCTCCACCGCTCGCGCAAACATCTCATAAATTTCATCACGGTCAAAGTAATTAACCTCTTCTTTCATAATCTCTTTGATAATGTTGGCAAAAATCACACAATGCGTCAGCTCGTCACGATTTATGTATTTAATCTCATCGGCCGTACCAATCATCAAACTGCGTGCCGCCAAATTATAAAAGAAATTAAACCCGTTATAAAAATATACTCCCTCCAGCAAATAGTTGGCCATCAGCACGCGGGCAAAATTTTTGTCATTACGATCATCAATAAAGTTTTGATAAATCTCGGCAATATATTTATTACGTTCCAGCAAAACCGCATCTTCGCGCCATTTGTCATAAATTTCCGCCCGTTTGTCTGCCGGAATAATACTTTCGATAATATAGGCATAACTCTGCGAATGCACCGCCTCTTGATACGTCTGAATAGCCAAAATCAAGTTCACTTCCGGCGCGGTAATATAATCGCTGATATTCGGCAGATTATTGGTTTGGATACTATCCAAAAACACCAAAAATGACAATATGCCGTCATACGCACGTTTTTCGGCACTGCTCAACTCTTCATATGCCCGTTTGTCATCAAACAGCGACACCTTTTCCGGAATCCAAAAATTCTCCATCATCAGACGATAAACTTTGTTCGCCCACTGATATTTAACATTGTTCAAATTAAACAAATTAGTAACATTACCGCCAATCATCCGGCGATTAATAATTTCATCGTTACCATTGATATTAAATAACTTTTTTCTCTGCATAATTTTCTCCTATCCTGCGCAGCTTACACATTCCGACTTTTCCAAACTCGAGCCGTCCTTTTGGATGGTTCGGGTATAATACAAGGTTTTTATATCCTTTTTCCAAGCCGTCATAATCGTCTCATAAATATCCGCCGCCCTGATGTTGCGGTTGAGGTTGTACATCAGCTCAATCGAAATTCCGGTATCAATCCATTTGTTAATACGTGACATAATCTCCACCACCGTCTTTTGACTGATACTGCGGTTCTCCTGATAAAACCAAAATTTATCGCGAATAAACGGCGGACAATTAGGAATTGAGCCTTTACCATGGGTCTCCACAAAAAACTTGCTGTACACCGGCAACACACTGGCCGAACATCCTTGTATCAACGACGAACTGGTATTAGGGGCAATAGCGGCAATTTGGCTGTTGCGGATACCATATTGCTTAAGTTCGGCAAAAATTTGCCGCCACTTATCAAAATGCTTAGAATTTTGTTCAAACCACAATTCGCCATGTCCCAAAATAACCCCTTTGCTCCAATCCGAACCCTCATAAGCTCCGAAAACTCCCCTTTCTTTGGCCAGTTTAATCGATGCACTGATATTATAAATCGCCATTTTCTCGAACACTTCATCCACATAATCAGCCGACGAGGTATAGGGCACATTCTCTCTAGCCAGCAAATCAGCCAATCCCATAGCCCCAACCCCGATAGTGCGATAACGCTTGTTGTGCTCCTGCCCCTCCAAAACCGGAACCTTCGTAAAGTCAATAGCATTATCCAGCAACCGCACCGATGTCTCGCAAACTCCCTCCAGCTCGCGGTCAATGTCAATATTGGCCAGATTAATCGACACCAAATTGCACACGTGCACCAATCCGCCTGAAGCACTGCGCACAACTTTTCCGTCAACCAACTCATCATCGGCTATCACACTCGGCCGCACATTACTATGCGATTCGGTGCACAGGTTGGTGCCGACTATCACCCCGTCGTGTTTGTTGGGATTATAACGGTTCAGCGTATCCTTAAAAGCAATATAAGGCATTCCGGTTTCAACCTGACTGCGCATAATCTTCTTCAGCAACTCTTTGGCCGGATAAAATTTATACAGCTCCAATCTGCCGAACGATGCGTCAAAATACAACTGATTATATGCATCTTCAAACTCTTTGCCCCACAGGTTTGCCAGTTCAATATTATACTTGGTGCGCACCTCGTGCGGGTCCACCATCAGCCAATCCTCGCCGGCCTCAACCTTTTTCATAAACAAATCCGGCACCACCACCTGCGGAAACAAATCATAAGCCTTCATCCGTTGATCGCCGTTTTCGGTGCGCAATTCCAAAAAATCCTCAATATCCAAGTGCCACATATCCAAAGACACCGTAACCGCCCCTTTGCGTTTACCCTGTTGATTAACCGCAACCGCCGTATCATTAAGAATCCGAATCCACGGTATAACCCCGCCGGACGAGTTTTTAATTCCCTTAATCCGCGAACCTTTGGCCCGCACCCGCGAAATATTAACTCCGACTCCGCCGCCGAACTTCGAAATCGACGACACCTGATCAATCACATAAAAAATCGACTCTCTGGTGTCATCCATCGCCGTAATAAAACACGAGCTCAGATTACCGTTTGGTCGCCGCAGGTTCATCAATAACGGCGTACCCAACGAAATCTTTCGATTCGCCAATTTTTCGTAAGTATCCTTAACCTTGTCCAATCGCGTTTTTTTGTCCTCACTCTGCTCAATCAACAAGGCTATCGACAAAAACATCTCTTGCGGCAACTCGACAATCTTATCACCAAACTCGCACAAATAGCGCTTTTGCAAGAGGTTAGCCCCTGCATAATCATAAACAAAATCAAACTCCGGATTGATAAAACCGGCGGCTTGTTCGATTTCAGCTTTAGTGTACTTTTGCGAAATTACCTCACTGTAAATGCCGTTCTTCTCAGCAAATTCCAAAAACTTAACATAATCATAAGGGCTCTTTCCCTTGTTTCCTCCGCGCTCAAGGGTAACCGTTTTGTGCAATGCCAGCATTTTCATTCTGCCTGCCGCATTTTTCCACTCCGGCTCTTCAATCGAAGTCAGGCTCAAAACATTCATCATCAACGCCGTAAAAAAGTCGGTGGTAGTCATTCCGTCTTTTAAGTACTCATCCAAATTGTCCAACGGTTTGGCTGCATTCAACGGATAACCCTTGCATACTTCATTCAAAAGCCGTTTAACCTTAAACACCGAAAATTCTTGCCTTGCGCCGTTGCGCTTAATTAAACTAACCGCCATATTTCCTCTCTTTGTCCACTGATATCAAATTGACATTATCATAAATTTTGCAGCGATTATGTAAAGAGGCGCCGCAAGTTATCAGCAAATTTCTTTTAAATCCGCTTTTATCTTACCATCTAAACACTAACTGCGGCTGAGCATCCGCTGAATGTAGCGTCCCTGATACAAATTAATTCCCAGCGAATTGCCGACTTCCACTGCATTTTCATCATCAATTCGGCACAAAATTATCTTCGCTCGCTCCGCCTTGTTCATATAATCGGTAAAATGTTTATCCTCACTCATAATCCGTCCGAAATCAGGATGCCATACAATTTTCATCAAATCGCAATCCAGCTTGGCGCGGTTCAAATACTCAAGCTTATCCACCGTAATCCCGTCAATACATATCTTATACCCCCGCGAGCGCGCAAAAGTCTTGGCCAAATCATAACTGCGCATATCGCTGAAAATATCCACCAATTGTATCTCCAAAACTATCGTGCGGCGCATAGAGGCATCAATGGTCTCGTCAAACCGCAAAAACTCATCCGACAAAATGGTCGATACATTAATATTAACACTGAATCCGCTGCGCAAAGCTCCGTCATCATGCCGTGAAATAATCTCCAACACCCGCCGGTCCAATGTCTCGGTCAAAGCCAAAAACAACCACGCATCCGACATAATATCCACATTGGGCAACAGCGAATCCCGCATATCCGGTATGGAAACATACACCTCTTCAAACACTCTTTGCGGCTGCGATTTGCCGATAACCGCGCACACCGACTGGCGCCTGATAAAACTCGAAAAATCCGACACCGCAATAATCTTTTGCACCTTATCCAACAACTCGGTAGTCATTGGTTGTTTGCTGCGTGCCGGTTTGGTATCAAAAAAATTACCCCCGTTCGGCCGCAAAATTGCCGCAGCCGTTTCTGCTTCGGGCTGCAACTTTGCCAATCTGCCGGTCAAACGTCCGTAGTCTTTTATCAAATCAATTATCTCTGCCGCACCGCTTTCCTGCAAATCTGCCTTGGCCGCAACTTTTTCATCATCTTGCAACAAAAAACGCAACTTTACCAAATTAGATGCCGCCTCATCCTGCGCCGTTTTGGCATATATCACCAGCATATCGCCGTTAGGCAAATCAAACAACTTGGCAGCCCCCGCCTTAATCTGCTCGGCAAACACCTCCCGTAGTGCTGTCAGGTTTTGCTCGGTACGCACTTTTTTATCCAACCGGCTCAAATTCAAATACAATCCGCTGTTTTGCACCAAGTCCTTGCCCAAGCCCTGCAAAAATGTCAACACCATCCTCACCTGCGCATTATCTGCCATCAGTTCAGCTCCATATTTTCCAACAATTCCAAATTTGAACACAAGCTGCGCTCAGCTCCGGCAATCAATTTTTTGCGCCGCATACAGTCTTGCAGACTGCAGACCTTTCCCTGCGGACACTTGCGTCTGATAAGCGCCGCCTCCAGCCGGTCGACATAAGGCCCCTGAAACATCGTAATCAAGTTTTTCAACCCCCAGCGCAAAGCATCTTCACTCAAGGCCTTGGCCAAAATAAACTTTTCTGCCCCCACAGCAGTCACAATCTCGCCAAAACTCTCATCCGTATAGTCTCCCATCAGCGGATGCCAAAACACCTTGATATAATCCGGTGCAAATTTCGGCACATTAAGCGCTTGCAGCATCTCCACACTGGCCGCATCCAGCAAAATCTCGCCCCCTTGCCGATGCAACAGCTCTTTGGCATCAACCCACGCTTGATAATTATTGATGATATCCATCATTTGCACCTCAGCAATAATACTCTGACCGCTATCCTTCATCAGCTTGGCAAAATCCTCAAACTCCGGCGAAAAAATTGTCGACAAATTCAGGTTAACACTGATTTTTTGCGCTTTGTTTCTCACATCCGAAAACATAAACGACGACATTGTCTTTTTATCCAATGTCTGTGTCAGATACAAAAACAACCACTTGTTAGCCGTCAAATCCAGCTGCTTATCAAATCGCTTGCTCAAATCTTTAACCGCCACAAAAAACTCGTCAAACACCACCTTAAACTTGCCGTTTTTTTCCACCTTCAACACGTTTTGATGTTTTACTAAGTCAATAATGCTGATGTTGTCCAAATGGTTTTTTATCGCCTCAATCTGTCCGGCATCAATCGTATTGCCCTCAACCGGCAGTTTATCCTCGCCATCCTCCGTCATCAATCGACCAACCTGCCCCACCAGCCGGTCAAATTCTTCCGACTGATAAACCTTGGCAAATTCAACCTCACCGCCCTTCGACCAAATCGGGTCGGTCACCAAACCTTTGCGCAACTTGGCTATTGCATCCTCCACCATTTTGTCGGTGATATTTTTCCCCAAAATCACGATATCGCCGTTTTCAAACACAAACATCGTGCCATCCGCCTGCGCCACCAAATTATCAAACATCCTTGCCACCACCCGCACAAACCGCGGATGGCGATTTTTGGGCTTCAGCCGCGAAATATTAACATACAGCACCTTATATTCCGCTCTTGAACGCAGAATACGCGCCATTGTCTCCACAAAAAATTTCTCGCTTTCAAATTTTACGCTGCCGGACATTACCTCTTCCCAAACCAACTGCTTTTTGTTAATTCAACCATCAAACCGCGGCTTATGCAAGCAAATAACTTAAGTTTTTCACCCCTGATCTTTGCCGATATTAATCATTCGATTACTGTTGGCGGCTAAAATAATTCCAAATCCCATCATCACCGAGACAATGACCGTGCCGCCATATGATATCAGCGGCAGCGGTACTCCCACCACCGGCAACATTCCTAACACCATCGAAATATTGATTACCACATACAAAAAATAACTGCTGGCCAATCCCACCGTCATCAATTTGGCAAAATAACTGGCGCTGCGCAAGGCAAAAAAGTAACTGTAAGCAATAATCATAAAATTAATCGCTATCACCACTATACCGCCAATCATTCCAAACTCTTCCGACAACATCGTAAAAATAAAGTCCGTATGCTTTTCGGGCAAAAAGTTCAAGTGGCTCTGAGTGCCGCCCAAAAAACCTTTACCGAAAACCCCGCCCGACCCCAGCGCGATTTTTGATTGAATAATATGATAGCCCGCCCCCAAAGGATCACGCTCCGGATCCAAAAAAGTCAGCACCCGATTTTTCTGATAATTATGCAAAAAATGCCACGCCACCGGCATTGCCGCTGCGCCGGCGCACAACAACGCCGCAAACTTCCACAACTGCACTCCGACGGCAAAAAACATCGCCCCAGCCGTCAACAACAACATAATGGCCGTACCCAAATCCGGTTGTATCATCACCAGTACCACCGGCACCATCACCATTGCCGCCGGCGCCACAATTCCTTTGATGCTCTCAATGCTTTGCAGTGTAGCCGAGTTAAAATAACGCGCCAACGCCAACACCAAAGCTATCTTCATCAATTCGGAAGGCTGCAATTTCATAAACCCCAAATTTATCCACCTTTGCGCTCCCATACCGATATGTCCGCCGATTTCCACTGCCACCAGCAATAACAAAACCACCAAATAAAACCAATAGGCATAGCGCAAAAACCACCGCAAATCCACAAATGCCAAAGCAAACATCACCGCAAACCCCAAGCAAAATCTCATCAGTTGCTTAGATGCCCAAGGATTCCAACTGCCATTGGCTGCCGAATACAAAACAATAACCCCGATTGCCCCCAACAACATAATCATCAACACATACGAAAAACTTATATTCCAAAATTTTTCGCCGAAACTTAAGCGTTGTCCTCTGAAACTTGTTTCATAAGCCTTATACATTTGTCAATCCACCGGTTTGTCTGTTGCATCCAATTTCAATGCTTCTTGCAGCATTTTGCTGGCAATCGGCGCCGCCACCTTTGAGCCCGAACGCCCGTGCTCTACCACTACCGCCACACCGTATTTGGGCTTATCATAGGGTGCAAAAGCCACAAACAAAGCATGATCACGATATTTCCACGGCAAATCCTCTTGCTTGATAACTCCGGTCTGCCGTTCACGCATACTGATGCGCTTAACCTGAGCCGAACCGGTCTTACCGGCCATCTGCTGCCCGTTAAAATTAAATGCCGCCCCTAATGCCGTACCTCCGGCCACATTCACCACCTCATACATACCGCGCTTTACCAACTCCAAATTCTGTTCGTCAACATTGATACGTTTCAGCTCTTTTTGCGGCTCGTTCGCCTTGCGAAAAGTAGGATCCACCTCGTAGCCTCCGTTGGCAATTCGCGACACCATCACCGCCAATTGCACCGGCGTGGTCAAAATATACCCCTGTCCGATTCCCGAAATAATTGTTTCTCCCAGCTGCCAAGCCTCCCCAAACCGTTTCTTTTTCCATTCGGCATCCGGTATCAACCCGTCTTTTTCATTTTCAATTCCGATATTGGTTTTTCGCCCCAACCCGAACGCCCGAGCCATCGCGGCAATTTTGGCGATTCCCACCTTTTGCGCCGTCTCATAAAAGAAAATATCACACGAATGCTGCAACGCCTGCACCACACTCAGCGCCCCATGGCCTTCGCGTTTCCAGCAGTGAAAAGTATGGTTCCCCAACATCATCTTACCGCTGCAATAAGAATGTCTGGTGCGGTTAATTGCACCGGCCTCCAATGCGGCCAGCCCCACCACCATCTTAAAGGTCGACCCCGGAGAATAAAGTCCGGCCACGGCCTTATTCAGCAATGGCTTTTTCTCATTGCTGTTCAGCTCTTTCCAGTTTTCCGAAGATAACCCGTTAGCAAACAGATTCGGATCAAACGATGGCGCCGAAGCAAATGCCAGCACCTCACCGGTGTTTACCTTCATCATCACCACGGCACCGCTTTCTTCACCCAGCAATTCATAAGCCTTTTGCTGCAACCGCACATCCAAACTCAAATCCACTCTTTGGCCGGCCTCGCCCTCAATCAGCTCAATTTCTTTCATCACCCGTCCGACCGCATTAACCTCCAGCTTGATATTGCCGGCTTTACCGCGCAGTTCTTTTTCATAGAGTTTTTCCACTCCCGATTTGCCAATCTTAAACCCCGGAACTTCCAGCAACGGATCATCTTTTACATCCCTGTCCGACACCGCCGCCACATAACCGATAACATGAGCAAACATATCACCGTAAGGATAATAGCGCGACAGCCCCTCATCAATAATCACCCCCGACAAATCCGGCAGATTGAGTAAAATGGCGGTTGCCTGCTCCCAAGTAAGATTATCTTTCAGTTTAATCGGCACAAAACTGCGATTACGTTTCAAATCGCGGCGAATGCGCTTCTCCTCATCCTCGCTCAGCGGCATAATTTTCTTAAACGCCGTCAGAGTTTCATCAATGCTGGCCGTCTGTTCCGCCACAATCATCGCTTGAAAATTCTGCCGATTGCCAGCCAATATATTACCATGCCGGTCATAAATAATTCCTCTTGCCGGCACCAAAAGCCGGGTCGAAATACGGTTCTCATCAGCCAAAGTTTTGTATTTGTCTGCCTGATAAACCTGCAGATAATACAATCTGAAAATAATCATCACCAGCAAAAAAAGCTGCATTCCGCTCAAAAATATTGTGCGGCTGATAAGCACTTTTCCTTTGTCATTATCTCGGTTCATAGCTCGTCATCATCCTGCAAAAACCAATTTTGAAGTGCGGCCAACAGCATCGCCGTCACCGGATATATCGCTGCACCTATCAGATAAGAAAACATCGCCGGCAAAATCGGCAAAAATTCGCCATGATAAATTGAAGCCGCCAGCCATTTTACTATCATCACTCCCAGTGACAAAGCCATAAATCCATACCAAATAACCACAAACGACCGTCCGTTCAAATACTTGCGCAAATGCATCATCAAAACATACATCAACAGATACGAAAACAATCCCAACCCAAAAGCCGAGGCACTCACCGCTCCGTCAATAATTCCCAATATTGTCACTGATTTAAGATCAAACAAATCCGGCCGCTGCAGCATCCAAAAATAAATCGCAATCATTCCCAAATCCGGCCGTATATTATTAAACAAATCAATATACACCGGACCATACGCCAACAAGACCAAAATCACCGCCGTTCCCACCGGCAGCAGTCGCTGAAACAAAGACACCGCGTTATCTTGCCAGTCTTCCTCTATCATTGCTCCGCCTCATCCAGCAGTCCGCCGATATCATAATTGACGATTTTTACATATTCCAATTTTTCCAATGAGGCAAAAGGCTTAACTTTTATCTCTTTTTTGCCCACCGCCGTCACATATCCGACCGGCAATCCTGCCGGAAAAACTCCCGACACCCCCGAGGTCACTATACGGTCGCCGACATTAATCTCGGCAAAAAGTGGAGTAAACACCAACTTCGGCAACGGCGTATTATCACCTCTTAACACCCCTCGTACCCGACTTTTTTCCACCACCACCGGAATCCTCGAGCTGATATCCGTCAGCAAAATCACCTTCGCATAATTGCCTATTTTTTTATCAACACGCCCCACCACTCCGTTATTAGCCAGCACCACCGCGCCTTTTTTTACCTTTTTATCCCCGACATAAGCCGCCATTGCATGGGCAAAAGCTCCGTTTTCTTCAGTCATCAACTTAGCCGAAACAAACTTGGCCTCCGGCAGCGGCACATAATTCAGCAAATCTGCCAGCAGCTTGTTTTCTATCTCTAAAGACTTATATTTGTCCTCTAATTTGTGCAGCTCATCGTTTTCTTGCCGCAATTTTTCATTATCTTGCTTAATATCCACCCATTCGGTCAAATATGCATAAGAACGCGAAATCATCTTAGCCGGCCACACCAAAACACTCACCACCGGAGCCGCCGCATTATTAGCCACTCCGCTGGAATACTCCAACACCGATGATTGATTTTTATCCAGCACCATCAAAACTATCGACGCCAAAAACAGCGACACCAGCGCAAATTTTCTAACCAGCACTCTTAAATGATTCAAATGCAAAAACAAACTGCGGCGACGTTTCATTTTTTTCTTTTCATTCTCTCGCTAATCACACAAAAAACCTGCTGCATCCAATATGCAAAGGCAGGCTTTTTGCAAAAAAACACCGAACAATCAATCAGTACATTGACGACAAAATCGTCTTCAATCTGCCGATATCTTCCAAAGCCTTGCCGGTTCCCTTAGCCACGCAAGCCAGCGGGGTTTCCGCCAGCGACACCGGCAAACCGGTCGCACTGCGCAACACCTGATCCAAATTAGTCAACAATGCACCGCCGCCGGTCAGCACAATTCCTTTGTCCACAATATCCGCAGCCAACTCCGGTGCTGTATGCTCCAAAGCCACCTTAACCGCTTCGACAATCTGCGATACCGGTTCAGCCAAAGCCTCGGCCACCTGACGCTCGGAAATAACAATCTCTTTGGGTACACCATTCATCAAATCACGGCCTTTAATTTCATAAGTGCGGCCATCGCCTTTTTCGGGAACACACGCCGAGCCGATTTCTTTTTTGATTTTCTCGGCACTGCCTTCACCCACCAGCAAATTATGGTTGCGGCGGATATAAGAAATAATCGCATCATCCATCTTGTCGCCGCCGACCCGCACCGAACGCGCATAAACAATACCGCCCAACGACAGCACCGCCACCTCGGTTGTACCGCCGCCGATATCGACCACCATCGAACCGGCCGGCTCGGTCACCGGCAAATCTGCACCGATTGCCGCAGCCATCGGCTCTTCAATCAACCAAACCTTGCGTGCCCCTGCCGCCTCGGCCGATTCTTGAATCGCACGGCGCTCCACCGCGGTCGATCCCGAAGGCACGCAAACAATAATCATCGGCATGGCAAAACGTTTATAATTATGAACTTTGCGGATAAAATATTTAATCATTTCCTCGGCGATTTCAAAATCAGCGATTACACCGTCACGCAACGGTCTTATCGCGTGAATATTCCCCGGAGTACGCCCCAGCATCAGCTTAGCCTCATTTCCCACTGCTAAAATCTGCTTTTTACCGCGATATTCCTCAATCGCTACCACCGATGGCTCGTTCAGCACAATTCCCTTACCTTTAACATACACCAAAGTATTTGCCGTACCAAGGTCAATTGCCATATCCGCGGACAGCCACCCCATCAATTTTGAAAACATACTTCAATCTCCGCAACAAAAAATTTAATAACTAAAACAGTTTTATAACCATCCTTCTACCATAGCAACAACAAATTTAGTTTTTTAACACAAAAAAAATCTCTTGCCGCATTACCGTCGATTACGAAACCACGTCAACTGTCTTTTGGCATATTGGCGGGTGTGCAGCTTGGCCTGCTCAACCGCCTCCTCCAAACTTGTATCACCGCGCAAATAGGCCGCCAATTCCGGCACTCCGATAGCTTTCATCACTGGCAGATTAGCATCCGGTTTCAGTTTCAACAGCTCCCTCACCTCGGACAAAGCCCCCTGCTCCATCATCAAATCAAACCGCCGTGCACATCTTGCCTCCAATTCTTTGAGCTCCGGCAACAGCGATATGGTTCTGAATTCCACTTCCGGCAGCCGCTTAATCAAAGGCAGCTTAAACCACTCCGCAATTGATTTTCCGGTATCCAATTTAATCTCCAAAGCTCGCCGAACTCGGGTGGTATCATTTTGCCGCACCATTCCGGCACCGGCCTCGTCAATTTCTTGAAGATAGGCATACGCCGCCTGCAAACCGCCGCGGCAAAAAATTTCCTCCGTTTTCTGCTTACTTTCTTCTTTTGTCGGCGGTATCGGCGATATACCTTTCACCAAACTCTCAATATAAAAACCGGTGCCGCCGGTAATAATCGGCACATGTCCGTCACGCAGCGCCAAACGCACCGCTTCGACTGCCAAATCCAACCACTCCGCCACATTACCATTTTTATGTGGCGGAAAAATCTCGTACAACTCATGTTTAGCGCGTTGCTTGTCTTGAGCGCTCGGCGCTGCCGTAATAATCGGTATACCTTGATACACCTGCATAGCGTCGGCATTAATCACCACACCTCCCAAACGCTCGGCCAATTCAAGCGCCAACCCCGATTTTCCCGAAGCGGTAGGCCCTTGCACCACCAGTGCGGAATTACTCCGCAAATTCTCTATTTCGGCAATTTCCGGCATTTGGCATTCCTGACCAGTTTATCGCAAAGCTCGGCATAACTCATTCCCAGCGCATATTTTGCCTGCTCCGGCACCAACGACAGCGAGGTCATCCCCGGATTGGTATTAATTTCCAACATCACCACTCCGTCATCCGGATTATAACGGAAGTCTGTACGTGAAATGCCGTTGCACTCCAGCGCATTATGAATTTTTACCGCATAATCCAAACACACATCACGCACCTCATCACTGATATCGGCCGGCAACCGGTGGTGCGTTATTCCATCGGTATATTTGGCCTGATAATCATAAAACTTATTTTCCGTCACCAGTTCGGTCACCACATAGGCCTTGCCGTCCAAACACATTGCCGTCAACTCTTGTCCGGCAATATAGCGCTCCGCCAACAGCATCACCTCATCATTATCATAGCTGACCTTTTTTTCGCTTTTGCTGTCCTCCACAATAAACACACCGGCCGATGACCCGTCAGCCACCGGTTTAATCACATAAGGCATCTTGAGTTTAACACCGCGGCGCTTAAACTCACCATAACTCAGCAACTCATCTTCCGCCACTTTTATTCCGCACGCTTTAGCCGCCAGCTTGGTAAAATATTTGTTCATCCCCAGCGCCGAAGTCAGAGCCCCCGAATGCGTATAGGGAATTTGCAAACAATCCAACAGGCCTTGTATTTCGCCGTCTTCGCCCCAATTGCCGTAAAGCCCGTTAAACACCGCATCCGGTTTTTCGGATTTTATTATCTCCAGCAAATTCCATGTATCGCGCCAATCATAAACTATTACTTCATATCCTTTTTCGCACAATGCTCTTTGAATATCACCGGCGGCGCTCAGACTGACCTCGCGCTCATTGGAAAAACCTCCGACAATCAGCAAAACTTTCTTAAAATTCATTTTTACCTCTTTCATTTCCTGAAATTTGTGCTAGTATACACTGCAAATCTTAACGAAAGAATAAAACCTATGAAAAGTTATCGAATTTTTTTTCTTATTTCGCTGTTTTATACCGGCTTGGCGCAAGCCTTCAGCGTTAATCACGATTTTTTGGTGCATATCGGCGCCTTTGATGCCGCCTCGGTCAATTTTCGCTATCAGATGAACCCTCAAGACTACAGCATCCGCTCTGTGGTATCGACCAACGGATTTTTTCACACCCTCTATCCTTTTGCCGCGCAATATGACACATCAGGCCGCATCATCAACGAAAAACTGATATCTCAAGACTATCGTTATATCTCGCAATCGCGTTTTAAGAACCGCAGCAAACAAGTGATGTTTGACGACCAAGGTTTGCCTGTTTCTCAAACCGTAGTGAGCAACGGCCGCGAAAAAAAACGCAGCTTTCCGCCCGCCCCTTCTCCGGCTGATACTTTTGACTTGCAAACAATTATGATGAAAGTTGCCTATCAATACAATCTGTTGGGTTTTTGCGCCGCACATCTGGCGGTTTATGACGGCAAGCGGCATTTTGATGTTGAAACCTCCGACTTGGGCAAGGAAAACCTTGCTGCCAATTCCGCTACACCCTTTTCCGGCCCCGCCCATCACTGTGCCATGCAAATCACCAAATCGCTCAATGATGATGACGACACCCTATGGGAATTTGCCGCCAACAAAACCATTGATTTTTGGATTATGCCGGATGAAACTTCGGCCAAACCTTTTATTGCCCGCGTAAAAATCAAAGACACACCCTTGGGCGAACTCAATGCTTATGCCACCAAAATCACTGTAGAGGACTAATCAAATGTTAGACAAAGCCGAACTTTTATTACCGGCCGGTTCGCTGGTAAAATTAAAAACCGCCGTCTTATACGGAGCTGATGCCGTTTATGCCGGAACCCCCGATATGTGCCTGCGCGCTCAATCCAAATTTTCCATTGATGAATTACAAGAAGGAATTGAGTTTGTTCACGCCCGCGGCAAAAAAATTTATCTAACACTCAACTTATTTATGCACAATCGCGATGTCGCTAAATTACCGTCATTCACCGCCACTTTGCGCGAGTTGCATCCCGACGGAGTATTGATTGCCGACCCCGGAGTATTTCAATACCTCAAAGAAAATGCCCCCGAGCTGAATTTGTTTGTCTCCACTCAAGCTAATATATGCTCCTACGCCGCCGTAAAATTTTGGCAATCACTGGGGGCCAAGCTCTGTGTTTTGGGGCGCGAAGTAACTTTCGAAGAAATCAAAGAAATAAGACAACGCTGCCCCGATATCCTGCTTGAAACTTTTATGCACGGAGCTATGTGTATGTCTTATTCCGGACGCTGTCTAATATCCAACTATTTGGCTGACCGTTCGGCTAATCAGGGTAAATGCGCGCACTGTTGTCGCTGGCACTACAAACTGCACCTGCGGCTCAAAGACGGCACCCTCAAAGAAATCGTCATCAATGAAGACAACAAAGATGTCTTTGAGTTTTTGCTGGAAGAGGATTTTCGCCAAGGCGAATATTACGAAGTAGTGGAAGACGAGCACGGCGGTTACCTGCTCAACTCCAAAGATATGTGCCTGTTGCCCAAATTGCCCGACTTGTTGTCCGTCGGTTTGGATTCGCTAAAGGTTGAAGGACGCAACAAAACCGAATATTATGCCGGAGTAGTTGCCCGTGCCTATCGTCAGGCCATTGATGATTGGTATTCTGCGCCGCAAACTTGGGATGCCGCTCGCTATATGCCCGAGCTCCACACTTTGCAAAACCGTGGCTATTGTTTGGGCTTTCACAATGGCAAATTAACCAACATCTCGCAAAACTACGAGTATACCCGCACTTTGGGAGATTGGCTGTTTGCCGGCTCAATCATCCGTTGGGAAGGTGATGATGCCATAATGGAAATCCGCAACTACATCCAATCCGGTGAAGAATTTGAGTTTCTTATTCCTGCATCTTTGCAAGTTGTCAGACTGCAGTTAAACGAATTTATTGATGCGCTGAGCGGTGAAACCTCGCTCAAAGTTTCTGCCGGTCAGGGCAAGGCCATTCGCATCCGTCCGGATATGTGGCCGGCTCCCTTATCCG
Source organism: Alphaproteobacteria bacterium (assembly GCA_017470165.1). Taxonomy (GTDB): domain Bacteria; phylum Pseudomonadota; class Alphaproteobacteria; order RF32; family CAG-239; genus CAZU01. The sequence goes on from JAFUEX010000020.1 coordinate 62,068, forward strand.
AGATTAAACGCCTTTTGCCGCAGTATACCATTGCTCGCAAATTTCAGCCCCTAAAAGGTGAAAATGCTGCCATGCTGCATCGTAAAACTGCAGAATTCGCTCAGCTTTGTGAAGACTAGTGCTTAACTGATGACTGTTGCAAAACCCGCAGCGCCGCATTTTGCAATTTAAGCATCCGATGATAATTCTCCTCATCACCGGCCTCATCATATACGTTTTTTAAAAACTCGGCCGTATGCGTCACTTTGGTTGCCTTAGCGTTAATGTCATCGGACATATTATTGGCCGCCCGCAACATATTAAACCCCAGTGCAACTTTGGCATTAAAACCGGCGGGTATTTCCGAGGCCTTGCACAAAAGCTCATAGGCTTTAGCAAAATCTTTTGCTTTGGCATAAGACGCAGCCAATCGCTTATACGCCCACAACAACAGCGTGTTACGCTTCAACGATTGGTCTGCCGAGCATTGTAAATTATTTTCGCAAAAATCAATGACCTCGCGCATTGCCTGACGCGTTGCGCTGTCTCGGGCCTTCACTGCCAAAGTATAAGCCTCCACAATATCTTTCGGCATCATTCCGCCTTCTGCTAATTGGCCGGACAATTGCCGCAGCTGCAGCAAGCATCGTTTTTCGATTGCAAACAATATTCGCTGCGATTGAGCTTATTTTCGTGAAAAACTTCACAATCCTCGCACAAACACCCTTTATCCTCTTCAATACAATTACTGGTTCCATAAGCGCAAAACATTCCCTCAAAATGCTCCAGATTATCCATTCCTTCCATCATTCGCCACAAATTCACCGGATAATTCTTTATCTTGCAACCCAAGGTATACGAGGGGCAATCATTGCAACGACATTTTTTCAGATTTTCTTTAGTCCGAGCAACGGTTTGCATCAATTTTCTCCTTTTTTGCATTAAAACGCTGCCCTTGATATAAGTGCAAATCTATTATGTGACAATACAACCTGTGGCTATATTTTTCTTGTCTTTCGGCTTAAATGTCACACCCGCTTAAAAACGCCGTATTCCACCTCCGGCAAAAACGAACTTATACGTCCGACAACAAACTCGAGTTTGTCAACTCTTCCCCACAGCGGACCTTTTTGACAAGCCTGCAGCATTTCATCAACCGCACTCTCCTCACCTTGCAGCCGCAGCAGCACCGAACCATCATAATCATTATGTACCCAACCGGACAAACCGCCTATTTCTTTAGCCTTTGCCACGGCAAACCGGCGATATCCCACGCCTTGCACCCGTCCGCTCACTCTCACCACTACATCGCGCATTGCCTATTAAATTCCTCAATCACTTGCAAATCATTCAACTGAGCCTGCCGCAATTTGGCTGCCTTTGCATCCTCGCCCCAGCGCTCGTTCTGCCACAATTCTTCTGCTTGTGCCAGCAAAAACGCCTCATCCGCCGTCAGCCGTCCTTCAACCAAAGCCAAGCCAAGCAACACCGAGCGCATATTAAGCATTGCTGCATACCAACAGCAAAACTGCCCATCGCCCATCCGCGCAAAAACTCCGTCCAAAGCCGCCACCAATTCCCGATTATCCGGCACCTCCAGCTCATCAGTCACTGCAATTTTTATCTGCAGCTCCGCTTGTGCCCAATTCAAAATCGGCTGCCACATTTCTTGCTGACGTTTTTTCAGCTCCGGTTTTTCACTGAAAAAAAACAACAAATCCGTCTGCGCAAAAATCTTCAGTTGCCGCTCCATGGCCGAGCGGTTTTTCTCCAACTCGGCCAGCGCCTGTTCCAAGTCCTGTTTGTGCAAGGTTTACTTTCCTTTCAATTCGCTTTTGAGATTGCTTTTCAATGACTTAAACAAATCCTTTGCCGTATTTCCGATGCCTTTTATCGCTTCTTTGGTATTGCCGGTCACGTTTTGATAAACATCTTTAGCATCATTTGTCGCACTCTCCTGACGCGGAAACCGCGCGACAAATTTAGTGCCTTGCAAGGCGGTATTGCACAAATTACTATCTCCGCTCATCAAAACCTCCGAGCCCAAATACAAACCTCCGGTGGCCACCGAGCCCACCACGGTTGACAAAGCCGAAGTTTTATCCAGTCCGATGGACGGCGAACTTAATGTACCTTTCAGCCGTATAAACGAAGCTAAGGCCTGTGTAATATTTCCCGAAGCCAGTTTATTCATCATCGGTGCCACCGTAAAATCAATTTTGTCATTCACCAAATTGATATTACCGCTTCCCACTACTTTCAGCTTATCCGAACTAAAAGCAATACCCTTGTCAAATTCCGCCTTACCTTTACCCAGTTTGGCATTAACCACCGCACACTCCACCTCCAATTGCGTGTTGGTCGCAGCGTCCATCTTCAACAGCTTAAACAATTCACCCAACACCCCATCGGTCAGCCAATCCAGTTTGCCGGTTTTCATCGTCGATTTGTTCACCAGCACCACTGCTTGTCCATCCAAATTTTCCGACCATTTACGATAGGTCGCGCCGCCGGTGGCCGCCTTAACCTCCACATCCATAATTCCACCGCTCAAAATTTGCAGATTATTATCATTGCGAAAAGTTTTATACAAATCCGCCACTCTGAGATTATCCGCCCTCAGATTCAAAACTGCCGTCTGTTTACCGGCATTGACACTGCCGTCAGCCGCCACATTACCGCCGAAAATCTTAGCCTCAGCTTTGCTCAAATTCAATACTCCGCCACTGAGTTTTGCATTAACTGTCATATCCTGCGCTACAATGTCATCCGGCGCTATAAGTTTGCCGATTTTCAAATTAGCCGCCCCGTCTGCCAAAGCCAAATATTGATAAGGCACCTTATCATTCGGCACGGCCTCAAGCGCCTGCGCCTCACCGATTAGTTGCCATTTCACTCCGGTCAATACCGAATTTTTGCTCAACGAATTAAGGTCAAACACATCACTTTTCAAGTCTGCATTAACTTGCGGTTTACTCTTACTCCAATCAGCTTTAATGCTGCCTGCAACCAAATTATTGGCAATATTCAAGCTCCGTACATTAATATCGGCATTCGTCACATCACCGTCAACCCGCGCCAACAAGCTGGTCTCTGGAGCCCCGAAATTTCCCGCCGGATTATGCGCATCAATCTCCACGCTGTATTTTACATCTCCGGTTATGTTACCTATAGTGCCGTTAAAGACCGTCTGTGTTTTCAAAGCCTTCAGCTTGCCGCTAAATTCGACATCTCCGCTTTGCATAATCTTATCCAAACTCGAAGTTTCGGCTTCCAATTCCACATTTTGCCCGTCATATATCGCTTCGACACTGATTTTCAGCGGCTCATTGCCGCCTTTAGCCTCCAACTCCAGCTCTTTGACTAATACTTCTGTAGTTATATCCTTGCCGGCCTCATAATAAGTAACCCGACCATCCTCCAATTTAACCTCGTCTGCCACAAAACCTATCGCGGCAGTCGCTGTTCCCGCACTAATCTGAGAGCTTTGGACGTTACCAACTTTTCCTCCGCTCCCTTTGGCTGCCAGTTTGGCAAACTCCCAGCTCTTTTGCCCATCCTTGGACACCTCCAAAAACACCTCCGGACGAATTAGCACAAACTTCTTTATATCAATTTTTTTGTGCATCAAAGCCCCCAGCGAAAATTTTATCTCCAATTGCTCCAGTTTGGCCATATAAGGATTTTGCGCCCACTCCGGATTAGCCAAAGTCACATCATTAATCACCAGCGTCGGTATCAGAGACAACCCGATTTTTGCATCGCCGTTCAACATCAATTTGCGACCGGTCTGCTGATACGCTGCATCCTCAATATAACTTTTGTAACGGTTCAAATCAAAATTGCGCACAAACACAAACCCGCCGATTGCCAAAATAATAATCAGCGAAGCCACTATTGATGCAGTCTTTTTTACTATTCCCATAGTTATCTCCTTATATATTTTTATCCAACCGTAAACCCAAAAACCGCAGCGCCTCAACAAAATATTCCGGCAGCTCGGCCTTAATAATCACATTTTTATATATGTTTGATAAATCTATTTTGTATGCGTGCAAATACAATTTATCGGCAATGTCTCTTATTCGTTTCTCATTGGGCAAAAAATATTTGCCATCCCCGACTATCGGATTGCCGATATGCAGCATATGCACCCGCAGCTGATGCGTGCGACCGCTGAGCGGCTTTAACTTCACCAATGCAAAATCATCACCGGCTGCATCTATAACTTCCATTTCGCTGAGCGCCGGTTGCCCGTTTGGGGTCACCATCATCTTCTCGCCGATCTTATCCAGCGGTGCATCTATTCGCATTTTGCTTTTCGCTGGTCTGCCGTTCACAATCGCGGCATAAGTCTTTTGCACCCGATGCTCCTTAAATGCTTTTGTCAGAGCAACTGCACTCTGCCGGTTTCTTGCCAAAACCAACACCCCCGAAGTGTCTTTATCAATCCGGTGCACTAATTTGGGCGCCTCCTCATTACCAAACTTTAATGCCTCCAACAATCCGTCAATATGAAATTTAGTGTTGGTTCCCCCCTGCACTGCCACCCCCGATGGTTTGTTCAGCACTATGATATTCTCGTCTTTATATATCACCAACGACAACACAAATTTAACATCCTTGGCATCAAGTTCATTTTTTCTATCCGCCGCATTGGCTGCCGTCAGCGGCGGAATTCTCACCTCCTGTCCTTGAACCAACTTAAGTGCCGCCATCGCCTTTTGTCCGTCAACCTTAATTTGTTTGGTGCGCAGCAATTTTTGCAACCTCGACATCGGTAAATCGGGATAATATTTCAAAAACCACCGATTTAACCGCATACCATCATCCTGCGGCTTAACTTTTATCAGTTCCACTTGCCCCATCTTATTTACCTTTAAGCTCCGTAGGAAAAATATTTCACGCTTTCAAACACTACAATCCGCTTAACTCCGGTAAAATTAAGCACACTGCTGCCATACATCACGCTTCCCGAAGCAAACGGCAAACTCCCGTTGCGCAGTTGATATTCCCGCACATCGGACAAACTCATATTTACCCCGTTGGCAAAAGCTATCATCCAGCCATAGGTATCAAACCCCGCATTGATATGTATGGTATCATTTTCCGGACTGCCTGCAAAATCTCCGCTGGTGAAATCTCGGCTCAAATCATAGGATTGATAATTCTTTTCCCCATCGTACATTCTTAAAAAACCGATATTATCCGCGCCATCTATCCCTCTGAGCGCCCAATTCTCATCTCCGACATAGTCCCTTATCCCTAAGGCCACATCTTGTGTTTCTTCTGCCGGTTGCGTTTCTTCCAGCGGGGCTGTCTCCAGCTCAGCCGCATCATTTACTGCCCCATCACTCATACCATCATCACCTTCAAGCATTGCCGTGCTTTCCGGCGTTTCTAAAATATCATCAAAGTTAAAATCACTCATCGCATCATCATCTGCTGCCGGCAAATCATCTTCCAACTCTGTGCTCATTGTCATATCTCCTCTTGTCAACTTTGTTAAATAGGCAGTTCAATCACCACTTTTAATCCGCCCAACCGACTATCATCCAACATTATCCGTCCGCCGTGCGCCGCTATAATATCTTTGGTAATGGCCAACCCCAAACCGATACCGCCCGTCTCCTTGTTGCGCGATTCCTCCAGTCGATAAAATGCCCTGAACACCTCATCGCGCTTGTTTTGCGGAATTCCCGGTCCGTTGTCATCAATTATGATATTAGCCTTTTTGTCGCTCATATCCACCGCAACTTCAACCTTTTTGCCGTAACGACAGGCATTGGCCAAAATATTGCCGATGGCGCGTCGTACCGCCTGCTCCTTAATCCTGACTTTTTTATCATTTTTCTTAATGCGGCATTTCAAATTTTTATGTTCGATTCGGAACCTGTCACACAAATTCTTAACCAACGCCCCCAAATCCACCTCTTGTGCACTCTCATCACCTTCTCCGCGCACAAAGGCCAGATATCCGTTCAGCATCTTTTCCATTTCGTCAATGTCCAACAGCAGATCATCTTTATCTTGCACATCGCCCATCATCGAGGCTGTCAGCTTCATCCGAGTAAGCGGAGTGCGCAAATCGTGCGATATACCCGCCAGCATATGCGTACGTTCCATAATCGAGCGCAAGATACGCTCTTTCATTTTGATAAATGCCAAACCGGCCTTACGAACCTCTGATGACCCATAGGGCTTAAATCCATCTTCATAAATTCCCTTACCGAAATTCTCCGAGGTTTGCGCCAAATCAGCGATTGCCCGCACCTGAATACGCAAAAACAACATTGATACAATCAGTAGAGCTGTTGAGGTTGCTATCATCCACACTACAAACATAAAAATCGACGACGAAAATATCTTTTTGCGCGGCAACGAAAATTGATAAACCTCATCACCATCTTCAAGCAAAATCACCAAATCACGGGTCTTTGAGGCCGTATCATTAAAAATCTGCCATCCCTGCGCCCCAAACTCGTGCTCCAGCGCCGAGCGCAGATAATCAACCGCCATTTTGTTACGCTCCGGCACATAATTAACCGGCAGGCTGTCTCCCACCCCTTTAACTACAAACGATATCTGCAAATTTCTGTCTGCCAGCACCTCTACATCTTCACGCGCCATTCCTTGTTCCAGCAAAACCCTGATTACTTTAATATCATCAATCACATTATCTGCCATCCGGCGCCCCATCCGGCTCCAGCTACTGTCGAAAAACACCACCAACGACACTATTTGCACCCCGATAAGCGGAATAAATATCAGCATCATTGTACGGAAAAACAAAGTCCTCGGCAACAATTTATAGCGCCAATAACTCAAAACTTCTTCCCATTTTGCCGGTAACCGCAGATGCATCTCAGCTCAAGCCCCATTCTCTCGTTAATCTGCCAGCAACATATACCCTTTGCCGCGCACTGTCTGTAAATAACGCGGATTTTTCGAATCTCGTTCAATTTTTTTACGCAAACGCGTAATCTGTACATCAATTGAACGCGGCGACTGCCCGACTCCCAACAACTCTGACAACTTCTCGCGCGAAAACACCTGCCCACTTTTGCGTCCCATAATCGCCAGCAAATTCTGCTCCACCGCCGTCAAATGCATTACGCCGCCTTGTTTGGTTTGCAACTCTTTGGTCTGCATATCAAACACACACAGCCCCAAACTCAAACTTTGCTTTTGTTCTTTGGTCTCTCCGACCCTCTTAAGCAAGTTACCCACCCTCAGCAACAATTCTTTGGTATCAAACGGCTTGGCGATGTAATCATCCGCACCTCTTTCCAATCCGGCAATTCTGTCTTCGACCCCTCCCATTGCCGTCAGCATAATCACCGGCAACAAACTCTCCTGCCGCAATTTAGCCAAAAACTCAAACCCGTTTTCTTTGGGCATCATCACATCAACAATCAACAGATTAAATCGATAATGCCGCATCACCTCTCTGGCCTCATCCGCATCTTTTGCAGTTGATACAAAATACCCGTGCTCCCGCAAAAACCTTTGCAACAGCCCCCTCAAGCGGGTATCATCATCCACCACCAAAATATGCTTATTCGCCGTCACCATCAGGCTGCCTTTTTCTTTACCGCCTTGCTTTTAGCTTTTTTCTTGGCAACCGGTGTCCGCTTAACCGCACTTTTAGCCGCCTTCGCCTGAGGCTTTTGTTTGGCAGTTTCTTCCGTTGTATGCAAAGCTGCCGGCCGGCCTCTTTTCTTCATTACCGGATTTTTGATTTTCAGCTCGCTGATAATCTTCGGCATCGGCGGAACCTTGGCACATTTTTCCGTTTCGCAAATATAATCCAAGCTCTTTTGAAAATACTGATAACCAGTAACAAACGTCAGCACTCCGGCAATCCACAGCAATACCTCACCGATACCGCCCCAATACCAAAAACCTTTCAGCAACATCATTGACAGTGCCGTCATCTGGAAGCCGGTCTTCCACTTGGCTAGCCGGCTAACCGGCAGTCCGACATTAACTTCGCGCAAAAATTCGCGCAGTCCCGAAACCAAAATCTCCCGACACAAAATCACCACCACCGGCACAAAGCTCCAGCGAGTTACCACCATATCCGGCTTGGCCAACAGCACCACCAAGGCCGAAGTAACCAGCAATTTGTCGGCAATTGGGTCCATCAACCGCCCCAGCGCCGAAGTCTCACCGCGTGCTCTGGCCAAATAGCCGTCAAAATAATCCGTAATCGAGGCAATAATAAACAGCACCGCGGCCAACAGCGCCCACAATGCCCCCTGAATATACAACGACAAAAAGATTACCGGAATCACCACGATTCGCGACAAAGTCAATAAATTAGGCAGATTGTACATTATTTTCATCCTACAAAAATTATCATTTCCATCAGTTTATAATATAATTATCAATTATGAAAGTAGTTATATATTTTTTCCGCTGTTTTTTTGCTTATTCCTTCAATTTTTTGCAAGTCTTGCAAAGTGGCATCTGCCACATCCTTGGCCGAGCCGAAATACTTAAGCAGCTCGCGCTTGCGTTTTGTACCGATTCCCTCAATATCATCCAACGCCGACTTAGTCATTGACTTTGCTCTTTTTTTGCGATGAGTACCGATAGCAAACCGATGAGCCTCATCTCGCAAATTTTGCAGATAAAAAGCTAACGGCGAACGATATTCCAAATCAAAACTTTCACGGTCTTTGATATGATAAAATTCTCTTCCCGCATTACGGTCTTCACCTTTTGATATACCGACAATCAAAATACCGCTCAAATCATATTCCGCCAACGCCTCATGCACCGAATTAAGTTGTCCGCGCCCTCCGTCCAGCAAAATAATATCCGGTCGATTTTCCGCCGTCATCCTCTCAAACCTGCGTTTAAGCACCTCCTTCATCATCGCAAAATCATCACGCGTTTCTTGAGTATATTTTATATCAAAAGTACGATAACTCTTCTTATCAAACCCCTCCGGCGTCGCCACAATCATCGCTCCTATAGCATAGCTGCCTTGATTATGCGAGTTATCATAGACCTCAATCCGCCGCGGCGTGTACTCCAGTCCGAATTTAAGCCGCAAAGCCTCCAAATTATTCTTTACCGATGCCTCCAGCGCTATTTTGCGCCGAATGGCATCCACCGCATTATTGTAAGCAAACTCTGCCATTTTCAACCTGCTGCCGCCTTTGGGTGACGTCACTTTTACCCCCAGCGCGCTCTCCCACCATTCCTCATCGACTTGCCCATGCACAATAATTTCTTTCGGCGGGGTATGATTATCATAAAACTCACCGATAAATGCTTCAATTACTTCTGACAAATCCGCCCCTTGAGCCTGTTCGGGAAAATACACCGCATTACCGCAATTTTGCCCTGCGCGAATAAAAAATATTTCCACCGCTGCCAAATCGCCCTCTTGTGCCGCAGCAATCACATCCGCCGACTTCAATGCCGCATATTCCACATTCCCCTTCGCCTGAATATTGCTCAAAGCTCTTATGCGGTCGCGCAACACCAAAGCTCTTTCGAAATCTAATTCAGCGCTGGCCTTTTCCATCTGTTCATACAATTCCTTGTGTAAACTGTCGTCATCCCCTTCCAAAAACGCTACCGCTTTGTCTACCGACAATCGATATTCTTCCTTGCTCACCAACCCGCAACACGGGGCCGAACACCGTTTGATCTGATACATCAGACACGGCCTTTGGCGATTAGCAAACACCGCATCGCGACACGAGCGCAGCAAAAATCCCTTTTGTAAAGTACTCACCGCTTCATTAACTGCAGCCACTGAGGCAAACGGTCCAAAATATTTGTTTTTTCCTTTGCGCCCGCCGCGATATTTGCTCAGGCGGGGAAATTCAGCCTCCGTGTCAATCATCAAATAAGGAAAAGTCTTGTCATCTTTCAGCAAAATATTATAACGCGGCCGAAACTTTTTAATCAATTCATTTTCCACCAACAAGGCGCGCGATTCATTCTCCACCACAATAAATTCCATCCGGTCAATCTGCGCCACCATCTGCTGCAATCTAACCGGAAGTTTATTCAGATGCGAATAAGCGGTAATGCGTTTTTTAATACTCTTGGCCTTCCCCACATACAAAACCTCGCCATGCTCATCAATCATCCGATAAACTCCAGGATTAAACGGTGCAACTTTGATATGCGCTTTCAGATTGGCCAAACCTTTTTGAATATCAAACAACTTCTTTCTCCTTAGCTTGAATATTATCGCGCATCGGCAAAAAATCAAGCGCAAAAGCACATACACCCTTTGATTAATCTTACGGTTATACCAAGAGGATTTATTAAATTTGATCATTGCAAAATAATTGTAACCATTGACATTCCAAAAAATGTATTTTATACATTTAAAATGTAACAATTTATATTACAATTAAGGATAACCATAATGGCTGATTATACAAATACTGATTTAGGAACATTCGCTGAGATTGCCAAACTTGAGAACGGCAAAGCATTTTTGCACGATGCGCTTGCTTTAACAAGCTGTGAGATTTCGGTAAATGTTACCCCCAAAGGATTCAAAGTGCCGTTTAACCACAAACACAAACAAAATGAAGAAGTTTATATCATTTTAAAAGGAACCGGCATCATCACGGTCGGCGAAAACAAAATCAATGTCACAGAAGGCTCGGCGGTCAAAGTTGCAACCGGCGCTGCCCGAACGATTGAAAACACCGGTGATGGCGAGTTCCATTTTATCTGCATTCAGGCCAAAGAAGGTTCATTAACGCAGTTTGGTTTCGGCGATGCGGAGTTATGCTAACGGAATAATGCAATGCAGATTTCCAGTCGATTCACTATTGCTTTGCACATATTGACCGCCATTCATACCTTCAAAGACAAATATCGTGTTACGAGTGAATTTTTGTCCGGTTCGGTGCAAGCTAATCCGGTAATCATTCGCAATATTCTGCTACAACTAAAGGCTGCGGGGATGGTGAAAATTCCCCGCGGTCGGACAAGCGAAAGCATCACATTGCTGAAAAAGCCGGAGGAAATCAGCTTGCTTTCGGTGTATAGCGCCATTGAGCCTTTGGAAAGCGATACGCTTTTCGCCTTTCACAAAAATCCGAACCCTTCCTGTCCAGTTGGCAAAAATATTCATAGCATTTTAGATGACCGCCTTCTAAGTGTTCAAAAAGCGATGGAAGACAAACTCAAAAATATGAAATTATCTGATATTTTGAGCGATTTGAATCAATTAATATAAACCAAAAGGCCTTGCTTGTAATAACCCGCAAAGCCTTTTATCATCAAAAAAACCAACATTTCTCCGCTTCCCGCCACAATCCATCGGCCAGCTCAATTCCCCACAACCCGCGGCTTTGAAGCTCTAAGGCCACTGCCTCAAAATCTTCCTCGTCTTCCGGATTGCCGGACCGCAACATTTGACGAAAACTAACCCGTAAACGCGCATCTGACAGCTTTTGAATTGCTTGGTGCTTTGAATGTTCTTTTTTTCTCACTCCGCTACGGAGCTCATCTTTTTGCGGCACTCGCAATCGACGTGCCCAACCTTTTACAATCGACATAATTACTGTTTTTTAAGGTGTTAAAATAATTAAATCGGATTATCAATCATCCTTGCGCAAAATACTGCCGGCTATTGCCCTAAAATACAGCCCGCGTTGCTTAAGCTCACGACAAACGGCATTATAACCGGCATAATTTCTCATTTTGTGCCGACGATAAAAACGATACAGCGTCAACAGCTCATCGTTTGACAACGCTTCAATACCTGAATTTTTCATTGCCTCATCATTCCTGTCATGGCGCAAATTCATAAACCCCGACCGCCACATCAACAGTACAAAAATAAAGGCCCCGAAAGCACAGGCCCAAAGCACACAGGCCAATACGTCCGACAACGGAAATCGCATGACCGTAATACCTAACATTTGCATAATTCTTTATGTTTTTTATAGTTTGACAATAATAACTTTCCATAGATATGGCTATAAACCATTTTCCTTTGATTTGCAAGCGCAAATTTCCTTTATCACCCATTGTCTGTGCTATAATTTTGCTTGCACAAAATATTTTTTTCGCTATCATACCCACCAAACGTCACCGTTAATCCCCTATGCTTTGATAAATAAATTTTAACTAAGGAGAATTTATTGTTATGAACTCTGAGAATGTTAAGTTTTTCGGCCGCCGCAAAGGCCGAAAAATCCGCAAAGCCAAAACCTCGTTGCTGGAACGTTTTTTGCCATTGATAAAGTTGCCCGAACACTCGTTAATTTCCAAAGATATGTTCAGCCAGCCGGTTGAGCGTCTGTCTTTGGAAATCGGTTTCGGCGGCGGCGAACATTTGGCCGGAGTATCCAGTCAAAACCCTTCAACCGGATACATCGGCGCCGAAGTTTTTCAAAATGGCATTGCCAACCTGCTCTCGCTCATCACCGGCATCAAACAAAATGCCGACCTGCCCGAGGTTATTCGCCCTCTTCCCCACAGGGCTGACAATGTACGAATTTTTGATGATGATGTCAGGCTGCTTTTTCCGCGTCTTCCTAACGGCTGTTTAGATGAGGTATTTTTGCTGTTTCCCGACCCTTGGCCCAAGAAACGCCACGCTGACCGCCGCTTTATCAATCCGGCCAATTTGGACGAGCTGTCACGCATTTTGGCCTCAGGCGGGCGTCTGCTCATTGCCACCGACCACCCCGTCTACAAAAGCTGGGTTATCCGCCAAATGCGCACTCGTCCCGATTTTGTTTGGACAGCCAAATGTTTTTCCGATTGGCGCTATCCTCCTGCCGACTGGGTTGCCACCAAATACCAGAAAAAAGCTCTGTCCGAGGGACGAAGACCGGTATTTTTCGAATATCGCCGTCTCTGATATTTTGCTTGCAAATTTTCGCCAAATAGGGTAAACCTTGCTGCGAATTAACCATTTTTAACAAGGCAGTTTAAAATGAAAATTTTGGTAGGAATGAGCGGCGGTGTAGATTCTTCGGTAACCGCCTTGCTATTAAAACAGGCCGGACACGAAGTTATCGGGGCCACCATGGCAATATGGGATGATGCTAACACATCGCGCATCCCCGAACACGCCAACGGCTGTTTTGCACCTGACGAAGACGACATTGCCTCAGCCAAGGCCGTTTGTGCCACTCTCGGCATCCCCCATATGGTGCTTGACTGCCGTGAGCAATATCGCCGCATCGTCTTAGAAAACTTTAAGTCCGAGTACAAATCCGGCCGCACTCCCAACCCTTGTGTTATATGCAATGCCAACATAAAATTTCGGGTTCTTCCAGAAACTACCAAGCAACAGGGAATTGCTTTCGACAAATTTGCCACCGGCCACTATGCCCGAGTTGAACTTTCTCCCCATGACCGCCGCTATCACATTCTGCGCGGTATCGACAGCAAGAAAGACCAGTCCTATTTTCTTTATCGGCTGCAGCAGGAACAACTGCAAAACATTTTACTGCCGCTCGGCACCAAAACCAAAATCGAAATTCGCGAACTGGCGCGGCAAGCCGGCTTGAGCGTTTCTGATAAACCTGACAGTCAGGATTTTTATTCCGGAGAAATTAATGACATCTTGCAATTTCCTCCGCAAACCGGCAATTTTATTAACTCTGCTGGTCAGATATTGGGCACTCATCAGGGCTATTGGAATTTCACCATCGGCCAGCGACGCGGCTTAGGCCTCTCGGCAGCTCGCCCGTTGTATGTCATATCACTCAACAAAGACACCAATGAGGTGGTGGTCGGTTTTGCCGAAGAATGTTTACAAACCAAACTGTTGGCCACCGATTGGAACTGGCAATCTTCTCAACCTGATACGCATTTTTGCTGCTCGGCCAAAATCCGCTCGTCGCAAACGCCTTGCGATGTAGAAGTTACCCCTTGCAACGATGGCAAATATCAAGTAACGTTTCTCGCCCCGCAAAGTGCAGTCACTCCGGGGCAATCGGTAGTACTTTATGATGAAGACGCCATTATCGGTGGCGGAGTTATTGCTTAGAAAAACGACAGTACCGCGGCCAAAAACACCGGCACCGACAGATTGTCGTCAATCTCGATTTTATCCTCAAAAACCTCAGCCAAAGTTGCTGTCGCGCAAGCTACCACACTCACCCAGCTAAAGCTATGCAGCGGCCAAAACAGCAAATTAATCACCAAAGCCGAAACCCAAAAGGCCGCCGTGCCTTCCAAAGTTTTGTTCTTATATATCTTGATTTTACCGACCGAGCGTCCGACCAAAGCCGCCGCACTATCCGAAATCAGCATCACTGTCAAAGCAATCGCCGCCACCACTTTGTCAAACAGGCACAAACACAACAGTGACGAGACCAAAACATATATTGCACCGGTAAATTGAAAATGTTCTCTTGAAGTCTCCTTATTGCGCAGGGTCTTGAAAAACAAAACTCCGAACGACTTACGCGCCCATGAATAACGCTTAAAATTACCATATTCCAAAACGATATTACCCGTCAATATCACCAGCAAAATAGGTATCAAAATAAACTTCGGCATAAAATAGATGGCCGCAGGTATCCACAACGAGCTCAAATGAATAGCCTTGCGCAACAATTCTTTTTTAAATGACTTATCGCGACTCAATTGTTGATACAACAAATCTGCGCTTTGCCAATTGGCTTTCCAATCCAGCCGATTGTGCAATCGCATCATAAATTGTTTGTAGTTCGGACGTTTATTATCAAAATTCCACATTATTTTGCCTTCCGCTCACCCTTATCTTCTGCAATATAAACTTTTTTACAAAATCTCAAGCAAAATCTCCCTCATGTGGATGAAAATGCGCTGTTGATAACTATATTGTCCGTCGTAATGTTTCATCAACCGAAAGGAGGTTCTGCTATGAGAAACAACAAACCTTCACCTGTTGTGTCCCTGTCCTTATCACACCCCAATTATGAAGACATCACCGACGAGAGTTTCAGCATTCGCCCCTTGAGCAAAATGCGGCTGATAGATTCGCACTTTGGCCTTGACGACGAATGCGAATTTGAAAAAAATATGTTTAACTTCGGCGATTTTGATGATCTGCCGCCCTCCGACCGCGCAACAGATATGCGCTGCAAAAACACTTAAAAAATAAGGCAGATTTCTCTGCCTTGTTTTTTATTCCTGCTCTTCCAAACTCTGTTCTTTGTTGTGAATATATTGGCTCTTAGCCATAGTCAGCATCAAGTCAAACAATTGTTTGGCAACCTTACGATTACTAATTTTATAGTAAGCCTGCACCAATTCCAAAGTTTCTTGCTTGCGCATCGGATCCGCTTCAAACATATTCACATTCTCGCTCAGCGAAGTAACATTTTTCGGGTTGCTGAACGACATCGGACTATGCAGCGCTGTACCTTCGTCCATATCATCATAAAAAAAGCTGACCGGTGTATTCATCACAACACCGAAATCCCACAACCGGCTGGCGCTTACCCGATTTAAGCCCTTTTCGTATTTCTGGATTTGCTGGAATGTCAGTCCCAATTTATCACCCAGCATTTCTTGGCTCCAACCCAACAAATTGCGTCTTATCTTAATCCGGTTGCCTACGTGTATGTCAATCGGATTCGGCGCACCTTGCGGAGTTCTGCCACGGCTGCTTTTCAATGCTTTTTTCATTGTAGTCCTCCCTAATAGACAAGTTATTTAAGTTTAATTTTTTCCCTTATAACACCGACCGCCAGCAAAATCAAGCATAATGTTATGGAAATTAAATTTCCCAGCCTACCATAAGTTGTACCTCCGATTGATTTACTCAAATTCACATCGCTGATTCCGACATAATTAAGCGGCATAACCCCTTTTTCGCGGCCATAAGCATCAATCATACCGCTAATACCGTTATTGGCCGCCCGTACAATCGTAATTCCCTCTTCTACCGCACGAAACTTAGCTGCCACCCAGTGCTGATAAGGCCCTGACGATACCCCGTACCACCCGTCATTGGTAAGATTAACCAACCACTCCGGCCGATTTTTTTCATCCACCACCTGATGCGGAAAGATTATTTCATAACAAATCGCTGCTCCCATTTTAGGCAATCCCACCAACTCAAAACTCTCTGCTCCTTGGCCGCGGCCAAACTCTCCGATGGCATTGGCCACCGGCCGCACAAACTCCGGCAAATATTTCCTCAACGGCACGTATTCCCCGAAGGGCACCAAATGCGCCTTGTGATAATAACCGCGAATTTGCCCCTCTCCGTCAATCATCACCATTGAATTATGCGGTCGATAGCGTCCGTCATTATATTGATAGCTCACCACTCCGGTCAGCAGGATTGCTTGCTTTGGTAATATCTCGGCCAATTCGTGCAAATGCACCTCATCATCTTCCAGCCCGAAAGGCGATGCCGTCTCACCCCACACTATAGCCTGTGGCGCTTCATCGGTTTTGCTTGCGCTAAGTTGCAAATACTTCTGCCAGTTATCCTCCGCCGCTTGTTTCGACCATTTCATTGTTTGCGGAATACTCGGCTGCACAATCCGCACCCTTGTTTCTCCCTGCAAATCCTCAGCTCCGCGCAACCGAATTTGTCCCCAAAGGTAATTGCCGCCGAAAATTATCGCCATACCTAGCATCACCTGCAACAAAATTCGCCGCCGGCAATCTGCCATCCAAATTCCGACCAAACTATATCCCAAAACCGCTGATAATGATACCAAATACGCTCCGCCAACCGCCGCGCTCTGCAAAAACCAAATCTCATTTGCCCAGCTATAGCCTAACAAATTCCACGGGAAGCCTGTCAAGATAAAGCTCCGTCCCCATTCGCCAAGCACCCAAACCGCACCAAACGCCAGCCATTTGTTCCACTTATCTTGCAGCATTGCACAAACCGCCGCCGGCACTGCCGCAAACGCCCCGAAAAATCCTCCGGCCGCCACCAAGGCTATCGGATAGAGCCAGCCGAACCTATCCGCATCCACCAGCAACGCATTACCAACCCAGCTAAACCCTCCTGCAAAATGCGCAAACCCGAACCAATAGCCTATTGCTGCGGCTCGTTTTATACTCTGCGTCGACAACAATAAGCGCAACAACCACCCGAACGCCAAAAATCCGCACCACTGCTGAAAATACGGTGCAAATATCCCCACACTCAACCATCCGGCCACAAACGCCGTCGTCTTATAATATTTTGTTGCCGCCTCAGTTATTTTGCACTGCATTATCCTTAGGCCTTATGATCATTGCCTTTTTAATTTGTGTCGGATCAGCTTCCAAAATCCTGAATTTGACACCGCCAACTCCGTTAATAACCTCACCACGGGTCGGCACCCGTTGAATAAGATGGAAAATCAAACTATTCAGTGTATCAACATCCTCGGCGCATTCTTCGTCCAAACCATCGTACAAATCCACCCCGCAGATATTTTTTATTTCGTCCAATTCTGCCTTGCCGTCGGCCAATACATTGCCGTTATTTTGGTTGCAAATAACCGGTTCATCCTCATGGTCGTACTCATCTTCAATATCACCGACAATTTCTTCCAGCAAATCCTCAATGGTAATCAAGCCGTCGATTCCGCCGTATTCATCAACCACCATGGCCATATGTATCTTGTCTTGCTGCATTTCTTTGAGCAAATCCATCACCCCCTTCTCCGGTGAGACAAATTTTATCTTATCGCTGATAATATCAGTAATCTTCACGTCGTTCCGGTTTTGCAATACCCCCTTCACCAAATCGATAACGTGCACTATTCCCACAATATCATCCAGCGATTCGCCATAAATCGGAATCCGCGAATGCCCTTGCTCAATCATCAATTCTGCCAAATCCATCACCGTCCCATCCTTGGGAAAAGCCACAATATCCGCCCGCGCTATCATTGCATTTTCACATCTGCGCCCGCGCAAATCCAGCACATTATTCAACAGCAGCTGTTCATGCTGGCTAAAATCACTCTCTCCGTTTTCCGCCGCTTCTTCCATCAAATCCTCAATTGTCTCACGCACCGTTTCATTATTTTTGCGATGAAACAATTTTCTCAAAAAACCGCCCTGCTGACTATCTTCGTCTGACATCTTATTCTACCAACTCCTTATATGGATTATCAATATTCATCTCTTTGAGCACCGCCGTTTCAATAGCCTCCATCTCTTCGGCTTCATCATCTTCTATGTGGTCAAACCCCAAAATATGCAAAATTCCATGGGCTAACAAATGCGCCAAATGATGCTCCAAACTTATCTTCTTAACCTCTGCCTCGCTTTGCAATACTTCAAAAGCGACAATCACATCGCCCAGCTCAATTATGTCACCATCCTCACACTCCGCAGCAAAATCATCACTGTCAATATTGGCAAAGGACAAAACATTGGTCGGCTTATCCACACCGCGAAATTCGGCATTAAGCCGGTGCACCTCAGCCGAATCCCCCAGCACCAAATTAATACTCACCGGCTTACCATAATCTTGCGGTCTAAACTTGCCAAACGCATCATTTTGCTGCAGATAGCCCCACGTTTTAGCAAAAACATTCTCCGCCAGCTCTTCTACACCGTCGATTTTTTCCCACAGAGGCGATTCCTTTATCACTTCAATCTTATTTTTATTCATCGCCGTATTCTTTTTTACTTTTGTCTTCATAGGCTTTCACAATCTTGGCCACCAGTCCGTGTCTTACTACATCCGCTGCCGAAAAACGCACCGAACCGATATTAGAAGTACCCTTCAACACCTCCAATGCATCGCGCAGCCCCGAAATCACTCCGCGCGGCAAATCCACCTGGCTCAAATCGCCGTTAACCACCATCCGCGAATTTTCGCCCAAACGTGTCAAAAACATCTTCATCTGCATCGGGGTGGTATTCTGCGCCTCGTCCAAAATTATAAATGCATTTGACAAAGTGCGCCCGCGCATAAAGGCCAAAGGTGCAATTTCAATCTCGCCTAAAGCAATCTTTTTATCTACCTGTTCGGCCGGCAACATCTCGTACAAAGCATCATACAACGGTCTGAGATAAGGGTCTACTTTGTCCTTCAAATCGCCGGGAAGAAATCCCAAATTCTCACCAGCCTCAACTGCCGGCCGCGACAAAATAATTTTATCAATAACCCCTTCCAGCATCATCGAAACCGCCAGTGCCACCGCCAGATAGGTTTTACCGGTTCCCGCCGGACCCAAGCCGAATACCAGCTCATTGTTCATCATCGTCTGGATATATTCTGCTTGCGTTGCTGAGCGCGGATAAATATGCCGTTTTTTGGTTTTGAGCACCAAATTACTTAAATCAACCGCCTCTTTAGTGCTGACATTATCTCCGCTCAGCCGCACAGCCGCGTTTACTTCCTGCTCACTGATATCAATACCGCGGCTTACTTTATTGTACAACACATCAATCGCGGTTTTGGCCTGTTCTACCGCGGCTTTCTTGCCTTTAATGGTCATTTTATTGCCAAACGA
This sequence comes from Alphaproteobacteria bacterium, assembly GCA_017470165.1. Lineage (GTDB taxonomy): Bacteria > Pseudomonadota > Alphaproteobacteria > RF32 > CAG-239 > CAZU01. The sequence goes on from JAFUEX010000020.1 coordinate 81,465, forward strand.
ACTTATTTCCACGCCGACAATTTTTTCAAGCAATCGCAAATTAGCATCTTGCGGTCCGACCATCTGTTGCACCAAAGTATTATTAAACAATTCAAACGAAACTTCCGCCATATTTTTAATCTCCTGCAATTGTGCCCGACAATGAATTCATCGTAGCTGTTTCAATCTTAACATTAACAATCTTGCCGCGACACTCATCCCCCGCCTCGGCATACAAATTCTGCATATAAGGAGTACGCCCCGTCAATTGTCCCTTATGACGCCCGTCTCCTTCAAACAATACCGGCACTATTTTACCGACCATTTCTTTATTAAAGTTTAACTGATAGCCGAATAATTTATCCTGCAGCACCGCCAACCGCTCTTTCTTAATTTTTTCCGGCACTTGATGTTCGTACTCTGCCGCCGGTGTCCCCGGTCGCGGTGAATACTTAAACGAAAAAGCCGTAATAAATTTAACCTTGTCTGCCAAATCCAAAGTTGCCTGAAAATCCTCGTCCGATTCGTCAGGAAACCCGACAATAAAATCCGAAGCAAACCGCAACGCCGGATTCGCCTCGCGCAGCTTGGCAATAACCTCCAAATATTCTCCCGCGGTGTGTCTGCGGTTCATCGCCTTCAAAATCCTATCCGACCCCGACTGCACAGGCAAGTGGAGATAAGGCATCAAAATCGGCACATTTTTATGACAATCAATCAGCTCATCATTCACATCCGCCGGATAAGATGTGGTATATCTCAAGCGCTTCAGCCCGTCTATCTCGCTGATTTTGTTAATCAAATAAGCCAAATTACGCTCTTTGCCTAAAGCATCTTCGCCATGATACGAATTGACGTTTTGTCCCAAAAGATTAATTTCCAGTGTTCCTTCACTCACCAATTTGCGCGCCTCACGCACCACATCTTCCACCGGCCGAGAAGTTTCAACCCCGCGGGTATACGGCACCACACAATAAGTGCAAAAATTATTGCATCCCTCTTGTATGGCAATAAACGAGCACGCCCCTTGCGAAGTGTTTTCACCCAAATAATCAAACTTGGATTCGGCAGGGAACTCCGTATCAATCACCATCTCTGCCTTTTTTTGTGCCAAATCATCCAATATCTGCGGCAACCGATGATAAGTCAACGTCCCCAAAGCAAAATCCACCGCTGCCGAACGCTTAAAAATCTGCTCGTCTTCGGCCTGCACCACACATCCCATCACTCCAATGACGGTGTCTTTGCCCTGTGCTGCCCGCTCCTGCTTTATCAGAATTACGCGTCCCAAATCCGAAAACAGCTTTTCCGCGGCCTTTTCACGAATATGACAGGTATTGAAAATAACCAAATCGGCATCCTCAATTCTTTCTGCCGCGCTCAACCCTCTTTTTTCCAATAATCCGGCCACCCGATGTGAATCATACACATTCATTTGGCACCCGAAAGTCTTAATAAAATATTTTTCCATCTCTGCTAAAATTCAGTAACCTTTCAACTTATCTCACATCATAAAGTATGATTTTAACTTTTTCAAATATTTTTTATCACCTATTACTGTTTTTATTGAAAAATTAACCGTAATTTGTTAGCATAAGCTCAAGATTATGAGTTTTGAGCGTCACCATTTTTTAACAAGGAGATACCGATGTCGCAAATTCAATCCGCTGATTATATTTCACAAATGACTGAGCAGGACAAAATCATATTTTTGCAATTTTTGGTTATGTTGGCCAAAATTGACAACCATTTTGATGAGGTTGAAAAGGAATTTATCACCGCAACCGCCGACAATCTTCACATCAGCAGTGATAAACTCGGAGCAATCCTTCAGACCGATTCTGCCGATGAGGTCATTCACCAAGCCTCTCTTATAACCAATCGCTTTGTTGCCCTTAACATCATCAAAGAGGCTTGTTTTTTGGCCAATTCTGATGACGACCTTTCTGCCGAAGAGGTTACCTTCATCGGCCGCTTTGGCGAGGCCATGGGGGTTGAACCGCAAACTGTTGAAGCTATCAGTCAGTGGGTTATCGACTACCTGATTTGGCAAGAACAGGGCAAAATTATTTTCGAACAAAATTAACCTCTCAACTCACATCATTTGAGGAGAACATCTATGGCAGACACACGCAATCAATCAAATTCCGAGCAAAAGCGCCTTTTTATGGAGCAGCTCAATCGGCAAAATCGCCAAAAAGTAGCGCTTATGGCCGACGAACTTATCCGCCAGCAACAGCTTAAAGAACGCTATGATGCTCTCATTGAGCAGATGGCCGCCAAATCGACCGGTGATTATATGGAATTCAGCAGCGAATGGACACCTCTTGTTTGGCAGGCCAACGAAAACAATGACACCCAGCCGGTGCAGGTCAATGAGCAAAATTTCAAGGTTTACGATATGGATTATATGTTAGCGCAAAATCTGCAAACCCTGCAATCTGGACAATCACCGCAAGCTGAATATTATGACTGGGTCAACACTGCCGAGCGGATTGAAACCGATATGAAGGTTGACGGCACGACCTTGCCCGAATTGCACGCCAAGCACGACTTTTTGTCAATGCTTGATGACCGCGAAACCGAAATGAAACGCGTCATCTCGCTGTATACCGGTGCTGCTTTCAATCCCAACTGCGAGCAGCAAAGCGAAGCGCAAAACAACCTGAAATTTTTGGTCTTTAAGCTAAACGAACTGCGCCGGTTGCGTGAGAGGGTGCAAAATGTCAAACCGCGGCCGCCCAAGCACAAAACATCTGAAAACAGCCGCTACGATGATACTCCGCCCGCCTCAATCAACGAAGAAGAGCTTAATGCTGTCGATTATTTTGCCTCGCAAGAAAAAAATAAATCGGAAAAAGAATTTTCTTTAATTCCGCATCGGCGTCCGCACAATCCCAACCACGAGCGAAAAATCAAAGAACTGTTGCGGAAGCGTGCGCTTTGGCGTGAACGCATCCGTCAAATGCGCGGTCTGCCCAGTGAACTTGACTATGATGATGAAGAATACCGCCAACAACCTTACGATCCTCTGTCGCCCGAGCATTGGCAGCGCCTCAATCAAATGCAAAATGATTAACTTCAGCAATAAAGTTGACATCATAAAAAATATGGGTTATCTATAGGACAGATTAAATTTTACATCTTTTATTTCAAGGAGATATTTATGGTTATTTTTGATCCGATTTTGGCAACTCTGGAGCTTATTGTTGACATTTATTTCAAGATTGTGGTGGTGCAAATTGTCATTTATTGGTTGCTTCATTTCAAAGTTTTGGAGCCCACCAACAAATATGCCCTCAAGACGGTCGAGCTGCTGGACAAGGCAACCACTCCGGTTTATAACAAAATCAAACAGAAAATTCCCACTGAGTTTTCCGGCATTGATTTTGCTCCGTTTATTTTGTTGCTGGCTTTGTATTTTGTTGAGCATCTTATCAACAGCTTGCGGTTACTCATCGCCGGATAAATGTTTTTTGCTGCAACCAAACAAGGGACAATCTTAAGAGTTAGGCTTACGCCTAACTCTTGTGTTTGTAAAGTCATCGGTATTTTTACCGATCCTATGGGCGATGAATATCTCAAAATAAGTGTCAATTCACCGCCGCAAAAAGGCCGTGCCAATGCCGAATTGATTAAATTTTTGTCTCGCACGCTCGATTTGCCCAAGTCCGACTTCACAATCATTTCCGGCGAGCTTGACAGATACAAAAAAATCCTTATAACCTCCCCGCATCTTGACATTTCAAAATTAGCGGATATCAACAGCAAAGGAACCTCTGATGACAGCACAAATTCTTGATGGCAAAGCCGCGGCTCAGGCGCTTTGTGACCAACTTCAAACCCGAATTGCCAAACTGAAAGAAAATTGTCGGCCGCGTTTGGCTGTGGTGCTAGTCGGCGATGACGAGGCCAGTCACATTTATGTGCGCAACAAACAAAAAAAAGCCGCCTCCGTCGGCATCGACTGCCAAGTGATTGAGCTGGCTGACGGCATCGGCGAAAACGCACTGCTGAGCATCATCGATGAGCTCAACCGCGATTCGCACACCCACGGCATTATTGTTCAGTTGCCTTTGCCCCGCCATTTGGATGAGTTGAAAATTATCTCCGCCATTTCGCCCGACAAAGATGTGGACGGCTTTACTCCTTACAACACCGGCCTTATGTGCTGCAACCACCCTCAGGGTTTTATCTCGGCCACTCCTTTGGGGGTGCTGAAATTGTTGGAAACCACCCAAGTTGACTTGCGCGGCAAACACGCGGTTGTGATTGGCCGCTCCAATATTGTAGGCAAACCGATGGCGCGTCTGTTGCTCAACCGCGATTGCACGGTCACCATCACCCACTCGCACAGCGTCAATCTGCCCGCCATCACCCGTCAGGCCGATATTTTGGTATCTGCCTGCGGTCAGCCCAAAATGATAACCTCCGAGTGGATAAAAGAAGGAGCTATTGTATTGGATGTCGGCATCACTCGTTTTGAAGGAAACATCTGCGGCGACGTTGATTTTGATGATGTCAAAAACAAGGCATCTTTCATCACTCCCGTCCCAGGAGGAGTCGGCCCGATGACAATTGCCTGCCTGCTCTCCAACACTTTAGAGGCATTTTTGCGCGCTCCCGAATGCGAGTGCTCCGCGCATCATTTACATCATTCGCACCATTGCTGCCGCCACTAAAAAATTTGTCTTTTGCACTTATATATACTGCGTAGGGTTTTCACAATCTCGGAGGTGCAGCTATGAACCATTGCGTGGTATTTATGCTCGATGAAGATAAAGATTTTCTCAAACTATATTCGGCTCTGCTCCGACGCAAAGGATGTCAGGTATTTGCCACCGACAATCTGTTTTTGCTTATTAAATATGCCTCAAGTGCCCGCCCTTCTTGGATATTTATTGATGAAGATTGTGCCGCCGGACACTCCGCCGAGCTCATTGCTGCCCTCAATCAACAGCTTTCTTTACCTGACACCCATTATACCATAATGCTCAAACAAAAAAGCTGCGCTTCGCTTAATCTCACCCCGCCGGCGCACTGCCTTTACAAACCTTTGGCTTTAGAAAAAATTATGCGCATAGCAGAAAATTGTTGCATTATGCCATAAATAAATTACTATGCATCACATAATTACTTAATCTGACTATGTTATTGACTATGTTGACTTATTTTCGTTCTTTGTTGCGCAAAACCTATGATGTGATGTTAAACTTGGCCGCCTCGCCTCATGCGATATGGTTTCTGTTTGCCGTAGCCTTTGCCGAGAGCTCATTTTTCCCGATTCCGCCCGATATTATGCTGATACCGATGATTTTAGCCGCCCCGACCAAGGCTTGGCGCATCGCCGCCATTGCCACTACAGCCTCTCTTTTGGGTGGATATCTCGGTTATTTTATCGGGGTTTTTGCGTTTGATATGATTGCCAAGCCCATTTTGCAGTTTTATCACGCACTCGACAAATTCCGCACCTTCGAAGAATACTATCACCAATATGGCGCTTGGATTGTTTTTGGTGCCGGCATTACCCCCTTTCCCTACAAAATCATTACCATTGCCAGCGGCGTGGTGCATCTTAATCTGACGGTATTCACCATCGCCAGCATTTTAGCTCGCGGAATGCGATTTTTTGTGGTGGCTTGGCTGTTGCAAAAATACGGCGCTCCGATGAAAATTTTTATTGAAAAACATCTCGGCAAATTGTCCGTTTTGTTTTTGCTGTTGCTTATCGGCGGCTTTGCCCTCATTAAACTGTTTTAACTGCGTTGAAATACTCCCCTTATAACAAAAGCATCCCTCAAGAGTTTTGAGAGATGCTTTCCTCTGGAAGAGAAACTTTTTTCGATAATTCTGCTTAGTAGTAAACCCAAGTAATTGAGTTGGTCTCAGCGTGGCAGACATGGCCGGCAACTCCGAAAGGCACCGGCAAATTGGCCACACACCACGATGCATTAGTCACATCAGTTGCAGTAGCACCATTTTTATCTGAACAGGTATTTCCACTACCGGAAGTCGTAGCAGAAGCCGCTGCCCAAATACCGACCAACCCATCAGCACCCCAGTCCGAACTCAGCAAAGTACGGCACGCTTCTTTACCTAATGACTGCAACTGAATATAAAAGTAAGTATTGCTGCTGTTGTCGCCCAAAGTGCCGATTTTTACCTCACCGCCAAAAGTGTTTTGCAGTTTGGTTGTTTTGCCTTCGGCATCTTTAACCACCATCTCATTGGGAGCCAAATTGTAATCGCCGGCCGATTTTTCATCCAACCCGCTATAGCTTGGGCTGGTGGCATAAGCCGTACGGATGTTCATCAACAGCATAGTGATTTGATCTTGTGCTTTGGTGAGTTTGTATTTTGCCATTGCTTTAGAATATCCGGAAATACCGCCGACGGACAAAACCCCGATAATTGCCAACACGCCCAACATCTCCACCATTGAACGGCCGGCCTCATCTGTGTGCTTA
>JAFUEX010000021.1 GCA_017470165.1 Alphaproteobacteria bacterium
AAGATGGCTTCAAATCATTAAACTCGCCTTGATGAAGCCTGTCCACAATATTATTAACAAACTCTTTAATTGTTTTATAATGATTATTTTCATTGTATTCTTTCAGTATAAATTCTTTGAATGATTTATTCTTTTCTCCTTACTTTCCACCTTACCTTTAATCTGCATCTCGCGATTATCCAGCAAATTTTTTTCACCCAGCAACAGATTGCCGAAAAATTTATTCAAAAACTCCATGGTATAAGTAATATCGTTGGCTAAATTTTGATAATTTGCTCTTACTAACGCATTACGGAAATACTTTGCGTTTTTCTCAAACATATCATTAGTCGTCTTAAATCCTAAAGTATAAAGGTATTTAATGATAAATACTGCTGTCGTTCGGGTATTACCCTCGCCAAATGGGTGAATTTGCCATATACCGGAAGTAAATTTTGCCAGTTGTTCAACTATTTCATGTTTAGACAGTCCTTTGTAATTAAACTTTTTCTCTTGCGCAAAATCATACTCAAGCGTTTCACGGATGCTGTCTGCCCGCCCGTAAACAACAGTATCACCGTTTAAAATCGGTTCATTTTTAGTAATGTCGTAATCACGAATTTTACCGGCAATAAATTTCCTCTTTTTAACTCGCTAAATGTTATTGACTCTCCATATTTCCGCGCTAATAATAGAACACAAATAGAACATCAAAGAGGTAAAATGCGCCAGCGGATAATTGCACTTGTGGATTGTGACTGTTTTTTCGTTTCTTGTGAACGAAAGGATAACCCCGATTTGCAGGGGAAACCGGCGTGCGTGATGACAGGTAGCACCAGCAAAGGCATAATTGTTTCCCGCTCAAAAGAAGCCAAAGCGCTGGGTATTAAAATGGGACAGCCGTATTTTCAGGTCAAGCCGAACTTCCCAACTGCGATTTGTATTCCGGCACGCCACCACCGCTACACCGAGATTTCCAAAGAAGTGATGGATACTATCAAAACTTTCAGCCCGGATGTTGAAGTAACCTCGGTTGATGAGGCGTTTATCGATTTGACTTCGCTCAACAAGGTTTATCACTCCACTTATACCGAGATTATCAAGAATATCCGGCAGACGGTTTGGAACAAGGTCGGCATTCCGGTATCCATCGGGTTGGGAACTTCTAAAACGTTGGCAAAATTGGCGAGCGATAAGGCGAAGAGCAATAATGGGATATTTGTAATTCCTCCTGATAAGATATTGGATATTGTGGGAAATATGCCGATTGAGGATGTCAGCGGTATCGGTCGCAAAAACAGTGAGCACATGAAGTTCAGCGGGATTTTTACGATTAAGGACTTTGTGGAGAAAGACAACGGCTGGATTAGAAAAGCCTTCGGTATTAGTGGCCTGAACCTTAAAAGCGAACTGACCGGTATCGCCACATCTTTAGTCAACCGCGAGCCCACCGCACCGCAGAGCATACACGATACGAGAAGTTTTGAGGACTTTACCCAGAGTTTAGAGTATTTGGAACACGAAATAAATGGTCATGTTCATACGGCTTGTCAGAAATTACGGCGGTGGAACGGATTTTGTCAGGTGGTGGAAGTAATGCTCCGAACGAAAGACTTTAAATATCACGCCATAGAGGCGAAACTTCCCAATCCAACCAACGGCGACCAAGAAGTGCGCATGACCGCTATAAATCTTTTAAAACAGCTCTATCGGCCGAACTTAATTTATCGCTCAATCGGCGTAACACTCAAAAACCTGACCTATGGCGAAGTGCAACAATCGCTGTTTGAGGAAGTAAAGCCCCACGACGACAAACTCTCACACCTCGTGGACGAGCTGGAAGCCAAATTCGGTAAAGGGATTGTTAAAACCGGGGGCTGAAAAATAAATCAAAATAATCCGCATATTCTACTGGACTTTCGTTTATTTCCAAGCATTGCTTATGATAACGAAAGAAAAAGTTATGAAAATGCGCAAATATGAAGACATCAAGCCCAGTAACCTGACGAATTTTATGATGGTTTATTATCATGCCAGGCGTACACTCACTCAGATTGAAACATTACTCAAAAAAGCCTACGGTAATCCGCTACCGGTCAGACCGCGCGACCGCCTCAACCGCCTGCAATTCAAATTAGAACAAATGGCCGCCCGTTATAAACAGTTACAGGAAGATTTGAAAACAGAGTATCAGAAAAATAAATAGAATTTCAGGATCTTGTAAATTTCAAATCACTCAAAGTGTCTTCATTTTCACCATGTTTTATATTCATGATATAAATTCGTTCATTGTCCACTATACTTTTATCAAAAAGATCATAATGTTTTTTAGGAATTTTTTCTACATTATCAAAATCCATAGAAGCAAGTGAACCACAGATATAATCAGGAATCCTCACTAACTCATCAAATATTTCCTTATTATATTCTTTACCACCCCAAAATCCATACACTACACTCCAGATTGTACCCAAAAAAATACCTCATTTTTGCAAAAAATGTAAACTACAATTTTTTTTAAAAATGCATTTTTCTGTGGATAACTTTTTATAAAATACAACCTTTAATAGAAAATATGCAAGTATTTAGCAGTAAATTCAAATAGTTGGATTAATCATAAACGATAATAATAACAAAAATCGGGAGCAATTTATACATCGCCCCCGATTGTATCCAGTTTTATAACCTAAAAATTCAAAAATGTCTCATACTTTTTTGTCTCCAACATTTTTTCCTTTGATATAAAAGGAAATTTTTATTAACATCTTATAGAAACGCCGCCACATTTCGGCTCGTCCGTAACCGAATTCCCGGCACAGAAATTTCCAAGGAATATGATTGGCACGCTTCCATGCAAGCTTGCGTTCGTCCGGTTCCAAAATCGTAAACCAGTCTAGAACCACACGTTCCCAGATATCAATTTGTTCCGGGGTTGGATTGACTTTGGGTGGCTTACGCTCCATTAACTCCATCTCTTGTTGAGAATAGATAATCTCAAACTGCCAGCCTGAAGCCTTTAGTGGCCTGACTTTTGGCATCATACGATCCACAAATGCCGCAGTCTGCAAGTCCTGCTTGATTTGCTCGATGGTTATCATAATGCACCGCCTTTGCTGAGCTCTTTTGCATATTCTCGCTTTAAGACCGCAACTTCAAATTCATGCAAGGAAAGCTCGTTATCTTTGCAATACCATTGCCGAACAGCCTTCTGCCAGTCACGAGCTATACACTTCTTGCCATGCTTCCAACCACGCTCATTATGCCAACTGATGAAAGCCGGTATATCTATCGTTATCCCGATTTCATTACAATAACCGGCAACATCTTCCTCTGTCGGCGCTCCGATGTAGCTCAAGTTATCCACAAGAGCCGTCTCTCTTTCTCTACAACCATTATCATTATCCTTAACAGATTCCTTCTCCAACTCCTTCTCCTGTTGGCGACCGGTTGACGGAAACTCAATAACTTCGCTGACCGTTCGTTTAGCGTTCGCTTTGCGACGGCTGACCGCTCGCTTAGCGTTTTGTGCGTTAATCTCGCAGGTTTGACGCCATTTCTCATTGTGATTTGCAATCACTTGTTAATCGCATCAAATCTTTTTTTTATTCAGCTCCGATAATTTTACGGATGTGGCACCGAATAAATTAAATTCACATATCGCGACAATTAAATTTGCAATCTCGCTTTTCTTAAAGTTATGCACAGATGCAAGGAAGTCCGCCGGATAGACGATAATTGAGGTTTTTCTATTTTCCATCGCAGTCTCCTTTTTTAATTCTTCCTCAATGCGCTTTTCAAGTTCGTCCAGCGCTGTCATCTCAAGATTGAGCAGGTAGGCAACCGGAATTTTACGGATTTCCGCAGTAACGTAGTGTTTTTTATTTCTGTGAAATATGTTCTTTTCCTTTCTCTAAATTCTTGTTTCACTAAGGAACACTCCGCAAAATTCAAAAATCGTTCGGCATAATTTGAAAAAAATTTTCAAATACGTCTTAATGTCATAAAAGGTGGGGATTTGAAACGCGAACAGTTGGGAATAAAAGCCTTATTTTTGAGGGAAAAATGGTTATCTATTTTGGTATCTTTTTTGGGAAAAGGGTAAAAATAAAAAATAGATATGTGACCAGACCACCGCACAAATGCGCCTGTAAATAATACTGATAAAAAAACAGAAAGTGTCTAGAAATAAGGGATATAGAGGGATTAAATCGCGCTAAAATTGCATCGGATAATTTAAAACGAAAAAACCTCTTCATCAAGAAGAGGCTTTTATATGGTGGGTCCTGATGGACTCGAACCAACGACCAGACCGTTATGAGCGGCCTGCTCTAACCAACTGAGCTAAGGACCCACAATTCGGGCAATCGGCCGGCTTAGGAGCTCGTCTGATGCCACAGCCATCATAACTAAGCTAATTACCTCACATAGTCAAGTAAATTTTTTTGCTTTGCGCAAATTAAATTGATTTTTTATTAAAGCAACTCAATTTTTTGTCGCACAAAAAACTCCTGTTTTCCATCCAAGCGGGAAAAAACAGGAGTTTTAAGGTTTTAAGAGCTAAAAATGAGCTGTGCCATACAAACAGAGAGCTTCATTATCGGCAAACTCTATCCCCAATACTTTGCGGGTCAGGTCCAACAACAAAGGGTCAATCTCTTCAAAGGCTTCGGGATGTTCAAACTGTTGCAATAACTTGCGCAAAAACAGCGTTTCTTGTTTCAGCTCTTCGTCTTCACCTATTGAAAGCCAATATTCAAACTCTTGCAAGTCACTCTGAATCAAACTGCGATAGAGTGCTTTTTTGTCGGTTTGACCGGTTTGGGATGGACGGATTTTTATCACCGCAATGATATATTGATGCTCAATTCCGCAATCACCGGTATGGGTTATTTTTTGTTTGCATAGCTCCACTTTGAACGAATGTTCGTCTGCGGCCATCATTTTTGGCACTAATAACGTATGGTAATACGTTTCGTTTTTCTTGTTATTCATTGTTAAAATTATTTAAATTATTTAATAAAAATACTTCAATACACCGGATAATAGCATATTAAATCATTTATTACAAGCATTTTTGATAAAATCAGCGCTCAATCGGCAGCTAATTGCTTAATCAGGGTAAAACAATCGGCAGTGTCACCGTAAATATCGAGCCTTTGCCTTGTTCGCTGCTTACCTTGATTTTGCCCTTGTGCAGTTTGACAATTTCCAAAGCGATGCTCAGTCCTAATCCCAGCCCTTTTTGATGGCGCGAGGCATCCGCTCGCCAAAACCTGTCAAAAATATATTTTTGTTCCTCTTCCGATAACCCTTGTCCGTTGTCTTCTATCTCGATTTTGACTTTGGCATTATCCACCTTGGCGCGCAGTGTTATTTTTTTGTCCTCACCGGTGTATTTCAGGGCATTGTCCAAAAAGATATATACCAATTGCTGTATCATACCTTTATCAGCCGTTACTTTGATTTTTTTGCGCGGCAGCTGCAGGTGAATGTCGGCAGAGGGCGCGAGTTCGGATATTTGTTCGACAGTTTTTTGGAACATATCACTTAAATCAAATTCACTTTGATTGAGTTTGACCCTTTGGTTATCATAGCGGGCGATGGTCAGCAAATTATCAATCAGCCCGTTCATATGCATAATTTCATCTTTCAGGTTTTGCCGAACCTTCGGGTTGTCGGGTTTATATTCCAGCAACTCAGTATAGGACAGCATAATGCTCAGCGGAGTGCGCAGCTCGTGGGTGGCATCTGATACAAAGCGTTTTTGTTTTTCAAAAGTATTTTTAATGTATTTCATTGAGCGAGCTGCCAAAAAACTACCCAACAAATAAGACAAAATCACCACGATGACCATTGCATAAATTGCCACTCTGACATATTTGCGGGTGCTTTTGCGGATGGGAACATAATTGGAAAGGGCAAAAATTTCCGCTTTGCGGCCATTGGGTAACAGCATATCTTTTTTCATCATTAAGAAATACGATTTTTTGTTTTCTCCCCGCAGCTTGACGTGATAAAATATATTTTCTTTGAAATTACCGCTGCGCAGTCTTGCCAGCAGTCGTCCGGCCAAAACCGCATCCAACGGCACCTCGGCGTAGACCATCTCGCCGTCGATAAACCAATAGGTGAAATTGTACAAGCGCTTGTTGTCCAGTGTTATTTTGTGAATGCGCGGCAGGGGTTTGTTGTGACTGATAAGGTCGTGTGCATCCCAAGCCTCGTCAAACAAATAATCGCTTAAATTTTCTTCTTGAAACGTTACCACATTGTGACGATAGGTTAAATAACTAGCCACAAATCCGCTCAGCAGAATAAATGCGATAATTATGGTGTATTTAATTATCAGGATGCGTTTAATTTTATCAATCATTGGCTATTTCCATTTTATATCCGACATTTTTTACCAACACGATTCTTATTTGCGGAAAAACATCTTTGAGTTTTTTGCGCAGTCCATAGATATGCGAATCCAAACTCTCCATATTGGTGTCGGGTTTGTCCTCCCATAGTTTGTTAAAAATCGCCTCGCGCGGCATAATATGATTCAGGTTAACAAACAACATTTCAAAAAGCTCGAATTCTTTTTTGCGCAGCACCAGCTCGCATCCCTTAAAGCTAACGGTTTTTAAGTCGCGGTTGAGGGCAAAATCGCCGTTGCGATAAACTTTATCGATATAAGGCTTGTTTTTGCGGCGATAAATTGCGTGCACCCGTGCCATCAGTTCCTTGATGCGAAATGGTTTGATTACATAGTCATCGGCGCCGGTTTCCAGCGCTTTTACACAATCTTCTTCTTCGCCTTTGGCAGTTACAAACAATATCCCCCCTTGAAAGCCGTATGACCCGCGCAAAATGCGGCACACCTCAATCCCGTCCATTTCGGGGAGCATCCAGTCAAGGATGATTATGTCATAAGCTCCGTCGTTGTGCTTAAAACAGCTTAAAGCGTCGGTGCCGGTTTGCTCCCAGTCGACCAAGCAATTTTCATATTCCAGCAGCTCTTTGGTTACTTGTCCCAGTTTATAATCATCTTCTACCAATAAAATCCGCATTACATACACCCTTATCAAACTCGGCTTTGTTTTAAAGAATACACCGCAAGTTTTATAAAAGTAAATAAAAAAGTAAATTATTTCATTTTTCTGCCAAAAATTCAGATTGATTTCAGATAGGCGTGTCAGTTTCATCCTTGTTAAAGAAAGTTTAACGCAAAAAAGCGGCGGATTCGCAAGAGATGGCAGACGGACTTTCATAAAAATACTCCTTATTTGCACTTATATTTTTCCGTCTTGATACTGTGCACAACTGAGCCATTTCTTGTTCGCCGCTTTATTTGTTTAAATTTTTGCTTGCTTTTTCCTGCTTTTTGTTTTTCATTATCAGTTATGTTGTCATTCATTTTGTTTGTGCGCTGCTTATGAAATCAAAAGTTGTTATCCTTATACCGGCCTTTGAGCCGACAGATGCTTTAACGAAGTTGATAAAAGCTTTGCGGGATGATTTTTTCTTGGTGGTTGTCAATGACGGCAGCTCCGGCGATTTTGCTCACCTGTTTGCCAAGGCCGAAGCGTTGTTGAAAGGGCAGGGCACTTTGCTGGCGCATAATGCTAATCGCGGTAAAGGCGCTGCACTTAAAACCGGCTTTGCTTATATTGAAAAACATTGCCCCGATGCTGTGGGGGTGGTCACTGCAGATTGTGACGGTCAGCACTCTTTGGCTGATATCAGGGCATTGAGTGCGCAACTGCTGAACTCTGAGGAGTTTTTGTATCTCGGAGTGCGGGATTTTAAGGGGAGTGAGGTGCCTTGGAAAAGCAAATTGGGGAATCTGCTCACCTGTTTTATTTGCCGCACTTGTTTAAATTTGAATCTGTCGGATACGCAAACCGGACTTCGTGCCATTCCATATCGGATATTGCGGGATTTGCAACAGCTTTCGGGTAATCGGTTTGAGTTTGAAACTCAAATGTTGATACAATCACCCTTGCCTTTACGCGAAATTCCCGTACGTACTATCTATCAATCACGAGAGCTGCGCCGCACTCATTTTCGCACCATCAGCGATTCGCTTTCCATCTATCGTATTTTGTTCAAGGCTTGGTTGAGGCGCATAGCCTGAGGTTATCGGTTGAGAAAATAGTCGGAGGCTAATATTAGTGATATGGCTGAAAGTGTGGCCCATATCACGTACAACAGTTTGTTTAAGTTATATTTATTCCATTTGGGCAGTAACAACAGCACCAGCGGCCATATCGGCAACAAATAACGTCCTTGAATACCTTGAATATAATCAGCATCAATCGGGGTAAAACTCAGCAGCATCGTTAAAGACAATATTATACACAGGGCGATTGATGCTACCATAGCTGTCTTTTCTCCTTTAGTCAGGTTGTAAACCGGTTTTTCGTTGATGGCGCTGAGCGCACTTAAGGCCAAGAATGCAAAGCCGATACTGCGCGGTATGGCCAGTTCGTATTGAGCCAGTCGCGAACCGCCGAGGGCGGCTATAATATCCCATCCTTCAGTAAGCCATGTATTAATTCCCATTTTGATAAATTGCCACGGGTTGGTAAATGCATAAAACGCCGACAAATGGGAATCGTCTTCCCAGACAGCTAATTTAAGTCTTCCGGCTTCCGGCAGCACCAGATTAATCAGTGCAAAACAGGCAACACCTAAGCCCAAAGCGGACAAAAATGCTTTACGATATTTGCTTTTTGTTAAACACCAATTCAGCAATAGCGGCAACATCACCACAAAATAAGCCCCTTGCTTGGCCGCGGCCAGCAGCAAACTGAATATTATAAAACCTATCGCATCTGTCTTAGTTTCGTTATGGCGCAAATTCAACCCATAAGCTAGCCAGCCGAAGGCGGCAAGCAAAACCATCCCGTCATACGAAAACGCAAAAGCCAACATACAAGCTATCGGAGTGGCTGCCGTCATTGCTAAAGCGTTTTTTATGTTGGGTATTTTGTGCAAGGCCAGCAGCATCACCGCGATATAGCAGGCCAGCATGGCCGCTCTTGCCATATACAAGGCGGCAAAAGTTGAAAAGCCTAACGCTCTTGCCAAGGTTAACCCTGCAACTTGCGGCAGGTAGCCATAGACCGAATAATAGGTCATTTTGGGGATTTTGTCGGGATATTGGGCGCCATCGGTTTTATCTTGTTGCGGTGTGTACAAATAGCTTAACAGATAGCCGTATTGCTCAACCGATGGTGACCATCCGGCATAAAGGTTCAGTGCCTCACCGATAATATTGGCATCATCGTGGCGGGCATTCCACTCATCTTGTCCGCTCCAGAGGTTCGACAAGCGATAAACCGCTGCCAAATGTCGTGCGGCATCCGGCGTATTCCAAGGGAGAAAAATCAGTCCCCAGCCCAAAGCCAATGGTATTATCGACATCGCAAAAAAGCGTTTCCAATCAAGTGCCGTGCAAAATAAAAATATTGTTTGCGCATAGGCCAACCCCAAACTCACCACCGTGTGCATCAGCATTACAGATGCCGGAGTTGCAATAAAAAACGGCAGGATGCTCCATTGATACAAAGCCCAAAACATTACGGCAAATATTACCAAAAACGTTGCCACCATTGCTGAGGGCGTGCGATATTGCTCAAATTTCAGCGTATTGTTGACCATTTGTCTTATTCTCCCTTGCGCAGTTTGTCGATTTTGTATCCCAGCCACAGTAAGGTTATTGCGGCCATCCGCAGCAGCTTATAGCTACGGGATGGCCATATTTTTTGCATTTCATTGTGCCAAATTTCCGGAAATGAGAAAAATTCTTGGGTTACCTGACATCTTTCAAAAGCGTGCACCAGCGGACGTTGTTTGGACACACCGGTAAGATAAAATCTGGCTATTGTCTTATCCAAATAAACAAAACGTTTTTTATCGCGCACAAACTCCAGCCATTTTTTCCAATCGCTGACAATTAATTTGTGCTCGTCATAACCATTTTGCACCAGCAGTTTTCGGGCGATAAAACATCCCTGATGCCCCAGCGAATCCCAATAGAAAAAATCTTTGTTCGGCTGGGCGGGATATTTCTTAATCCAATGACTGCCATCTTGCTCTGTTATACAAACATTGCCATAAACCACATCGGCCCGATATGTATCAAGGGTCAAAAAATTATCGGTTGCGTAGTCATCATAAAATTCATCACCACCGTTCATAAAGTTGACAAATTCACCCTTTGCCAGCTTTACTCCTTTGTTCATCGCATTATAAATGCCGCCATCCGGCTCGGAGATGAGCTTGTCAATTCGCGATGCATAGCGTTGCAAAATCTTCAAAGTGCCGTCGGTTGATCCGCCGTCAATTACTATCCATTCAAAATCTTGATTTTTCTGCTTTAGGATGCTTTCACAGGTGCGCGCGATGTTCTTTTCCATATAACAAATCGTAATAACCGAAAGTTTCATCCGGCACCTCCATTCGATATATCTTTTTTTAAGCTCGATTTCGGCTCTTGTTTTAGCTTTGATGGCGGAAAGGGGGAGATTGCTTGCGCCCACTTCACTCATCGGCTTTTTCAAAGCCGACCGCGATACTTCCGTCTCGCTTTCGTTTGTAGTCGAACTCCCTTCTCGGGAGTTCAAATCTCTTTTTTAAACTTCTGTCTTAAGCTCGATTTCGGCTCTTGTTTTAGCTTTGATGGCGGAAAGGGGGAGATTCGAACTCCCGGAGGGGTCGCCCCCTCGACGGTTTTCAAGACCGCTGCATTAAACCGCTCTGCCACCTTTCCATTAGATAAATACGCTTTTACAATAATAGCTCTTTTCTTAAAGAAACGTCAAACGAACTTGACGTTCGTTACCTCGACGGTTTGGGGCTTGCGCCCGCCGTTGGCTCCAAGACCGCTCTAATTAAACCGCTTAAGCCACCTTTACATTAAAAAATGGTGCCGACAGAGAGACTCGAACTCCCGACCCACTGATTACAAATCAGTAGCTCTACCAACTGAGCTATGTCGGCATCAATTTCGTGATTTGTGTAACGCATTATTTTGTTAATTGCAACCTTTTTTTTCGCGGTAGGGATATTTTATAATCGGATATTCGTCCTTTGTGGCGAAAATCAAAATAATTTGATGTGCATACAAGCGGCAATTGCAGCCGCCAGCACGCCGGCCAAACTTAAATTGCATCCCGCTCCGAGGAAACTCATCACTCGGCGATTGGTGCGGCAACCGCAAAGATATAATATTCCGCCGCAAACCAGCCACAATACCGACCATCCGCCGATAACACAAAATACAGTTGTATCCGGCGCTTTCCCCCAATCATTAAGCAAAGCAGCGGCCATTATTCCGCCGGCGGTCAGGCTGAGTAGCGCCAAGAACATCACCTTAGCAATTCCGGCGGGACGCGGAGTAATAATTTTTCCGGCGATAGAGCCAAAACATAGCATAATTATTCCGCATACCGCGGTATAAACCTCAAAGGGCGCCGGAGTATAACTTATAAGAATAAGGGCAGACAATGCAGCGATAACGCCGGTGATGTTTACCAGCATTCCGGCCATATATTTCCCTAAAAATATCAGCATTTCGGCTCCTTAAAAAATAAAACAATCAACAATGTTATCATTAAACGGTTTATTTTCGAGTGTCAACCATCCAAATTTGCTTTGCTTTATATCTGTTTAGCCGGTACGCAGTTGATAAATTTTAACGGATGGTTGAAAAAACGGGAGTTTTGCGCTAAACCTAAAGTGTTGTATAAAATAAAACTATTTTTTATAAGGGTGTATAAAATGAAAATAGGTATTATCGGAACCGGTTATGTCGGACTGCCCACCGGCGCCGGTTTGGCAGAATTGGGCAACGAGGTGATTTGTATTGATAAGGATGAGGCCAAAATAGCCACTCTCCGCCAAGGCAAATCGCCGATTTATGAAGAAGGTTTGGATGAACTGCTGGCGCGAAACACTAAGGCGGGGCGTTTGAAGTTCACTACCTCGATGAAAGAGGGCGTAGAAGAGGCGCAAGTCGTTATTTTGGCGGTGGGTACGCCGCAGGACCCGACCACAGGAGAGGCCGATTTGAGCTATATTTATGCGGCGGCGCAAGAGGCAGCCGTTTATCTTAGTGACTATACTTTGATTGCCACCAAGTCGACGGTTATGGTAGGGACTGGCGATAAAATTGAACAAATAATCAAACAAGTTAACCCCAAAGCTGATGTGGATGTGGTATCATTGCCGGAGTTTTTGCGTGAGGGGTTTGCTATAAATGACTTTTTTAATCCCGATCGTATTGTAGTTGGCACCGAATCCGAGCGGGCAGAAAAATTGCTTCGTGAGCTATATCGTTCCTTTGCCGATAAGACATCAATGCTGTTTGTTAAACGTCGTTCGGCCGAGGTGATAAAATATGCGTCCAATGCTTTTTTGGCGATGAAAATTCATTATATTAATGAGATGGCAGATTTTTGCGAAGCGGTGGGAGCTGATATTGCTCAAGTGGCCAAAGGTATGGGGTTGGACAGCCGTATCGGAGCCAAATTTTTGAATGCAGGCCCCGGTTACGGCGGCAGTTGTTTTCCCAAAGATACCAACGCTATGGCCTATATGGGACGGCAGGCAAAGGTTAATTTGTCATTGGTTGAGGCGGCAATTCGCGGCAATGATTTGCGGCAGGCTAATATGGCCGAGCGCATTTTGCGGGCAACCTCGGGCAAAAAAGACAGCCTGATAGCCGTTTGGGGCTTGGCCTTTAAGAGCGGCACGGACGACACACGGGTGTCGCCGGCTATGACAATTGTCGAGCAATTGCTGCGCAACGGTGCTCGGCTTAGGGTATATGATCCCAAGGCTATGACCAATGCTGCCAAAAAATTGGGTAACAGGGTGGAATATGCCGATACACCCGAATCCGCCATCAAAGGGGCGGATGTTTTGGCGATTTTGACCGAGTGGCCGGAGTTTGCCAAGTTCAGTCCGCAGATGATAAAAAACGCAATGCGCGGCAATCGTATTGTTGACTTGCGCAATATGTTGTCCAAAGAGGAGTGTCGCGCTAAGGGGCTGGCTTATGAGTGCATCGGCGAGATTGCGGGAGGTTAAACAAATGTTAAGCTATCCGGTGGTATTCTGACGTCAATAGAAAATTTTTGCAAGAAAGGAAAACGAATATGGGATTGTTTTCAAAATTCAGCCGAGACAAAGGCGAGCTAAAAGAACCGCATTTAGACCAGCCGCAACCGGCAGAAGAGGTTGTTTCGGTTCAAGATGAAGCGCCGGATTCCCCGAATCCCGCTGCGTCGGGGATATCTTTGTCGGATGATGTGATGCAGTTTACCTCCGAGGCGATGCTTAAAGAGGTTATCGGTGATAATTTCAGAGAAGAGACCGTGGTGCAAGATGAGACGACGGTTGCGGCAGTCGCGGCGGCGGAGGATACTGCCGAAACCGACACGGTCTCCGAAATGTTGTCTGAGAATGCGGCGGATGATTTGGCGGCGGCCGGATTTGCGCCGTTGGAAGAATTGCCGGAAAGTGTTGCTCCGACGGAAAACAATATGGAAAATGATGCGGAATATGCTGTCGCTGATGTTGAGCCGGCAGAAGAGGTAAATTTGCCGGATGAGCCGTTGTCTCCTTTGTCTGAAGAGACGATGGCGGAAATACAGGAGCTGGAGGTTAAGCCGGCGTCGCGCCCGAGTTTTGCCGCAGAACCGACCGAGAATTTTATTCCCGCTCCAGAGCCTGAAACCGTTACGGACAGTGCGTTTGAGCTTGAGACCACACCGGTTTCGGTGCCGGAGCCTGAAGCGGTTGATGAGCCCAAGACAGTTGTTGCGGTTACGCCCAGCCGCAATATTATTTCCACGCCGGATGGCCTCAAATGGATGGATACGATTGATGATCAAGAAGTTGAATGCGTGGTTTTGGAAGATATCAATAAGGTCAATTTTTCGGATGTTTATATAACGCCGGATCAGCGATGCTATATTTGGGGCGGCAAGACCAATGCCGGTTTGGTGCACGTCGAGTTTGCCGATTTTGCGGAGTTTTTTGCCGCGATTACCAAAACTTACAGCGGTACCCCCAGTTATTTGTTACAGTATAAGGGACGCAACTATCGTGTGGAGCGTTCGGTTGCCACCTGCGGGGCGCAGTATTGTGCCCGCAAAATGCCGATAAAAGTACCCAACCTGCGTGATTTGGGCTTGCCGCGCGGAGTTTATGACCACTTGTTGTCTTTGGCCGGTGAGAGCGGATTGATTTTGTTGGCAGGTGCTACCGGTTCGGGCAAGAGTACTACGATTGCCGCCTTGCTCAAAGAATACCTTAGGCTAAAAGGCGGCTATGCCTTTACGATTGAAGATCCGGTTGAGTTGCCGTTGGATGGTGTTTATATCACTTCTGACAATGAGCTTGGTTTGTGCAAGCAAACCACACCGCCGGGAGGAAGCTGGGCCGAGGGTATTAAGTCGGCGCTGCGTTCTAAGCCGCGTTATATCTATTTGGGAGAGATTCGCTCGCCGGATATTGCCTCCGAGGCTTTGCGGGCAGCAACTTCGGGGCACTTGGTTTTGTCGTCAATTCACGCCAATAATGTCAACGAGGCGATCAATTCGTTAGTAAAATATGCGGCCAGTTCGGGCATCAGCGAGAGTATGGCTTATGAGCTGGTGGCCAGTGGCTTTTTGGGGTGCGTGCACCAAATTTTGTCAGGTGCGCCTAAGCGGGCACACGTAACCACATTGTTTGCCACTCCCGACAGCAATACCGGTTGTCAAGTGCGCGGAATGATTCGCAACGGCAAAATGAATATGGCCACCCTTATTGAGCAGCAAAAAGTTTTGCTTTCCTCGCACAAACCCCTATTTAAATAAGGAGCAAGAAAAATTATGCAAATCATAGCGCAGTTGTTGCATCAAGGTGATGAGGTGCGGGTAATAGCCCCCTCAACCGGTATTAAGATTATCGGCGCCGATTGTCGCCAGATTGCTCAGGAGCGGTTTGCCGCCATGGGACTTAAGGTTAGTTTCGGGAAAAATACCGTTGATTCCGCATTTGATGATTTCGGCACCACCGATGCTCATCGTCGTGCGGTCGATATTATGGATGCTTTTCTGGATGACAAAGTGAAGGCGATTTTTACTGTTATCGGAGGGTTTAATTCCAATCAGGTTTTGTCTTTGCTTGATTATGAGGCGATTAAGGCGCATCCGAAAATTATTTGCGGGTTTTCCGATATCACGGCTTTGCTTAATGCGATTCGTGCCAAAACCGGACTTACGGTGTTTTACGGGCCGCACTATAGCTCTTTGGGAATGCAAAAGGGCTGTGAGTACACATTGGAGAATATGCAAAAAATGCTGTTTGATGGTGAGACTGAATGGACACCATCGCCCAGTTGGAGTGATGATTTGTGGTTTATTGACCAAAATAAACGCGAGTTTATGGCTACGGATGGATGGTGGTTTTTGTCCGACGGGGAGGCAGAAGGTGTCTTGGAAGGCGGCAATCTCGGTACTTTGATGTTGTTGGGGGGAGGCGAGTTTGCGCCGGT
Source organism: Alphaproteobacteria bacterium (assembly GCA_017470165.1). Lineage (GTDB taxonomy): Bacteria > Pseudomonadota > Alphaproteobacteria > RF32 > CAG-239 > CAZU01. The sequence goes on from JAFUEX010000021.1 coordinate 15,518, forward strand.
ATTTCGCCAGCATACGGTGTTGGCCTTGGAAAATTGTTTTTCGTCGCCGGATGATAAAAAAGACTTTTTCCGGCAGTTGCAAGCTCTTGCCCAACGTCCTGATTTTGCGATGGTGCAAGCGGTGTTAATCGGGCGTTTTCAAAAAGCGTCTCAGGTTGAGCGAAAAGATTTGGAATATATCATCCGCTCGATTCCGGAACTTGCCGGCAAAGTGGTGATTGCCAATATGGATTTCGGACATACCACACCGATTGTCACCTTGCCTTTGGGAGGTTTTTGCCGTATTTCCGGCGGTAAGGTCAGCTTGGAGCTTTAGCTTGATGCCGAGTTTCGAGTTTGAGGATACCGCAAGCGGGTTGATTGCCGGAATTGATGAAGCAGGGCGCGGACCTTGGGCCGGACCGGTGGTGGCGGGGGTGGTGGTTTTTTTGCGCCGCGAGGTTGATGAGTTTTTGTTGCAGCATTTGGATGATTCAAAAAAGCTCTCGGCCAAATCGCGCGAAATTTTGTATGACAAATTGCTGGTTGCACAAAAGCAAGGGCATATTTTAGCCGCTTTGGGCGAGGCAAGTGTTGAGGAGATTGATTCGCTTAATATTTTGCAGGCCACATTTTTGGCTATGCGCCGCGCGGTGGCCGGTTTAGGGCGAAAAATTGATTTTGCGATTGTTGACGGTAATCGAAAGCCCATTGATTTGGGGTGTGATTGTATGACTTTGGTAAAGGGGGATTCGCGGTCTTACTCGGTGGCTGCTGCCTCGATTTTGGCTAAGGTGACGCGCGATAAGTATATGGGCAGGCTTGCTCAACAATATCCCGCTTACGGTTTTGATAAAAATGCTGGATACGGCACCCGTCGCCATATTGAAGGGCTGCGGCAATATGGTATTATCCGCGGAGTGCATCGCCTGAGTTATCGGCCGATTGCCGAAATTATATCTGCATCAGGCTCCTCGTCTTTGGAAAACGAATCGTGTTAATCGTATTTTAACTCGTGGCGGTTTACAACTTTTGTTATATCACTAAATGCAGGGGTGTTATTTTGGTCGGATATGGCTAGAATAAACTTAGTATCAGCAATCTGCAACTTGAGGGGGAAAATAAGATGTTTAATTTTTTTGTCTTTAGGCGCAAAGCCGCAGAATCCTAAGGAGGGGGAAATAAAGGCTTCCGCCCTTAAGGAAAGCAACCAGTCCGGCCGTTCAATGGTGGAGATGTTGGGCGTGTTGGCAATTATCGGCGTTTTGTCCGTCGGCGGTATTTCCGGATATTCTAAAGCAATGGCAAAATACAAACTCACCAAAGCACAAGATCAAATTGTAATGCTGCTGATGA
>JAFUEX010000022.1 GCA_017470165.1 Alphaproteobacteria bacterium
AAAATCACTGAGGCAATGGTGTTTTGTGACTAGGAGACCCCTGATTTTTCTGTGACATCCGTCACAGAAAAAGGGGTGACAGCAAGGGCTTTGGGTGCATAATGGTCGGGAGACCCCTTATTCGCCGCGATGCAGCAAGGGAGAGGGATATTTCCTTAATGGTTGGTAGACCCTGATTTTTCAGGAACTATCGTTCCTGAAAAAGGCGTGACAGCATGGGAGAGGGAGAGAATAAGAGAGAGCTAAAGCAGAGACAGGCTAGTGATAAGTGCGGATGAGCGAGCTCAAAATTCCCTGTACTTTAACTCGCGAAGCCGGCAATCGGCGAGTTTGATAAGCGCTGTTTTTCGGGATAAGATGCACATAAGCCCCGTCTTTTTTTATCTCTTTTAAGGTTGCTTCCGCATCGTCAATCAACGCGACGACAATATCTCCGTTGTTTGCAGTGTCGACTTTTTTGATAATCACGGTATCGCCATCCATAATACCGGCCTCAATCATCGAATCACCCTCAATCGTCAATGCATAATAGGAGCCGGAATAAACCATACCGGCCGGCAAGCTAAGTTTGTCGTTTTCGTTGGCGATGGCCTCTATCGGCGTGCCGGCAGCAATCTTGCCATAAAGCGGAATCTCCACTCCGGGGATGGTGTCTTTGCCATCAAGTGCTACCACCGTCGACGGGCGAACTTTGGGCAGTTTTAAGACCTCGAGTGCACGTGCCTTATGCGGAAGTTTGCGCAGAAAATTACGCTCAACCAGTGCATCAATCAGTGCGTGAATACCCGATTTCGACTTGAGCCCGATGGCGTCTTTCATTTCATCAAACGACGGACAGCATCCGGTCTCGCGGATGGTTTTGTTGATATATAGCAAAAGATTGTACTGCTTGGGGGTTAACATAAACAAAGCTCCTTATATTTTGCAGATTTTGTTCTAGTTTAGTTCTAAAAATAATCATTTGTCAAGCATAAAAAACGAAATGCGTGTCGGATTTTGATATTACTCAAAAAAAGCCCAACAACCGAAGTTGCTGAGCCTAAATGTCGAAATAAATTTCTTATTAGCGACCAGACATCTAAAACCAATAAATTTAACCAATAAGAAATTTGTCTTTTATGGTAAAGCCGGATAAGCCATTTGTCAATATATAGTTGTATTTTTGAGATATGTTTTGTAAAATGCTCGGGATGGTTTTATTGGGAGGCGATTATGAATTATAAATTGGGTTTGGATATGGGGGCAACCTCGACCGACAACTTGGCAGATTTGCCGATAAATATTGCTGCAAATGTGGCGGCTGGCACAGCCTTTGGCGGCGGCTTATACGGCGGGGCAAAATTGCTTGGTTATGGGGCTTCACTGTTTCGTTCAAATGCCAAAAGAGGCATGGACTATTTGCGCTCGAAATTGGGCGATAAAGCGGTTAATGCCATGATAAAAGAGGCAGAAGAGCAAGGGCGTTCTTTGGCCGAGGTGGCAGATGAAAAAGCCTTGCGAGCCACACAAATGGCAAGACAAAACACCGAAGAAGCCGCGGATATTGTATCGGGTAATGCTCGAAAAATTGAGGAGTCATCCGGCGACAAGAGCCGTGCATTGATTGATGAAACCTTAGGTAACAGAGGCGGATTTGAAACTGTACAAGAATTGCAAGAGCAAGCCAAAAAAGAAGCCGCTCCGCTTTGGGAAAAGCTGAATAATAAAGGGGATTTAGCACGAGTAGAGCAAATAAAAGCCTATCCTGCTGAAAGTTCTTTTAATCCGAATAACAATTATACAAGAGCTGATGCTATGACAGCCCTTGAAAAACGCGCAAATAATTTGGGTCGGGAGTTGTATAATGATGCGGAATATCTATCAGACAATATAAATGCCGCTGATAACATATCTATCAGCGGTCGAGTAATGGATTCTACGAATGGCGGATATGTCGCGCCGTATCCAAAACCTAACAACAATATAACACGTTTAAGTGATTATGTCAAGGATAATGACTTAATTCAGCATGAAATTGGAAAAATCCGCAAAGATGCCACTTTGAGCCGTGAGGTTAGAGAGGCGGCAGACACCGACTTTAGAGTTTTGCAAACGGTTAAAGAAAACATCGATGACCAAATCAGCGTTGCTAAACGGCAGGGCGAGGATAAACTTGTGCGCCGCTTGGTTGAACAAAAAAACGAGCTGCTTAATCGTATGGATGAGGTTGTTCCGGAATACAAGCAAGCGCGCCAAATCTATGAAGATGAGAAGCAATTTGAAAGGGCGGTTAATTTGGCTCAAGATGTTTTTGATACTAAAATCAGTGCGCCTAAGTTTGCCGCCGACGCTCGCGGTTTGACAAGAAACGAACAACAAGCCTTAAAGTTAGGTTTGCGCGACGAAATGTATAGGATTATTGGCAATGCGCAAAACGAGGCTTTGGGTTGGAAAAGGGTTGTGCCTGCAAATGTGCAAGCAAAAATCCGCAATGTTTTAGGACAAACGGAGGGCAACAAGCTGATAAATTGGGCAAACCGCGAAATTACACGAATGCGCAACTTTAATAAATTGTTGCAAGGCTCGCAAACCGCGGAAAAAACCGCTTTGCAACGAGCAAAAGACTTTTGGCTTAAACCTGTTGAAAGTGCCTCAAGTTATTTGAACAAGGGGCGCAACATCGGAATAGCTGATATAACCACACGCCCAAGCGCAAATTTGGCGCGTGAAACCTTTAACCAACTAACCGCACCGCAAGGGTTGGAGACTATTTATCAAGCCCTTTATAATCCGCGCGGTGTTACAGCACTAAATTCGGCAATGGCGGCTTATCTTGCTAATGCCGGATTAAAATAAATTTTTTATCAACCGCCCCTTTGTTGGGGCTTTTTTATGGAGTAAAACAAATGAAAGATTGCAAAATTACTAAAAATGATTTGAAAAAAAGCCAGATGACCGTTCGTCAGACTTTAGCCCGCAAAGGCGCAGGCGCAAAAATTACCCCGAAAAAGGGAAAATAATTTTTTTAATAAGGAATAAAAAAATATGAGTTCTTTATTCAATATGCCATGGCAGCAGGCTTTTGATGCCAGCGGGAACACTCTTGCCGGAGCAAAACTCTATTTTTATGTCGCTGGCACGTCCACCTTAAAAAATGTTTATGCAAACATTGATTTGTCGGTGGCTTTGCCTAATCCGGTGATTGCAAACGGGGGCGGCAGATTCGCCCCCATTTATTTGGATGATTCCGCATATAAGGTGGCACTTTATAACGCCGATGGCGCGTTAATTTGGACGGCAGACAATGTTTATAACCAGTCGATTGATGCTGATGCGGCGATGGCATTGTCAGCAATTCAAAATGTGGCGGTAACAGCCGGATATTCGCAAATAGAAGCAGAAGACCCCAATAATTTAGCCAAAGCAATTTATAAATATGGTAACGCCGGTAATTTCTACACCGATGCAGGCACGCAAGATAACATTTATGTTTTACAAGGGTTTAACAGCTTTTCGCGCCCGAATGATTATTATGCAGGGTTTACGGCGGAATTTGTCTGCTCAAGACCAAACACCGGTTCGGCGGCTTATGTAAATGTGCAGAATTTAGGCTTGCAAGCAATTAAACGGTGGGATGGAACTGAGTTGAACGCCGGTGATTTATACGGGCTTATCAAATTAGTTTATAACGGCACTGTGTTTTTGTTATATGAAAACAATAACTTGTGGAAAGTTGGCGATATTAAAACAAGTATCTTGCCTAAAAATCACAATGATTGGTTTTTGTATTATAGCATATTGGTTTTAGATGTCTAGTCGCAAAGGGTATTATTTTTGATTTGACTAACTGCGGAAAAAAGCGCATAATATGAAGATTGAAAAAGCTATTATTGGGCGGGAGGTGGATGATGAAAAAGATTGTCGATATTGAATTTGGCTCGCAGCGTTATGAGGAGCTGGTGGAACTGCGCTACAAGGTGCTGTTGGAACCGTTGGGGTTAAAGTTTTTGGATTCACACCGCGACAAGGAAATGGGATATTTGCACGTCGGATGTATCGAACAGTTGGATGACAAATTAGTCGGCGGGCTGATGTTGGCGCCGGTGGATGATAAGACTATCAGAATGCTGCAAGTGGCAGTGGATGGTAAATATCAGAACGAGGGCATAGGTAAGAGTTTGGTTAAAAGTGCCGAAATCAGAGCTAAAGAAGCCGGTTTTAAAATTATTGTAATGCACGCTATGCTGAGTGTGGCGGATTTTTATGCTAAGCAGGGATATCAGCAAAAAGGAGATATTTTTGAGGAAGGCGGCGTTACTTTTGTGAAGATGGTAAAAAAGATTTAGGCCTGTTTAATTTTTTTTTCGAGAAAAATGTGACAAAAATTTTCTTGCGTCGACAAGAAAATTGGGGTAGTATTGTGCAAATACTGAATATTAGCAATAAATTATTAATTAAAATCATAACATTATGAAACAGTTAGTTTTCTTGGGCGATCATACCTTAAATTATCGCGATATGGGGCATTTTACCGTGTATGAGTATAAAGTGGCCAAAATTCCACGCGAAGCTGCACTGGGCTGGGCCAGCCGAGAGCATATTGACACTCTTATACAAAAATATGCACCATTGGCCGAGGGCGAAATGTATGAGGGATATGTTGCCATTGCTCAGCCGGAGATATGCGGTCTTCATCACAACGATATATGTTTTATGCGCGGATATTTTAAGAGAGAGGCCACGGCGGATTGTATGCGACGCTGGGTTGAAAAAAATGCTCCAGAAGACATTGATCGGTATGATTTTAACTATGATGAGAATGTAGTAAAATCATTTGTATGCCGCTATAGAAGCAATATAGGCGAGATTAACGGGGCTTTTTGGTATGTGTATACTTTTGCTGACTGCCGCTTTGAGAGAAGCGTGGAAGAAATGGCAAAAGCATATACAGGTCTCGGTGGCGTGGCAGAATATGGTGCCAAAGTAAGTAATCGGTTGCGTCGCAAGGTGATTAAGGCAATAGTCAACCATACACCGCTGCAATTGAGTGATACGGAGTATTATGTGCTGAAGTGGTATTTGGGGGCGGCTGATATGCGCCGTTTTTTTGTAGAAGAAAATTGAAATTATTGAACATCCCGATAGTCTTTGAGTGAGACTGCGGGGTGTTTTTTGTGCAGGGAGGCAAAGATTTAATCTTGAGATGGCGGAGTTGAATGGTCACACAGATTGTCAAGCTCGGCTATATCCTGCTCATCAATTTCTTGTGCGGCAAAAGAGTATTTTTCGTTGAACCAATTGCCAAGATCAATATCCGCGCAGCGTTTTGAACAAAACGGACGATATTTTTTATCTTCTACCTCGCGCGAGCAAATCGGACATTTCATTTTTCGCATCTCCCGCTGCCAAGGCAAGTTGAACATTCAACAGTGAGCAAATCTCGTAAAGAGGGACGGCGGCGTTGGCGGATTATCTCGACATTGCCAGCCTTGCTGACACCCAATACCCGAGATTTGAGCGGGTCGGAATATAAAGCGCGTTCCAAAATATCAACTATCGGTTTGAGAAATTTAAATTCGGTGAAGCCGGCAAAGTCAATGATAATTTTTCCGGACAAGTTGCGCAAGATGATTTGCCGTGCAATCTCGCGGGCAGCTTGCTGATTGAGCGCGGTAAGACTCCCCTGAGCACTGCCTGAGCCGCTGTCGACATCAATGGCAGTGAAAGCGTGGGTTTCCTCAATGAAGATGCGTCCAAATCCGGATAGCTTTACCTCGGGAGAAAGGGCGTCGGTTAGCTGCTCGGAAATGCCGTAATCGGCAAAGGGATGTCTGGCAAATGCAGCTGACAGGCCGGATAATTGGTTGACCAAGCGGTGAGAATTAGTAATTATAGCGGGAGAAGTTGAAGCATAGCGCTCAATGATTTCGGCCAGCGGAGACGGTTTTTGGTGCAGGATTGCCGGTGCGGCAGAGGTTTTGGCAAGGTTGATGGTTTGAGCAAAAAGTTGGCGCAGGGTTTCTGCTTCGGCCAAGATATCTTTGGGTGAGGCTTGGGCCGCAGCGGTGCGAACAATCCAACCATCGTCGGCTGCAATTTCATACAATACGTCGCGTAACTCGTCAATCTTGACGGCATCGCGGATTTTGGCCGAGATTTCAATGCCCTCACCATAAGGACAATAAACCAAACATCGACCGGCAAAAGTGAGAAAGCGTGAGGCGCGAGCGTCTTTTTCGGCACGCGGCTCTTGGGTAATTTGCAAGATAACACTTTGGCCCTCGGAGGCTTGTAAATCCTCCAGCGCGCGCTCTTGAGCGTTGAGGAAAACATCATTACCGCCAATGTTTACAAAATAACCGCTGCGAGAGTTGGCGGTGATGATTTTTTTGGTGATTTTACCGAGGAATATGTCACCTTCATTGATTTGGACGGTATCGTGGATGGTGAATTCACGCAAAACTCCGTCGACAAGGCAGGCAATTTGGGTGAGAGAGGCGTTTTGTTCAACAATGATTTGAGATGTCATTTATTTTACTCCGGCGCCAATCAGCAAATTGCGAGCCTCGCACAAGGGAAGCCCCACAATGCCGCTGTAAGAACCGTTGATTTTTTCAACAAATCCTCCCATAAGACCCTCAATTTTGTAGCCGGCGCAACCGCACCATTCGCGGGAGGCAACATAATCGTTAATTTCGGTGGCAGAGAGACGTTTCATTTTGACCTTGTTGATGTTTAATTTAACCGCTGCGTGTTTGGCGCGATTGACAACGCAAACACCGGTAAGAACACGGTGCGATTTGCCGGAAAGCATTTGCATGGTGTTTTTTTGCTCATCATCACTATGAGCTTTTTGGATGATACGCGAGCCCAAAACAATAACGGTATCCGAAGCCAGAACTATTGCCTCGGGGTGGCGTGAGGCCACGGACAATGCCTTTTCCAAGGCCATACGTTTGACATATTGTGAGGGTTTTTCTCCCTTGCGCGGAGTTTCGTCGATATCGGCAGGCTCAATCAGCTCAGGAGCAAAATCTATTTGCTCAAGCAAGGCTTTGCGCTGCGGCGACTGCGAGGCAAGGATAAAATTTTTGGTCATAATATTTGCTTTCGTAAAACAAAACAAGGGGATGGTTTGTATCATCCCCTTGACGGATGGTTTTAATCAGGCGCTGACTTCGTCGTCGTAGGTTTTTTCCATACGCTCGTGACGCTCTTGAGCTTCAATCGACAAGGTGGTCACCGGTCGAGCTTCCAAACGGTCGACGCCGATAGGTTCGCCGGTTTCCTCACAGTAGCCGTAGGTGCCGTCTTCAATGCGGCGCAGTGCATCATCAATTTTGGAAATCAATTTGCGGATACGGTCACGGGTGCGCAATTCGAGAGCTTTGTCAGTTTCCAAAGATGCGCGGTCTATCTCGTCAGGTTGATTGAGGCCGCCCTGCTTGAGCTCATCAAGAGTGTCCATAGACTGGCCGATGAGGGATTTTTTCCAATTGAGCAATTTTTGGCGGAAATACTCAACTTGAAACTCGTTCATATATTCCTCATCGTGCGAGGGTTTGTAATCAGGCGGCAATACAACGACATTATCCATGGTTTTAACTCCTCAATTATTACAAATTTTATTTAAGATATAATATTAGGATAATTTTTCAAGCAAAATAAACAAAACATCCCACAAACTTGAGGCTGGAACTGAAAAAATTTTTGACAACGGACTTTATTTGAGTAAAATATTACCTATATATAATGTTGTCGCAATTTTTTATGAGGGAAAGCAAGATGAAAGCTATTACGGATAATGAGTTTGAGACCGAAGTTTTGAAGTCTAAGGGGCTGGTTTTGGTGGATTTTTGGGCCGAATGGTGCGGGCCTTGTCGCCAGTTGTTGCCGATTATGGAAGAAGTGTCGACCGAGATGTCGGGGAAGGTTAATATTTGCAAGATGAATGTTGACGAATCGCCGAACACCCCGTCAAATTATGGTTTGCGGAGTATTCCGTCGCTGCTGTTGTTTAAGGATGGCAAGTTGGTGGATAGCAAAATCGGGCTGAATCCGAAATCGACTATCACTGATTGGATTAATCAATACGCTTAAAGGTAAAAGTAATCAATAATAAATTAAAGCGCCTTTTTTTAAGAAGGCGCTTTTTGATTAGTGCTGATAACGCGAATTTCAGAGGGTTTTGCGTGAATTGAGCGCCAGCTGCAATGTACCCTCGTCCATATAATCGAGCTCGGCACCCATGGGAATCCCTTGGGCCAAAGTGGTGATGGCAACGCCGCTGTTTTTGAAACGCGAACTGAGATAATGGGAGGTGATTTGTCCGTCGATGGTGGCCGGCAGAGCCAAAATCAGCTCTCTAATTTTGCCGGAAGCAAGCCGTGCGGCGAGCGAATCTATGTTAAGGTCTTCGGGGACTATGCCTTCGAGCGCCGAGAGAACTCCGCCAAGAACATGGTATTTGCCTTTGAAAAGTGCGACGCGTTCCATCGCCCACAAATCGGCAACATCACGCACCACACATATGATGCTGTCATCACGAGAGGCCGACGAACATATCGAACATGGGCTGGCGGTGTCAAAATTGCCGCAAATTTCACAGGTTTTGATGTTATCAGCCACGCGGGTTAAGCCCTCAATGAGGGGTAAAAATACGGCATCGCGTTTGCCAAGCAGGTGCAAAACAATGCGGCGCGCCGAGCGTGAGCCAAGCGAGGGGAGCTTGGCAATTTGTTTTATCAGAGTTTCGATGTCTTGGCCGGCCATGGATTAAAAATCCTACCTAAAAGGGAAGTTTCAAACCACCAAGATTGAGCCCGTCGGTAATGGAGCCGAGATGAGAGTTCATTTTGGCATCGATTTTGTTTTTGGCATCATTGTAAGCCGCCATAACCAAGTCTTCCAAGATGTCGGTCTCATCGGCATTAACCAGCGAACGGTCAATTTGCAGTTTGAGCATAGTGTATTTGCCGTTGAGGGTGGTTTTGACCATTCCGCCGCCGGAAGTTCCCTCAACTTCTTCTTGGGCTAATTTTTCTTGCTCTTCCTGCAATTTTTTTTGCATTTGCTGAGCTTGTTTCATAAGACCTTGAATATTCATCATCAGTTTTCATCCTCCATATATTGAGTGTATTCTGTCGTATAGGAAATATCATCCTCGCTGTCAGAAGTATTATCATTATTAGTTTTGCGTGTCAAACTTTCAATTTTGGCTTTGGAAAATTCGGCCATAATGGCTTTGACCAAGGGAAGATCAAGCGCATCTTTTCTATAGGCCATATCCTGTCTTTCTTCTTTTTGAGCCAAAGTTTCGCCAAAGGAGAAGTCGGTATCAATAATCCATTTTTGGCCGGTGATTTCTGCCAAATTTTTTTGCAGGTCAAGGATAAAATCATTGGTGATTTTTTCGTTGATGCCGATTTTGATATAGCCGTTGCGGAACTCGTGAAAAGACACGTCGTTTTTCAGGCTGTAGGCCAACAGAAGTTTTTTGTTTTCGATAAAGTAACTCACCATTTCTTCGGGAGAGGCAAAGGAGACAAAGTTGTTGTCAGCCTGCGCCGCATCATTAGACGGCAAAATAACCGCAGTTTTGGCCGCGGTCGGGGTTAAATCAGAGTTTTTTTTTAAGCCGTCGAGGATTTCCTCAGGGGTGGGCAGGCTGGCGGAATAGGCTGTGCGGATGAGTATCATCTCCAGAGCATCTTGCTGTGAAGGGGCAATGCTCATTTCTCCGAGTCCCTTAATCAGCATCTGCCATATCTTGGACAGCACGGCCATCGGGATAAGCGGTGCCATCCGCGAACAAAAGTCTTTTTCGTTCTCGGAAAGAGAGGCGTCTTGAATAAACTCCGGCACAATTTTGACCTTGGCAATAAGGTGAGTTACATTAATCAAATCTTGCAGCAAAGTGAGCGGATTGGTGCCATCGGCGCGTTGTTTCTCAAGATTTTGCAACAAATCAGCAGTTTTGCCGTTGACCAAGGTTTCAAAAATCACAAAAGCGGCGCTGCGTTCGGCAATGCCAATCATATTTTTGACAACGTCGGTTTTGACCTCGCCGCCGCCTAAAGAAATAGCCTGATCCAAGAGCGATAATCCGTCGCGACAAGAGCCGTCGGCCGCTTTGGCGATAAGGTGCAGCGCTTCATCGTCGGCCTGCAGATTTTCTTTGGCGATAATGTTCTTAAAATGGGTCATCAAGGTGTCGATACTCAGACGCTGCAAATCAAAACGCTGGCAACGCGATAAAACAGTAACCGGAACTTTGCGAATCTCGGTGGTGGCAAAGATGAAAACCACGTGGGAGGGCGGTTCTTCCAAAGTCTTCAGCAAAGCGTTGAAGGCAGCCTTGGAAAGCATATGCACTTCGTCGATGATATAAACTTTGTAGCGGCCGGAGGTGGGTTTGTAGCGTACACCGTCCAAAATCTCGCGGATGTCATCGACACCGGTGCGTGAAGCCGCATCCAATTCCAAAACATCGATATGCCGCGATTCAGCAATAGCTCGGCAATTATCACAAATGCCACAAGGATTGACCGTGGCTCCTAAAGAAGCGTCTTTGCCGGTGCAATTGAGCGCTTTGGCAATGATGCGGGCTGTAGTGGTTTTGCCGACCCCGCGAATACCAGTGAGGATGTAGGCGTGATGCAGGCGATTGTTTTTAATGGCATTGGTAATGGTTTGCACCAGCGCATCCTGCCCCAGCAATTCGCTAAAATTCTGCGGGCGGTATTTGCGAGCCAAAACTACGTAATTATCTTGATTGTCTGCCATAAACCATCCTGATGTGGAAAGTGGAATAAAAATGGGGAGAAAAGACGACCTTAACCGAAATCGTTACGGCTGCTTTCTTCCGAACCTGACCGGATTGGCGAAAAGTTAACCCGCTTTTCTCCTTGAGTGATATAGTTAGCAAAAACTCCCGCCTTTTTCAAGCAGTTTTTTCAGGTTACGCGGAATATTTAACGGATATAGGCATCAACCTGTGGTTTGCTGACAGCTTGGGGAATGGAATCAAGGGCTTTGCCATAAATCAAAACCTGCGCCAATGAAGGGTCTTTGCCAATGATGCGCGGAGTTGTATAGACCGTGTCGGGGTCAATGGCGGGGAGCTCAAAAGAGGTGGTCTCGAAATATTGTTCGCCGGAATCGATAACTTTGTCACCGGAGGATGAAACCGAAACGATATCCAGCGAATGCTGGTTGGTGCCGTCGGCAAAGAAGCGGACTTTGCCGTTGAGGCCGAAAAATCCTCCCACAGATGTTATGTTGTCACTTAAAGTGCCCTCCCAAGATTGTTTGGACAGGCGGTCGGCCAAAATCACCGCATCATAGGCCAGCGTGTAGAGGCTGCTGGGTTTTTCGCCGAAAATGGAATAATACTGCGAAACAAAAGTGTTATTTTTAGCTTTGGTCAAAGCGGGATAGATGCTGTTTTGCAGCGAAGATTCTTTGTGAGATATGCCGGCCTCCCAAATAGAGGTACCCAAAAACTGAATGGTGGGATAAGCAGCATCATAATAGGCAAAGATAGATGCTGCCGCCGTCAAGGTTACTCCGCCCTCGGGAAAGAGGATTGCATCGAAACCGACATCACCTACGCCATCACGGCTTTCGAGAATCTTAAGTTCTTTTTGGGCGGAGGCATCACCGGAAGCTGCCAAATTTTTGAGTTTGTATTTGAGCTGTTCGGCTTGTTTGTGGCGTAAATTATAATCAGTCATTTGTTTGACAATGGACGAAAAATCGGAAGTTCCGGTTTTGTAGAAGGCAATAACACTGATAATCGCCTCGTTTTTGGCAGCCGATTTGACGGCAGCTTTGGCGGTGGAAATACCGGTGTTGTTGTCAGGCAGTAGCAGGGCAAAACGCCGTCTTCCTTGTGAGACGGCATGGGACATTATGCGGTCAACCTGCTCATCAATCAGCAAGCCTAAGGTATAGATGGTCGGTTGCAAAACATCCGGCGAAGTAGAAAAAGCTATAACCGGAATGCCTTGGTAAATTGTTTCATTGCTGATGGCCGAAACTTCGGTGCTTTTTAAGGGCCCCAAAATGAGCTGAGAATGCTGATTGACGGCATTTTTTATGGCCACACGGGCGCCGGACGGAGTGCTGGCAGTGTCATAATACTGGATTACTAAATTGGGATTGTTGATATCATTGAGTGCCAACATTGAGGCGTTTTTCATACCTTGGCCGTATTTCGAATCGGCACCGGTTAAAGGCAGCAACATACCCACACGAAAACTTTGTGAGGTGGAGATACCTATTTCGCTGATGTCGGTGGTATAGCTCTCGGCGCCGCCCTCATTTAAGACCTGCGGGGCGGTTGAACAACAACTCAAAATAAAACAGGTAAAGATAACTGAAATTTTTTTTATCACTTGCATTTTATCCCAAAATATAAAACAATCTGTTAATGCTTTTATTATAAAAATCTTTGATTGTAAAGAGAGGGTTTATGAAAAACGGAATTTATCTGGTGGCGACACCTATCGGCAATCTGGGAGATATAACCTTGAGGGCGCTGGAAGTCTTGAAGGAGGCGGATGTCGTGGCTTGTGAGGATACCCGTGTGACCAAAAAATTGCTGGGGCTTTTGGGGGTGTCGTTGCGGGGGAAAAGGTTTGTGCCGTTGCATGATCATAATGAGAGCAAAGATGCACAAAAGGTTATAGCTGCAGCTTTAGAGGGGAGCGTGGTAGCTTATGTTTCGGACGCCGGTTCGCCGTTGGTGTCTGATCCGGGGTACAAATTGGCCAAAGAGGCCAGAGAAAGCGGAGTTTTTTTAACAACACTCCCCGGTGCGTGCGCGGCAATCTGCGGGTTGCAATTGTCAGGGTTGCCGAGCAATAATTTTATGTTTTGCGGGTTTGTGCCGAATAAAGACAAAGCGCGAATCGATTTTTGGCGTAAATATGCCGAAAGTGCGGCAACGTTGATTTGTTATGAACGAGCTGACCGGCTGACAAAGACTTTGGCAGCGCTGCAAGAGGTAATCGGCAATCGCGAGGTTGCGGTGGTTAGGGAAATAACCAAAATGTATGAGGATTGTCGCAACGGAACGGCGCAGGAGTTGCTGGAGTATTATGATGCCAATCCGGTTAAGGGAGAAATCGTGGTACTGGTTGCTCCAAAAGAAATGGTGAATATGGCGGCAGATTATCGTAGTGAGTTGGCCGAAGAACTGGTGCGAAATAATTTGAAAACCGCAGTGGCAAATATTGTGAAAAAATATAATGTGAAACGCAATGAGGTTTATGCAGCGGCATTGGAGATGAGGGATAATGGGTGATTTTTCGGGTAAAACGGCGGAGTTTGTGGCGTTGCAATATCTGCGGCTGAAAGGTTATTCGCTGGTGGAGGCAAATTATGTGACCGGAAGGGGAACCGGTGCCGGTGAGGTGGATATTATTGTGCGCAACAGTCGTACTTTGGTGTTTGTTGAAGTTAAAAAACGCAAGGATTTGGAACAGGCGGCATATGCGATAAAGCCTAAACAAATGGAACGAATACGTCGCGGAGCCGAGAGCTTTTTGGCACGTCATTCGGAGTTTGGCGGTCTTGATATCCGATTTGATGCCGTGCTGGTGGAATCGCTTTTGAAAATAAGACATATTGAAAATGCTTTTTAGGAGACGAAACAGGACATTCTTTATTTCCGACGTGGGTGGGAGGATGAGGCGGAAGAGGGTGATTTAGGCTTTTTGTCCTTGTCTTTGCGCTTGTCCTTGTGCTCTTCGGCAAGAGTGAGCAGCAGACTGTGCAGCCGCCGTTTGATCTCCGCATCGCGGATGGCCCGCAAGGCGGCGATAA